>CAIVQB010000019.1 GCA_903907925.1 uncultured Verrucomicrobiota bacterium
CCGTCAAACGAGAATGAGTTGCCCACCAACCCAGGGGCGTAGGCAGCGTGACCCGCCAGAATGCCGGCATTGTTTCCCGCGGAATCCAATGCACTCCCCTCACCTCTCCACCACGCCACGATTCCCGCCGGAGGTGGGAGTGGTGGACCGACGACACGGGTCGCGACAGGCGCGAGCGACGCAGAGTATCGTATCCCATCAACAAAGAAAACGGCGGACGCTAGATTCGTGAGAAACGACCCGGTCGAAGCACTCGGATTCAGTTGTATGTCGATCTGGACTGAGTTGCCGGGATTCAGCACCGGTATGGAACTGCTTACAAATCCACCCAGTGATGAAACTGACCCGAGCGTCGCCGATACGGCGGTGATCGGGGTGTTCGGTGTTATGAAATCGTTGATTTGCAGGTCGGTTATTGCAGTGGAACCGTTGTTGGTAAGGCTGAGTTGATATCGAAATGGCATTCCGGCCTGGGTCGCGTCCGGCACGTTTGCGAAACCCAATGCCGCGGAGGCACCACATTTCCCAGAAGTGCCCTCGCTATAGATCGAGTTGATTTCCGTCGGCGAAAGCTCGCGGTTGTAGACGGCCAGCTCGTCGATGGCCCCCAGAAATCCGTACCCTACCCCTCCAAACGGTGTCCCGAGCCCACCGATCGCAAACGGCCCGCTCATGTCGTAGTTGACGGCGCACGGAAGAGTGTCAGTTAACGTACCATCCAGATAAAAACGGAGAGTCGTCCCGCCGCGAGTCATTGCGACGTGATGCCACGCTTTGTCGGTTAATGCCGTTGTGCTGTAGATTGAATCGATCCCAACGTGGCTCAGATAAAGGCGGCCCGGATGGGTGAGTCCAAAACTGAAGCCGTTTGCGCTTCCAGCAAAGAATTGCCCGGCTTCGAAGTCGGTTCCCGCTCGGGTCGAATCGCTTCGTTTGATCCACAGTTCCACGCTGAAATCCTGCGAGGACAAGGCGAAACCTTGGTTGAGCGTCAGCGCCGACAGACCGCCTGGGAATGAAAGACCCGATCCGATGTATCCGGCCCCGGTTGTTGCCCCGCCACGAAAGGTTCCGCCGATGGCTCCGATCGAATCATTTGGACCGTCGCCGCGCCACCATCCCACGCTTCCCGAAGGCATCGGCGCACAACTCCCGGGCGCCTCCATCGTCAGGCGAACGTTGTCAAAATACACCTGTCCGGGCTGCTGCCCGAGGCTTCCGAGCTTGATCTGAATCGGTGTGCCGACCAAGGGCGAGTTTGGAAGAATCAGAACCGAAACGGTTGCAGTGATGAACGAGCCTGACGAAACGGGAATGGAACCCGGATCCAACGTGACCGTCTGGGTTCCGCTGTAGAGTCCAATCGAATACCCTGGAAATGGGACGCCCTTCGGTGAACCGACATCAACGTGAAGTCGGTACAACGTGTTCGCCTGAAATTGATTGGTAAGCGATTGACTGATGGTTCGAGAACCATTGACCCAGGCGCAATTCGAGCCGTCTGAGGCTCCTCCGGGAATCAGGAATGGTGGGGGATTTACGGTTCCGCTCTGGGTTGATCCGACCCATCCCGGAATCGCATCAACGGTCGTGAAGGTGCTGGAATCGGGCGGAGTATCTGGAAATGCCGACGCGTGACCCGACTTGAGTTTTCCCGACGCATCAAAATGAAGAGGGTCGGTTCCTGAAAGGTCCTCGAAACTAGGGTTGACCAACGCGATGGGTACCCCGGTCGCGAACAGAACCTGGAATGGAAGTAGAAAAACGGCCAGAACACGGGCGAAGCGTTTCATGAGAATTCCTTGAAATGGAGATAGTTACCCTCCAGCCCGGAGGGTTTGCCGTGAACCCTGCGATGTCGAGTGAATTTAGCGGACACCCACTCTCGCGGAGTTTGACCTGTTTTGTCTGGAATCGACCCGCTCGGCGTTTAGCGTTGGCGCTGCTGCCTTTTTCAAGAAATCAATGAAAGTGGTCATTCTATGCGGGGGACTGGGAACCCGCCTTCGTGAGGAAACCGAGTACCGGCCCAAGCCCATGGTCCCGGTCGGAGGACGTCCCATCCTCTGGCACATCATGAAGCTCTATGCCTCGCAGGGGCATCGGGATTTCGTCCTATGTCTGGGTTACAAGGGCGAAGTCATCCGCGACTACTTCCGTAACTACCTTTGGAACACCAGCGACGTGACCCTGAAATTGGGGCGAAATCCCCAGATCAAGTATCACTCGAACCACGACGAGGAGGATTGGACGGTCACGCTCCTCGAAACCGGCCTCGAAACGCAGACCGGCGGACGACTTCGCCGAGCACTGGCCTTTATCGACGAACCCACCTTCCTGTTCACCTACGGCGATGGGTTGACCGACAGCGATCTCAATGGGTCGATCCGGTACCATCAGTCGCACGGCGCAGTGGCCACCATCACCGCAGTGAAGCCCTCTGGACGCTTTGGGGAATTGGCGATGGACGGGCAAACCATCACCGCCTTTCGTGAAAAGCCGGAACGCGAAAGCGGCTATATCAGCGGCGGGTTCATGGTCCTTGACCGCCGGATCGAAAGCTACCTCGACCCATCGGACGAGTGCGTGTTTGAGAAGGGTCCAATGGAACGCCTTGCGACCGCTGGCCAGTTGAAGGCGTGGTGTCATGACGGATTCTGGCAGTGCATGGACACCTACCGGGAACAGCAGTTGCTTGACCGGGAATGGCAATCCGGCCGTGCGCCGTGGAGGAAATGGTGAGCAACGGCGCGGCCTTCGGTGGGGAGTTTTCCGGTGCGCGAGTCCTGGTGACCGGGCATACCGGGTTCAAGGGAGCGTGGCTCACGGAATGGTTGCTTCAGCTCGGAGCCGAGGTCGGAGGGTTTTCCCTCGGCGTTCCCACGGTCCCGGCCTTGTCCGATGCGTTGCAACTTTCGACCCGGGTTCGGGATTGGCATGCGGACATCTGCGACGGCCCGGTGATTCGCGCGGCCGTGGCGGAGTTCCGCCCGCAGTTCGTCTTTCACCTCGCCGCCCAGCCCTTGGTCCGGGCGTCGTACGCCGAACCGGTTTCGACGTTTCAAACGAATGTCATCGGAACCGTCCAGGTGCTGGATGCCGTCCGTTCTCTCCCTGACCGCTGCACCGTCATCTGCGTCACCACGGACAAATGCTACGAAAACCGGGAATGGCTCTACGGCTATCGCGAGGAGGATCCACTCGGTGGACATGATCCGTACAGCGCGAGCAAGGCGGCGGCGGAAATTGCCATCGCTTCCTACCGGCGTTCCTTTTTTTCGGAAGGCCTCCATCGGCTGGCCAGCGCCCGGGCGGGCAATGTGATTGGCGGCGGCGATTGGGCGGTCGATCGGATTGTTCCCGACGCGGTCCGGGCTCTCGCCGCAGGTCGGGTCGTGGAGGTTCGGAATCGTGCCGCTGTTCGTCCCTGGCAACATGTTCTCGAACCCCTCGGCGGTTACCTGTGGCTCGCCGCGCTTCTTCAACGGGGCGACCCTGATGTCGCGCGGGCGCTTTCAGGTGCCTTCAATTTTGGGCCGGCCGTTGATTCGCAACGAACCGTTGCTGCGCTCGTCGACGAAATCCTGCTGCACTGGCCCGGAACGTGGCGGGACCTCTCCGAGAACAAGGCGCCCCACGAGGCCGGACGCCTCCAACTGGCCATCGACAAGGCCCACGCTCTCCTCGGATGGCGCCCCGTCTGGGGATTTGCGGAAACAGTGGCCATGACCGTGAATTGGTATCGCGCGGCGGCGGCTCGGGACGGTGCCGCCGGAATTCCGGCGCTCACCCGGTCGCAGATCCAACAGTACACCTCCGATGCCTCTCAATCCGGACTGCCCTGGGCAACCGGAACCTCACGATGACCTCTTTTTGCTGCCGATCCTGCGGGGCGTCCGGCGGTCGACTCATTCTCGACCTCGGCGATCAACCGCTTGCCAACCGTCTCCTCACCGCGACCGAGCTGGCCGATCCCGAACCGCGTTTCCCACTGCGCCTCGCCGTTTGCGAATCGTGCTGGATGTTGCAGATCACCGATCTTGTTCCGCCGGCCGATCTGTTCAGCGATTATCTCTACTTTTCCTCGGTCAGCGATGCGTTGTTGCGGCATTCCGCCGAGGCGGTCGAATGTCATCGCACGGCCTTCCAGCTCGGACCCAAAAGCCGGGTCATTGAAATCGCCAGCAACGATGGCTATCTGTTGCGAAACTTCGTCGCCGCGGGGATTCCCTGTTTGGGCATCGAGCCCGCCGCCAACATCGCCAAGGTCGCCGTCGAACGCGGGGTGCCGACGCTGTGCCGGTTCTTCGGACAGGAACTCGCCGTTGAACTGGCCACGGCCGGGCAGCAGGCTGACCTCATCCTAGCCAACAACGTCTTCGCCCACGTGCCCGACATCAACGGCTTTGTCGGCGGTTTGGCGACCCTGCTCAAACCGGGTGGCCGTGCGGTGTTGGAGTTCCCATACGCCTGCGAGCTGATCGAACATGTCGAGTTCGACACCATTTATCATGAGCATGTGTTCTACTTCACTCTCACCGCCGTCCTGCCGTTGATGGCCCGTCATGGGCTGGAGGTGTTTGAGGTGCAACGACTGGCCATTCACGGCGGATCGCTGCGTTTGTCGGTCGCCCGTCCCGGGTCGCATCCGATCCATCCATCCGTGGCGGCGCTGACCGCGGAAGAAGCGGGGAAGGGTGTCGACTCACTGCGATACTACGATGACTTCAGTCGCCGGGTCCGCGGTATCCGGGATGATCTCGTATCGCTGTTGCGCCGTCTCAAGGCGGCCGGGCATTCGGTGGCGGCGTACGGTGCCTCGGCCAAGGGCAGTACCCTGCTCAATTATTATGGATTGGACGAGACGCTGATCGATTTCGTCGCCGACCGCAGCACCGCCAAGCAGGGGCGGTTTACGCCGGGCACCCATCTTCCGATCGTTGTACCCGAGGCTTTGCTGGAACGCCGCCCGGATTATGCCGTCCTGTTGACCTGGAATTTCGCCGAGGAGATTCTCCGTCAGCAACAGGCCTATGTCGCGGCGGGTGGCCGGTTCATTGTTCCGGTTCCCGAAGTGCGAATCGTTTGAGGGGCGATGAGATTCATCCCCACAACGCTCGATGGGGTGTGGCGGTTGGAACCGGAACGCCGCGAGGATGAGCGTGGTTATTTTGCGCGAACCTGGTGCGAAACCGAATTCGCCGCGCACGGATTGAACCTGCGGTGGCCGCAGGGAAACGTCACAGGAACCCTGAAACGCGGCACGATCCGGGGACTCCACTGGCAGGCCGATCCGAAGCCCGAGGTGAAACTGGTTCGCTGCTCGCTCGGGAAGGTGTGGGACGTGGTCGTCGATGTCCGGCCCGCTTCTCCCGGCTTCGGCCGTTGGGAAGCCTTTGAACTCTCCGCCGAAAACGGGACGCAGCTCTATGTTCCGGCCGGGTTTGCCCACGGATTTCAATGTCTCGTCGACGGTTCCGAAATGACCTACCTGATGGGCGAGACCTACGATCCCGCGCTGGCCCGTGGCCTTCGGTGGAATGATCCACAGGTGGGAATAGAATGGCCGCTGCCGGAACCGTTCCTCTCCGAACGGGATCGCAGCCTTCCGTTGTTGGCGGCGTTCCGCTGAATTCACCATGCGGATCCTCGTCACCGGCGGCACTGGATTCGTGGGTTCGGCGTTTGTCCGGACGGCGCTGGCGGCCGGTCATTCGGTCGCGGTGATTTCGCGTACCGCGCGGGTGGTACCGGCGACCGGCGAAGATTGGGTCCATCTCAACGGCAGCCTTGCCGAACCACCCTGGAGCGGGATCTCCAGGTTCAATCCGGACGCCTGTGTGCATGCCGCCTGGATCGCAACGCCGGGTGTGTACCTGGAATCCGCTGAGAACCGTTCGTGGGTCGATTGGAGTCAGTCCTTCTTGAATCGGCTGGTCGCGGAAGGGGTTCGACAGGTGGTCGCCTTGGGCACCTGCATCGAGTACCGGATCAACGGCGTGCCGCTGGTGGAGGATCATTCCGAAATCGTCCCGGCATCCCTGTACGGTCAATCCAAGGATGTGCTGCACCGCGCGCTCCGGCAGAACCTGGAGCGGCACGGTGTCGCCCTGGCTTGGGCTCGACTGTTCTATCCGTACGGTCCCGGGGAACATCCGGATCGTCTGGTGAGTTCCCTCATCCGCCGGTTCCGCGCGGGTGAACGCGTGACCCTCAAGACACCGCGCAGCATCAAGGACTACATCCACGTCGATGACGTCGCCGCTGCGCTGTTGCGGACACTCGAAACTCGTTTCAACGGTGCCATCAATGTGGGAACCGGGATTGGTGTCGCGATTGGAGATCTTGCGCGACAGGTGGCGGAATCCGTGGGGAGAACGGAGCTGCTCGACGTTCCGGAAATCGGAGTGGCCGACCCGCTGGATTTTGTGGTGGCGGACGTTGCGCGGCTGAAGTCGTTGGGATGGACACAGCAGGTGAGGCTTGAACGCGGGCTCCAACGGATGATACAGGCAGAGCTTTAATGAAGGCGCGTTCCGATTGTCCGGGCTGTGGCGGGAGTCTCCTGTCGCCGATCCTGAAGCTGCCCCGTCAACCGGCGGTGATGAATTACCGTTTTCCTGACGCGGCCTCGGCGCGTCGGGTCCCGCGGCGCGATGTCACTCTCGTTCAATGCCAGGAGTGTGGACTGGTGTTCAACGCCAGCTTCGATGGATCCGCAGTCCCGTACGATGGTGCCTACGAGAATCGGCAGTGTTTCTCGCCGGCCTTCAACAGTCACCTCGAAGCGTTGGCGGGCGGAATCACCCGCCGCAATCGACTCGAAGGCGGACGGATTCTGGAGGTCGGCTGTGGCAAGGGCGATTTCCTGAGGTTGCTGTGCCGGGCGGCGGGGGCCACCGGCGATGGCTACGACACCACCTTCGAGTCCACCGGACGTCCGGAAGCCGTCGGGTTGCGGTTTTTCCGCCACTACGTCGGCCCGTCCGACCTCACCCATCCCTACGATGCAGTGATCTGCCGCCACGTCGTCGAGCATGTGCCGGAAATTGGTGCCTTTCTCAAGGCACTTCACGCCATCGCCACGGCCGCCGGCGATCCGGTGGTGGTGCTGGAAACCCCGCGGTTTGAGTGGATCGTCGAACATTCCTGTCTTTGGGATGTGTTCCACGAGCATTGCAATTACTTCACCGAGGCGGCCCTCGCTCAACTTTGCCGGATGGCCGGTTTTCGCGTCGTGCGTCAACGGCCGGTCTTTGGCGGGCAATACCAGGTGTTGGAACTGAAACGGTCGAAGGTGGCTGCGAAGGCGCGGGTCGAACACCGATTATCGCCGCCTAAATTTGGTGCCTTCGGACGGCGGGCTCAACAGACCTTGGACCGCCTTGCGGCCCGGATTTCCAAGGCGGCGGCAGGACGCGGTTGGGCCGTTTGGGGCGCGGGCGCCAAGGGTGTCGCCCTGGTGAATCAACTGCCACGGTGCCGTCCGCGGCGTGTCATTGACTCCAATCCGGCCAAGCAGGGGGGTGTCATTCCAGCCACGTCGGTCCGGATTGTCGGTCCGGACGATCCGATGATCCCGCGTCTCGGACTCATCGTCATTGCCAACCCGAACTACGCCGCAGAGATTCGCTCCGACCTGTCGCGTCTCGGATTCACCGGACGCATCCTGACGCTTTGATCAATCCATGAAACTGACCATCGACACCGATCGGAAGATTGTTGTGCGGGAATCCGGCGGCAGCTCGGAGACCGTGCCGCTGTATTCGGACCGGGCCTTCGATCTGATCGCGGAACAATGGGTCAACGTCGGATGGAATCAGAAGTATTCCTACACGTTTTCCTGGATGGGCCGGCCGATCATCCAGCTTCCCGAGGACATGATCCGCACCCAGGAGGTGATCCACAGGGTCCGACCGGATGTCATCGTGGAGACCGGGGTCGCCCACGGTGGATCTTTGATTTACTACGCCTCGCTCTGCCGGGTGTTGGGGAAGGGGCGGGTCATCGGCATCGATATTGAAATCCGGCCCCACAATCGGCAGGCGATTGAATCTCACGAACTCGGTGGTGCGATCACCCTGGTCGAAGGCGGATCCACCGATCCGGACATTGTGGCGAAGGTTCACGGCATGATCCGACCTGGCGAGACCGTTTTGGTTCTGCTGGATTCCAATCACACCCGCCAGCATGTCCTCGACGAGCTCGAGGCGTATCACGACCTGGTCACACCGGGGTCCTACATTGTGGCGACCGACGGTGTGATGAAGGATTTGCAGGATACGCCCCGCGGGCGGCCGGAATGGGTCTGGGACAATCCGACGGCAGCCGCCGAGGAATTCGCCGCCCGGCATCCGGAATTCGTCGTCGAGCAACCGGCATGGCCGTTCAATGAAAGCGGCCTCAACCGCAACCTCACCCACTGGCCCGGTGCCTGGCTGCGGCGCCTGATTTGAGCCTTCGCCGTGACGGACCTCCTCACCGTTATCCCGGTTTTTAACGGGGAACGGTTTTTGCTGGCCACGCTGGCCTGCCTGGCCGCGCAGACGCGACGGCCGGATCGTGTGGTGGTGCTGGACAATGGTTCCACCGATTCGACCCCGGAGATCGTCGCCGGATTCGCTAGCCTTCGCTGCGAATTCCGCCGAAATGAGACGAACCTCGGCGTCCTGGGCAACCTCAACCGTTGTCTGTCGTTGTCCCGTGAGACGCGGCATCTCCACCTGATCATGGCGGACGATCTGGTTCAGCCGGAGTTCAACGCGACTTTACTGGAGGCACTCGCGGTGTTGCCGGGACGCGGTCTGGCGTATTGCTTCAATGAGACAATTTCCCAATCGGGCGCAGTTCTGGGCCGCAACCAGCAGCGTCCCACCGGTGCCTCCCGCCGGATTCCGCTGAATCGGTTTCTCGGGCCGCAATCGGAGCTGGCGACGGTATTGCTCCCGGGCGTAATCCTGAAAACCGAGTTCCAGGAACCGGTGTGCCTGTTCCACGACCTTCCGCAGGTGGCCGATGGCCTGTTCCTGGCGGAATGGGCGGCCCTGACCGGCGGCGTGGTCGAGGTTCCGCAGTTCCTCTGCCAGTACCGGCTGCATCCCTTCAACGCTTCGAGCCGGCAGATGTACGATCTGAAATGCTTCGTGGACGATGAATGGGATCTGACCTCGCGGATCTTTGACTGGTTTCAGGAACCGCGTCCGGCCCATGCCTGGCGGCGATTGCGACTGCTGCTGCTCCATGCCGCCCGGATGCAGGTGAAAATCGACATGATGGATCACCTCCGGCCGCCCTTTGCCGACGAGATCCGGCGACGCCGGGTAGAACGGGTGGGGCGTGCGGCCGCCGCCTTGGGCTGGACAGTCGTGCGGCTGCGTGATGCCCTCCGACGGCTCGCGGGTCGTCCCGGACGCGCCGCCGAGTTGATTTCAAACGCCCACGTCGAACCATGAAAGTGTCCCCGAACGCCTCCGGAAAACGCCAGGCCGCCTGCCTGGTGGTGGCTTTTTTCCTGCCGCTGATCTTCCTGTTCCACGGCAGCCTGGATCCCTCCCTGGTGCTGTTCTCCAACGACGGTCCGCTCGGTGCGCTGGTGTCGCAGGCCGATTCCGTGATTCACACCTTCACCGGTCTCTGGCGCCCGCTCAATTGGGTCGGCAATCAAGATCCCAGCTCGCAGCCCGACCTGACCATGGGTCTGTTCATTGCACTGCGGGACCCGGTCCTGTTCGCCAAGTTTTACGCGCCGTTGTCCCTCGGTCTTCTCGGTCTGGCCGGCTGGTTCTTTTGCCGTTGCGCCGGATTTCACCCGCTCGTCGGGGTCCTCACCGCGGTGGCCGCGGGCTTGAACAGCAATCCGCTGTCCTATGCCTGCTGGGGACTTCCCCCCAAGGCGCTGGCGCTGGCCGCGACTCTGTGCGCGCTTGGACTGCTGCTGCGGTCGACCGAGCCGGGATGGACGACGTGGTTGCGCGTGCTTCTGGCGGGCTTTTGCGTCGGCATCAACGTTGTCGAAGGAGCCGATGTCGGCGCCATACTGAGTTTGTACGTCGCAGGCTTCGCGGTCTGGCAGGCGTGGGTGGATTCGTCGGCGCGACCCTCGGCATTGGCGCGTGGAGGACTGCGCCTGGCGCTGGTGGCCGTCTGCGCCGCGTGGATCGCAGCCCATGCGCTGGCGTCGTTGGTGGGCACCCAGATCAAGGGCGTCGCCGGTGTCGGGCAATCCGCGGAATCCAAGGCGGAACGCTGGGAGTTTTCCACCGGTTGGAGTTTTCCCAAGGCCGAAACACTCCGCATCGTGGTGCCCGGTTTGTACGGATACCGGATGGATACCGCCGGCGGCGGTGCGTATTGGGGTGGTGTCGGCCAGGACGGCTCACCGCAGGCCCGGTTCAGTGGATCGGGTGAATACGCGGGTGTTCTGGTGGTGCTGATCGCTTCGCTGGCCTGCGTGCGATCGTTCCGGTCGCGGCGTTCCAAGTTCTCGCCGTATTCCCCCGAGGAACAGCGCATGATCTGGTTCTGGACGGCGGCCGCCCTCGTGTCGCTGCTGCTGGCGTATGGACGGTTCGCGCCGTTCTACCAACTGGTCTTCGAGCTGCCGTATTTTTCGACCATCCGGATTCCGATGAAGTTTCTCCACGGCATGCATCTGTCGTTGTGGATCCTCTTCGCCTACGGATTGGAGGGATTGGCCCGCTCCGCACTCGGTGAAGCCGTGCCGCGGCGCGCCTCGTTGATGGACCAGTTCCGCGACTGGTCGAAGAAGGCTCCCGGCGGAGACCGCAACTGGTTTTATGGCGCGCTAGGTTTTCTCGCCCTTGGAGTGCTTGCGGCCGGGGTTTATATGAGCCGGGCGGGTCAGCTCGACCAGTATTTGTCGACGATTCCGTTTGGAGAAAGCGAGCCGGCGAAGGCTGTGTTCAGCGTGATTGAGGTGTGGAAGGCGATCGCGTTTTTGGGGATGTCCGTGGGACTGGTGGGGGTGATCTTGACCGGATGGTTTTCCGGTGAGCGGGCTCGTGTCGCCTGGTACTGCCTGGGGTTGATTCTGGTGATCGATTTGTTCCGCGCCGACGGGCCCTGGATCAAGCACTACGATTATCAACTGCGTTACAAGAGCAACCCGGTCGTCGAATTGCTGCGGCAGAAGCCCTGGGAAGGACGGGTGACGGCGCATCTTTCACCCCGCCGCGCCGGCCCGCTCGCGCCCAACACCGAGTTCACTTATCTCCAAAAAGAATGGCTGGAGCACCATTTCCAGTACTTCAACATCCAGAGCCTGGACATTGATCAGATGCCGCGGACGCCGGAAATGGAGACCGCCTATTTCAACAGCCTGGGAGTTTCCCCCGAGGACGATGCCTCGCGAAACCGTTTGTCGATGCTGGTCCTGGCCCTGACCTACGGTCCGGTGGCGGAGAATCTCCCGCCCCAGACCGCCGCCCAGTTGCCCGCCGCCCGCGAGGTGTCCAAGGAGGCGGGACAATCCTTCCTGCGGCTCTGGCAGCTCACCAACACCCGGTACTTCATCGGGTGGCAGAAGAGCGCGGAACTCTTCAACGACCTGCTGGATCCGGTGAAACGGCGGTTCACCAACCGGATCGCCTTCGGACTGACATTGAAGCCGGGTGTTTCGCAGCCGCCGCAGAATCTTCCCATCGCCGATCTCATGCAGTTGGTCACCGCCGCACCGACGGCGCAGGGCCCGTTTGCTCTCTTCGAATTCACCGGGTCGCTGCCCCGAGCCCGGCTCTTCACCCGTTGGGAAATCCTGCCCGACGGGGCTCAGGCGCTGTCACGCCTGCGCGCACCGACCTTCGATCTTGATCAATCCGTGATCCTCGATGCGGCTCCGTCGGTGACGGCATCCGCAGCCTCGACTCCGGGTGAGGCAACAATCGTTCACTACGAGCCGAAGCGGATCTCGATCAAAACACGTTCCACGACGGCCGGAGTGCTGTTGCTGAACGATCGGTGGAATCCCGATTGGAAAGTGACTGTTGACGGGCAACCCGCCGCGTTGTTGCGGGCGAATTTCCTGATGCGCGGCGTGGCGGTCCGGGAAGGGGAACACACGGTTGAATTCCGCTTTGATCCACCGGCCAATACGCTGTGGATCAGTCTGTCGGCGATCATCGCAGCCCTGGTGTGTGTCGGTGTCCTGACCTGGGGCGGACGTCGGAATCAGCCCACGCAATGAGGTTGTGATCGACGGCGGCCGTCTTTTTCTCATCTGCCATGCCGGGACATTCGAGTCATTTGGACGGGGTTCGTGATGATACCGCCTATGCCGGAATCCTGGCGGGGTGGGATGCCGCGTTTTATCGAAAATTCACCGAGGCGCTCCGGCCAGGCGCAATAGGTGGCCGGGTGCTGGACGTCGGTTGCGGCGTGGGGCAGGTGGTGGTGCGGTTGGCATCCGAGGGTGTGGACGCCTGGGGCGTGGATGTGGCTCAGGCGAACATTGACCGTGCCGCCCAGGCGACGGATCGCTGCCGCTGGTACGACGGCCGGCGGCTGCCGTTTCCTGATGGTGAATTTGCCGTGGTGGGCGCGTTGAACGTGCTCGAACATGTTGAGGAACCCGAAGCATTCGTGGCCGAAGTGGTCCGCGTCACCGCACCGGCGGGGCGGATCGTTCTCAGTAGTCCCAATTTTCTCCGGGCGCTCGGTTGGCGCGATTATCATCCGCGCATGCGAGGCATCGCCAACAAGTGGCGCAACGTCGCGGCCCTCGTCCAGCGTCGCCGCCGCATGCGGGAGCAACCGGATGCGGTGCGATTCGAGCGGATGAAGCCGATCATCAAGACGCCGTTCACGCCCGATGACGACGCCATCGTCTGCACCAACGCCCTGGACATGGCCTTCTTCCTCAAACGAAACGGTTGCGTCGTGGAATCCGTCGCCTGCACCGATCGCACGGTGTCGCCGCTGGTGGACTGGGTGTTGAACGCCACCCCGCTGCGCTATGCGATGTTCAATGCGTTCGTGGTGGCGCGGAAGGAGTGAAGCGGAGGCGGTTGAACGGTTAAGAGCTGAAGGGTTGAAGGGGATGAATCAGGCACCGCGGAGGTGTTTGATGATCTTGCCGGGGAAATGCGGGAGGGCGCGGGCCACTTCCTTCAGCATGCGCGGTGACATCTCGGAGGGGACGGTTGCGCGGACGTAGGCACGGGGATGCACCAGGTCGGTGGGCCAGGAATGCGCGGCCTGGAAGGCGTTCGGGAAATCCGCCCGCCGGCTTTCCCGAACGAAGGCGAACACGTTCTGGACGTACCACCAGGCGACTCGTTCGTTCCGCCACAGTTGATGACGCAGGCAGTCCAAGGGAATGAAACCAAGGGCTTCGAACCGGGGGATCCAATAGCTGGGCCATTGCTCGTTCACGTGATGCGTCCCGCCCTGACCGGGGACTGCCGCAGAAAAAATGACGACATCCCCGAGTTGCGTCAGGTCGGCGACGAATCCATCCGCACGTCGCGCGTCGAGGTGTTCGGCGACTTCCAGGCAGTTCACCAGATCGAACTTCCGCTGGAGTCGAAGGGGGCTCGCCAGGTTGGCACGCTGGAACTTTTCTGCGGGAATCTGAAGCTGACCGGCTTGAACGATATCGCCGTCGATGCCGAGGACGTCGCAGCCGGCATCAAGATACGCACGGGCCCAGGTTCCGGAACCGCAACCCACATCGACGACCGTCCGCGCCGGAAACAGCTTGAGGACAAGCGGCACGGTTTCACGTGCGGATGCCGCGGAATCCTCCTTCAAGCCTTCGTAGTAACGGGACGAGTAGGGCGAAGCCATGGCGCGATCCTGCCGGCTGCGTCGAGCAGAGGCGAGAGGCAAGAGGCGAGGGACGAGGGGCGAGAGGACGTACCGGAGTTCCGCGTTCACGCGGCTCCCTGAACCCGTGGAGCGGAGGCGAGGGGCGAGGGACAAGTGAAGGCGGACGGCCACGTCGGATCCGACTTCCGTCCAGCGATGAGGTGCGGCAGTTTCACCGAGCTGGCGCGCCTCATTCCCTTCCCATTTCCATGCCTCATCTCCACGAGAAGATCGATTTCACGGTGGCCCTGCTGATCGTCCAGGCCTCCAAGGTGTTGTTGGTGCATCATCGCAAGCTCGGGAAATGGCTGCCGGTCGGCGGGCATATCGAATTGGACGAAGATCCGGAACAGGCGGCTTTGAGGGAAGGCCGTGAGGAAACCGGCTTGGAATTGGAACTCATCGGGGAACGTCCCCCCACCACGGAAGACGGCACGCGCGCCCTGATTTCCCCGCGGTTCCTCGATATTCACCGCATCAACGCGACTCATGAACACATCGGGATGATGTACCTCGCGCGGGTTCGTGGCGGGACGCTGACGCGTGCGGTGGAGGAGCATCACGACATCCGCTGGGTGGACGCGGCTGGGCTGGAGAAACTGGAACCGCCGTTGAGCGCCGCGGTCGCGTGGTATTGCCGTCAAGCGCTGGCTGAAGTTCAGGATCCCGGCTGACGGAGAATCAGCGGGCGGCGGCCAGGCTGGCGTGACCGCCCAACAGTAGAGGTGTCCTGCCGGCACTCAACTTCAGCGGCTCATTCATCTTGGCCAGCGCAGGATGCCTTCCCAGGGCAGGGGCGTCACCACGCCGCACGCCTGGCCGGTCCCCTTGTTGCGAAAGCGGGGCAGCTGGCAGACCACTTCGACCGTGTGACCGAAACAGCGCTGCGCGATCGGCCAGCGTCGCTCGGGCTCATGGCCGGTCACTTCAAGAGTAACGCCCGTTCCCGCGCATTCCGCCGTGGAAGTGACCGAATCCCCATCGACCACGGTGACCACGATGGTGTCGCTGTCCTTCATCCATTCGATCCGTTCAACGGTCCAGGGTTCGGAGTCACCATCCTTTGCGCGCAGCCCCAGGAATCGGGCGAAGGAATCTGCACTCTTTTCGTGTTCCATCACGATGATGCCAGGTTTGGAAGGTGCGAGGATGGTGTTGTGCAGAACCTGGGAGGCGATGGTGAAATAGATCACGAGCCCGGTGACGTCGACCAGCGTGGCGACCAGGGGAGCCGACGCCACGGCTGGATCGAAGCGGACCGCGCGCAGCAAAAACGGCAGCATGGCGCCGGCGAGGCTGCCGAACAGGATCACGCCGATGAGGCTGAATCCGACGGTGAAGGCGATGAGCCCGTGGTGTTCGCCGTAGTTCTTGATGCCGGCGAGCTGCCAGATCCAAATCCGGCTAAATCCGAGGATGGCTAGGGCGAAACCCAGGAGGGTTCCGGCGACGATTTCGCGGCGCAGGACCCGCCACCAGTCGCGAACCGAAACGTCACCGACGGCCAATGAACGGATGATCAACGACGTCGCTTGGGAACCGGAATTGCCGCCGCTGGAAATGATGAGCGGAAGAAAAATGGAGAGCACGACCGCCTTCTCGATCTCACCCTCAAAATAGCCCATGGCGGTCGCGGTGAGCATTTCGCCCATGAACAGCAGGGCCAGCCAGCCGGCGCGCTTCTTCACCATCGAGAGCAGACCGATCTCGAGATATGGGGCGTCCAACGCCTCCATACCGCCGAGTTTCTGGATGTCCTCGGTGGTTTCCTTTTCGGCGACATCCAAGACGTCGTCGACCGTGACCACTCCGAGCAGGACGTCATTGCGGTCGACGACCGGCAGGATGGTGACGTCGTATTTTTTGAAGGCCGCGACCGCCGTTTCCTGGTCGTCGGTGGCGCGGAGCGCGAGATTGCTGCCTTCGAGCAGTTCCGCGACAGGGCTGGCCGGGTCGTGGGTGACGATGTTCTGGAGGCGCACCCAATCGACCAATCGCCCCGACCCATCAATCACATAAAGCTGGTTCAACGTGATCCGCTCGTGGTCGGCACCGGTCCGGCGGAGATGGTCCAGCACCTCGTTGATGGTCCATTTCTGCTCGATGGCGACGTAGTGCGGCGTCATCCGTCGCGCGACGGAGCCCTTCGGATAGCCGAGCAGGTTGGCGGCGATCTTGCGTTCCTCGGGACTCAGCAATCCCAGGAGCTTCTGCGTGACGCGCGCGGGAAGTTCCTCCAGCAGGGCGGTGCGGTCATCGGCCGCCAGTTCATTGAGGATGCTGGCCACGTCCGCATCGCCGAGGGCGTGCAGAAGTTCTTCCTGTCCGGCCAGGGGAATGTGTTCGAAGACCTCCGCGGCCAGTCCCTGCGGCAGGATGCGGAGCAGGATTGCGGTGTCGGCCGGCTCGAGATCGTCGAGCAATTCGGCAAGATCGGGCGCGTGGAACTCCGACAGGATTTCCCGCAATTGCGCGAAGTCACGCTGCCGGATCAGTTCCTTCAACTCTGGCAACAGCAGGGCGCCGATCATTCGGGCAAAGGCTAGTCCGGCAGGCGCCGCCAAGTCCAACGCCGGATTGCGACAAAAAGAAACCGCCCGACACGCGGGCGGTTAGAAAGCACTCCAGATTCAAAATCCGGAACCCATCAGGCGTTGAAGGACTTGCCGCAGCCGCAGGAGCTGTGGGCGTTCGGATTGTTGATCTTGAAGCCGCCGCCGGTCAGGGCGTCGCTGAAATCGATGACCGCACCGCGGAGATAGTTGGCGCTGAACGGATCCACCACCACGCCGACGCCACCGAATTCGACATGCAGATCGTCGTCGCGCTTCTCGTCGAAGGTCATGCCGTACTGCAATCCGGAGCAACCGCCCGATTCCACGTACACGCGGAGCGGTTTGCCGGCGTTTTCAGCGTCCTCGGCCAGCATGCTGGTGATCTGCCGGGCGGCGGACTCGGTGAGGGTGACAACGGAATCGGTGGATTGGGCGACAGCACTCATGACTCAGCGACGCTACGAGGTGACCGCGTGGCTGTCAAACCGGACTCTTTGGATCCGGTTTCAACCGGGGGAGCGAACCGGATTTGGAATCCTACCAGGTGGCCACCGAATCGGCCGCGAACACCCGCTCCACCAAGCGGGCGTAGTCGGGAGTGTCGAGCGTCAGGTCGATCACCTCGACGTTCTGTTCGGCGTGGCTTTCCTGGGAGAGCATCAGGGATCGGACCCAGTCGTCGGAGGGACGGGTCAACACGTGGAGGAGCGTGGTCATGAATGTCAGAAGCGCATCACGTGGCGTGCGGCCGCGGCTCGACGGGCCAGTTCACCGTCGTCGATCGGCTCAAACCGGATCGGCGACTCCCCCAGATCGGACAATTCGGGAGCGTCCTTTTGGACCAGCACGGGCCAGCCCGATTCGGTCACCAGCGGGAGGTACCGGCTGAAATTGTCCTCGTCTTTCAGATCATCGACCCATTCGCCGAGCCCGAGAATGGCCGGGCCACGGAGATAGAGCGTGACGTCCACCTTCTTCCAAATGCCGACTCCGGCGGCAATCCGGATCGCTTCGGCGGGCCGGCCGCTGGTGCGGGGATCGCTGTCCACGATGATGAGAATTCCGGGGTTCATGATGGGTTCATTGAAAGCTGATGAACCGGTCGGTTCCCGCCACCAGGTCGCTGACCACCGTCAATCCGCCGAAGGTCGCCCGATCGTCCAGTGGCACGCCCCGGCGATGCGCTCCGTAAGCGCAACCGTAGAGTTTCAAGCCGAGTGGACGGAGTTGCTGCAGCTCGGGATGGCCGACCCCGGGCACGGCGTCGTCGATGCAATAAAGATAGACGTCGCAGCCTGCAGCCAGCGCGGCCGCGGCGAAGCGGACCCCGTGTAGAAATGGAGGTAAATCCGGGGATCCCGAAAGCAGCACCCCGAGTTTTTTGCCGGCCAACGTCACGCCGTTAGGCATAGCGGTCCGATGGGTTGCGACCAAGCGCCGATTCATCCGTGCAAAACCCATTGCGCGCCGGACCCGCCCGGTTTCACTCTTTGCGCAGGTGAAGAAACCGCCCAAACCCACCTCGCCCCCTTCCGTCGCGTCCTCACCGGCTTCTCCTTCGCAAGCGCCGAAGAACTCTCCGCCGACCCCGCCGCCAGTGATCGCCACGCCTGCCGCGAAGCCGCGACGTGGGACGTCCGCTTCCCCTGTTTCGCCAACCCAGACGCCGGCATCCGTCGCCAAGACTACTCCGAAGAAATCCGCCGTGCCTGCGGTCGCAGCGGCAGATCCGGTGGTGCCTCCTGTGGTGCCGGTTTCGACCCCCAAACCGGCGATCGTTGCGGCCCGCAAGAAGTCCGTCGCGAAGGCGAAGTCTCCACCGGTGACTCCGACTCCCGAGCCGGTTCCGGTCGTTTCAACACCTCTGCCCGTCGAGGTGGTTCGACTGGCGGTTGGTAGTTCCTCGAAGATTAAAAAATCGGCGAAGGCCCGGTCGCCTGTCCCGAAAAAATCACCGATGACCATTCCGGTCGCAGCCTCGGTTCTACTCTCCAAAACGCCCGTTTCGGCGCATGAGACACCGCCGACGGAAGGTGTGGTCGCCAAAGCCCGTTCGGAGGAAACGCACCCGGCGACGCCGCGTCCTGCGTTCGCCGCCAGCCACTCCCCTTCGATTCGAATCCCGCCGATCCCCGCAATTCTGCTGTCGCCGGATCCCGAACCGGTGGTGAAGGCAAGCGTCGGTGCGCTACCGCTGTCGGAGGTCATTCCGACCTTGCCCGCTAGTGGTTCCGATAAGGTTGTTTTGGCCGAACCGTTCGATGCGGTGATCGAAACACGTGTGAGTTGCGAGTCGGGCGAAGGGGCCTCTGCGGGATCGTCACCGGCAGCATCCGCACCGCATTCGAGTGGCCCTGGCAATGATTCTCCGGCGGTCGCGCCTGAAAATCGGGAGGCCGGACCGTTGCCCGTCGATCGATCGCCGGGATCGGTTTGGATTGTGGCGCGGGATCCCTACACGGTGTGTGTCCATTGGGATCTGGACGGCTCTGTTTTGGAACGCCAACGACAGGCGTTTCCCGGCGGGGAATGGCGTTTGTGCGTCTGGCAGGAATCCGTTGGCGGTCACCGGCTCACCGAACAGCCGCTTCCGCTGGACGTGACGCACCGTTTTGTCCCCGTGTTGGCGGCCGGTGGCCGATATGTGGCGGAGATCGGATTTCGCAGCGCGGCCGGAGGATGGCGCGGCTGGGCGATCAGTCAGCCCACGGTTTCGCCCCTGGAAGTGCAGTATCATTCCCACGTTCATCTGCCGGACGAAAATCCAGCGCCGGTTCCACGGGAAGCGGGCCGACCTGTGGATCCAGTATCCCTGCTGGCGATGACGCCCGATCGGGAGAAGTCAAAGATCGAAGCCGCAGGGGCCGCCGTGGTGCGGGAGGCATTGAACCGTTTGCTGTGGCGGGAAGCCCGGGAAGCGGGCGGCGGGAGTTCCGAACGAGTGACCGAGTGGGTCCCGGTGGAATCCCAAGTGACCCGCGATCGGGTGCCGAATCTGTCCGTTGGACTAACGGTCGCACCGTCTTTGCCGTCTTCATCCGCTTCCGGATCGGTCGGGATCTCGTCTGCGGCGTCGATTCCCGCACCTGCTTTGCCTCCGTCGCGCGGCTTCTGGTTTCGCGTGAATGCGGAAGTGATCCTCTACGGCAGCACTGAGCGCGACGCCAAGGTCACCATCGCCGGTCGACCCATTGCCCTGCGTGACGACGGATCATTTTCGTTCCGTTTCCTGCTGCCGGACGGGCGCTTCGAATTGCCGGTGATCGCCGTGAATGCCGCCGGCGACGACGGGCGTGCCGCCGAGGTCGTCTTCTCCCGGAAGACCTCGTTGCAAGGGCAGGTCGGCGTGCATCCGGCCACTCCCGGTCTGATGCCTCCAGGCGCGGCGGCACTGGGTTAGATGAGTTGAGCCGAAACGATTCAGAAGAAGCCGCAGTAGGACGCGGATTCACTAATGGAGACGGAATGGACAGAATGAACTGAATGAGTCGGATGGAATCGGCTCTTCTGGAATCGGTGACACTTCCTGCCCTCCGTGCCGCCGTTCCCAGTTTTCAGATGAACGAATTGGATTCCGTCCATTCCGTTCATTCCGTCCAAATCTCTTCTTCCAGATTCGGCAGGTCCAGCCGGTACTCGGGCCGCCAGGGTCAGTCAACCATCGTACCATTCCGCATCCGCAACGTGCGCCGACAGCGCCGGGCCAGTTCGGCGTCGTGGGTGATCAGCACCAGGGCGGTTCCCACGGTGGCGTTCAGTTCGAAGATCATGTCCGCAATCCGGCGGGCGGTGTCGCCGTCCAGATTGCCGGTCGGTTCATCAGCGAACAGAATCTGCGGCCGGTTGATGAAGGCCCGGGCGACGGCGACCCGTTGCTGCTCGCCGCCGCTGAGTTGTGACGGATAGTGGTGCAGCCGATCGCCGAGTCCGACGCGTTGCAGCCATTCGGTGGCGGCCGCCAGTCCATCCGATTTCCCGCGCAATTCGAGCGGAATCAGCACGTTCTCCAGCGCGGTCAGCGTCACCATCAACTGGAAATTCTGAAAGATGAAGCCCACGGACTGATTCCGGATCCGCGCCAGCCCGTCCTCGTCCAATTGGGCGAGATCCTGTCCGGCCAGATGAACCGAACCGCCGGTGGGTCGATCCAGACCGGCGCACAATCCGAGCAGGGTTGTCTTCCCGCTGCCGCTCGGACCGACGATGGCCAGGGTGTCCCCGGCATCGAGGGTGAAGCTCACTTCCTGCAGCACGGTGAGCGGCGTTCCCGCGCCCGGGTAGGTGCGAGTGAGGCCGGCTGCGGCGAGAATGGGTGTTGAGGACACGATGCGGGACGCCGATCTGCCGAGGCGCACCGACTGTGGATCAACCGATGGCGGGTTCGCCACCGATCGTGCCGCGGAGTGTCTCGAGGTAGTCGCGATGTTTTGCCGACTCGAGCCGGACGCGTGACGAACTGAGCCGTTGCCGGAGTCCGAGCCGTTCCACCTCGTCGATATAACTCTGTTTGGCGATGAACTGCTCCAGGTAGCGCACCCGCGCCTGCCAGCGGCGGATGTCCTGGGCCTGTCGGGCCTTGAGGCGTGCCTCGTACCAGTCACTGGTCAGCAGATGCTCGCGGCTGAAGAGTTCGCGGATGTCGGGGTGATCGAGCGTTTTCCCCTCGAACTGACCGTCCCGCATGATGTGGAGCAGGGCCTGCAACGGCGGGCAGGCCCAGGCGATGGAGCCGTCGTTGAAATAGTGCAACGCGACCCGCGAGTGGGTGGCGACGATGTTGTCGACGGCGTCGGCGAACTCGGCGGTGCCCTGCTGCTCGGGGCGGAGCATGGGATCGGTGAGGACCGCGTGCGGATGGTTGAAAATGCGTCCGAAGAAGGCATTGACGAATTTCCGCGTGATCCGATAGCCGAGCCGGCTCGCGGCGACGGTGCGCCCGTTGAATTGGAAATCGGTCAGCCGTTCCAGCATGCCGTTGCGGATGAGCCAGCGCGGATCGCGTTCCTCCGGTCCGAGACGGCACCAGATTTCGGGCACCAACAGCGAGATGTCGTGATCCACCCGCACCTGCGGTCCGAGGCATCCGGCGCTGGTGAGGAAGGTGTCGTAGGCGGAGACGATATAGCCGACCAACGCGGCGTTAAGGTCGTAGATCGGAGGCAGCGCATTGAAGGGCCCCTTGGTCAGGGCACCCTCGCTTCCCGCGCCGGTGGTGCTCGGGGATTTGCCGGTCATGGACGAGATGAACTCCATGAACAGCTCCGGCAATTCCATGTAGTGGATCGGTCCGTAGCAGGCCAGTGAACGGATCTTGCCCTCGGCGGGATTGTTGCGGCGTCCCGCGAGTACCGCAGTCACCGGTTGATGAAGAGGCCGGTTCGTCGGCAGTCGACGGGCGAGCCGCGTCGCCACCTCGGCGAGATGCTTGGCCCGCGGATCCTGCAGATCGGGCCGCAACTGAAGATAGCGCGGATTCTTCGAAGGCTTGCCCTCCACGATCCGCGGGTGGGCGGAGGACACGAAGAAGGCGATTTCCGGCCGTTTTTGGACCTCGCGAACCAATTCCTGCATCGGCGCGGTGAATTGATGAAAGCCGATCGCGTCGTCAATCAATTCGCCAGCCTTCGCCCGTGCCAAAGGTTCGTAGTTGGAGAAGAAGTTTCCGGTCTGGGCGAAGTCGTGCTCCGTCGTGTGATCGTACCCGCGCAGGATCGCGTCATCCGGGCGCTGGAACAGCCGCGTCTCGGTGTTGTGAACGAACTTGAGGGACGGTTGCGAGGCGGACACGTCGAGTCCGGACAGCGCACTGCGCGGGACGATGACGCTGGCGGTGATGTCGTCCTCGACCTGGATCTTTCCGGCCGGATGAAAATCCTTCCGCAATCCAAAGGTCCGCCATTGGCCCTCGGTGTCGTAGCCGACCCGGAGAAACTGGGTGGCCAGTTTTTTGCGCCCAATGCGGAGTTCGTTGGAGGATTCGCCGTTGATGATGTCGACGCTGAATTGATCGCGCCAGTTGTCGCCCCAACCGGGTTTCCAAAACCGCTTCAGGACGAACACCAATTCCTTGATGTGCTGGGAAACCCCCGCCAGGAAGCGGTTGTAGTCGTCGTTGTACTCGTCGCCCGGGGTCAGGAGCTTGATGACGCTGCCCAACGAACGCTGGGGAGAAAGGATGGGACGCGAATCGTTTCCGTTCCGGGTCGGATCCTTGAATCGACCGGAATAGTCGCGCTTCAACAAGGCATCCACCTGGTCGAAGTCCTTTTGAAAATCCGCGACAAACACCGGCCCGTGAATGATGGCGTCGGTGATCGGTTTTGAAATCTCGCTCTTGCCGCCGCCCGAGACGGTGCACGGCTTGTGACAGAGGGTTCCCTCGGGACGGGTTCCGATCAATCGCCAGGCCCGGTTGCCGACCGGTTTTTCGAGGTGGATCCGGAATCCGCTGGGCAACACGTAACTGTTACCGAGCAGCAGCTTCAAGGTTTGCAGCGTGCCGTTCTGGGTCCACGAAATCCGTTGGGCATCGATCTCGAACCGGGCGTCTTCCGGCACAAACAGGATGTCCGGATGGGACCGGTCCACTCCATAGCCCTCGGGCTTGGTTTCAATGAGGTCCGGGAACAACTGGGTGACTTCCTGAAACGTGTGGGTGCTCGCCCGGCGGTAGATGGTTGAATCGTATTCACCCGCGAGATCGTACCGTGGAAACACCAGGGCTCCGCCGGCGTGCTCTTCCTCGGCGAGACCGAACAGATTGGCCGCAAAGGAAATCTGGGTTTTGACCTCCTTCTTGCAGTAGCCGAAATAGTTGTCGCCGATGACGGTCACGATCACTCCGGTCGCGTCGCGCGCCGTGATCTTGAAGGCGTTACCGTCGTTGTAGAGTTCCGACTCCACCTTCCAACACATGCCGTCGCGACGCTGGCGTTCGGTGGCCAGGTCCCACGGGGGCAGTCCGAGTTCCATCTTGGTCAGGGTTCCGACCAGATGCGGTGCGAGGACGACACAGCCGGTGTGACCGGACCAATGCTCGGGATCCAATGCCGCATCGTTTTCCGGCAGGTTGGGATCGCCCCCGTTGCCGAAGATGCTTTCCACGAAGTCCAGATTGCAGACCAGGTTTCCCGGGACAAAAAAGCGCGTCTCCATCCGCTGTTCGGGCACGAACCCGGAGACCTCCGGGCAGATGACCGGACGAAGGTAGAGCGATACCAGGGTCTCCGCCTGTTCCGGTTGGGAGGATGTGAAGGGCAGGCGCATCAATTCCACGTTCGGCTGGAACGCCCGGCGCAATAGCGCGGCAAAGACCCGTTTGGGCACTGCCTTCTTGTCGTCGGGAATCGGAAGGCCGCCTTCCGCGACGTGGAAGATGCCTTCGGTGGTGCGCCGGTCGGACTTCGGATTGTGAAGGATGCCGTTGGCCACCCGGTAGCTGCGGATGATGTCGCTGACGAACTCATCGCGATCCGGCGGCAGCGAGGCGACGCGGGCCAGGCCGGGACGATCGAGGATCAGCGTGCGGTTCGGCAGCTTGGGCGGAACGACCACGTCGCCGAGGTAGTCGTAGAGAAACGCCTGGATGCGCGAATCGACAGCGCACAAATGGGAGGAGAGCAGGCGGTCCTTCTCGCGACTGCGGGCGATGAGTGAGGCGACCAATGCTGCGGCCTCCGAATTGACTCCGGCGGCGTACAGCGGCAATCCGAGTTCGGCCAGCTTGAGATTGAGGTGACGGATCTCGGCGTTCGTGGAGAGCGCGTTTGGCATGGTGGTATCGTTTGCGATCCTGGGTTAGAGACCGACAGGCGGAGAATTCCGCAGCGGAGCTGATCGCGCAAGATCCGGCTGGGGCGAATCTTCGATCCGTCAGCGCCCCATCGGCGGGGAAGACACGAATTCACAGATTTACACGGATTGAAATCGGATGAACCCAATCCAAACGCCCCTTCCCAAATTCGTGTGAATCCGGGAAATCCGTATCGTCTTCCCACCTCAGTACGACTTGCGCAGGTGGCTGGGGAGGACGTTCAGTTCGGCCCGGTATTTGGCCACGGTGCGACGGGCGATCATGATGCCCTTTTCCTTCAGGCGGGCGACCAGTTCTTCGTCCGACAACGGCTTGCCCTTGTCCTCGCCGGAGATCAGTTCGGCGAGGATGGTCTTCACGCTGGTGTTGGACATGTTTTCGCCGCTGGAGGTCGCGACGCCGGAGGTGAAGAAATACTTCATCTCGAACACACCCTGCGGCGTGGCCATGTATTTCCCGGAAACCGCCCGGCTGACGGTGGTTTCGTGGACGCCGACCACTTCGGCCACTTGAACCATGGTCATCGGTTTGAGGTGCGCGACGCCGTTCTCGAAGAAGTCGGTCTGCCGTTTCACGATCTCATTGGCGATGTTGAGGATCGTGCTCTGGCGTTGCTGGATGCTCTTGATCAGGAATTTGCCGGCCTTGATCTTTTCCCGGATGTATTCCCGGACCTCTGCGGAGGTTTCCGCCTGGGACAACAGATCCTTGTAGGTGTTGCTGATCCGGAGGTGGGGCAGGTAGTCGCTGTTGGTGGAAACGACCCAGCCACCGTCCTCGCCGCGGATCACGGTGACCTCGGGTAGAACGTATTGATTGGAGTCCGGGGCGTAAATCCGGCCGGGCCGGGGGTCGAGGCGGGCGATGTTCTCCGCCAATTTCTGGGCATGAGCGGCGGTGATGCCGAGGTGCCGGGCGATTTCGGGAAACCGGCGTTTGCCGAGCGCCTCCATGTGGTCGCGCAGGACCGTGTATTCCAGGAGTTCTTCGCCGCCGGCGCGTTCCATCTGGAGCATCAGGCATTCGCGAAGATCCCGCGCGCCGATGCCGGCCGGGTGGAATCCCTGGACTTCCTTGAGCGCAGCCTCGAGGTCTTCCAGCGGAATCCCGGTCGAAAAATTGAGTTCCGGCAATCCCGCCTGGAGATAGCCGTGGTCGTCGATGTTCCCGACCAGCAGCTCGGCGACCGGGCGCAGGCGTTCGGGCATGTCGGAGAGGCGGACCTGGTCCAGCAACTCCGACTGGAGCGAACGATCCGCGGTCAGCGAATCGAACATGAACTGCCGGCGTTCCTCGTCGTCGGGGGTCGACCGGTTGACCGTGTTGCCGGCGGAAAAGTGGTCCCGCCATTCCTGGTCGAGCTGGAGCAGTTTTTGCAGGTCGGCGTCGAACTTGTCGACCGGCTCGGACTCCGGTTTCTCGGTGGCCGGGTCGAATTGGGTGTCCGTCGGGGGTTCCGCGGGATCGAGCCGGGCGGCAGCCTCCTCGCCGCGGGTCTCCCGTTCCTCGGGAGTCATCTCGGTGATGGCGACCTCCTCGAGGATGGGGTTCATCTGGAGTTCCTGCTCCACCATCGCCTTCAATTCCAGCACCGGCGCCTGCAACAGCGCCAGCGATTGCTGGAGCTGCGGCGACAGCACCATCTGCTGCGACATCCGCTGCGAAAGTTGGAAACCCTGCGACACCGGGCGCTAGATAAACGAGTTTCCTTCCGGGTACAAGCCTCCCCAAAAAATTTGGCATGAAAAATGAGTGGCCCTAAAATGCTGGATGTTGAAGGATGGCAGAAGGGAGAACACCCGGTGGGCGGCTGGTCGATCGGGTTGTCGGGGGCGGGCGATCGTTGGATCGGTTTGGGAAACTTCGCTCTTCGCAGCTTTGCCTGACCGTGGGTAGCTTCGCGGCTGTGTCCGTTCAGTTCACGATCCTCGGCAGCGGTTCCGGGGGGAATTGTGCCTACTTGGAGGCCGGGGAAACCCGTATCCTGATTGATGCCGGCTTCAGCGCGCGCCAGATCCGGGAGCGTCTCGCCGGGATCGGTCGGGCCCCAGAGAGTTTGACCGGAATCCTGGTCACCCACGAGCACGGCGACCACATTCAAGGGCTGGGCACGCTCTGCGGAAAGACCGGCACCCCCATCTACGCCAATCGCTTCACCTGCGAGGCGATCCAAGGTGCTTTCCCGGGGGCGCGCTTTTCTTTTTCGGTGTTCGAAACGGGCGCCAGTTTCTCCGTCGGCGGAGTGGAGGTGGATACCTTCAGCGTGCCCCACGACGCCATGGATCCGGTCGGCTTCCTGCTCCGAACCGCGGCTGGTAACATCGGATTCCTCACCGATCTAGGTCATGCCACCCGACTCATCCTCGAACGGGTCCGACCGGCCAATCTCCTGGTCCTCGAATCGAATCACGACCTCAAGTTGCTTCAGGACGACACCCGTCGGCCGTGGAGCACCAAGCAGCGTATTCTCTCGCGGCACGGCCATCTTTCGAACGAAGCGGCGGCGGCGGTCGCGGAGCAGTTGGCAGCGGCACATCTCCGGCGGATCTACCTCGGGCATCTGAGCCGGGATTGCAATCGACCGGAGCTGGCCCGCAAGGCGGTCGGCGGCCGGCTTGCGGAAATCGGTGCCACCCACATCACGGTGGAAGACACTTCGCAGGAAGAACCGTGCGCCACGGTATCCCTTTCCACTCCGGTCGCGGCGTGAAGGCTCCCCTTCAGGGCCGGTTCGCCCTCGTCCTCCACGCCCATCTGCCTTACGTCCGCCATCCGGAACACCCCCGGTTTTTCGAGGAAACCTGGCTGTTCGAAGCCATCACCGAGTGTTATCTGCCGCTGGCCTGGATGGGCGACGACTGGACCCGCGACGGGATTCCGTGGCGATTGTCCCTGACCCTGACGCCGACCTTGTGCGAGATGCTCGGGGATCCGTTTTTGGAGCGACGCTATCAGGCGCATCTGGAATCCCAATGTGAACTGGCCCGCAAGGAACGGGATCGGACCGCCTTCGATCCGGTGCTTCGACCGCTGGCGGAATTGCATCATCAACATCTGGAACGCTGCCGATCGATCCCGAACCCGGGTGCCTTTCTGATCGGGCAATTCCGGAAGCATCAGGACGCGGGGAATTTGGAGATTCTCAACTGCACCGCCACCCACGCGCTGCTGCCGTTGCTGACTTCGGAACCCTCTTCGGTGCGGGCTCAATTGTCCGTGGCCCACGATTCCTACGTCGCACGATTCGGTCGGGAACCGCGTGGTTTCTGGCTGCCGGAATGTGGTTGGACTCCGGAGTTGGAACCGGCGCTGAAAGAGGCGGGAATCCGCTGGTTCATCCTCGAAACCCACGGAATCCTCCAAGGTCAGCCGCCGCCACCCGCCGCGGTTTTCGCACCCGTTCAAACGCCGGGCGGTTTGTTTGCCTTCGGACGCGATCCGACCAGCGCACGTCAGGTGTGGAGTCGGAATTCGGGTTATCCGGGCGATCCGCGCTATCGCGAATTCCACCGGGATTTGGGGCACGACGCGGAATGGGAATACATCGGTCCGCACCTTTCCACCCCGCGTCGGACCTTCACCGGCTTCAAATATCATCGCATCACCGGGCATCAGGTTGCCGCTGACGAAAAGGAACTCTACCAACCCGCCGCCGCCGCCGCCGCCGTGGCGGATCATGCTGCACATTTCGTGTCCGAACGGCTGCGGATGTGTTCCGAAGCGCGAAGTCTGTTGGGCCGCGTCCCGATGATGGTGGCTCCGTACGATGCCGAATTGTTCGGCCATTGGTGGCATGAAGGGCCGGCCTTTCTGGATCAGGTCGTGCGCCGGATGTGTCGGCCCGATTCAGGACTTTGCATGGTTACGCCCGGTCAGTTTCTCGACGAGAACCCCAGTCATTCGATCTCCATGCCAGCCGCTTCGACCTGGGGAGAGGGCGGGCATATGGGAGTCTGGCTCGATGAATCCAATGCGTGGATGCAGACCCCATTGCGTCGGGCGGGCTGGACAATGCGATCCCTGGCCGACCGATTTTCCGGTCGCCCGCTGGAGGCGAATGTCGACCGGGCCCTCCGCCAAGCCGGCCGGGAATTGCTTTTGGCCCAATCCAGCGACTGGCCGTTCCTGGTCAAAATGGGAACTGCCGGCGACTACCCCGCGGTCCGCTTTCAACAACACGTCTCGAATTTCAAGGTTCTCGCCGAAGGCCTGACGACCTCCAGCAACGCCGCGTTTCAAGTCCGTCTTGCCGAGATGGAGGCCCGGAATCCGTTGTTCGCCGACCTCGACTGGCGGGCATGGTGTTCGCGCGGATCGTGAGCGCAGTTTCCCGGTAGGGCGAATCTCCCGGTGAGCCGAGTGGACGGCCGGATTTAACCTCGCCCGGAGTTCCGCGTTCACGCGGTTCAGGAAGCCAAATGGCAAGCCGTCCAATGCCCGGGTTTCAATTCGCGCAACGCGGGCCGCTCGACCCGACACCGGGCTTCGGCGAGCGGACAGCGTTGATGAAACGCGCAACCGGCGGGCGGATCGACGGGTGACGGAACATCACCGCGGAGAATGATCCGCCGGCGTCCGGATTCCGCATCCATCGTGGGAACCGCCGACAATAGCGCCTGAGTATAGGGATGCGCCGGGTCGCGACAGACCGCCGGAGTGGGGCCGATTTCAACCACTCGCCCGAGATACAGCACCACCACCCGTTTGCAGAGATGTTCGACCACCGCGAGGTCGTGCGAAATGAACAACAGGGCGAGGCCGCGTTTGCGTTGGAGATCCTGAAGCAGGTTGACCACCTGCGCCTGAACGCTGACGTCGAGCGCGCTCACCGGTTCGTCGCAGACCAGCAGCCGGGGTTCCACCGCGAGAGCCCGGGCGATTCCGATCCGCTGGCGTTGTCCACCGCTGAACTCGTGCGGATAGCGTCCGGCGTGATCTGGATGCAGACCCACCGCCTCCAGCAGGGCGTTGATGCGCGTGTTCCGCGCCGCGGCTGTCGGGGCGAGTCCGTGAATTTCCAGCGGCTCAGAAAGGCTCTGGCCAACGGTCAACCGCGGGTTCAACGAGCTGAACGGATCCTGAAAAACCATCTGGAACTGGCGCCGTCGTTTTCGCAGTTCCGACCGGGAAAGTGCGGTGATGTCTTCGCCGTCGAACCGGACCCGCCCGGCGGTGGGTTC
The DNA here is from genome assembly GCA_903907925.1 of uncultured Verrucomicrobiota bacterium. Taxonomy (GTDB): domain Bacteria; phylum Verrucomicrobiota; class Verrucomicrobiia; order Limisphaerales; family UBA9464; genus CAIVQB01. Next base: position 29,373 of record CAIVQB010000019.1, read on the forward strand.
CACCAGGCGCAGCACCGCGCGCCCCAGCGTCGTTTTTCCGCAGCCACTTTCGCCCACCAACCCGACTGCTTCGCCGGCCTCCACGTTGAAGCTGACATCCTCCACCGCGTGGACCTGGCGGGCCGGTCGTCCCCAGCCGCCGCCAACGAGCGGAAAGCGGACCTGGACCTGGTCGAGTTCGAGCAGGGGCATGGGATTGAAGTCAGGGATTGGGGAAGGGACACCGGACCTGGCGCCCGTCGGGGAGTCGATCGAGCAACGGAGCTGCCCGATGACAACTCTCGCGGACTTTGGGACAACGCGGCGCAAAGCGGCAGCCTTCAGGCCAGTCGCCCGGGGTCGGTACGGTTCCCGGAATTGCCAGGAGCCGTTCGCGGGGGTGCCCCAATTCAGGAACACTTTGGATCAGCGCGCGGGTGTACGGATGGCGCGGGTGCCGGAGCAGGGCGTGCGCCGGCGCGGTTTCGACGATCTGTCCGGCGTACATCACGGCGACCCGATCGGCCAGTCCGCCCACCAAACCCAGATTGTGGGTGATAAGCAGCATCGCCATCCCGAGCCGGTGTTTAAGATCGAGCAGGAGATCGAGGATCTGGGCCTGGATCGTCACGTCGAGCGCTGTGGTGGGTTCGTCGGCGATCAACAGTTTTGGTTCAGTGGCGATGGCCATCGCGATCATCACCCGCTGCTGCATGCCGCCCGAGAGTTCATGCGGATAACAGCGGATCCGTTCCGCCGGATCGGGAATGCCGACCTCGGTCAACAAGCGGAGGATTTCGGCATCGGTGGCTTTTTCGGGCCGATGAATCTTCAGCACCTCGCGGATCTGAGCACCGACGCGGTGGACCGGATTGAGCGCGGCACCGGGTTCTTGAAAGATGTAGCTGACGACCCCACCGCGCACGGACCGCAGGCCCTTGCCGTCCATTTTCAGGACGTCGCGCCCTTCCACCTCGATTCGACCGGCCGAATAACGGGCCGGGGGTTCGGGCAGCAATCGCCCAATGCTCAACGCGGTGACGCTCTTGCCGCAGCCGCTCTCGCCGACCAGACACAACGTCTCGCCGGTGGCGATCTCCAGTGACACGCCATCCACGACCCGCACCCAACGGTCGTTTAGGCGGAAATCCACCTCCAGATCATGAATGGCCAGCAGTGGCATGTGGGGATCAGGCGTGCGCGGCATCACCCGAGTCGTTGCCGCACCTTCCCGCACCGACGACCCGCGATGCAAGATCCGCGGGGGAAGAGATTTGATCTGGAAAGCATGAAAACAGGAAGGGAAGAGGACGCGGAACGAAAACGGGAAAGCGGGAAGACAGGAAAACGAGAGGGCGAGAACAAAGTCCGGTTCGATTCCGGCTACGCGCCTCAGGCTTTCGGCGGTGATTCCAACGTCTGCTGTCGATTCGTTTCAACCGATGCGCTTCCAGGTTCCCCTTTTCCTGCGTTCATGCTTTCCAGATCAAATCTCCTCCCCGGAAACACTGAGTTTCAACCTGGGTCAGCGAATGTCCGACCCCTTGCGCCAGGCTCTGCCGCGTATGAACTCATGGACACAGTGGTGCCGGACCCGGTTTCAATCCGGTGAACGGATCGTGGAAATCGGTGACGCCCGCCTCGTGCGGTTTTCCAATGGCGGTTACCGGCTGATCGGTGGTTCCCGCGCAGACCGGCAGGCGGTCCGGGAATGGGCCAGCCTCTTTTATCACCAAGCGGTGTGGGACGAATCGGATCCGGAGGTTCCCGGCAAATTCCCCGGTCGGAACCGTCGCCGCTGTGACCCGATCCGGCTGCGCCATCCCGGGTTTCCGGGCTCTCTCGGACGCTGCCTGGGTCCATATCTCGGCCGCGTTCTGGTGCGCCCCGTCGTGGCGACACGCTGAGGGCTGAGCCAGGCGGCGGTGCCGTTCGTCGTCGGCATTCGCTTGCTTCGTTGCAGCGTGGGTTCAGCCTGTCGCGATGGCTGGATCTGCACCGAAATATGACACCCTGACGCTCGACGGTCTGGAGTACCGCTGGCTCTATCGGCACGGCTGGGGAAATCTCCGTGGCGGTGCGGGCTACTACGGCGTGTCGGTGTCGGTGTGGCTGGATCCGGACCGCACGCGGGAATTGGTGATCGATTTCCCGTTTTCGAAATTTGGCATGCGGACTCCGCCACGCCGGGCGGTGCTGTTGGAAGCCGTGCTTCCGGCCCTTCAATTGGCGCTCGAACAAGGGTGGGATCCGGAAAGCCGCGGGCGCGCCTACCGTCATGAGGTGGCGGAAACCGGTCCCGCCGAACCGGCTGCGGGTTCCTAGCCGGGCGAGGATCCCGGAGTTTCTTCGTCGAGTTGCTGCCACCATTGATGGCACAGTCGTTCCAAGCATGCTTATCCGGTTTACTGACAAAGCCCGGATTCATTGAGGTATTCTCATCCCGTCGCGTGACAAAATCTGAAACTCGGGGTTTTCTCTCCGGATGGGTGCTAGCGGCGAAACTGGATTCTTCGTGGGCGGAATCTACGAAAACTCGTTGGGTTTCAAGCGCACGATTCTCGCCTTTGCCCGAGATAGCGTCATCTACAAGGATGGATATGGGACCCACCAGTGCAAACGGGAGACCTTTAAGAAGAACTACTCCAATTTTGCGGCAGAATCCTCCAAACTGTTTCCTTATACGGGGACGCAGCGCGAAAGGGTGGTGAACGAATACCGTGAACGCATCGACGTTCATCTATTTCGGGATGGTGTGGTGCGGGTGAGGCACCCGCGAGTGAACCCGGACGGATTGGAGAGTTTTATCGACCTGCGGCATTTGGGGGAACGGTCCGCGTTCTGCGTGGTCTTGGGTGAACCCCCTAGTTTCCCGGAAGTCAGAAGGTGGCATTGGTTCCGGCCAAATGAACCCGGAGCCATGGTGATTGAGTTGCAGGATGCCGACGCCAACCTCATCGGGAAGGCCGTGGCTAAACTACAAGCCCAAGGTAAACGACCTGACGCTTCCGGCCTTTATAAGTGATGCTCCGGCGGGTGATGCGCACTTGGCCGTACCGCAAGAGGTTGGAGAAGAAGTGGCCCCAGAAATCAACGCGCCCTTCGATGGCGAGGCGGTCTACGACCGGAACCCCAGTGATGCGCCCGTTTGTTTTGGAGGCCGGCAGATTGTCGAAAAGCTCGTAGAGCAAGCCCGGCCCAATGTGGCTGCGCCCGCCGCGTTTTTCGCTGGTCTTCTTGGCTGTTTTCATTGCTTTGGGTTGCTGGCTTGGTGGAATGCGTTTAGAAGTTTGGCCGGTATGGAACAAAGCGAGCACACACCCGCACCCGCGGTGCGTTTGGAACGGATGCGGGAGATGTTCGCCAAGGAAGGCGGCATCTTGGCCGAGGACTACGCCCACTTTACGGGCATCACGCGGCCGGATGCGCCCACGTCCCGGAGTAAAGCTCCGCGTAGGTCGCCGACTCCGATCGCGCGGCCAAGCCGAGCACGGAGTTGAAGGCGGTCATCGGGTAGAATCTGCGGTTGAAGCGGAAAACGTACTCGTTGAGATAGGCTTGAAGGTGGTGCTGGGCGATGCAGCCGTGGTGCGTGCCCAGAATCCAAGTCTTCAGGTTGGAGAACACCAAGTGGATCATTGGCAGGTGCTGCTCGGCCTTCTCCGGGTCGCCGTTCAAATCCAACGGGGCATGCTCAAATCCGAGTGACGGCAGCCTTTCGTAGCTGTGCCAGCCATCCGTCCGGATCAACGAACCGGGTGCAATGTTCTCCGAGATAAAGCGGGTGAGCCCTTCAGCGCCGCGCCCATCTACGACCCGGAGGCGTAACCGCCCGGCATAGTAGAGTTTTTTGAGCGGCACGCCGCCGTCGTGGGCCGCCTTGTGTTTGGCGGCCCGATCTTCGGCATCCTTCCTCAATCTCACCTCAACGGCTCCAACCACGGTGGCCTTATGGTGAACACCCCGACCTTCGCCGCGGGTTCTGCCGCCCACCAAGCACTCATCTACTTCGACTGGATGCTCCCCGCCGATGCCGTCGCGCTCAGGGCGAACCATTCCAGCACGGAGTTTATGGAGAATCTGAAATGCGGTCTCGTATCGGGAAAGCCCAAGCTGGCGTTGAAACTGGAGGGCGGATTGGCCGGGTGTTTGGGTCGTAACGAGGTAGGCACCCCAAAACCAGATGGAAAGCGGCGTTCGCGTGTGGTCCATCACGGTTCCCGCAGTCAACGAAGTGCCGAGCTTGCAGGAGCGGCAGCGGAAAACGATGGGTGCGGTTGTGCGGATGCGATAGGGCTCGTCTTTATGGCCGCACTTGTGGCAGATGAATCCATCGGGCCAGCGCACGGCTTCAAGGTACTTGGCGCAGGCCGCTTCATCGGGAAACACCCGCTGAAACTCCGGCAAACTGGTGGGGAAGCCACGCGGATCCATAACGGATGGAAAGTCTAGGGTTCACGTTTTGTCAGTAAACCGGATAAGCATGGTTCCAAGGTTTCCCGCGGGTCCTCGACCATCAGGGTCTCCTTCAATCGAGTCGCATACATCCCGAAGGACAGCGGCGGAACCCGGTCCACCAAACGCAGGCGGACCGGCAACGCGCGAGCCTTGCGGTCCGCCAGGAATCCGACCGCCAGATCCCGATCCAGATAGGTATGCATCGTGTCACGCCGGGCTTCGCGCAGCAGGACGTGATCCGGCTCGTGCTGGATCAACACGTTAAAGATCACCTCGGCGCTCCATTGCAGTTTGCGGACCGCCTTCGCCTCGCCGAAGTAGTTGCGGTAAATCATCAGGCCGGTCTGGGCTGCATTGCGGAAGTGATGTTGCAACAGGTCGGAATGCTTCAGCGCGTGGTCGAGGTCGTCGTCGAATCCGATCGGATCCAGCAGAACCGGCAAGTCGGCCATCGTGAGCCGTTGATCGGAGGTCACCGTCAGCACGAATCCGTAGTCGTCCGGCGTAACCACCGCGTTCCCGCCCCGAAGCCGCGACAGGCGGGTCGTCGCCACCCGGGCGAGGGTGTCGTTGGCGGCCCGTCCGATCAGCGTGTGGAAAAAATAGTGAATCCGCCCGGGCCGTGTTGCTGGTTCGCCTGGTTGCGGGGTTGGAGCCGGGGCACTGACCGTCGCTGTGGTCGGCTCAGGCGCGCTTCGAAACGCGCCCAACGATAGCTCGCGCTGGCGTTCTGCCGGCCGTCGTTTTCGATCCAGAGGGCGTGTCGGCGGGGGTGTTGCCGCTGCCGTCGATGTTTCCGCGGGTTCAATGAATTCCTCCACCAGCAGTGTTTCCTCGGTGGGGATCTCACTGATCTGATGCTGCGCCGCGTGAATCCGGAACACGATGGCGGCGTTCGCCGGTTCGCACTCCAGCCGTTCCGCGACCCAGGGAATCAATCCGGGGGTTTCGCGAAACGGCATTGATTCGATCCGCGCCCGAAGTTCGGACCGGAAGGCGGCAATCTCGCGGGCCACCCGATTCGACAACGGCATCTTGTTCGCCCCCCAACGCGGCACCGTCGGCACTTCACCGTCGGCCCGCCCGACGTGCGCCTCCATCCCGTTGGTGCGTTCAAGCCTCAGTGCCCGTCCGCCCAACATGAAGATATCGCCGTGCCTCAGTCCGCGGATGAACCCTTCCTCAACGGTTCCCAAATGTCGTCCGTTGAGCTGCACCCGCACCAATCCCTCGCTGGCGATGGTGCCGATGTTTTGCAGAAAATCGCGCCGGGCCGCGCCGGGTCGGGCTTCGAAAATCCGCGGAACCTCCTGCAGAACGATGCGTCCGAAGACGTCCGAATACTGTTTCCGAAGCGAGGTTCCGCCGCCGGCCAGGTAGTCGAGGACCCGGTCGAAATCCTCCCGCGACAACTCCCGGTACGGATGACTGCGCCGCACCAGCGCGAAGGCATCGTCACATCGAATCTCGCCCAAGCACCCCATCGACATCAAATGCTGGGCCAGAACATCCAGCGGCGCTTCGGGAATGCGGACGTCGTCGAGATGACCCCGACGTGCCAGTCGCGCCGTGGCGCAACATTCGACGAGGTCATGAACGTTGGTGGCCATCAGCAATCCGCGGCTCAATTCGCCGATCCGATGCCCGGCCCGACCCGTCCGCTGCAAGGCCCGGCTCACGCCCTTGGGAGTCGACAACATGACCACCAGATCGATGGAACCAATGTCGATGCCCAGTTCGAGCGAAGTCGAGCAAACCACCGCCCGCAGTTCGCCCCGCTTGAGACGATCCTCCACCTCCAGCCGGAGATCGCGATCGAGACTGCCGTGATGACATTCGATGCTGCCGGCCAGATCGGGCAGTTTCTCCTTCAGCCAATACGTCGCGGATTCGGCACCGCTGCGGGTGTTGGTGAAAACGAGGGTCGTGCGAAACTTCCGGATCAGCCGCCCCAACGCGCCCATCATTCGCACTCCGGTGAATCCGGCCATGGGATACGGATCCTTCTGCAAGGGCGTGTAGAGGCGCAGATCGATGCGCTTGGTGGTGGCCGCGTTGACGATCTCGCAGGACCGTTCTTCTCCGCACAGAAACCGGCTGACCCGATCGATCGGCGACACCGTGGCGCTCAGCCCAATCCGTTGCAGGGCGGATGCTCCGGGCGGGCGAATCGCCTCCAGCCGTTCCAAACTGAGCGCGAGATGGGTGCCGCGTTTGTTTTCAGCGAGGGAATGGATTTCGTCGACGATGACCCAGCGAACGGTCGAAAGATGCGGCAGCCAGCGGGGTTGGCTGATCAACAATCCCAGGCTTTCCGGAGTGGTCACCAGGAGATGCGGCGGACGGATGAATTGCAGCCGGCGTTCCTCGACGGCGGTGTCACCCGATCGGAGTCCCACCCGGATTGGAGCCGGATCCCCATACGCCTCCTGGAGCGGGCCGGTCAGGTTGCGGGCGAGATCGTATCCCAACGCCCGAAGCGGCGAGAGGTAGAGACACTGCAAGCTGTCGCGCAATTCGCCCGCGGCGTGTTCCCGGGCCAGTGTTCGCAGGACTTCGTAGAATGCGGCGAAGGTCTTGCCGGTTCCGGTGGGGGAAATGATCAGGACATTCCGCCCTGCCCGGATCAATGGCCAGGCCTGTTCCTGGGGAGGTGTCGGCACCTGAAACCGCCCCTGGAACCAGCGTTCAAGGGGTGTCAGGACGTCGGCCGTCATTGGCTTCATCGTAGGCAAGGACCCGCGCAGGGCAATTCCCGGTGCCGCTCTTTCCCGATCGAAACCTCCGTTGCTTTTTTCAGCAGATCCTCTTATCAACGGGCGTGGCCCGCCGGCGCCCCATTCATCGTTCTGCTTTTGAAATCCCGCTTTCGGGTGGAAACGATCGACGCGAAATGAAGCCGGCGTCCGGGGCGGGACCGCTTCGAAATTCGCTGCGAATTTCCCTCTCCGTCGGCCTGGTGGTTGCCGGAGTTTTGGCCGGATGCGCCACCGCACCGGACTGGAGCCCGCGCGTCGGCCACTACGCCTACGACGATGCCGTGAAAGAATACGGACCGCCCGATCGCAAGGAAACGCTCACCGACGGAACCGTCGTGGCGGATTGGTTGATCAGCACGCGCCATATCATCTCCACACCGGCACCCGGATATTATCGCCGACGGTTTTGGGGTGGCGCGATGGACGTGTACGACACGCCCGAGACGCATCTGCAATTGACCTTCGGCCCCGACCACAAGCTCACGGCCGGCAAACAGTTTTTCAAATGACGATCGGTGGCGGGTAACGAAGAACCTCCTGTGTGGAATGACAGCTTCCCGAAATGACGCGGTGGAACTCGGTTGGGTCGGTTGGATGAACCGGGTCCTGGTGATCCTGATCGTCCTCGCCGTTGTGACTGCCATTGGCCTCAATTACCTGCCGCTCATCCGTGTGAACCAGAGCCTCCGCGAACGGGTGCAGCGCAAGCAGGAAGAAGTCCTGAAATTGGAAGGCGAAGTGCGCCGGATGGAGACCGAGATTCGCGCCCTCAAGGGGGATCCCCGGTTCCTGGAGCGCAAAGTGCGGGAATTGGGCTACGCCCGCCCCGACGAACTGGTTGTCACCTTCAAGGACGTCACCAGGTAGCCCTGCGAGCGCCGTCATCCTGCCGGCTGCCTTCTGGGTTTGGCTGCGGTGCCGGGCACCTCTTGACACTGCCCCCGAACGCTGCAGGCCGGAGGTTTGGAGTCCCGCGTTGACGCGGTCAGCGTGCGCTCCAGGGCGGGGAAGGCAAGCCTTCCGCGGTTCTCAGGGCCAAAGGCCCGGCCCCATACCAGCCTTGGGCACCGCCCAAGGTGGAGGGCTCGGTTCCACCCGAGCCCCATATTCATTTGGGAACGAGGTGGATCGGCCGTCGTGGGTCGGATGCATGCCCAACGTTGGTCCAACGGGCTTCCATAGGGGC
>CAIVQB010000020.1 GCA_903907925.1 uncultured Verrucomicrobiota bacterium
GATGGGGGAAGCGGCTCCCCGGAGGGAAATCCAAGTCAATGTTGAGGCGCTTGAGGTCCTTGTCGAAGCGCACTTCGACAACTTTCCAAGGGGTGCCGGTGAGGCCCAAGGCGATGGCAAAAACGTCTTTCTGATCCACGCTGGTCGTCAGCAACGCCTACGGTGTCGTGACCAGCGCGCCGGTGGACGTGACGCCTCAACTCCGCCCAACCATGACCGGTTGGACGCTCGTCACCGCCACCACGAACTACCTTGGCGTGCCTGTAAACGTCGGAGCCGATGACGCTGGCAATGCGTATGTCATGCTCGTCGGTTACGCCAATGGCGGCGTGCTGGATCTGCGCCGCTTCGGTCCGGACGGCTACTTTGTCTGGCGTTTCAACACCGACCCGACACCGACCACCGGGTATCTCCTGTCCTCCACTGCCCCGGTCGTTTCGCCCAGTGGCGAGGTGTTCATCGCGGGACGCGTCCTCGTTCATCCGAGCCCTTCTGAACGCAGCGAGGGCAACTTCATCGCGCGGCTCAACCCGACCGACGGCACGTTCCTGTGGGTGAAGAACCTCAGCAACGTCAGCACCGGGCAGTCGGATCTGGCGGGCATCCGGCTGCTGAACCTCGACGGCTCAGGCCATGTTCGCGTCCTGGCGGTGGATAATCTTGGCGGGAACCGGTCGGTGCGGACCTTTGCGTTCGACGGCACCGAAGCCCCCACGGTAAATCTGTCGTTCCTGCCCGCAGTTCAAGATGGGGGCAATGCCCGCTACGCACTCGACCGCAGCGGCGGGATCTATTTCTACGCGAACCGCATCGAGGCACTGAAACTCGGTCCGACCAATTTCCCCGCGCTGGGCGGTACCGGCGCGCAGTCCTACATTCTCGCCCGCTACGACGCGACCGGCGCGTTCCAGTGGTTGCGCGCCTTCACCGGACCAGGTGCTGTGGTGAACACCCCCGCGCTCAACGTGGATGCCTCCGGAAACCTCATCATCGCTGGCGCGCTTTCACTCAACAACGCCCAGACTTTCCAGATCGGCACCAATATCCTGACCGGCTCCGGCTACGCCGCGAAGGTCACGCCCGCCGGTGAGATCGCCTGGGCCAAAGCGTGGTCGCTCAACATCCGCGACGCTGCGCTGGGCACGGACGGTTCGGTGTATCTCGCCGGATGGTTCCGCTTCGCGCCGACGACAAGTGGAGGAGTCACCCGTCAGATTCCATTCGGAACGACCCACGTGGCTGGCTCTTCGGTCACTGGTCACGATTTGTTTGTCGCCAAGCTCAGCCCGGAGGGCGAGGAACAGTTCATCCGCCAGAGCGGTGGGCCGGAATTCGCGACCGAGGACAACGCCGTCTCCTATTCCATCGCAGTGGATTCGCGCGGCGTCGTGACCACTGCGGGCTATACCCGAGTGCCACATCCTGGCGGCGGGCTGGACTTCGGCGATCTGCGCTACCTGTGGCCCAACCTGGTGCCATTCGACATTGCGAACTCCGGTGGCGATCTTCCCTGCTACTACGTTGCGCGGCTCGAGGTCGACACCGTGGCGGCCGCTCCGCCGGTGATCACCTTCACGCCGCCAGCACCGGGAGCTTCGACGCTTCGGTTGAACTGGCCAGCCGGCTATCAGTTGCAACGGCAGACGGCGATCCTCGGTGGTGTTTGGGAAACGCTCCACGTCGCGGCACCTTACGACGCCAATCTCGCGGAGTTTGCCCAGGGCTTTTTCCGAGTCGTACCAGGGCCGTAACGACCGCCTGCCCTCGCAAGAGCAGGTAATAGCGAGTGCCGGCCTTGGTAACCGTATTGATCGTGAACGGCACACCGCCGGAATCGTAGACGATGCGGCTGGAGGAGGATTTCGACATACGCAGGCAAGGACGGAATTTCTTGGCCTGCGCAGGTGCTGAACTGTTTCAAAGTGTTTCAAACGGCCCTTTCGGGCGAGAAACCTTCAAAACGTGCGAGAAAGATGGCGGGAGTGGCGGGACTCGAACCCGTAACCTCTGCCGTGACAGGGCAGCGCTCTAACCAATTGAGCTACACCCCCCGCGGGGTGGGGGGTTGTTTTAGAGGCCTGCGGCGTTGAGTCAATGCTTTTGTCCCGGATTTCACCCGTCCATTCGGGATCGCAAATCGGACCACTTCACTCGTCTGCCACGTTCGTACCTGGTTGGAGCGTCGATCGTTGTAAGGTGCCGCGGGTGGAAGCGACTGATTCGCAACATTTCACGATTCACCTGCCTGTATGGCCGTTGATTGGGCCGTCGGACGTCGAGCAGGTCACGTCGAGGACCCAAGAGAAACGGGTCGATAGGAAGGGGGAAAGATGGGAGGCGAACTTGAAACAGAGTGATCCGGGCCGCAGACGCCAAGGAGGTGGGGGTGGGGAACCCCGCTGAAGAAACGTGCTACAGCCCGAATCGGTTTCGAACCTAGGAATCTCGCCGCCGATTGTCAATTGTGACGGTGGTCAGTTTCGTCATCGTGGATTTTGCGTGCGGGTTTTTGGTGGGTTTCACGTCAATTTCCCTGCCGGGACGTTTGTTGGCGGGCACCGGATTGGTGCGAACCGGGGCTTGACCGGTTCGCCGGCTGTGTTTGCATCGAAGCACAATGACGAAGTTTTTGATCGGACTGGTTGCCCTCGCCGGAGTTCTAACGACGACCGGCTGCTACAGCACTCAGGAGGGACATCACAAATTTGGAACTCCCTGGGGTCGCGACACGATCGAAGGTCGCTACGAACGGCCCGTGGATCAGGTGTTTGCAGCGGCCAAGGAAACGCTGGCGTTCAACGGCACCCTGACCGGTGAGAACACCATTTCCAAAATCGTCACCGCCAGCATCGATGGCCGGACGGTTTGGGTGAGGGTTGACGAAGTGGAACCCCGCGTGAGCCGCGTGAGTGTCCAGGCGCGGAAGCGCGGCGGCCTTCCGGACATCTATCTGGCCAGCGAAGTCGACAAACAGATTGCCATCCGGTTGAAGTAACGGTTCAAAGCCGCCTTCAGAACGGCGGGATTGGCGACTGGTGGTTGGCGCTTGGAGCCCTCGCTCCGCTCGTCCAATCGTTCGCAACGGCTTCAAAAACGGTCCGCAACCCACCGGGTGCGGGCCTTTTTTATTCCCGGGCGGGGCGCGTGAACTCGCCTGTCACGGATCGAACATCTTCCCGGGATTCAGAATGCCGTGCGGATCGAGCGCTTTCCGAAGCTCACGCATCACCCGCATCTGGGCGTCGCCCATGAATTTTGGCAGGAAGCTTTTCTTGGCGACACCGACTCCGTGTTCGCCGGTGATCGTTCCGCCGAGCCGGATGGCTTCGTCGAAGATCTCGTGGAAGGCCAGTTCCACGCGGTGCATTTCCTCGGTGTTGCGCTCGTCGGTCAGGAAGGTCGGATGCAGATTTCCGTCGCCCATATGACCGAAGGTGCCGATGCGCAGCTTATACTTCAGCGCGATCGCCTCGACGAACCGCACCATCCGCGCGAGTTCGCTGCGCGGTACGGTGGCGTCTTCGAGAATGGTCGTCGGTGCCACCCGGGCCAGGGCGCTGAAGGCGGCTCGCCGCGCGCCGGCCAGCCGGTTGCCCTCGGCCTCGTCGCGCGCAACGCGGACTTCCATGGATCCATTGGCGCGCGCGATCTCTTCCATCCGGGCGGCTTCCTCGTTCACCTGGGCCGGATGCCCGTCTGTCTCCATGAGCAGCAGGGCTTCGCAATCAAGGGGAAGACCAATCCGCGCATAGTCCTCGACGCAATGGATCGTGGTCCGGTCGAGAAACTCCAGGGTGCAGGGGATGATCTGCGCTCCGATGATGTCGGTCACCGTCTGTGCCGCGGCGTCCATCCGGGCGAAGGTCGCCACCATCGTTTTTTTGGCGGCAGGTTTCGGAATCAGTTTGAGCAGCACCTGGGTGATGACTCCCAGGGTGCCTTCGCTGCCGATGAACAGGTCCTTCAGCGAATAGCCGGCGACGTCCTTCACGCATTTGTTGCCGCTGAACATGATTTCACCGCTGGGCAGGACGATCTGCAGGCCCATCACGTAGTTGCGGGTAATTCCGTATTTCAAACCACGGAGGCCGCCGGAGTTTTCCGCGACGTTGCCGCCGATGGTCGAGATTTTCATCGAGCCCGGATCGGGCGGATAAAAAAGGCCGACGGCGGACGCGGCTTCGGCGATCTGCAGGGTGGTGACGCCGGGTTCGGTCAGGAGAGTGAGGTTGGCCTTGTCCACCTCCAGAATGCGGTTCATCCGAACCGTGCAGAGAACGATACATCCGGGACTCGGCAGGCTTCCGCCGGACAACCCGGTTCCCGATCCGCGGGTGACCACTGGAGTCCGGGTGCGGGTGGCGATTTCGAGCACGGCCGCGACCTCCGCGGCCGACTGGACGAAAACCACGCAGCCGGGGAGCTGGTTCAGCGCGGCCGTTCCGTCGAACGCATAGGTGATGAGATCCTCGGGTTCGGTCAGAACCTGCGGAGCACCCAGGCGGGAACGCAAATCAGCAAGCGTGGCGTCATTCAACGGCATGATCCGGGGAAGGTGGCGGACGCCCGGCATCCCGGTCAAGGCACCCGGGTCCTGTTCGGCTCCATTCCGTTCCCGACGCCCTCTAAATCGGAACATTTCAGTGGAAAACATGCACGGTTTACCGGTAGGGCGAGGCTCCCGCCGAGCCGGGTGCGTGGTAGAACGAGGGACGCCACGCTGCGAGGTGGAATCCGTCCGTCCACTGCAGCTCACCGGGAGGTTTGCCCTACCGGGGGAAGGGAAACTCTGGCACCGAATCCGCAAGGACCTGCCTCCATCAGCGTGAATCTGTGGTGAATGCCCAGTTCTACTGCATCGATCCGACTAAAAGCGCCGCAGCGTTTCGAGGACGGCGCGGACGCGCGGGACTTCATGGGTCCGGAACAGGCTGGTCTTGCCCAGGGCGGCCAGGACGGCGAAGAACGGTTCGGCGGAACGCACTTCGTCCTCGAAACATTCGAAGGCGTGGGGCAGGGCGTGGCAAATTGGCCAACCCAGTTGGCGCAGCCGGAATGAATTGAGAAAGACGTTCATCTGATGCCGGATGCGGACGGCCGAATCCTGGAGATTGCGGTAGTAGAACCCCAGACCGGGATCGATCCAGATCCGCCGGACCCTGTGCGCCAGCGCGAGATCGATTTGACGCGAAAAGGAATCGATCAGGGCCGCCGTGGGATCGGCTCCGAGGTCCAGATCGCCAACGTCACGCACGGTCGCACCCTGAACGTGGCAGATGATGACCGCGGCGTCGTGGTCGGCGACCTGGCGGAACATCTCCGGGCTGCGATCCGTCCCGGTCAGGTTCAGTACCCGGGCTCCCGCCTCCAGACACGCGCGGGTCACGGTCGGATGATAAGTCTCCACCGAAACGATCAAACCGGCGCGCGCCAGTTCGGTGACGACCGGAAGCAGGCGCGAGGTCTGGGCCGTTTCATCGACCCGCGCCGCGTGGGCCAGTGAGGATTCAGCACCCACATCGATGATCGCCGCGCCTTGGGCCGCGAGAACGTGACCACGCCGCACGGCGGCCTCGGCACTCAGGCAAACCGATTCGCGGTACCAGGAATCCGACGAAAGATTGACCACCCCCATCAACTGCGGGCCGACCGCGTCGCTGAACCTGCGACCGGCCAGGTCAAAGGCAGCGACGGACGCCGTCAGGTCGGAGGCGTGGCGGGCGGCCAGTTCGGCGAGATCTTCGAGGCGAAGCATGGAGAGAAAACGGGCGTGGAACGGAGTTTCGTCACGCAGCCCGCTTGGATCGTGGCGACGACACCTTGCGTTCCAAACTGGCGACCATGCCATCGATGGTGTGGGGCTTGGCTTCGTGGTCTGGCGTGACGCCCAGCGCGGTCAGTGCCTTGCTGGTTTCAGGCCCGATCGAGAGGGTTTTCAATCCAGGAAACGCCGCGCGGAGTTTGGGCAGATCAAAGCGGGCGTGGAAATGTTCGACCGTGGAAGCACTGGTGAAGGTGACCCAATCGGCCCCTTCCTCCAGAAGCCGTGCCGCCGCTCCGTTGCGATCCTCGGTTTCCGGGACGGTTTGATAGCAGGCGACGTCGTCGACGATGGCACCCTTGGATTCGAGCTGGATCACCAGATCGGGTTGGGCGACTTGCGCTCGCATGCAAAGGATCCGGAGGTTTTCCAACTCATCGACCTTGGCGATCGCACCGGCGACCTTGGATGCGACATATTCCTCCGGCATCGCGTCGACGCGCAGGTGTAGTTCTTTGAGGCGCGCGGCGGTGGCGGGCCCGACGGCGGCGATCCGGACCATGCCGAGGCAGCGAAGATCATCGTAGGCCTTGAAGAAATAATCGAAGAACGCAGTGACGCCGTTGGGGCTGGTGAAGACGATCCAGTTGTATTCCCCGATGCTGGTGATGGACTCGATCAACGGGTTGAAGTCCGCCGGGGGCACGATCTTGATGGTGGGAATCTCGAGCACTTCGGCGCCGCGCTCGCTGAGTTCGCGGGCCAGTTGGCTGGCCTGTTCACGCGTCCGGGTGACGACGACCCGGTGGCCGAAGAGGGGACGGTTTTCGAACCAATTGAGCCGGTTGCGGAGCGAAACGACCCCGCCGACAATGGTGACAGCCGGGGCCGAGAATTTTCGTTCGGCGACGATGCCAGCGATGGTGGCCAGCGTGCCGTCGATGGATTGTTGTCGCCCGGTGGTGCCCCAGCGAATCATCGCCACCGGCGTAGAGTCTGGCATGCCGTTTCGGACCAGTTCTACGGCGATCTCACGGATTCGCTCGACTCCCATCAGGATGACCTTGGTCCCTGGAGTACGGGCGATCTGAGCCCAATCGAGGCTGGATTCGGCCTTGGTCGGATCTTCGTGGCCGGTAATGACCTGATAGCTGGAGCAGAAGTCGCGATGCGTCACCGGAATGCCGGCGTAGTTCGGGGCAGCGACGGTGGAAGAAATCCCGGGCACCACTTCGAACGGAACGCCAGCCGCCGCCAGCTCCTCGGCTTCCTCACCTCCGCGGCCAAAAACGTACGGATCACCGCCCTTCAATCGGACGACCACTTTTCCCTCGCGGGCTTTGGCCACCAGCAACTGGTTGAGGTCCTCCTGCGGGATGGCGTGTTCGCGCGACCGCTTGCCGCCGTAGATGATCTCGGCGGTCCGGGGTGCCAGGCGGAGGAGGTCCGGATTGACCAGGGCGTCGTAGACCACGACCTCCGCGCGGCCGAGCACCTCGGCACCGCGGAGGGTGAGCAGCCCCGGATCACCGGGACCGGCGCCGACGAGATGGACGATTCCCTTGTGCTTCATCCGGCTGACCGTAGGAGGCCGGCGTCCCCGGCTCAAACCTTCTTGTGCCGCGCGTTTGGTCGTCTGAACGGGAACCGGGCTTTGACCGGGAACGATTCCGAAGAGGCCACAGAGGGACACGGATTCATTATGGAGACAGAATGGACAGAATGAACCGAATGGGCCGGATTGGATCGGCGCTCCGGGAATCGGCGACGATAGGTGCCGTTGGTGTCGTTTTTTGGTTCTGGACCAGATATGGGCGGAGATGCAGTGGCGGGACTCGCGCGGGGTCCCGTCTGAGGTCGTGCGATCGGGTTTTGCACAAATCGTATCGTGATTCTCACACGGCGCTTGTCCCGTGGCGCGTTGGGATTACATTCCCGCGCCACGTCAAAATGCAGCCCGCCCGCAACTCTCTAAAGCTCGTTGCCTGCCCGCATTGCACCGCCAAGGTGTTCATTTCGGGTTCGCTCAACCCGCTGGAGAAGACGCCCTGCTCGAAATGCGGGGTGTCGATCATGATGCCCATGCAGCTCCGCCAGTTCGAGCTGCAGTCGGAAATCGCCTCGGGCGGGATGGGTACGGTCTACCGGTCGTTCGACACGACGCTGGGCCGGGTGGTGGCGGTGAAGTTGATGAAGGATGAGCTCGCGGCGGACGAGGACGCGGTGAACGCGTTTGCCGCCGAGGCCCGGGCCTGCGCGGCCCTCAATCACACCAACATCATCCACATCTACACCTTCGACCAGGAGGGATCGCACAAGTACCTGGTCATGGAACTGGCGGATGCCGGGAGTCTCGATGAACGGATCGAACTGCTGAAACGGCTGCCGGAACTCGACGTGCTCGACATCGGCATCAAGGTGGCCAGCGCGTTGGCGATCGCTCTCAAGCACGGCCTCCTTCATCTCGACATCAAGCCGGCCAACATCCTGTTCAATGCCGACGGCGAACCCAAGCTGGTGGATTTCGGGCTGGCGCGGAAGACCGACGCCGAAAAGGACGATTACGCACCGGTATACGGAACGCCCTACTACATCGCCCCCGAACGGGTTCAGCAGACGGGCGAAAGCTTCCTCAGCGACCAGTATTCTCTGGCCGGCACGCTGTACCACTCCCTGGTCGGCCACGTGCCGTTCGAGGCACCCTCGGTGGATGAGGTCGTCGCGGCCCAGGTCCACACCCCGTTGGTGCCCGCCCATACGGTCGTGCCGGAAATCTCGCAGGCGACCGGTGACGCGCTCAGCCGGGCCATGGCCAAGAAGCCCGAGGAACGGTTCCAGAGCTACGAAGAATTCCGCATGGCCTTGGAGGCGGCCCGCAGCCAGTTGTTGATCCGTCAGTTCACCGGGCAGAATCCCGCCGGCGCCGCGGCACCGAGGGAAGGCCGCAGTTGGTGGAGGCGCTGATGAGCGCCGATGCTGCCGAGTTTTCCGACGCGACACTGGTGCTGGTCGGTCACGGATCCACCCTGAACGCCGAGTCGGCGGATCCGACCCATCAGCACGCCGACGAACTGAGGCGACGGGGTCTTTTCGCCGAAGTACTGGAATGTTTCTGGAAGGAACACCCGATGATTTCCGGGGTTCTCCGGGGCGCGTTCACGCCGAGGGTGTTCATCGTTCCGCTCTTCATCAGTGACGGTTACTTCACCGAACAGGTGATTCCGCGGGAATTGGGTTTCTGTCGGAATGGCGAATCCGACTTTCCCCGCATTCAGGAACGGGTCGGTCAGAGGCTCCACTATTGCGGCCCGGTGGGAACTCATTCGAGCATGACCGGGGTGATCCTCGCGCGGGCTCGCGAGGTGATGGAACGAACCCCCGCCGGTGCGTCCGTGTGCCCGCCCGCCCCCGCGGAAACCGCGTTGTTCATCGCCGGCCACGGCACCGGCAACAACGAGAATTCGCGCAAGGCGATTGAGCAGCAGGCCGAACGGATCGCCGCGATGGGATTGTACGCGGAGACTCATGCCGTGTTCATGGAGGAATCGCCGCGCATCGGTGATTGCTACGCCCTGGCCCGGGTTCCGAACCTGGTGATGGTCCCGTTCTTCATCAGCGACGGCTTGCACAGTTTCGAGGACATCCCGGTGATGCTGGGCGAGCCGGAGTCCGAAGTGCAGGCCCGGTTGCGAGCCGGCCGGCCCACCTTTCCGAGTCCGGTCGAGCGGAATGGCAAGCGAGTGTGGTATTCGCAGGGAATCGGGACCGAGCCACTTTTGGCCGACGTGATCGTGGAGCGGGTTCGCGAACTGGCGGAGTTGCCGCCGCCGGTTCGATGACATCCTGCTTTCCCTGCGCAGAGGCGCTCCCGTAGGTTCTCCCGGTGCACCTTGGAAAAATCACCCTCGTGGGTGTCGGTCTCTTGGGCGGTTCGCTGGGGCTCGCTGTTCAACGGCGGGGCCTGACCGGCGAGGTATTTGGATGGGTCCGGCGGGCGGCCTCGGTCGACGAATGCCTCAAGCTGGGGGTCGCTGGAACCGTGACCCGAAACGTCGCGACCGCCGTCGAAGGCGCCGATTGGATCATTCTTTGCAGCCCGATTGGCCGGATGCGGTCTCTGATGACC
Source organism: uncultured Verrucomicrobiota bacterium (assembly GCA_903907925.1). Classification (GTDB taxonomy): domain Bacteria; phylum Verrucomicrobiota; class Verrucomicrobiia; order Limisphaerales; family UBA9464; genus CAIVQB01. The sequence continues at coordinate 9,888 of CAIVQB010000020.1, forward strand.
GACCTGCTTCCGTTCGTCAAACCCGACGCCATCATCACCGATGTTGGCAGCGTCAAGGCGTCGGTGGTGGACGAATTGGAACCGCTGGCGACCTCGGTGGGCGCCCATTTTATCGGCAGCCATCCGATGACCGGATCGGAAAAATCCGGCGTGGCGGCAGCCCGGGCCGATCTGTTCGAGGGTGCCGTTTGCGTGATCACGCCGACCGCCCGGACACCGCGGCTGGTGGTCGAACGGGTGACACAGCTTTGGACCGCGGTCGGCAGCCAGGTGGTGAGCCTGAGCCCCGATCGGCATGATGATCTGGTTGGCCGGTCGAGTCATCTGCCCCACGTGGCGGCAGCCGGTCTGGCCAACTACATCCTCAGTCCGGTGCATCCCGCCGAACAGGCGCGGCTGTGTGCCGGTGGATTCCGTGATACCACCCGGATTGCCGCCGGTTCGCCCGAGATGTGGCGCGACATCGCCCTGGCCAACCGGCGACATCTGTCGCGGGTGCTTGGGGTGTATCTCGAAGACCTGGCTGAATTCCGGCGAGCCCTGGATGAAGGCGACGCGGCGTGGGTGGAGGAATTTTTCGCCAATGCGAAAACCCGACGGGACGCCTGGGCGCAGAACCAGGAATCCCGGGAAGGGCCGTCCGAACACCGGCGCGATGCAGTTTGATTCCGTCGGTTGGGCGTTCTCCACCCGATCCCATTTTATCTCCAGTGCCCCTCCCTGAACTGATCGAAGTGATTCCGCTACCCGGCCCGGTACAGGCCCGGGTGACCGTGCCCGGATCCAAAAGCATCACCAATCGTGCATTGGTTCTCGCGGCGCTGGCACGGGGGACGACGACCCTCCGCGGTGCCCTGTGGAGCGAGGATACCGAGGCCATGGTGGACGCATTGCGCCGGCTGGGATTCGGGGTCGAGGTGGAGTTCGACCCGCACGAAACGGCGAACCGAACGCTGTGGGTAGATGGGCAGGGGGGACGCATCCCGCCCGGCGGCACGGCGGAGCAACCGCTGGAACTGTTCGTCGGCAACGCCGGAACGGCAGCCCGTTTCCTGTCGGCATTGGTCTGCCTGGGTTCCGGAGCGTATCGGTTGAGTGGTGTCCCGCGGATGCACGAGCGTCCGCAGGCCGCGTTGATGGACGCTCTGCGACGATTGGGTTACCGGGTCGATTCGTCCAACAACCGGCTTCCCGCCGTCATTTTCGGTGACGGATCGCGGCCGGGCCGGGTGGAGGTGGCGGTCGGGGAAAGTTCGCAGTTCGCCAGCGCCCTGTTGTTGTCGGCGGCGGTGGGTGGCTGGGAGGTGGTGGTGGACGGCGGGGATGAGGAAGAATTGCCCTACGTGGAGATGACCCGCCAATTGGTCGCCACCTTTCCGCGGGAGGGGGGCGAATTTCAAATTGAACCGGACGCCTCCAGCGGCAGTTATTTTTGGGCGGCGGATGGATTGAATCCCGACCCGCGCGGAATCTCGACCGTCACTGTCGCGAACTGGCCGACGTCGGGATGGCAGATTGACCAGCAATCACCGCTGGTTTGTTCCACTTTGAGGGATTTGCCGTCCTCTGCCGGCGTCCTACCGCGGCAGATTTCACGTCAGCGGGATCTGGGTGACGGCATCATGACGGCGATTGTCGCCGCGGCTGCGATTGCTCCCGAGCCCATCCATTTCGCTGACCTCGGTCGGTTGCGGTTGCAGGAATGCGAACGGGTAGTGGCGCTGCGGACGGAATTGACGAAGTGCGGCGCGCGGGTCGCGGAGCAGGGAGATACGCTGATTGTCACGCCCGGAGAACCGTTGCACGGTGCGCGGATCGAAACCTACAACGATCATCGGATGGCGATGTGTTTTGCGACCCTTGGCTTGAAAGTGCCCGGTCTGAAAATCCACAATCCGGCGTGCGTCAAAAAGACCTTCCCCAATTTCTTCCAAAAGTTGCACGCCCCCGCCCCCGATGGATTAGGAGCGGAGATCTGGGAATGCGATCAGATCTCCGGTCGTCGGGTCCGGCCGTTGGTCAACGCTGACGATTTATTTGCCGCGTGAGCGCCTCTCCCCTCATCAGTGGATCTTCCACCCGCACCGTCAACGGACTCTCCCTGCCGCAGGTGGTGGCAGTGGATGGACCGAGCGCTTCGGGCAAAGGAACCCTGTCCCGCAAACTCGCCCAGGCCCTCGGCTACACTTACGTCGATTCCGGCGCGATGTACCGGACGCTGGCGTGGTATTGCCTGAAGCAGGAGGTGCCATTGCCGGCTGCCGCGGGATTGAACGCCACCACCGAGCGGCCGGTGGTGAACGCACTGCGGCGTTGGAAGGCTGAGTTGCGAAAGGTCAACGGCGCGGTGTGGCTCCATGTCGACGGATATTTTCCGGAAAAAGAGATTCGTACCGACGCGGTCGAGCGGGCGGTTCCGGTCATCGCCCAGATCGGCAAGGTCCGTGACTGGATGGTGGCCCGGCAGCGCGACTGCATGCAGTTCGGTCCGCTGGTGATGGAAGGCCGTGATATAGGGACGGAGGTTTTCCCACTGGCCCCGGTGAAGTTTTTTCTCGACGCCAATCCGGAGGCCCGCGCCGAGCGGATGCAGGGACGTGGAAATCAGGCGGGAACGGAACGCGACAAACTGGACATGACGCGGAAGAAGGGCACCTTGATTCCGGCTCTGGACGCGCTGCGGGTCGACAACACGGGACAGACGGTCGAGGAAACTTTCGCCGTATTGATGAAGCACGTCCGGTCGCGGCTGAATATGGGCCAGCCCGGAGCTCCCGGCAGTTCACCGACTCCTTCCTGAACCTCGTGACACACCCCTTTCGACGGCTGGCGGCTTTCGTTTTCCTGTGGATCGGTTGCTCCACCGTCGTCCGCGCCGCTTCGGTCCCGATTGCCGAGACACCCAATTCCGAGGCGGCCGAGGTCGTGGTGGTCTACTCCCGGCAGTCGGCCGAATCGAAATCGGTCGCCGACTACTACGCGGCGAAACGTGGCGTGCCCCTGGATCAGGTCATCGGCCTCAATGTGCCGCCGAGTGAAAACATCACCCGCCCGGACTATGAGCGGTTGATTCAGGATGAGCTGATTCACCAACTGCGGGAACGCAGGTTGACCGAGTTCAACACGGATATTTCGCCATCCCGTCCGGGCCATCCCGGCAGGGTTCTTTACCGGGCCACATCCTCGCGGGTTCGATATATCGCCCTGTGCTGGGGCATGCCGTACCGGATTCAGCACGATGCGGGCTACGATCCGTTGCATCAGGAGGAGGCCTTCAAGTTGATCCCCGCCCATCTGCAGCGGGACGAGGGATCGGTCGACGGCGAGCTCTCCATTTTGCCCGTCGCCGGGCGCACGACGGCCTGGGGTCCTATTCGAAACCCCACCTATACCACCACCAACCTGTCGGTGATCCATCCCACCAACGGGATCTTCATGGTGACCCGCCTGGACGGCCCATCACCGGCCATTGCGAAGGGCCTGGTCGACAAGGCGCTGATCGCCGAACGCGACGGTCTCAACGGTCGCGCCTATTTCGATCTTCGAGGTCTGACCGGCGGTGCATACGCGGTCGGTGACCAATGGATCACCAACGCGGCGACGGTGGCCAAGCGGTTTGGCTACGAGACCACGGTGGATTCCAAACCGGAGACGTTCAACACGGCCCAGCCCTTTGCCCAAGTGGCTCTGTACGCCGGATGGTACATGGATCACGTCGACGGCCCCTTCGCCCTGCCGGTGGTGGAATTCATGCCGGGCGCCATCGCGTATCATCTGCATTCGTACAGCGCCTATTGGATCCGCTCTGCCGAGAACAACTGGGTGGGACCGCTTCTGGCCAAGGGCGTCACCGTCACCCTGGGCTGCATCGAGGAGCCCTACCTCGAACTCACGCCCAACATCGGTGTCTTCTTCGAACGCCTGGCCTATCAGCAGGGGACGGTGGGTGAGGCCGCTGTGGCGTGTCAGCCGGTGTTTTCCTGGCAGACGGTGGTGATCGGGGACCCGTTGTACCGGCCGTTTCTTCACAACCCCATCGAATGGGAGAAGATTCATGCCGCCGAGGGCAATCCCGCCGTGGAATGGGACGTGATTCGCAAGGTGAACGTTCACCTCCTCAACCAACGTGACCCCGTGGTGCTCCGGAACTATCTCATCGAGCAGCCGTTTTCCACCAACAGCGCCGTGGTCGCCGAGAAGATCGCCCACATGTTTTCCGACGCCGGCCAGGTCCGGCCGGCCGTCGAATGGGGACAACGTTCGATCAAGGCGGGCGGAACCCCGCAGCAACGCAGCCACCTGCTGCGGCAGATCGCGGAGTGGCAATTGGGCGTCGACGCAAAGGGAGCCATGGCCACCTTTGAGGCCTTCCATCGCGAGTTTCCCGGGCACCCCGAAATCCTCCGGGTCCTGGGTCAGCAACTGGAGCTGGCCCAAACGTTGAAGCGGTCCTCGGATGTACAACGGCTCAAGTCCGCCATTGCCCGCATCCAGGCGGCCGCGACCAATCACGTCGAAGCGAAACCGCAGTAGTGTTCGACGGGTTGCCAGGGGCACATCTTGACACTGCCCCCCGGACGCCGCGCTCCAGGGCGGGGAAGGCAAGCCTTCCGCTGTTCTCAGGGCCAACGGCCCGGCCCCATACCAGCCTTGGGCACCGCCCAAGGTGGAGGGCCCGGTTCCACCCGAGCCCCATATTCGTTTTGGTACGCGGTGGATCGGCCGTCGTGAGTCGGATGCATGCCCAACGTTGTTCCAACGGGCTTCCATAGGGGCAGTGTCAAGATGTGCCCGGTTGCCAGCCGGAACGATTCGGAGGGAGCCGCCAAGGGACGCAAATTCACAGATTTGGACGGAATCAACAGAACGAACCGGATCGGATCAGCACTTTGGGAATCCGTTCTAATCTTTCCCAATCGGTGTCCATTCTCCGGTCCCAGTTCAGCGTTCGCGGAACAGTCCCGAACGCCATTCTCGATCCGTTTTGGCGCGAACCATCCGCCATCCTTCGGTGGCATAGGCCGCGGCGACTTCGTTGAATTGAGTGGCCAGGATTCCGGCCAGAACAAGAGAGCCACCCGGCTTCACACGGGCCAGGATCCGATGACGGTGGGCGATCAAGAGGTCGGAGATCAGGTTGGCACAGACCACGTCAAACCGGTCTCTGGTTCGCGCTGGAAGCCGGGTCACGTCCGCCAGCTTGGGACGGACCGTTTCCGCGACGTCATTGAGGCGGGCGTTTTCCGCGGTGATACGGACGCAATCCGGATCGAAATCGAAGGCTTCGACCGGTCCATATCCCAGCTTCGCCGCGGCAATCGCCAGAATCCCGGTGCCAGTTCCCATGTCCATCAGGGAGGGCCGGTCTGCCGTGCGGCGTAAGGCGGCGACCTGCGACAGGCAAAAATTTGTCGTCGCATGCTGCCCGGTTCCGAAACTGAGTCCCGGGTCCAGCAGCACGACCTGCTGGCCTTTCTTTGGGACCCGACGGCTCCACGTGGGTTTCACCAGCAGGGTGGGACCGATCTCGATCGGCTTGAAATGCCGCTTCCACGATTCGCTCCAATCCTGCGGCGGAACCGTGCGAATCGAAATCCGCCCGGGATCAATCTCGTGGCCCTCCTCGCGGGCTTCGATCAAGGCCTCCCGCAGCAATGCGCGGGTCTCGACGGTTTCCGCGACCGGCAGGGACCAGTAAACGCTTACCGTTGAGAGGCCGGTGGCCGCCTCGGTGTAGATGCCGGGCTGTTGACCGAATTCCCGTTTCAACACCGCCACCGCGGCGTCCTCGCCCTCCGGTCGGGTGACGATGGCGATCTGGCGGAGCGGGGCGGACTTTGATTTTACGGAAGATCGCGCCATGGGGTGAAATTCAACAATTGGAGTTCGTTCCTGAGTTTTCCGCCCTTGGTGACGCCGACATCCACCCGGGTCACGCCGGCATAATCGATTTCGATGCATTCAAACCAGCGCAGCGGTTGGTTCAACAACACCGACAACAGGCCTCGAATCACTCCGCCATGGCAGAAGACCGCGACGGTGCGGCCCGCCGGTCCGGTCACGATCTGCTGAAGCGCGAGGTTGAGCCGGCCCAGGAAGTGTTCGATGGATTCCGCGCCGGCGACGTGGTTCTGCTCGAGATGATGCAACCAGTCATACGCCGACATGCCAAACCGTTGTTCGACCTCATTCCAGCCGAAGCCGGTCCAGTCACCGAAATCGATTTCGCGCAGCCCGGGGATCACCACTGGATTACCGGAAAAATGGCGGCGGAACGGTTCGTAGGTCAGTTCGACCCGGCGCATCGGGCTGAGATAAACGGCGTCGAATGCGGTCCGGGCCAGCCAGCCGGCGAGGCGTTCGGACTGTTGATGGCCGGCCGGCGACAGTTCCATGTCGATCCGGCTGCCGCCGAAGATACGGTGATAGCGGGATTCCACCTCGCCATGCCGGATGAAATAGACCCGGGTCGGATCGGGGTTCATGTTGCGAGGGCCGCCGCCTGGAGTTTCAGAAGTTCACCGACGCCGGACCGTGCCAACCGGAGCAGTTCGGCCAGTTCACCGTCGCTAAAGGTGGTTTCCTCGCCCGCGGCCTGGATTTCGATGAACTGACCGGCACCGTTCATCACGACGTTCATGTCCACCGCTGCATCGCGATCTTCGGGATAGTTCAGGTCGAGCACCGGGAGTCCAGCCACCACGCCGCAACTCACCGCCGCCACCGGGGTCAGCGGGTTCTCCTTGATTTTGCCCTCCTCCATCAGCTTCCGGATCGCCAAGCCCAGGGCCACGCACGCGCCGGTGATGCTGGCCGTCCGGGTCCCGCCGTCGGCCTGAAGAACGTCGCAATCGATCCAGGCCGTTCGCGCTCCGAATTTTTCGAGATCTAGCACGGCGCGCAGGGAGCGGCCAATGAGTCGCTGGATTTCCTGGGACCGGCCGTCGAGTTTGAGTTTGGAAATGTCGCGGGCCTTCCGGTCCAGGGTGGAGTAGGGAAGCATCGAATACTCCGCCGTGATCCAGCCTCCAGTGACCTTTTGATCCTTCATCCAGCGCGGCACCGATTCCTCGATGGTCACTCCGCAGATGACCCGGGTATTGCCCCATTCGATCAGGGTCGAACCGGCCGCGTGGGGCGCGATGTGATTTTGGAAGCGGATCGGGCGCAACTGGCCCGGGAGGCGTCCGTCCGCTCTCGGTGCGGCGATGACTGAACTGGAAAGGTCTGAACTCATGAAGCGCGAAGCCTAGGAGGCCGTCCGGAAAATCGGAAGGATCCTGTTTTCGAAGGGACGGCGGGCGGATAAAGCGCGATGTTTTTTTTGTCCCGTTGACCCGCACCGTCGCGCTCAATTACCGCGAGGGCAGTGCGGGTTGCGGCGTGAAACTGACCGCGCCTTTGGCTTTGCCCGCCTCGAGTTCGAGCCGGTATCCGATGCCGGGAATCAGTTTCTCCGGGGGGCCGCCAACGGTTTCCATTCCGCCGATGGCGTCGCCGAAGTGAAACCCCCGGACCGGCTCGGAAACGGTTTTGGCCTTGAGCTGCCAGACGGGTTTGGCGTCGGCAGCCGTCGCGCTGTTGGTCAGGAGCGAGAGGGGCGTGACCTTCAACGCGGTGAGTTGCAGGTCCTGATCGAAGCCGAAAAGGATGGGCAGGACATCGTCCGGACCCGCGTTGGGCATGAACGGCCGCGACGACACATTGATTTGAATGCGCGGACGGGAGCCCAAGTCAGTGAACCGGAAGACGTAGAGCACCGCCAGCGCCACGGCGAGGGTGATCAGGGTCCAGGAATTCTTGGTCATCACGTGATGCAGGCAGACTGGATCGTGACGCAAGTCATTCGACGGACGTGGAATGGTTCATGAAACGACGGGGTGGTTCATGAAGGCTGGCGTCGTTCAACAGCAACCGTAACCGAGCCAAATTCGACATGCACAACCAGCCCAATTCCGAAAGATCCCGCGAGGCGTTCACCCTGATCGAACTCCTGGTGGTGATCGCCATCATCGCCATCCTGGCCGGAATGCTGTTGCCCTCGCTGGGCCGCGCCAAGGATGCCGCCAAGCGCATCAGTTGCGTGAACCAGCTCCACCAGATCGGTCTGGCAAGCACCATGTACGCCAGTGACAACAAGGGCGATTTCCCGGAGCGCAACACCGGGCCTCGCTGGCCCGATCGCTGGTATCCGTACTTCAAGAGCTTGAAAACCCTTGTCTGTCCGGGAGATATCGCCGCCGGTGGCAAGAACACCCCGGCCACGACCGAGACCCGGACCAATCTCGTCGCTGATTCGGCGCCCCGGACCTACATCATGAACGGCTGGAACGATGTTTTCAGCGAGCAGATGGGGGCCGACTTCAACATGAACAGCATCATCAACAAGACCATCAATGAGTCGGTCTTCAAGGAACCCGCGGACACCGTGATTCTGGGTGAAAAACTGTATTCGAGCGGGCATTACTACATGGATTTTCTGGAAGGAAAACTCGGCAACGACATCGAGGTCCTGAACCAGGGCGTTCACAGCACCACGGTTAGGACCGACACCGGAGGCAAGGGCGGTGGATCGAACTACGCCTTCGCCGACGGCAGCACCCGGTTTCTCAAGAACGGCCGGTCGTTCAACCCGGTCAATCTTTGGGCCATCGTGGATCACTGGCGCACCAACGCCATTGGCTCCTTGAATTGATCGCCGGTTCCCGCGGGTCGGGTCCATCTCACGGCTGAGAAACGCCGGTTTGGCACATCGCCTGCATCTCTCAAACCTGTCGACGCGCTGTTCGCGTGGATTCGGTTGGCAGGTTCTGGGTTGGATCGCCCACTTCGGCACGTGCCGGAGTGGGCGATCTTGTTTTTCGACCGCCCGTCAACCGGCCGATCCAGCCCCAATGGCCTCCGCGAGTTCCTCGGCAGGATAGGTCCAAATCTCGGCCAGGGTTGGATGATAGTGCGGCACCGCGGCAAATTGGGCGGCAGTCATTCGTCCGGCCATCGCCACAATGACTTCGTGGATCAGTTCGCCGCCCTCCGGCCCGACACAGGCCCCGCCCAGCAGCTCACCCGTCCGGGCGTCCGCGATCAGTTTCACGAATCCGTCCTTTGTCCCCCGGATCATCGACTTCCCGTGATCATTGAACGGATGGGTGGCTGATTTGATCTCGCGCCCGTTCGCGCGGGCTTCGACCTCGGTCATCCCGACCTGCGCCACCGCCGGATCGGTGAAGACCACCGTCGTCACCAACCGATAATCCATCTCGCGCGGACTGCCGGCCTGGAGAATGTTGCGGGCGGCGATCTCTCCCTGCTGGATGGCGATGTGAACCACTTCATGCGGCCCGCAGCAATCACCGGCGGCAAAGATGTGGGGAACCGTGGTGGCCTGATGCCGGTTGGTCACGATGCGATTGCCGTCGAGGGCGATGCCCGCCGCGGCGAGGTTGAGGGACTCGACGTTGGGTTGGCGACCGAGACCGTTGAAGACAGCGGCCACCTCGACCGTTCGGCTGCCGGAACCTTCCTCAAAGTGAATCCGGTGACATCGCGATTCTCCCGGGCCGGCCGAGGATTCGATTCCGATGATCCGGGTGCCGGTGTAAACGGTGATGCCTTCCCGCCGTAGTGCCTTCTCCAGTTCATGGGCCACATCCGGATCCCCGTCCCGGAGCACGTGGGGGCCACGCTGGATGAGGGTGACCCGGCTGCCGAAGCGTGCGAAAAACTGGGCGAATTCCAGCGCCACCGCGCCTCCGCCCAACACAGCGACCGAGTCGGGAATTCCGGGTCCGCGAAGGGCGTCATCGCTGGTCAGGGGCTCCGCCTCCAACAGGCCGGGAATGGGGGGCACGCTGATGCGTGATCCGGTGGCGATGATGGTGTGGGCGGTGGTGACGGTGAGCCCGCCGTCGAGTTCGAGTTCGTGGGGGGTTCGAAACCGCGCCGAGGAGCGGACCAACTCGAAACGGCCGCCCTCCAATTGTTCACGGCGGTACTTGGCGAATTCGGCGATCAATTCGTCCTTCCGCGCGAACAACCGGTTTCGATCCAGCGTCACCGGACCGGCGTGAATACCCCAAACGCGGGCCTGATCGATGTTGTGACGGAGTTCCGCCGCCTGCAGCAGTGCCTTGGTTGGCATGCACCCCCGGAGAATGCAAAGGCCGCCCAGTTCGGCGGCCCCGTCGATCACGGCCGCCCGGACTCCGCCGGCCGCCAGGGTGCGCGCAGCGGCGTAGCCCGCGCTCCCGCCGCCGACCACCACCGCATCAAAATCGAAGGAGGACATGCCGAATACTCGGCCTGCGGAACCCGAAACGCAAACGCGTCATCCCCGGCGGGAGCGCAGTCCGTGGACCGGCACTTGGCAGACAGGATTCCATGCGCCATGTTGTCGGCCATGGCTGATCTCATTTATCCCCGTTCGCCGAAAGAAATCATGGACGGGTGGGCCTATCTGCCCCGGTTCATCGACAAGATTCGAATGCACCTGGCCGGACGTCTTCACTCTGATTATCAACCGAATTTCGCCCACAAGGGTTTTGACGCCGAATGGCTCAAGGCGGCGGGATTGAAGGCGGAGGATTTCATCGCCGTAGTGCAGGGCACGATCACCGACGGCGAGGTCTTTGATTGGGTCCGCACCCACGTGAAGGCTTCCGCCGCGGACAAGGCCAGGTTCAATCAATGGCTGTTGAACCGCGGCAACGAAGCCGATCCGGCCATCCGCCAACGCCTGCAACAGCGCAAGGTCGAGGCCGGCCTGGGGCATCGCGACGACCTTCAGACCTTTGTCGACTTCATCGACGCCGACGAGAAGCGGTCGTAGGGAGCGGTTGTCGAATTGATGGGGCGGTGCCGATCGTGGAGGGCTCGCTTCCACGCGAGCCCCATCTACGTCTTTGTCGTGCGCGAAACGGCCGCCGTTCGCGAATCGCAACCCGACGAAAGACTCCCGACCGGTTCGCGATCAATTGGGGCGCGGGTGGAACCGCGCCCTCCAGGGTTCGATTCCCGAGAATAGCCCTGATCTTCAGACCGGGGTAAATCTGCATCAACCCGACCAGCCCCGGCAGGGGCGAAAGAATCTGTCGTCCCTGTCGGGACTTGGGTGACGAGTGCGTTCAAAACCCAGGCCTGAAGGCCAGGGCTATTCTCGTCGAACGAGCTGCGTTCGAAGGCAGCGGTTGAGTGTCTCAATAGTTGGAGCGGATGTCTCCTTCTCCTCGGAGGGAGAAGGCCGAGATGAGGGCGGGCGTTGCGCGGAGTTCGGGTCTCCGATTCCGCCCTCTTCAACTCTTCAACCCTTCACACTTCAACTCCTTGTCTTTTCAACATTTCAACCGCCCATCCCAGTCCTAATCCGCGTACCCCGTCGGATGCTTTTGATGCCAGGCCCACGCCGTGGCGACAATCTGTTCCAGTTGGGGAAAATTCGGCTTCCAGCCCAGTTCGTGGATCGCCTTGTCGGCGGCGGCGACCAGGCGGGCGGGGTCGCCGGGGCGTCGTGCTTTTTCCACGACAGGGATCTTTGTTCCGGTGACTTTTTCGCAGGTGGCGATCACGTCGCGCACGGAAAACCCGGAGCCGTTTCCCAGGTTGAAGAACCCGCTCTTGCCCGGTTGCAACGCCAGGATGTGGGCCTGGGCCAGATCGGCGATATGGATGTAGTCGCGGATGCAGGTGCCGTCGGGAGTCGGGTAATCGGTCTCGTACAATTCCACGTGCGTCTTCCGGCCCTGGGCGACGAACAGAACGTTGGGAATGATGTGGGATTCGATGCGGTGATGTTCCCCGAACTGCGCACTCGCACCGGCGGCGTTGAAATAGCGGAAGGCCACGAAATCCAGGGCGTGAATCTGCCGGTACCACAGCAGCACTTTTTCAAACATCAGCTTCGATTCGCCGTAGGGATTGATCGGACGCTGGGGAAGGGTTTCGTCCATCGGCACGCGGTCCGGCGGGCCATAGGTGGCGCAGGTGGAGCTGAAGACGAACTTCTTCACCCCGGCAGCCACGGCGGCGTCGGCGAGGTTGATCGCATTGCTGACGTTGTTGCGGAAATACTTGGACGGGTCGGTCATCGATTCGCCCACCAGCGCGTGGGCGGCGAAGTGGATGACCGCCTCGGCACCGGCGTTTCGAACGGCGGAAAAGACCGTGTCGCGATCCGCCAGGTCGGCCTGCACGAAGGTTGCCCGCGAATCCACGGCGGAACGGTGGCCTTCGCTGAGGTTGTCGAGAACGGTGACCGAATGGCCCGCGTTGCAGAGCTCCTCGACACAGACCGACCCGATGTAGCCGGCGCCTCCAGTGACAAACACGTTCATGAGTGCGGGAACGTAGGGAGACTGCGACCCCGAGGGCAACGACAAGTTGGTGACGACGGGCTCGGTGCCCGCCCCAATCGACGCGCTCTCAATGGCAGTTCACGCATCCTCCCGCAGCCAGGGTGGGACTGAGGTAGGGAATCCCCAGTGACATCCCGCGGAGGATGAGCAGAAGCCCCACCGCCGCCGCGGAGAAGGGGACCAGTTGCTGAAGGCGGATCCGGAACGTCGCCGGAATGGCCCTGCCTGAAAGAGAAATGCCCAGCATGACTGGAAAGGTTCCAGCCCCGAACAGGACCATGTAGGCGATGCTGGAACCCCAGCTGCCGGCGGCCAGAGCACCGGCGGCCGCGGCGTAGACCATTCCGCAGGGCAGCAGGCCGTTGAGGAGGCCGAGTGTCCAGAGCGATGACAGCGACCGCCGCCGCAACACGACTGCGAGGGCGTTCTTCAGTTGACGCACCCCGGCACCGGCCAAGCCGCCGCCGATCGCACGTTGACCGAAAAACACGCCGGCGAGGATGGCCGAGCCAGCAGCCATTGACACCCAACGTTGTATTCCGGCCAGTGCCAGGGAATGGCCGACCAGTCCCACCACACTTCCCAGCGCGGTGTAGGTGGTTACCCGGCCGAGATTGTAGGCGAGCCGGCCGGCGAAGAATCCCACCGGGCCGGATCCGGTCGCCGGCAGCGCCAGGGTCAACGGGCCGCACATTCCTGCGCAGTGCAAACTGCCTGCCAACCCCAGCAAGAACGCGGTCCAAAGCATCGCAGGAAATCAGGGTGTTGCGTGGGGAACCACGATCGTTTCGTCCCGGAAGAATTCCTCGCCACCGGCCTTCCAACCGACCCGCACCCGCCACAGTCCTGGAATCAGTCCGGCAGCGCCGATGGTTTGATGTCCAAAGGTGTCCACGGCCAAGGGAACTTCATGATCCAAGGCAGCGTTGGAAGGGCGATAGAAGTGGACGACGCCCGACACGCCCTTCGACAGGTGTTCGGTCGGAAGGTTGATTTTGATCCGTCCCGACCCGTATCCGATTTGGACGGCGGGCCCGACCGCCGCGGTTCGGCGGAGGCGATCGATCTGATCCTGATAGCGGATCTCCTGATCGTAGTAGTCCGTTCCCACCAGGTCGGTTTTCTGATGCAGCGACCAGGCGGTAAACAGGACAACGGCGGTGATGAAGACGGCGAAATAGCCGATCAGGGCGTATGGCCAGGGATTCCAGGCCGCGCCCGCCCGGGGGTGCGAGGGAGTGAGTTCGGGTGACGTGGAAAGAATCGGATTCATGGGGAATTTAGTGGGTGTCGGAATCATCACGGGGACCGACAAAAACCGTTTTGACTGTTTCGAGGTGGTTGGTCCCGGAATAGACACCGATGCGAACGGGTGTGGTGGAGCCCTTCAACAGGGCACGAGGCAGGGAGATCAGAACCGAACTTTGTCCCAGTTGATTCCGGGGGACCGTCAATCCGCCGCCCATGATGTCGATTTGCCCCTCGACGTTCTGCAATTGCAGCCGGATGGGCAGGTCGCGGTTGCTCTTGTTGATCACCTTCAGGGTGTAAAGATTGCTGATGCGGCCCTCGCCGGCGGATTGGAACAATGCACCGGGCGCGCGAAGAAGCAGGGTTTCCACCGCATGCCGGGTGAGGACCAATCCGAGGAAAAGAAGGATGAGGCCGGTCAACACCACCGAATACAGCTTCATGCGGGCGGTGAACCGCAGGGGTTGGCCGTGTTGAATCCCGTTGAGCGAAGCGTAGCGAACGAGACCGCGTGGCCGGCCGATCTTGTCCATCACCGTGTCGCAGGCGTCGATGCAGGCGGTGCAGTTGACGCATTCCATCTGGACGCCGTTGCGGATGTCGATGCCCGTTGGACAGACGGCCACGCATTGATGGCAGTTGACGCAATCGCCGTGGCCCTCGGCCTGGCGCAACGCGATCGATTGATTCCGCTTCCAGGGTGCGCGCGATTCGCCCCGCTTGGAATCGTAGGCGACAACCATCGTGTTCTCGTCCAATAGCGCCGACTGGAACCGGCCATACGGACAGATGAACGTGCAGGCTTGTTCACGGAACCGGGCGAAGATGGCGTAGAACACCAGGGTGAAGAGCAGCATGAATCCGAGTCCGGCGAGGTGCTCGTGCGGGTCGTCGGTGATGATGCGGATCAGGGCATCGCTACCGATGATGTAGCTGAGGAGGGTGTTTCCGATCAGGAACGACAGGGCGAAGAAGATCCCGTGCTTGAGTGCCTTGATGCGGACTTTGCGCGGGCTCCAGGGCGCGGCGGCGAGGGCCTTCTGCTCCTGGGCGTCGCCTTCGATGAGGTATTCCAGTTTGCGGAAAACCATCTCCATGAGGACGGTCTGGGGACAGGTCCAACCGCACCACAACCGTCCGAAGGCGGTGGTGAAAATCATGATGCCCCCGAGGAAGGTAAGCATCGCGACCGCGAAGATGATGGCGTCCTCCGGCCAAAAGATCTGGCCCAGGATCGAGAACCGCCGGTCGACGATGTTGATCATCAACAGGGGATTGCCCTGGATGCGGACGACCGGCCCGATGAACATCACTGCCAGCATCGCCCAGCTCAGGATCGTTCGACGCTGGTACCAACGGCCCGTTGGTTTCTTCGGAAAGATCCACCGGCGATTCCCGTCCTTGTCCGCCGTCGCCAGGTGTTCCCGGAAGTCCTGCCAGTCGACCTCGCGCGTCGACGTCCGTTCGGTGGCGGGACCTGCGTCAACACCGGTGGAATCGGGGCCTGGAAGAGAATCCGCAGACTCGTGGGACGGGGCCGGGGTCGAAGGAATCGATTCGCTGGGAGTGAGGTCGATCACTCAAACGTCTCCGTCGATGCCGGGACCTGGTCTTCCCGCGGCTTCGGATTGGGCGGCTTGGTTCCGCGCAGGGTGTAGATGTAGCTGGCCACGGAATAGATCTCCTTGGGCTGCAGAACACCCTTCCAGGTCAGCATGCCCTTTTCCGGCACGCCGTTGATCACCACCTTGAGGTTGTCGGAGAAGTTGGTTCCGTGGATCCAGTAATCGTCACACAGATTGGGGCCGACCAAGCCGCCACCGTCGGCGCGATGGCACGGGGCGCAATAGGTGCCGAAGGTTTTTCCACCTTGGGCGACGACAATCGGGTCTTTGGAGGGTTCGAGCCCCGAAAGAGTCGCCTCGAACTTGGACTGGGCCGCGTTCTTCAACGCCTCGCCCTCGCGGGATTCCTTGGCGTATTCCGCCGCGGACAAAGGCCCCATGTTCAGCACGTGATAATACACCAGGTAGCCGGCGGCGTAGATCACGCAGAGCACGAAAAGCCACACCCACCACCGGGGCAGATTGTTGTCGAGTTCCTGAATGCCGTCGGCTTCGTGGTCCAGCAACAGGGGATCTTTCGGTCGGATCGGATCATTCATGGTGGGCTTCTCCTTTTAACTCGGACGTGATTTCACCGTCGGACAGGGGCAGGGATTCCATGGTGGTCAGAAATGATTTCTTTTGCAGGAAGGTCCAGATCAGCGCTCCGGTGAACACGGTGAAAAACAGGCAGATGGAAATGATGCCGAAGAGGCCGATGCCTCCCGTTTCCTTGAGAACGTTTTGAATCATGGAGTTCAGGGGTTGAGCGAAACCGTGGTCTGGGGAAGTGGCGCCAGGTCCGCAGTCTTCGGTGCCTGGCCGGCCTTGATGTCGGTGCCCAGCCGTTGGAGATAGGCAATCAACGCGATGATTTCCCGGTTGGACTCGGCCTTGACCATCCCAGCCTTAAGATTCTGGACGATGGTGGCCGCCTGCTTCTCCAGATCCTTCTGAGCTCTGGCTTCATAGCCGGCGGGGTAGGGCACCCCGACCTTGCGCAGGGCGGCAATGCGTGCCGGAAGGGAGTTCGTTTCCAACTTCTGGGTCAGCAACCACGGATAGCGCGGCATGATGGATCCCGGCGAGGTCAGCCGTGGATCATCCATGTGATTGTAGTGCCAGGCGTCGGGGTACTTTCCACCGATCCGGTGCAGGTCGGGACCGGTGCGCTTGGAACCCCAGAGGAACGGGTGATCGTAGACGAATTCGCCCGCCTTGGAGTATTCGCCGTAACGCTCGGTTTCCGAACGGAATGGACGGATCATCTGTGAATGGCACCCGACGCAACCCTCGCGGATGTAGAGATCGCGCCCGAGCACCTCCAACGGAGAGTAGGGTTTGACGCTCGAGATCGTGGGGACGTTGCCCTGGATGACGAACATCGGAATGATCTCGACCGCGCCGCCGATTAACACTGCGACGGTGGCCAGCACTGAAAGCAGACCGGCCTTGCTCTCCAGCCAGCGATGACCGGATTCAGCACCATGACCGCTGCGTTCCAGTGCCGGGGCCTGGGCTTCGGTGTCGGGTTCGAATCGGCCCTGCCGGGCGGTCTTGTAGAGGTTGTAGCAGCCGATCAACACGCCGAGGATGTAGAGGCTGCCGCCGACGGCGCGCAGTCGGTACATCGGGATCAATTGGAGGACGGTTTCCAGGAAGTTCGGATACTGTAAAAAGCCGTCGGGGGTGAATTGCTTCCACATCAGCCCCTGGGTGATGCCGCTCCAATACATCGGCACCACGTAGAACATCATGCCCAACAGCCCTAGCCAGAAGTGCCAGTTGGCCAGCTTCACCGAATAGAGATCGGTCCGGTAAAGCCGTGGAAAGAGCCAGTAGAGCATGGAAAAGGTGAGGAATCCGTTCCAACCCAGCGCGCCGGTGTGGACGTGGGCGATGGTCCAGTCGGTGTAGTGGGACAGCGAATTGACCGATTTGATCGAGAGCATGGGACCCTCGAGCGTGGCCATGCCGTAGGCGGTCACCGCCACCACCATGAACTTGAGCATGGGCTCCTGACGGACCTTGTCCCAGGCCCCGCGGAGGGTGAGCAGGCCGTTCAACATTCCGCCCCAGGACGGTGCGACCAGCATGATCGAAAACGCCATTCCCAGCGATTGAGCCCAGTCGGGCAGCGCGGTGTAGAGGAGATGATGGGGTCCGGCCCAGATGTAGATGAAGATCAATGCCCAGAAATGGATGATCGAAAGGCGGTAGCTGAAGACCGGCCGGCCGGAAGCCTTGGGCAGGAAATAGTACATCAGCCCGAGGTAGGGCGTGGTGAGGAAGAAGGCCACGGCGTTGTGGCCGTACCACCATTGCACCAGTGCATCCTGGACGCCGGCGTAGATCGAGTAGCTCTTGAACGCTCCGGCCGGAACCTCGAGCGAGTTGACGATATGCAGGATCGCCACCGTGATGGCCGTGGCGATGTAGAACCAGATCGCGACGTAGAGATGCTTTTCGCGCCGTTTCCAAATCGTCCCGAACAGGTTGATGCAAAACACCACCCAGACGAGGGCGATGGCGATGTCGATCGGCCATTCCAGTTCCGCGTATTCCTTGCTGGTGGTCAGTCCGAGCGGCAGGGAGATGGCCGCCGCCACGATGATGGCGTTCCAGCCCCAGAAATTGATCCAACTCAGTGTGTCATTGAACATCCGCGCCTTGCACAACCGCTGGAGCGAATAGTAGATGCCCATGAACATGCCGTTGCCGACGAAGGCGAAGATCACGGCGTTGGTGTGCAGCGGACGGAGCCGCCCGAAGGTGATGTATTGGAGGTTCAGGTTCGCGCCCGGCAGGAAGAGTTCCACCGCCGCCAGAAGCCCTGCCAGCATCCCCACCACCGCCCAGATCGAGGTGGCGATGGCGAAGGCTCGTACGACCCGGTTGTCGTACTTGAATGTTTCAATGTTCATGGTCGATTCCAGTTTCGTTGTCGCAAAGGGGTGCCGCCGTCGTCGGTCGGTCTTCTTCCGCCAGGATCCGCATCGCCGGCGTGTCGGTGTCCTCGAACTGACCCGTGCGGACGGACCAGATGAACGCGGCGAGAAACGACCCGGCAAACACCAGACTCACGGGGATGAGTATGAGGATGACGTTCATGTCGGCTTTCCCTCCCTTGGCGTGGTCTTCGCAGGGATTGGGTTGTCCGATGTCGCGAAAATACGACCCGAACCCGCCCTGAAGCTGCGGCGTCCGCACCAATGGGTGGCACCGCAGGCCACCGCCACCACCGAGGCCGAACTTAGCGGCATCAGGATCGCGCAGACGACCGGCGCCAGGTTTCCACTCGCTGCAATGGCGAGTCCGGCGACGTTGTAGAGCGTCGACACGACAAAACTCAGGCGCACAACCCGCACTGCGGAGATGGAAAACGACAGCAGCGCGGCGAGTTGCGGAAGTCGCGACGCCTCGATGATGACGTCGCTGGCCGGCGAGAAAGCACCCGCCTCCTCGATCACCGCGACGCCCACGTCGCCCTGTTGCAGGGCTCCAGCGTCGTTCAATCCGTCGCCCACCATCATCACCCGGTGTCCCTCCGCCTGCAGCCGGCGGATGTGATTGAGCTTGTCCGCCGGACTCTGGTGGAACTGGAGATGCCCGGTCCCACCAAACACCGCCGCGAAACGTTCGCGTTCGCGTTCGTTGTCACCGCTCAACAATTCCACCCTTCGACTCCGGCCGAGATTCCGCACCAAGTCTTCGACTTCCGGACGCAACGGGCTCGTGAGGACGAACCCACCGCGAAACCGGCCGTCCAGCGCGATCCACAGCGAACCGGTCCCGTCGCCTCCCGGGGTCAGTTCAATGCCCGACGCCGCCAGCCAGGCGCGCGATCCAATCCGCACGGCGACGCCGTCGGACGTTCCTTCGATTCCACATCCCGGATGTTCCCGGAACCCGGCGACGAAACCGCCGGCGAAACGGGTGTCGGTGTCGCCCTGAAGTAGGGCAGCGAGGCGGCGGGAAAGGGGATGGGTCGATTGACGGGCGATTTCGTGAATCGCGCGGCGCTCCCTGGAATCGAGTGGTTCTCCCTGGAACACCATCTCGCCCGCCTTCGGGAGTGTCAGCGTTCCGGTCTTGTCGAAGACCACCGTGTTGATCCGGGCCAGCGTCTCGATCACGCCGGAATTGCGCAAAAAAATGCCCTGCCGACCCAGCACCCGTTGACCCGTCCCCAGAGTGAATGGTGCCGCCAGGGCTAGGGCGCAGGGGCAGGCCACGATCAGAACCGAGGTGAAGGATTTCACCGCCTTTTCCGGGGCACGAACCGCCCAGAAGGCCGCCGCCGCCAGCGCAATCCCCAGAATGATCCAGGTGAACCGCCGGCTGTAGCGATGGGTCAATGTATCGAACGCATCGCCC
Organism: uncultured Verrucomicrobiota bacterium; assembly: GCA_903907925.1. Classification (GTDB taxonomy): domain Bacteria; phylum Verrucomicrobiota; class Verrucomicrobiia; order Limisphaerales; family UBA9464; genus CAIVQB01. The sequence continues at coordinate 29,470 of CAIVQB010000020.1, forward strand.
TTCGGTTTCCGAAACGCATCCCGATCCCACAGTGAAATCAGATGGCTTTGCGAAACCGGCTTGGTGATCGCCAGTTCGATCGTTCCGCCCACCTGACGGCCACCCGCGTACAATCGGTCGCCGGCAGCCCGCGGAACAGGTTCAGATTCGCCGGTGACGAAACTGTAGTCGATCATCGCTGCGTCGGTGATCAACGTGGCATCGGCGGGGATCAGTTCCCCATTTCGGATCCGAATCCGTTCACCGATGCCGAGACGGTCGATCGCCACCCGTTCCTCGCCGTACGCAGTCATCCGGAGAACCGACAGCGGAAAGAAGGACCGGTAGTCGCGGTCGAATGAAATCCGGTCGAAGGTCTTCTGCTGGAAGATCCGTCCGCAGAGCAGGAAGAAAAGGAGTCCGGCGAGGGAATCGAAATAGCCCGCGCCCCGCCCGAAGCCGACCTCCCACGCGCTTTGCAACCACAACGCCGCGATCCCCGCCGCGATCGGAACCTCGATGCTCATGCGTCGCTGGCGGAGGCTGAAGAGGCACGAGCGCCAGTAGTCGGCCGCGCTGAAAACGACGACCGGGATCGACAGCGCGAGGCTCAACCATCCGAACATCGCCTTGAACTCCGGTCCGCTGAAAGTGTCCAACCGGCTGCCCAATCCGAAATACGCCGGGAGGCTGAACAACATCGTGTTGCCGAACGCGAATCCCGCCACGGCCACCTGCAGCCACAGGCGTCGGGAGATCGGATTCGACGGCCGTTCGAGGTCGGCCAGGTTGAGGTCGGGCGGATATCCGAGTGATTCCAGCAGCGTCGCCACTTCGGCCAGCCGGATGACCCGCGGATCGAAGCCAACGGTGACTTCCTTCCGGACGAACGCGACCGTCGACGGGCCGATGCCGGGTTTCAGTCGGAACAGGTTTTCCAGCAGCCAGACGCAGGCCACACAATGGAGGGCCGGCACGCGGAAGGTGACCCGGGTTGACGTGTCGTCGCTGTAATGAACGAAACGTGCCCGGACTTCGGGGCTGTCGAGGAAGGTGTAGCGATCCGCGCCCGCTGCAACGCCGACCGGTTGACCATTCCGTTCGGTCAGGGCGTAGAACCGATTCAGACCGTGTTCCGACAGAAGCTCAAAGACGGTCCGGCATCCCGCGCAGCAGAACCATTTTTCATCCAGCGTGTTGGCCGTGTCGTGTCCCGTTGAACGGGTGCCACCGGGGGTGCCGCAATGGAAACAGACGACCGCCAGGTCCCCGAACCGGGCGGTCTGTCCTGCGTTGATGATGGAGTGGATTCCAGCGGTGGCCTGCATCTGCGGCTTCCCAGAGCCGCGGTCATCGTCGCTGGAAGATTCGGCGCGGGCTGTCCCTCCCTTGGTCTTTGTCGGCCGCCTTTTGCGCCGACACCTGCCTCCGGTTGAGCGGGATCCACGCCGCGAAATGGCGGGACACTGATTGCACGAATGGACACGGATTGAGGCAGCTCGGAACAGAATGGACCGAATTCGATCCGCCCTTCAGGATTCCATGTGAATTCGTGAAATCAGTGTCTGTTACGCTTTTTCTGAAGCCTTCCAGGTCTTAGCTGGAATGATTCAGACGAAGCCGCAATAGGACGTGGATTCACTGATGGAGACGGAATGAACTGAATGAGACTGATTGGATCGGGTCTTCGGGAATCGGTGACATCGGATTCCGTCCATTCCGTTCATTCCGTCTGAATCTCTTCTTCCGGATTCGACCCCTGTCCCGGCTCCGAGATCGCAACCCGACAGGCTCCTAGTTGTTCTTCGCCAGCCCCTCGGTGTGGCCGAGGTTTTTCACGGGGGCGAAGATCGCCTGCACGTCCGCCAGCAATTCGAGGTCCATGGGTTCCGCCGCCCATTTCGCCCAGGTCCGGATGTTGTCGGGATTGGCGCTGCCGGCGATCGTCGTGGCGATGTCGGGATTCGCGATGCTGAACTGCAGCGCGAGTTGCGCGATGTCGACTCCCCGGCTGGTGCACAACGCCGCTGCGGCCCGGGCTGCGGCCTTCACCGACTCGGGTTCCTTGAGCCAGGCGGGCAGGGGTGCCCGGGTCAGGAGCCGTGCGCTGAACGGACCGGCGTTCATGGCCCCGATGCCCTTCGCCTTGAGATAGGGCACGGTTTCATCCGCAAATCGCGTGTTCTGCAGGGTGTATTGATTGTAGCTCAACACACAATCCACCGGGGTCTGGTCGGCAATAAACTTGAAGATCTTCTGCGGATAGCCGCTGAACCCGATGAATCGAACCTTGCCCGCCGCCTGCGCCCGCCGAAGGGCCGGCAGCGTTTCGTCCACGATCTGCTGCATCTCCACGAACTCGATGTCGTGGCAGAGCACGATGTCGAGATGTCCGGTTCCGAGTCGGTGCAGCGACACATCGATCGATTCCGCCACCCGTTTGGCTGAGAAATCGAAGTGTTGCAGATCGTAACGCCCGAGCTTGGTGGAGATCGTGTAGCTGTCGCGCGGAACACCCTTCAATGCAACGCCGAGGAGCACCTCACTCATCCCCCGGCCGTAGAAGGGCGAGGTGTCGATAAAGTTGAGGCCGCTCTCCAGAGCCACCCGGACGCTCTTGATGGCCTCATCCAGGGTGACGGATCGGAATTCCTGCCCCAACGAGCTGGCACCGAATCCCAAAACCGGCAGTTGAAGTCCCGTCTGACCCAAAGTGCGCGTTTGCATGCGGTAACCAAACCGATCAGGACCGCGGCTGGGGAGAGAAAAATTTCCGGAACAAAGACCAAATGGTTCGGTGTACATCCACGGCGGTGGTAAGACCGCCAGGATTCCGTGTCCTTTGACAGAAATTGAAACCAGTCTCAAAGCTTCCTGGCGTGAACTCTTCAACGTGCCGGGTGATACGACTGGTGTTCGCCCTCCTTCTGTTTTCAGGGTCATTGTCGCCGCGGTGTCGCGCGCAGATCACCGAGGTGGACGTCACCAGTGCCGCCCGGATCCAGGGTCTCGAATTCACCGAGCCCGAACGCCGGCAGATGCTGGAAGCGCTGCAGGAACGCCTCGGCGCGTTGGAATTGCTTCGAAAGCATTCGTTCCCGAACGCGCTGGAGTCGTCGTTGGTCTTCGATCCGCGACCGACCGGATTCCAGGTGCCACCGACGAGCGAACGGTTTCGATGGCATCCGCCACGTGCCGTCCGGCGACCTGCGGATTCCGAAGAATTGGCCTGGCTGCCGGTGGCTCAATTGGCCGGTTTGATCCGTTCCCAGCAGGTGACGTCAGAGGAATTGACCCGACTTTCCCTCGACCGTCTCAAACGGTTCGGTCCCGCCCTGCACTGTGTGGTGACGCTCACGGAAGAGCGCGCGCTGGCATCCGCCCGTCGCGCCGATGCAGAGATGCGACAGGGCCACTGGCGTGGACCGCTTCACGGCATTCCCTACGGCGCCAAGGATCTCCTGGCGACCCGCGGCATCCGCACCACATGGGGTGTATCCGTGTTCACCAACCAAATCCCCGAAGCGGACGCCACGGTGATTCGCAAGCTCGATGAAGCCGGAGCCGTTCTGGTCGCCAAGTTGAGCCTGGGTGAACTCGCCATGGGCGATGTGTGGTTCGGCGGACTCACCCGAAATCCATGGCAACCCGAACAGGGATCGAGCGGTTCGTCGGCGGGATCCGCGGCGTCGGTGGCGGCCGGTCTGGTGCCCTTTGCCATTGGTTCGGAGACGCTGGGTTCCATCATTTCCCCCTCGACCCGCTGTGGAGTCACGGGATTGCGGCCCACCTTCGGCCGGGTGAGCCGGGTGGGGGCGATGACGTTGTGCGCGTCGATGGACAAGATTGGACCCCTCGCGCGCACTGCCGAGGATTGTGCCCTGGTGCTGGAGGTTTTGCGGGGCCCGGATGGTATCGACCGGACGGTGATCGACGCCGGATTTGGCTATCCGTTGAAACGCCCGATCCGATCACTGCGGATCGGCTACTTGAAGGAGTCCTTCGATCGTGAGGAACCCAATCGCACGAACCATCAGGCCTCGTTGGAGACGCTGCGTTCCCTGGGATTGGCGTTGAAACCGGTCACGTTGCCCGACTACCGGCCGGATTTTCTCTACCTCATTCTTTCAGCGGAATCGGCGGCGGAATTTGATGAATTCACCCGGCACCATCAGGAACGAACGCTCGTGCAGCAGGGTTCCGGGGACTGGGCGAATTCATTCCGCAACGGACGTTTCATCAGCGCGGTCGACTACATTCAGGCCAACCGAATTCGGACTCAACTGATCGCCGACATGGATCGATTGTTCCGCGACATCGACGTCCTGATTGCGCCGCCCTTCGGAGGTTCGCTGCTCGCGTTGAGCAATTTCTCCGGGCACCCGATGGTGGTGGTGCCGAATGTAGATCGGCGCACCGGGGCTGAATCGAGCCTGACCTTCACTGGACGCTTGTTTGGCGAGGCGGAGATCCTGGCGGTGGCGGAGGCGTTTCAGGCGTCCACCGGCTGGCATCGGCTGCGTCCCAATCTTTCCAGCCTCGCTTTGCCGCAGTAGCCGGACCCTGTCGGCTCCGCCGTGGGTCTCCAACTCCAACGGTGGTGATCAACCCTTCTTGACGAAGCAGGCTTTCAGACCGATCGACATCCCCTCCATTTTGCAGGAAATCTCGTGGTCCCCTTCGACCAACTTGATGGCCTTCGATTTGGTTCCGCCTTTGAGAACCTGGGAGGAGCCCTTCAGTTTCAAATCCTTGATCAGAATCACCACGTCGCCGTCGGCGAGAACCGTACCGTGGGCGTCCTTGATCTCCCGTGCAGCAGCGGGCTGAGGTTCGCGCTCCCACTCGTGACCGCAGGTGACGCATTCCCAGCGATCGGGGTGATCGAGGACTTCGGTCATCGTGCACATCGGGCAGGCAGGCTTGCTCATAAAGGAGCGGAGGATCAAAAACTGTCTCTCCGGCGTAAATGGCCGGGAGAGACAGCCATCACCGTCCGGTTACTTCTTCTTGCCGCCGGGTGCCGACTTGGCGGCAGCGGCCTGCTTCTTCTTCAGGTCGGCGCTGCTGGCCGCGGTTACTTTCTGTGAGGATTTCTTCTGATTCGCCTTCGGGGAACGATCGCCCATATTATTAGTGATTTCCGCAGTTTGCTTCACCCGCGGAATGTCTGTTTCTCCGAAGGCTTCCACACCCTGCCTGCGGGGCGCATGAATGTAAATGAAGGACGGACGAGGCTCCGGTGAAACACGGCGGCGCGGTCATGTCTTTCCACCGAAGCTCACGTGGTCATCCGCGTCGAGATAATCCATCACCGACTGGAGATCGTTCCGCACCGGATTGATTCGGCGGATCTGGGCGGCAAACCATTCGTGATCCTCGGCATCACCGACCGGCATTCTTTCCAGGTCGGCGGACCAGGCGCGAACCTCAAAGGGCAACCGTTTCGGAGAGGCATGGTCCAGCACCCAGACGAGGACTTCCCAGTCGCCGGAACCCGTTTTCACCCGGTCCAGAAGGGCCTCCTGGCTTATCCCGGTGAACCCGAAGAAGAACTGGTCCATAGGGTTTCCGTAGATGTAGTCGCCCGCGGTGCCGGCGACCGTGGCGCGGGCCTTGTCGAGCATGCGGGGCAGCATGGCGAAGCCGCCAAGACGGACCCGGGGGCTGCGGGGCGGGCGTTGGGTGAGGTCAGGGGCGGTGGGGATGGAATTCATTGGAAAGGAACGGGGGAATGAGGGGGTTTTTGAATCCGTGACGAACGTCGTGAAGTTCAGGGTTGGGTCGGGGAACGGGTCGCGGCGGTGCCGGGCGATGTCCGGTTCCAGGGCATTTTGGTCAGCAGAAGGGCGAGCCCGCAGATTCCCGTGAGTCCGGCAAACAGAAGGCCGCAACCCATGACCAGCGGGATCAGGGCAAAGCCCGGGTGGACCGCCAGTGCCAGCGCGGCACCCGCTGCGGAGAGGAATCCCACCACCACCTGAACCTGGCGCATCAGTGGCAGTCCTCGACTTTTTCCGCGGTTAACCGGGAGCCCGGCATCGATCCAGGCCTGCGTTCCGCCCTCCACGAGGACGCAACCGCGGACACCGGCACGCTCGAGCCTCTCGATGGCACGACTGGCCCGCCCACCAAACTGGCACAGGACATAGAGCGGCGTCCCGCCGCCCGCCCGCTCCTGGCGAACGGCGGCCGGGTCCAAGTCATCCAACGGCAAGAGCTTAGCGCCCGGAACATGGCCGGCGGCGTATTCCCCCGGGGTCCGGACGTCCAGGAGGAGCAACGGTCCGCCCTCGGCCATGCGCCGCTTCAGCTCGTGCGGATCCACGCTGGATTCAGTTTGCATCGGTGTTTTCATCGTGATATGAATATATAACCAATTGATTATATGTCAAAAGAAAAACAACCGGTTTCCTTGTCCGAGGCCGAGCTGGACCATCTCGCCGGGCGCTTCAAGCTGCTGGGCGAGCCCATGCGCCTGAGGATTCTGCAGGCGGTCTGCCATGAACCCCGGACGGTCACGGCGATCGTGGAGGCGACCGGGTCGACGCAGGCCAATGTCTCCAAGCATCTCGCCCTCCTGGCGTCCGCCGGCATCCTGGAACGCCGTAGGGAGGGACAAAGCGTCTACTACGGTACGAAGGACCGCCTGGTTTTCGAGCTCTGTGAACGGGTCCGGACGCAGATGGCCGAGGATCGAAATCGACACCCACCGGCGGCTCGCAGGAGTTTGCGGACCACCTGAATGTTCCCGGCCGGCGTTTTTTGTGCTCCCCAGACTGCCGTTCCAGGCGTCTGCTAGGCGGATGATCACCCGGCCTCTTCATCACCTGGATCGCCGGCAGTTTTTGGGGCTGACCGGTGGTGCGGCCGTCGCCGCCCGGCTCGCTTCGACGACGGCGCTGGCGCAGGTCGCCGGGGAACGCCCAAATCGTGACGCGGCGGTCACCGTCCTCAATCCCCGAACCCGAGTTCCGGTTGGCATCATCATCGATGACTCCACCTGCCTGGTGAACCTCAACCGGTTTGCCATGCCCCAATTCGATGACGCCTTTGGTGGTGCGAATCCGTCCTACAAAAAGCCCTGGCGCGAATGGCAGTCGGAAATCCCGGACGCCTTCATCCGGCGTTTCGGCACCTGGGCCGCCGAGAAGGGGGTGAAGGGCAAGTTCAGCATCGTGCCGCAACCCGCCTGCGTCGGACGCATTGATCGGCTGCTGCCCGGTTGGACCGGTGCGGAGCTGGCCGCATCCATCCGCTGTGTCCAGGAGGTGATGACTCCGAACTGGGACATCCATCCGGAAATGGCGTCCCACACTCGAGTCATTGATCCGAAGACCGGTCATCCGTATCCAGAAGTGTCGACCCGGTTCATGGAGAACTGGGAGTGGACCACCGGCCGCAGCGCGGACGAGATCGCCGATTACATGCGGTACGCGTTGGGCATCCTCAAGAATGTCGGATTCCATTGCGACGGCATTACCACGCCGGGTGGTTTTGGAAACAAGGCGTTGCCCCAGCTCGCCCGGGCCACGCTGCAGTCGGTACGCGACGTTTTTGGTACCGAGACGCCACACTATTTCCGGCATCTGTTTGATTCCGGAACTGAGAGTGTCGCGCCGCGGGTGGAGTACGCCGCCGGGCTCGACGGATCGGATCCGCGCTGCGTGGTGAGTATCATTGGCTGCACCGGGGATTGGACGGGAGGCTGGGATTGTACGACACCGGCCGGATCGGACCGGTTCATCACCGCGGATCTGCAACACGGCCGGATGGTCGAAGTGATCGAGCGCGGTGAACCCGCCCTGATGCTGGCGCATTGGACCGGGGTCTATTGGAACGGCCGGGAACTGGGGTTCAATATCCTTCGCGAAGTGGTGGATCGGTTGCACCAGCGCTACGAGCATTTGCTCTGGATGAAGCAGGGTGAACTGGCCCGCTATTGGGCTGCCCGCGAACTGACGTCAATTCAGCGAAGCGGCGATCGAATCTCCTTCCGCGCACCGTTTGCCTGTCCGGATTTCACGCTGTCGTTCCCGGCCAGCGGTGCTGGAAAGCCGCGATGGATTGTCGACGGCAGGACGATTGAATTGCGCGAGGTCAAAGGCCCGCTGGCGTTGATGTCGTCCACCTGGTGTTCCTCGGGCGGGACCCTCACCGTTTGTGGACCGCTGCCGAAGGGCAAATCGGAACTCGTCTGGTCGTGAACACTTCCTCCCCCACTTCCGCGCCGACTCCGAACCCACAGCTGGTGACCGGAGGCGGTCGCCTTCAATCGTTGGATGCCTATCGCGGGCTGATCATGTTCACGCTGTTGTGTGGAGGGATTTTTCAGTCGCTCAAGGACGTGCCCGGATGGCGCTGGCTCGCCGATCAAAACGAACACGTGGAGTGGCGGGGTTGTGTGTACTGGGATCTCATCCAGCCGTCGTTCATGTACATGGTCGGTGTGTCGATGCCGTTCGCCCTGGGTCGCCGCGCGGCGTTGGGCGAATCCTGGGGCCGGCGATTCCGTCACGTTCTGGTTCGGGCCTTGGGCCTGACCGTGCTGGGCATCGTGCTGGATCACTTCGGTGCCGATCACATTCAGATCGGTTTTATCCGGGTGCTGCAGCAGATCGCCATCGCCTATGTCATAACGTTTTTCGTGGCCGAACGTTGCTGGCGCGTCCAGGCCGCGGCGGCGGGATTGATCCTGGTCGGCTATCAATTGCTGTGGATGTTCAATCCGTGGAATGGCACCGGCGGTCCGTGGGCGATGGGGCACGAGAATCTCGGGAGTGCCTTCGACCAACGGATGCTCGGCCGAAACTATTCGGGCTACTACGTCGGATTGAACGCGATCCCGTCCGCCGCGACGCTGATCTTCGGTGCCATCGCTGGAAACGTCATCCGTGCTGCAACCGATGAATCAGCCCGGCGACGAACGCTGCGCCTCCTGTTGGGTGCCGGCATCGGTGGAGTGATTCTGGGTTTGCTGCTGAGTCCCGTGTTTCCCCTCATCAAACGGATCTGGACACCCAGCTTTGCGATCTATGCCGGCGGATGGACCACTCTAATGCTGGCCGCATTTTATTGGATCATTGAGGTGAAGGGTTGGAAACGCTGGTGTGTTCCCCTGCAGGTGGTGGGGATGAATTCCACCGCGGCCTACGTTCTTGGCAATGCATTCGGCGGCTGGTTTCGCAGCCTGACAACCGCCTGGTTTGCCGGGCTGAAACCCATGCTCGGCGACGCCTGGTTTCCGGTGTTCCAACACCTTGCGTTTGCCATCGCCGCATGGTGCGTCCTCCTGTCGCTCTATCGGCGACGCATCTTCTTCAAGCTGTAAGAGGGCGTCTCAAAATTCCCGGCAAGGATAGTCAGAGTGATCGTGATTAGCAGATCGCCATGGACTGCGGCGGGAAGCGAAGCGCCACGCCGCTATGAAACGCGTCACCGTGTTCCCGGGCTTGTGGGTGCGGCGGTACTCGGGACATCCCACGATGGAGATTTGATTCCTGTACCCGGTTCCATAGCGCCGTCGTCGCTGCGCTTTGCCGGCGCACTCCATGGGAAGGGCGGGTGCTTTTGTGCGGGTGAAATGTTGAAAAGTTGATCCGTTGAGGTGGAGAGAATTGCCGCCCTCTTCAACTCTTTCCACCGATCCCTTCACCCACGCCCGCGCTCCAGCAGGTTCCGTGTGATCTGTTGCACCCGGGGGGCGGGGCCATGCGGAGTGGTATAGACACTGGGGCGCAGGTAGCCGGGTGGTTCGCTCAAGCCATCGCCCCACCAGATGGTGCCGGCGTTGAAGACGAAGTTCTTCTTTGGTCCGGGATAAACCGTCGCGGTGAAGATGCCCCCATTCGGCTTACCTGGAGCGTCGAAGGTGGGGCCGGTGGCCACGATTTCCAGGCCGGGAATCGGTGCCGGATCGCCGTGCCATTCCCATCCGACCAATCCCGGAATGGCATCGCCCTGTTTCATTTCGGTGCCCGCAAAAATCCAGTGGTCGGGCGTGGCGCAGGCCCAGTCGGCTCCACCGGTGACCACGCCGGTGCTGTGGGCGCCGATCAATTCGTTGGCATATGGGCGCTCATGGGGAAGGGTGTTGATGGCCACGAAATCGCGGGTTCCGTGGGGCGGACCGAACACGCCCGTCCGTTCGAAAACCCGATCCGGTTTTCCCTGGCCATCGGGATGGAGTCCGATTTTTCCGTAACAGGTGTCGCCGGATAGAAACGCGACATTCACGCCTGCAGCGACTGCCGCCTGGACGTGGCGGAACATTTCGATCGACCAGTATTCGTCATGGCCGACCGACAACATCGTCCGGGCGCGGAGAAGTCCGGCAGGATCCTGATGAGTGTCGCGGTTCGAAATGTAGGTGACGTCATAGCCCTGCTGTTCGAGCCAGAACGCCGTCGGGAATTCCCACAAAAGGAATTCACCAGAACCTTGCGAGAGCGGCGCATCGAAGATCTGACAATAGCGTCCGTACGGCCGGTTGAAGCTCACTTCGACATGGCCGCCCCAATACCAAGAGCTCTCACCGTCGTCATACAGGGCGAACTGGGTGGGCCAGCGGTTGTAAGCCTGCCAGGTGTGATCGCTGCACTGGAACAGGACATCGGCGCGGCGATCATCCCTCACGATGAAGACCACGTAACTTTGCCAGCCGTCGCGGTCGGCAGTCAGTTTCCCAAGATAAACGCCGCTCAACCACTCCTTGGGAATCCGGAGCGACAGGGACGGTTCCCAATCGCAGTCGCGTCGGCGTTTGGGTCCGACCGGAGGATCCTTCTGGGTGATGCCTTTCAGTGGCCCGGTTTCATGAACCTGCCGGGCCCCCGCGCCGCCGTACCAGCCGAGTCGAAAGAATTCGACGCGGAACGGCGAGGGCGGATTGGTGCTGACGAACAGGGTTAATTCCTCGCCCGCGCGAATGGACGTGTGGGAGCAGTACCCTTCGATCCAAGGGCAGCGCCATTTCGTGGCGGGATCGACACCGGTCTTGGTGAGGCGCCAGTGGGGCGAACCGGGCCGGGCATTCTCCAGAACGATCGGGTTGGGACGTGGTGTGTGTGGCGTTTCGGAAGCGCAGCCGCCGACGGCGCCAATCGCCCCGGTGACGGCGAGTTGCTTCAGGAATTCGCGACGGCTGGGGGACGGCTCGGCGGACATCGGGGTGGATCCTGACACAGCAAGACAGAGATCGTCACCATTCGGTAGCCGGTAGGTGTCCGGCGAGTCTCATCCCCAACCCAGCAGGCGTCCGCCCTGGTAGGTGATGAAGGCGAGCACCCAGGCGAGGGCGGTCATGTAAACCAATTGGAATAGCGGCCATTTCCAGGAATTGGTTTCGCGCCGGACGATGGCCACCGTGCTGACGCATTGGAGCGCGAACACGTAGAAGACCATCAGGGTGACTCCCTTCAACGGCGTGAACACCGTCTGGTTCTGTTCATCGCGTTCGCCCTTCAAGGTTTCGGCCAGGCTGCTTTGCGCCGCGGCGTCGTGGGTGTCGAGTTCGCCGAGATTGTAGACCAGCGACATGGTGCTGACGAACACCTCGCGCGCGGCAAACGAAGCGACAATGCCGATGCCGATTTTCCAGTCGAAACCAAGCGGTCGGAGGACCGGCTCGACGAACCGGCCGACGCGCCCCGCAAAACTGTCACGAAGCAGAGCCCCAGCCATCTCCCGCTGAACCGCCGCCTGACGAATGCCCATGATCGATTCCGGGATGTTACCCTCGGGTCCGGGCGGGATCGGCGAGTTGGAAAGCGCCAGCAGTTGACGGTCATACTTCGCCTGGAGTTCTTCGTTGCGCGGATAAGTGACGAGAAACCATAGAAGGATGTTGATGCCGAGAATCACCGTCCCGGCGCGGTGTAGGAACAGTTTGGATCGGTCCCACATGTGCCGAAGGACCACTGTCACGACAGGCCGTTTGTATGGCGGCAATTCCAGGATCAGCGGCGGCGGTTCGCCCTTGAGCAGGGTTTTCTTGAACAACCAGGCCATGCCCAGCGCGCCAACGATTCCGAGCAGGTACATCGCGAGCAAAGTAAGACCGGGCAGGCCCAGGAAGCCCCAGATGCGGCGCTGCGGAATGCAGGCGGCGATCAGCACCGTGTAGACGGGCAACCGGGCCGAGCAGCTCATCAACGGCGCGACCAGGATCGTCACGAGGCGGTCCTTGGACGACTCGATCGTCCGGGTGGCCATGATGCCCGGGATGGCGCAGGCAAACGACGACAGCATCGGGATGAAGCTCTTGCCGTGAAGCCCGACCCGCGACATCAGGCGGTCCATCAGGAATGCCGCCCGGGCCATGTAGCCGGTATCCTCAAGCAGGGCGATGAACAGGAAGAGCAGGCAGATTTGCGGGAGAAACACCACCACCGCGCCGACGCCCTTGATGACGCCACCGGTGAGCAGGCTTTGCAGGTCACCGGGTCCCATGAGTTCGGCGACCAATGCGGCGGTGTGATCGACCACCGCCTGCAGCGCGTCCATGGGGATGCGGGCAAAACTGAACAGCGTCTGGAACATCAACGCCATGATTCCGACGAAGATCAACAATCCCCAGACCCGGTGGGTAAGGATTCGATCCATCCGGTCCGAGAACGTCTCGCCGAACTGGGCGGTCTCGACGGTGACGTGCTGCGCGATGGCGAACACCCGCGCGTAACGGGCCTCGATCGCCGCGCTCCGCCAGTCGACGCCGGCGGATTCGAGACGTTTTCGCGCTGCTTGAACCGCCTCCAACAGGTCGGCGGGATAAAGATCGCGATGGGAATTGAAGACCCTGTCGTCACTCAGCAGCAGCAGGGCTTCGGCGTCGGCGAGCCGCTGGCGGTGCGGGTAGAGACTCTGCAACCGGGCGGAGATTCCCTGCGCTTCACGTCCGAACACCTCGGGCAATTCGGCAAAGGAACGAGCCTGGTAGGCAGAGCCCGACGGATCGGTGCTTCCGGCGGCCGCCTCACGGGCGCGTTGTTGGAGAATCTGCTTCAGCGCGGCGACGCCGGTCCCCTCGCTCGCCACCAGGGGCAGCACTGGCACGCCGAGCGCCTTGGACAGGCCGTCGATGTCGAGCTGATGTCCATTCGCCTCCGCGACATCGACCATGTTCAACGCGATCAACGTCGGATGGCCGAGTTCAATCACCTGCGTCGCGTAATAGAGATTGCGCTGCAGATTGGACGCATCGAGAACGACGATCACCAAGGCCGGCTCCGGAACATCGGCGAGCCTGCGGAACAAGACGTCACGGGCGATCTGTTCGTCGAGCGATTGAGGGCTGAGACTGTAGGTGCCGGGAAGATCCAGCAGCGTGACTGGATATTGGGGATCGGCTCCCCGCAGGGCTCCTTCCTTGCGTTCCACGGTCACCCCGGCGTAGTTGCCCACCCGGGCGCGCAGGCCGGTGAGGGCGTTGAACAGTGTGGTCTTTCCGCAATTGGGATTGCCGGTCAGGACGACGGTGAAGGGGGAGGCGGACATGGACCGTGGGATCAGGACGCGGACGGGTTCATGCCGGGCGCACCTGGATCTGATCCGCCTCGTGTTTGCGGAGCGAGAGGTTGTATCCCCGGACCCGAATTTCGATCGGATCACCGAGCGGCGCGAAGCGAATCAATTCCACAGGAGTTCCGACCAGAAGACCCATTTCGAGAAAACGGGCGCGGTGCTCCACCGGCACCTGGATTCCCGTGACGACCGCCTTGGCACCGGGGGCCAGCGAAGAGAGCGGAACGGGTGGGTTCATTTTCGGAAGGGTTTCACCGCCGGCGTGTGAAGAAAAAGGGGCCTGTGAATGGGTCGACGAAGGACGGTGAACTCAAGCGGCCAGCCGTCGCAACTCGGTTTGCTGGACGAGGATGCTTTCGGCCAGCTTGGCGCTGAGGCCGAGCCGGGCGTTGCAGACCTGGCAGAGCACGTTGTTTTGCAGGGTTACCACCTTGACCCGTTGCTCCTCGCCGAATCCCATTTCGCGGAGCCGCTGGTTGGTTTCCGGTGAGGCGGTCAGCCGCTTGATGACCACCACGCATCCCGCCCGGACCTTGTTCAAAGGTGACAACTCCAGCGCGGGTGACGCCGGAGGAGGGATCGGTCTTGGAACGGGCTCGCTCAAGTGATTCAAACCTAGGGGACACGCCCCACTCTTCGCAAGGGGTGGGGTTGTCGCCCGATTGCGGTCGATTGTCGGGCCGTTGCACCATGGGTTGTTAGATGACACCCCGTCGAAGGGTCACCGGTTGCATTGAATGGGATCCCGGCGGATGGTCGCTTCCGTTCCCGGCGCGGGTTTCCGGGCCGATGAACGGAACCGAATGCGCGTCCTGATTTTGGGCTGTGGATATGTTGGAATGGCTGCCGGCCGGCAGTTGTTGGGCGCTGGCCATTCGGTGGTCGGGGTTCGACGGACCGCGGAAGCAGTCGGGGAATTGCGGGCGGCAGAGATTGAAGGTGCGATCGGCGACCTCACCCGGCGCGCCGATCTGGACCGACTTGATGGGCCGTTCGACGCCGTGATCAACACGGTCTCTTCGTCGCGCGGTGGGGCAGCAGAATACCGCGAAGTGTATCTGGAGGGCACGCGAACGGTGCTCGACTGGCTTCGGGATCATCCGGTCCAGCGGTATGTCTACACCAGCAGCACCAGTGTTTATGCGCAGGTGGACGGAAGCTGGGTGGATGAATCGTCGCCGGCACTGGCGTCCGGGGAAACGGGCCGGTTGCTGCGCGACACCGAGGATCTGTTGCTCGCCGCGGCACGTGAACGAGCCTTTCCCGCGGTGATCCTGCGGGTGGCCGGAATCTATGGTCCGGGCCGGGGTTTCCTGTTCCAACAATTTCTCAAGGGCGAGGCGCGGATCAGCGGAGAGGGTCGTCGTTTCATCAACATGGTTCATCGCGACGATGTGGCGACGGCGTTGGTGACGGTCCTGGAACGGGGCGAATCGGGCGGGATTTTCAATTGTGTCGATGACGCGCCGGTCACGCAGGCCGAGTTTCTCGGTTGGGTGACGGATCACCTCGGTCGACCGATGCCGCCGTCGGTTCCCGAACCCGATCCGGGCACCCGGAAACGTGGACTGAGCCACAAGCGGGTCAGCAACGAGCGGCTTCGTGGGTTGGGCTGGATCCCTCGTTTTCCAAGCTGGCGGGAGGGATATGCGCCGTGGGTGGCGGAGGTTTTGGCCGCCGAACAAAATCGGCAAGCCGGTGCAACCGAAGCTTGAACAACAGCGCCGGGTTGTGAGTCTCATCGTCCGCGCATGATTTCCGGATCCCTGCCCCTGGCGGCCTTCGACCAGACGCCTCGGACTCGACTGGTCTTTGGACGTGGCTCGGTGGCGCGTCTCGGAGAGCTCGCCCGGGAGATTGGCGGCACCCGGGTTCTGCTGGTCACCGACCGCGGCATTGTAACGGCAGGCCATGCGGGTCGGGCGTTGGACGCGCTCCGGCAAAATGGGCTGGAAGTGGTGGTCTTCGACGCCGTTTGTGAAAATCCCACCACGGCCGATGTGGCCGCCTGCCTCCAGGTGGCCCGCAGCGCAGCGGTCGATTTGATCGTCGGCATCGGTGGCGGTAGTTCCATGGATACCGCCAAGGGAACCAATTTCCTGCTTACCAACGGCGGGGAGATGAAGGATTTTTGGGGTGTGGGACGGGCGAAGCTCCCCATGCTGCCGCTGATCGCCATCCCCACCACCGCCGGCACCGGGAGTGAATGCCAGTCGGCTGCGCTCATCGCCGACGAAATCACCCACCAAAAAATGGCCTGCCTCGATCCCAAGGCCGCAGCCCGGGTGGCGATTCTGGATCCCGAACTGACGATCTCGATGCCCGCCGGCGTGACCGCGATGACCGGTATGGACGCGATCGCGCACGCGGTCGAGACGGCGGTGACCACCCGGTGCAATGCGGTGTCGATCATGCATTCGGTTGCCGCCTTCCAGTTGTTGATTCCCGCGCTTCCACGGGTGCTGGCCAATCCGACGGATGTGGATGCCCGCGGCCGGATGTTGCTGGGAGCGGCCTTTTCCGGCACCGCCATCGAACTGTCCATGCTCGGTGCGGCGCATTCCGCCGCGAACCCGCTGACCGCTCATTTCAATCTCGTTCACGGCGCGGCTGTGGGACTGATGTTGCCCCACGTGATCCGACATAATGCGGCGGGTTCCGAGATCGCGCGGGACGCCTACGTCGAATTGGCCCGGGTCGCGGGTCTGGTGTCGGGTGAGGATCCGAACGCGGCGGTGGATGCTCTTGTCGCCTGCATCGAAAAGTTGCTGAACCTCGCTGGAATTCCACGATCCCTCGCGGCCATCGGAGTGACGGCGGAGCGGATTCCCGCGCTTGCCGGGGAAGCCGCACGCCAATGGACCGCCGGATTCAATCCAGTGGCGATGGATGCGGCCGCTTTCGAGGAGTTGTACCGGGCGGCCGTCGGGGAACGGTAGCGGTAGAAAAACGAGGGGAATTCGCATCAACCGTCGAGCGACCTGCCGCCCATGGACTGCGGCGGGAAGCGGAGCGCCACGCCGCTTTGAAACACGCCACCTTGTTCCCAGGCGCGTGAGAGTCGCGATTTCCCGGAATCCCAAGGTTATCGTGCGGTTCGATTCGGAGCCCGGTTCCGTAGCGCCGTCGCCGCCGACTCTGCCGGCGCACTCCATAGGATCGGCCAAAACTTCCGTTTTGCCAAAGGCCCTCCCGATCCGCACTCTGCCCGCTCGTTTCTTTCGACATGAATCGCACGCAGCATTGCAATGAACTCCGGCCGGAACACGCCGGCCAAACTGTCACCCTCGTCGGTTGGGTTCACTCCCGCCGCGACCTGGGTGGTGTCCTCTTCATCGATCTTCGCGATCGCGAAGGCCGCACCCAGACGGTGTTTGATCCCGCCGATCTGTCCAAGGAGGTCTTCGACACGGCGACCCATCTTCACAGCGAATCCGTGATCCAGTTGAGCGGTCTGGTGCGGGTTCGCCCGGCTGGCACCGACAATTCCCGCATTCCCACCGGCCAGATTGAAGTGTTGGTCAAGGAACTGGTGGTGCTGAACAACGCCGAGATCCTGCCGTTCCCGGTCGATGACCCGGAGATCGCCAGCAAGGTGAACGAGGAATTGCGGTTGAAGTACCGCTACCTCGATCTCCGCCGTCCGGAGATGATCCGCAATCTTCGCCTGCGCTCCAAGGTGGCCATCGCCACCCGCAGCTACATGGACGATCAGGGTTTTCTGGAGGTTGAAACGCCGACGCTGTTCAAATCGACACCCGAGGGTGCCCGCGAATTCCTGGTGCCGAACCGTCGCGAGGCCGGAACGTTCTACGCGCTGCCCCAGAGTCCGCAGCAGTTCAAACAGATCCTCATGGTCGGCGGCATCGAGCGCTATTTCCAGCTCGCCCGCTGCTATCGCGACGAGGATCTCCGCGCCGACCGCCAGCCGGAGTTCACCCAGGTCGACATCGAAATGTCCTTCATCGATCGCGAGGATATTTACGCCCTGATCGAAGGTCTGTTGAAGCGGATCTGGAAGACCGCCCTGAACATCGACATCCCGACGCCCTTCAAGCGCATCTCTTTCGAGGAGGCCTTGAACCGCTGGGGCATCGACAAGCCCGACACCCGGTTTGGAATGGAACTCGTCGATTTCACCGAGGAATTCCGCGCCAGCACGTTCAAAGTGTTCAGCGGCGCCATCGCCAACGGCGGCGTGGTGAAGGCGCTCAATGCCAAGGGAATGGCGGGTGCCACCCAGGGGCAGATCGAGACCATGACCGAATACGCCAAGAGTTTTGGCGCCAAGGGGCTCGCGTTCATCAAGGTGGAGAACGGCGAATGGAAATCACCCATCGTCAAATTCTTCAGCGAAGCCGAGAAGGCTGCGCTGACCTCGAAGCTGAACATCGAGCAGGGCGACCTGATCCTGTTCGCCGCCGATCAATGGCTCAATGCCTGCGAGATTCTCGGAAAGATCCGTCTCTATTGCGCCGACGTGCTCAAGACGCAGGGCCGGCTGACGCTGGATCCACAGCAATTCAATTTCCTGTGGGTGATCGAATTCCCGTTGCTCGGATTCGATCGCGAATTGAACCGCTGGTACTCCAGTCATCACCCGTTCACCGCACCGGTGGCCGACGACATCCCGTTGCTGAAGACCGATCCCAAGAAGGTTCGCGGACAGCACTACGACATCGTGGTCAACGGCGTGGAGTTGGGCGGCGGATCGATCCGTATCCATCAACCGGCCGTTCAGAAAACCATCTTCGAAGAGCTGCTGCAGATTCCGCCCGACGAAACCCAGAGCCGTTTCGGCTACATGCTGGAAGCGTTCAAGTACGGCGCACCGCCGCACGGTGGCATCGCCCTTGGATTCGACCGTTTGTGCGCGATCCTCTGTGGCACGACGAGCATCCGCGACGTCATCGCCTTCCCGAAGACGGCCAAGGGCGTCTGCTTGATGACCGACAGCCCGAGCCCGGTCACCGCGCGCCAATTGCGCGACCTGCACATCGAGGTCAAAGCCGCGCCGAAGAAGGAATGATGCGGTAAAGATGGGCCGAAGAGGCCGCCGGCACGATGGAGGGCGCGGTTCCACCCGCGCCCCATTTAATCGCGAACCGGGTGTGGTATGACTGAAACGCATTTCAAAGGATGGGCGAAGCCGGGGCCGTTGCCGCCGGGGGTCGCGGAAGGGATGGCTCCCGATGCCGATGAAACCCTCGATGCCATCAGCGGGCATTTCCGGCTGTTTCAACTGCGCGAGGGACACCGGTTTTCGACCGATGACATCCTGACGGCTTGGTACGGAACCTCGTGGTGTCCGACGGCGGCAACCGCGTTGGATCTCGGCAGTGGGATCGGAACTGTGTCGAGCATCGTGGCGTGGCGGCTTACCGGGGCGAAACTGGTCACGGTGGAGGCTCAGGAACGCAGTCTGGCGTTGGCGCGGAAATCAGCGCGTTACAATGGCCTGGAAGCGCGGGTGGACATCCGTGCCGGAGATTTTCGTGAACCTGGAATCCTTGCCGACAACGAACGTTTCGACCTGATCACCGGCAGTCCGCCGTATTTTCCAGCGGGCAGCGGCGTGGAGAGTGAACATCCGCAGAAACTGGCGTGCCGCTTTGAACTTCGCGGTACTATCGCCGACTATTGCTCAACGGCGGCCCGACATCTCGCGCGCGGCGGCTTTTTCGCCTGCGTGTTTCCGGCCGAACCCGCGCAACGGGCGCGGGTGGATGCGGGCGCTCGCGCGGCGGGGTTGGTCATCGTCCGGGTTCGACCGGTGGTGTTCCGCGAGGGCGATCCACCGATGATCGCCTTGTTCGGGATGATGCGCGCAACGGATCTGCCGGAGGGATTCCGCGGACGAACGTGGACCGAGCCGGACCTGATCATTCGGGCCCGGGATGGTTCCATTCATCCCGAGTATTCGGCGGTGAAACTGGCGATTGGGTTTCCGCCGTGAAAACTAAGTTCCAAGTTCCAAGTTCCGAGTTCCAAGTCTGAAGTCTTGGGATGCGGTGGTCTTCGGTTCGGCGTGGTGAACGCCCCCTGCGGAAGATCGCACCGATTTGGGACTTTGGACTTCGAACTCGGAACTTTCCCGACTTACTTCGCCCCTTTGACCGTCGTCTTTGCGCCGTAGACGGACTTGCTGGCGGTGACGAAGAGGTAATCGTGATTCGTTCCGCCGAAGGTGATGTTGGCGGTCCAAGGTTCGGCGATGTCGAAGTGTTCGATCTGTTTGCCGGTGCGATCAAACACTGTCACGCCTCGGCCGGTGAGATAGACGTTGCCCTCGGTGTCCAGGGCCATGCCGTCGGAACCCAGGTTGCAAAACA
Source organism: uncultured Verrucomicrobiota bacterium (assembly GCA_903907925.1). GTDB lineage: Bacteria > Verrucomicrobiota > Verrucomicrobiia > Limisphaerales > UBA9464 > CAIVQB01. The sequence goes on from CAIVQB010000020.1 coordinate 49,302, forward strand.
GCTTTTTCCCAGCCAGAGAGCCGTCTTTTTGGATCTCGTACGAATAGGTCTTCCCGGCACCGATGTCGGCGACGTAGAGGATCTTGCCGTCCGGCGTGCCGACAATGCCGTTGGGCTGCTTCAGATCGGTGGCGACCGGAGTGAGCGTCTTGTGATCGGCGGCGAGGAAGTACACGTGCTGACCTTCGGGCTGCATCTTCGGATCGCGCTTCCAGTAGGGACGGGGATAGAGCGGATCGGTGAAGTAAAGACCGCCGGCGGGCCGGGGCCAGACGTCGTTGGGGCCGTTGAGAAGCTTGCCGCCGAAGTCGCGGACGAGGACGGTGACCTTGTGATCCGGGGCGATGGACCAGAGTTCGTTTTTATCGTCGGCGCAGGCGATCAGGTTGCCCTTGCGATCGAAGTGGGTGCCGTTCGAGCGGCCGGCCGGCTTCATCCAATCGGTGAAGGCACCGGTCTTGGCGTCCCAACGGACGATGCGATCATTGGGTTGATCGGTGAAATACACGTTGCCGGCGCGATCAGCGGCGGGCCCTTCGGTGAACTCGAAATCCCCGCTCAGTTTCTTTAACGATTCACCGGGCGCGAGAATGCCGGCATACGCGGCTGACGCCGACAACGCGGCGGCGGCGAGGGAAAGTGCGAGGGGTAGGGCGGAGAACGACGGAATACGGTTCATGGCAACAAGGTGATGCGCGAAGCATCGGCCGGCGCGAGAAAGCGTGCAAGCGGTTTGCCGCGGGTGCAGCGGACAGGGCGGCTGGGCGTGGCTTCAGGCCTTTACCAAAAGGCCGAGCGACGCGGTGTAGCCGTGGAGAAAGGTGCGTCCGCCGACCGGCCCGAGCTCGCCGTTGCAGAACAAGCCGGCGACCGGGATGGGCCCCAGCAACTCCTGGACAAGCCCGGCGTCGTGATCGGTTTTTCCGAAGAGATGACGTCCGCGGCCGTTGCACACGCACAGAAGCCCCCCATAGATCGTCGATCCGGCGAGGCGGGTACGGGCCCGGTCGAGCACGGCGACCAGATCCTCGGTGGCGGTGGCGGCATCGCGACGATGGAACTGGAGGGTTTGTCCGGGCCGGGGCTGGGCGCCGACCGCGATGATTCCGTTCTGGGGATCCGCTCCGAGAAGGTTGCGCACCAAAAAATCGCCGCGATGGAACTCCTCGCAGTATTCATTTCCTGCGAAGCCCACGAACAGATTGCCCTGGGAACGCAGTTGTTCCTCGCGCGGCAGGGATTCGAAGGTTTCCACCAACACGCGATAGGCCGGCCGGTTGGCGATCTGGTGGATCAGGTTGCGATCGGATTTTGTGATCGTCCATGGAGCCCCGATCGGCGTGCAGCCTTGCGAGGTCACCGTCTCCAGTCGGACCGAACCACTCAATCCCACTGCGATCACCCCTTCGCTGTGGACCTCGCCGTCGAGGTACAAATGCGTGTGATTCTCGCTGGCCGGGCCGCCCGCGAGACCGCCCATCGCGGGGATCCCCGGATAGGCGAGGTTCCAGGTGTCGAGCCAGCGTTCACCATCCAGTTGGAACGGATCGGCAAACACCAGCCACCCACGCACGTTGCTGGGAGTGAGACCGCTGATCCGGTGCCAGTCCGCGGGTTGACCAGTGAACTCCAATTGCGCCTGGGTGATGTGGATCGCCTTCGCTCGGGCACCCGGGAGGTTGAACAATTGGACAACGAGTCCCGTATCTTCTTCGAGCTCGGAACCATTCACCACCAGGCCGCGGCTGGAGCATCCGACCAGCAGCGGGATGCGGGCGTGCAATCGCAGCAGTTCGAGAACCTCAGCCGCGACCCCGAAGAACGCGGGCGTCATGAAGACCATTCCCAGCGTGACCTCGGGCGCGTCCAGGCGTTGACGCAGTTGGGTGGCCCAGCGTTGGAGGCGGGCTTCGTCCCATCCGCCGGTGTAATGGGCGGCAACCGCGAACGGTTGTGTCATGGCTGGGACCATACGGACGCCCGCCCCCGCGGCAAGGAACACGGAGCCCCGGATTCGCGGATTCGGACGGATTGAAGCCGAATGAACCGGAATGGATCAGCTCCGGCTCAGCGGTTCTTCCAGAGCAGGTCCTGCCACTTCTTCTGCTTTTCGCCGGCCTCGCGAAGGAACGGCGCGAGGGCACCCCAGCGCATCAGGCGTTCGTTGAACCAGCGCCAGGGCTGGCGCAGCGGCCGGGCGAAATCGACGAACAACACGACCCGGTAGCCATCGGTGTCGTTCCACACCTCGTGATTGAAGGTGTCGTCGAAGATGAAGGCGCGGCCCTCGGTCCAGGAGTGGAAGTCGTTCCCGACGCGAATGCGGCAGGATTCACGGGGCTCCGGCACCATCAGGCCGAGGTGAAGCCGCAGAATTCCGTTCCAGGCACCGCGATGAGCGGGAATGTGTTTGCCCGGCGAAAGGATGCTGAAAAAGGCCGTGCTCATTCCCGGGATCTTCCCGAGCAGGCGCATCGTTTCCGGACAGCGCAGGGCGTTCTCGGTGCAATCCATTCCAATCCCGGCGAGGAAATAGGTCTTCCACTGGTTGTCTTTCTGGATGGCGCCGACCTCCTTCAGGATGTCCTGAAAGCTCGGCATGCGGTCTCGAAAGATCATCACCCGGTCGAGTTCGGCACGGACCAACGGCCATTCCTTTTCGAGTTCCGCCGTCCACGGAAACAGGCCGGTATCGTAAATATGGGGATCCCCGTGGACCGATGCCGCGGCAATTCGCGATTCCAGCAGCGCCTGAAGGCCGACGCCCAGCTTCTGAATCCAATTGCGGTCCTTGCGGAGGGTATGGCGCCGGTGTCGGAGATCTTCTTTGTGCGTCGCGGGGGCGACGGCGTTGTCGGTCAGGATGGATTCCATTCAGTCCAGGGGCCGGTCTCGGCTCAGGTGACGAAACGGTAACGGAAGGGGAGGCCCGGGGACAAGTCGGCTCAAGCACACACCTACAACCGTCCGAGGGTGGCCGTCGGAGGCGGGCGTGAGGCGAGAATCGATCCCCGGGCGGTCAGATAAAGGACACCGCAGAGGATCACGAACGGGATCAACGACAGGAGATCCGAGTAAGGGCCGGCGAAAAAGGGGTTGGCCTTTTCCGCCCAGGCGGTGAGGCGTTGATCGAGATCCGTCGCGCCGGCAGCTACGAAGGCGATCACGATGCCGGCGATGGCACCGCCCGCGATGTAGCCGGAAGCCATCAGGACTCCGGGTGATTTGTCGCCCTCGGCCAGGATTTGTTCCGGTGTCAGGCCGGTGTCTTGAAGCCGGCGCGCATCGTGCCGGTCCACGACCCAGCGAATGGCTCCGCCGACAAAAATAGGCAGCGAAGTTGAAATGGGCAGGTAAACGCCAACTGCGAAAGCCAACGAACCTACGCCGCAGAGCTCCAGGGTGAGCGCGATCATCACGCCAAACAGCACCAGGCTCCACGGCAGCTTTCGGTCCAGGATTCCCTTGATGATGTAGCTCACGAGGACGGCCTTGGGGGCGTCGTATTTTGTCACCTTGGAGCCGTCCGGGCGTTCCTTGACGGTGCCGTTGATGCCCGGATCCACCAACCACACCGGTTTCCCCGCGGCATCGACCAGGTATTTGCGGGCGGCCCCGCCGCGGGCATCCGGCTCGTGCCACACGAAGTATTCCTGGCTGTCATGTTGCGCCTGTGGACCGGCGAGATGCTCCCGTTTGAGGCTCGGCAGATCGGCGGCCTTGATTCGGAGCGACGGCGCGGATTCCGCGGCGTCCACATAGATGGTGCTGTTCTGATTCAGCGCCAGCAGCGTCGGCCCGAGGATCACCGCGGAGGCGAACGCACCGATGAGAATGGCGATCTGCTGGTAGGCCGGAGTTCCGCCGACGAGATAGCCTGTCTTGAGATCCTGCGACGTGGTGCCGCCGTTGGAACAGGCGATGCAGACGATGGCACCGACAGACAGTGCGGTGACATAGTATTCCTTGCCGGTCCAACCCACGGCGAGAAAGGCCAGACAGGTGATGAGCAGGGTGGCGATGGTCATGCCAGAGACCGGATTGGAGGAGGACCCGATCTCGCCGGTCAGCCGCGAGGAAACGGTGACGAATAGGAATCCCAGGAGAACGATCAAGCCGGCCCCGAGCAGGTTCATGTGCAACGGCGGAGCCAGCGTGATGACGGCGAGGAGGACGAAGAGTCCGCCCAGAACGAACTTCATCGGCAGATCCCGCTGCGTTCGATCGGGTGCGGCGGAGGTGAGCTGACCGATGCGCGCGGCGGCACCTTCGGGCGCGGCGGGCCGGTCCTTTCCGACCCCGGTGAGATCCGACAAACCGGCCTTGAGGCCACGCCAGATTGTGGGCAGGGCGCGTCCCAAGCTGACCAATCCACCCGCTGCAACGGCACCGGCACCGATGTAGAGAATGTAGGCCTGCCGAATCTGGTTCGGCTTCATTTCGCTGATCAACTGCAGTCCCGGCGCGAGTGGTTCACTCAGCGAGTCACCGAAGAATTTGATCAGGGGAATGAGCACCAGATAACTCAACACGCCGCCCGCGGCCATCACGCCGCCGATCCGCGGTCCGATGATGTAGCCCACGCCGAGGAGTTCGGGAGAGATCTCGCAGGAGACCGATCCGGCCTTGAGCGGAGCGCCGAAGACTTTTTCCGAGACTTCCTTCCACAGCTTCCCGGCAACCTGGATCGATTTGTAGGCCAGACCGATTCCGAATCCGGCGAAGATGGTTTTCGCGTCGATGCCGGAAACATTCTTTTCGTCGATGTGCGATGGATCAGCGGCCGCGCGTGACTCGGCATCGGCACCCGCCTTGAGCACCTCGGCGCAGGCGGTGCCCTCAGGATATTTCAATTCGCCATGTTGGTGAACGATCAACGCCCGGCGCAGCGGGATCATCATTAGGATGCCGAGCAATCCACCGAGGCAGGCGACCAGCAGGACCCGCCAGATCTCCAGATCGAAGCCGAGAATGAGAATCGCCGGCATGGTGACGCCGACTCCGAAGGCGATGGATTCGCCGGCTGATCCCGCGGTTTGCGCGAGGTTATGTTCCAGAATCGTGGCGTCGCGGGCGCGGCCCGGGCCTCCGAGACCGAGCCACCGTTGCACGAATGGAAGGGGACGAGTGATCCAGCCGAAGAACCTGGCAACCGGTGTTCCAAATCTTGCCCAAAACCTGAACAGCGTGATCGAGATGACCGCCACCGGAATGCTGGCGCTGACGGTCAACCCGACCTTCAACGTCAGATACAGCGACGACATGCCGAACACCATTCCCAGCAACGTTCCGATGGCGATCGATCGGACGGTGAATTCCCGAAGGGGAGTGGATGCGGGAATGTAGGGGCGATACGTAGAGTGCGGGGCGGCAGCCATGACGGATCGAAAGGCTGGAGCAAGTCCCCGGGCCGTGCAACGTGCGGGTTTCGAAGAACGACCGGTTTTGCCGACGCCTGAACAATTCGATGGCTCGGGAGGCGCGCCGGAATCTCTCAACGAACGAATCGACGAAGTCCGGATCGCGGCATCCCCAGGATGGAGCAGATCCGGTCCAACTCGTTGGACAATTGTGAACTGCCATACCAGGAATCCACCGTTTTGTGGACAAAACGCCGCAGTCCCCGGCGAATTCACCGGCGGTGTCTTGACCAACGAATGGTGTGAGGTTAGGGAGTTGGGTGAAGGCGTCGGGGAAAACCCTCCCGAGGCCGAAACCCTGAATGATCACTTTTCGCGACGCCTACTGCCAGCGCACCGGATGCCGGCCGGAGGATTTCGAACGCGACATCCTGCTCGCCTGCATGGGGCGCCCGTCTGCCTTCTGCGCGAAATGGATCATGCGTTTTCAGCCCGATTTTTTCGGATACGAATATGGGCGGCTCCGTCAGGTCGGCAATGTCACGGATCAACGCCATGTTTACGATTTCGCCGCCGAATTCTCGGATCCGCGCCGGGGGAGCGACGCCGTTCGCGATTGGTTGGGAATTCGGCCAAGTGGGCGGACGCTCATCTCCATTTCTCTGGACGTGATGACGGGTCCGGGCCCGGTGGGAACCGTTCCCGAAGACCCCGTCGAATCCGGTGGACCCGATTGAGCTCTCTCAAAATCGGCCTCGCCTCCTGACGTGGGCCGCCTAATTTGAACGGGTGAGAATGGGCCGGCTTTTTGGGGCGCTGGGGTCAGCGCTGTGGCTGGGCTTCGGCATGACCGGGCTCACGCTGGTTGCTGTACCGCGGTCCGCTTCCGGGCCCGACGCCCTTCGTCAACTGGCGCGATGCCCCCGGGTCGATCTTCAGGTGACATTCGGATTCAACGCCGCCCGCGGATTCGTGATCAACGATCCGGAACGGCCTGCGGCGGAGGTCACCGCCGCGCGCGGGGCACTTCAGCTCTCCCCTGAGGACCCGAAGGAATGGTTGCATCTCGGAACCTGGCTGGCGGAAACCGGCGATACCAATGGCGCCACCGCGGCCCTTGACCATGCGGTGGGACTGCTCCGAACCCGCATCGATCGCAACCCGATGGACGATGACGCCCAGGCCAGTTTGGGAGAGGCCCTGAGCCAATCCGGTCAATCTGCCGAGGCGGAACGGGTCCTCCGATCCGCCGTCGAAACGAACCCCACGGGGTGGCGGAGCCGGGTGGGATTGGGACAAACTCTGGATACCAAGTGGCTGAATCCCCAACCGGGGGCGACGACACCGGCCGGCGTTGCCGAAGGATCCGCAGGTTCCAGCAAGGGGGAATGGCAATCCGAGGCTTCCCGACTCCTCGACCGCGCCGTCGAGCTCGCACCCCGGGAGCCTCTGGTGTTTCGCGCACGCGGTTTCCATCGGTTTGCCGTGGCCCAGGACACCGCCGGCGATCGTGCGACCGGTGCTGGTCCGGTCAACGGTTCGGCCGCGGCGCTGGCGGCGTGTGGGGATTACTGGCAGGCGGCGACCCTGGCGCGCACCAATGTCCTGAGCTGGGGCGTCGCGGGCTTCACTGAACTGGTCGCCCGGGTGGGGACCGCAGCCGGAGAGGGAACGGATTTGGCCGGGCTCCCGGCGGAATCCCAGCAACATCTCGTCGCCGCGTTCCAGGCATTGGAAGGACTCGCAGCAACGGAAGACACCCGGAGTGCCGCCGCGGCCTTGGAAGTGCGAGGCATTCTTCAGTTTTTGACCCGCGGCCGCGCTGGAGCTCTCGCGACGTTGCGTCGTGCGGTGGCCCTCGATCCGGGGCGCTATCAGGCGTGGGAAATCCTGTTGGCGCTGATGGTGACTGGCGAGGACCGGGACGGATTGCGCGAGCTGTGTCGCGAACGGGTCCGGGTCCGTCCCGCGGCACGAAATCATCTGTTGCTGGCCAAGGCCTGCGAACGGACCGGTCGGCTGACCGAAGCGTTGGAAGAGGCCCGCGAAGCCGCCCGCCTTTCACCGCAAAACCCGCAGGTGCAGATGACGGTGGTGAGCCTGCGACTCCGGACGTCCACCGATCCCGAATCGATGGACGGGATTTCCACGCGCTTGCAGGAGATCGCCACCCACCTTGATCGAATGCCGAAGACCCCGGAGTGGTTCACCCTGGCCCAGCATTTTGTTCCCACTGTCTGCATTTATCAGGGCCTCATCGGAAACACGGAGGAAGCCCGCCGGATGGTGGGCGAATGGATGAAGACGAATTCCAGTGACACCTGGGCGCGCGAAATTCAATCGGCGCTGGGCCAGTGAGCCGGGCGGTTTTTCTCACGGCGGTCGTTTCGCGGGTTTGACAGCGAGTCGGCTCACGCCGCTATTCTCACCGGACACGAAGCCATGATCCGATCCCGCGTTTTCAAAGCCGCCCTCGCCGCCGTCCTGTTCGGACCTGTTGCCGCGACCGCCGCCGATCCCGTCGATTTCAAAAAGCAGGTCAAACCGATCCTGGAGGTCAACTGCCTCAAATGCCACGGACCGGAGAAGCCGAAGGGCGGCCTGTCGCTGACCACGCTCGCCGGGGCCGTGAAGGGTGGAGAAAACGGCACCGCGTTGGTCGCCGGCGATCCCACGAAGTCGCCGTTGTACACCTCGACCACCGTTCCCAAGGACGATGACAAGGCCATGCCTCCCAAGGGCGACCGGTTGTCGAAGGCTCAACAGGACGTGTTGAAGGCGTGGATCGAACAGGGCGCGAAATGGCCCGATGGCGTCACGCTCGCGCAGGCGGAACGCGTGGATTTCGTGAAACAGATCCAACCGATCTTCGAGGTCAACTGCGTCGGATGTCACAAGGAAGGCCACGCGAAAGGGGAACTCCGGATGGATGTGAAGTCGGAGTTCTTCAAATCCAAGGCCATCGTTCCGGGCGATTCAGCGGCGTCCAAGGTCTTCACCTCCACCGTCCTGCCCCAGGATCACGACGACTTGATGCCGCCCCGCAAGAAGGGCGGACCGATCCAGAAACAGTTGTCCGACCGGATCCGAGATTGGATCGATCAGGGTGCGGAATGGCCGGACGGCGTGACATTGAGCCAGAAGGAAGCGGCGGCCACCACCACACGCGATACCACGGCGTTGTTCGCGGCGCTGCATGCGCTCCTGGTGAAGAACAGCACGGTCACTGCGCCGGCAGCCGGCCAAAAACCTGAGGGTTATCGCGAAACCATCACCGGACCGGTTGGATTTGATCTGGTCGGCATTCCCGGTGGTGAGTTCCTCATGGGCAGTCCGGCCACCGAAGCCGGTCGCAAGGAAGATGAAGGTCCGCAGCGCAAGGTGAAGATTGATCCGTTCTGGATGGGCAAGACCGAGGTCACCTGGAACGAATACGAATTGTTCATGTTCCCCGCCTTCGAGAAGGGCACCAACGTCAGCACCGAACGGGTCGACCGCGAACTGATGTTGATGATAGAATTCCCGACGCCCGCCGACGGGGGCAATCCCTACACCGGCAAGGAGGCCGATGCCGTCAGCCGCCCCACCACGCCGTACGTCGAGATGAGCTTCGGCATGGGCAAGGACGGGTTCCCGGCGATCAGCATGACCCACATGGCGGCGCTGTACTATTGCCGTTGGTTGTCGGCCAAGACCGGCCACTTTTACCGCCTCGCCACCGAGGCCGAGTGGGAGTACGCGGCGCGCGCCGGCACCACCACCCGCTTCTTCTGGGGCGACGATCCCAAGCAGGCCAAGGATTACGCCTGGTTTTTCGATAATGCCGACAACAAGTACCAGAAGGTGGGACGCAAGAAGCCCAATCCCTGGGGGCTTTACGACATCATCGGCAACGTCGCTGAATGGACCATGGACGGTTACAAGGCCGACGCCTACACCACCCAGCCCGCGGAAAATCCGTGGATTCCGGGATTCGCTGAGTATCCGCATGTCGCCCGCGGCGGATCGTGGGATTCCGACGTCGACGGCTTGCGCATCGCGGGTCGGACGGCGAGTGACAAGGATTGGAAGATGCGGGACCCGCAATTGCCCAAGTCCAAGTGGTACCTCACCGATGCCCAATTCCTCGGCTGGCGCGTGGTCCGTCCGCTGAAAATCCCCGCCACCCCGGCGGATCTGGAACGTGTGTGGACCAGTTTCCCGGTGAAGAAGTGACGAACGGCGGACGGGATCAAAGTTTGCGTTGCCCGAACCGTTCGGAGGGGTACGCTTCGAAGGTCCCCTTTGAACTCCATCGGCCTGTTTGAATCGCGCCGCCTTGTCGGGCGTCCGACCGCAGCCAATCCATTACCATGAACGAGTCCTCCATCATCACGCCGTTCAATCGGCGCAGTTTCATCACCACCGCGGGTGTCGCCACCGTGGGCGCCCTCGCCACCAGCCGGTTTGCCTTCGGTGCCGGCAGCGACGAACTCAAGATCGCCCTGGTCGGCTGCGGCGGCCGTGGCTCCGGTGCCGCCAACCAGGCCCTGAGCGTCCCGGGCAACAAGCTGGTGGCCGTCGCCGATGCCTTCAAGGATCGTATGGACAGCTCCCTCCGGAGTCTGCGTGAAGTTCACGGACCCAAGGTGGACGTGCCCGAGGATCGCCAGTTCGTCGGTCTCGACGCCTACAAGAAAGCCATTGCCCTCGCCGATGTGGTCATTCTCGCCACGCCTCCTGGCTATCGCCCGATCCATTTCGAGGAAGCGATCAACCAGAACAAACACGTGTTCGCGGAAAAGCCGGTGGCCACCGACGCTCCGGGCATCCGCCGTTTCCTCGCCGCCGCCGAAGAGGCCAAGAAGAAGAATCTCAAGGTCGGAATCGGCCTGCAGCGCCATCATCAACTCGGCTATCTCGAGACGGTCAAACGCCTCCACGACGGTGCCATTGGTAACATCCACACCATGCGCACCTACTGGAACGACGCCGGTGTGTGGGTCAATCCCCGCAAGGAAGGCCAGACCGAAATGGAGTACCAGATGCGCAACTGGTATTACTTCGTCTGGCTGGGCGGCGATCACATCGTTGAGCAGCACATCCACAACCTCGACGTCGCCAACTGGGTGCTCGGTGGGTATCCGGTCAAGGCCCGCGGCATGGGTGGCCGCCAGGTCCGCACCGGCAAGGAATTCGGCGAAATCTACGACCATCATGCCGTTGAATTCTTCTACGAGAGCGGCGCGGTCAATTTCAGCCAGTGCCGTCACATCCGCGGTTGCTGGAGCAGCGTCAGCGAGTACGCGGTCGGTACCAAGGGCTCGTGCGACGTCAGCGGCTACAACATCCAGCCGACCGGCGGCACCAACTGGCGTCACAACGCAAAAGGAAACAAGGATCCGTACCAGGTCGAACACGACGACCTGTTCGCCGCCATCCGCGCCGACAAGCCCTACAACGAAGCCTTCAACGGCGCGAAATCCACGATGACCGCCATTCTCGGTCGTTTGGCGACCTACTCGGGCGTCGAAGTCTCCTGGGAGGATGCGTTGAACTCCAGCGTCGATCTCCATCCCGACAGCTATTCCTGGGACACAATGCCGAAGACCCTTGCCGGTCCGGACGGGTTCTATCCGGTGGCTGTCCCTGGAAAAACGAAGGTCGTCTGATCGACGATCCATCGGCGGCGATTCCATCGCGCCGGTTTGAAACAGGCCTGCACCGTCATGGGTGCGGGCCTTTTTGTTGGACTGCTTGGGGCCTGCGGGAACTACTGATACTCGAATTGCAGCCAGGAATCCGCACGATCAATCACCGGGCCTTTCAGCGTCGTGGCACCGTCGAGCTTATAGAAGCGCTGCTGTCCATCGTCGACGACGATGATCTTCTGAACATCGGGTTGGACCGCGTAATTGGGGTGTTCGGTGTAGGGACCGTCGACATCGGTGGACGACAGCAGCACCGGCCATGGCGTGTCAGGTGGACGTTCGAACTGCTGGTGAATCCATGCGGCGTACACCGAGATCCGGGTCAGGTACATGATGGTTCCAGGCTGGGTGACCTGGGTCGGATCAATCGTCCACGCTTGAACCGAGTCGTCGAATTCGTAAAAGCCGGTCCGGTTGAAAAGCGCCGCGTAAAATCCCGGACCATTCGTGGTGGTATTGAACTGCGCTTCCACTGCGAAGTTCACTCCCGCCAGTTTCCACAGGCCGTCCTGATCCAGCACGAACGCGCCCCCGCCGGAGTCGCCGACTGACAGCGTCGCCAGATCATCGCCGCCCTGATCGGAGAAATAGGAAGCCAGGTAGCTGCCCGTAATGTTATCGCCCGGTTTGGCGTCGTAGGTGTCATCCACCGAGTTCGTTCCCCAGCGCAGGGTGGAATCGTAGGCACCCCACATCCATCCCTGCAGCCGGGTGTCGTTGGGGGGCGGGCCGAAGACCGGATCTCCCCGTTGTCCGCCACGCCCCATCAGCACCAGCGGCCGTCCTACCTCGGAAGAGGACTCGAAAAGTGGGGCGGGGTCCGGCAATCGTCCCGCCACTTCCAACAGGCTGAGATCGCTGGTGTCCGGCGAAACCACCCGGATCGCGCTATAGGTGAGTCCGTGATATTTGAACTGGGCTCCCACCTTGAGTCCCAAGTGTCGCGCGGTGGCCACGAAATGCGGGCTGATCACCGTTCCGCAAAATCCCCCGCCGATCTGCCACTTCCATCCGCTGTCCTGGAAAACGCCGGTCGGGGCGGTGGTGTTGTGGGTGGGGTCGGCCGTTCCAAAGAACACGACTGCCTGGAGTGGGTGCGCGCACCACGCGAGCAGCACGGCCAGGAAGAGGCCACGGCAGGGGATTGATCGGGAACCGGTGACCGACATTCCGCTACGCTGCCGAAGATTTCGACCGATGCAAGGGCCTCGATGGTATGGATCCGGGCCATGGAATTGAATCCCCCCGACGATCGTGGGACTTCGCGAGTACCGCTTTTCCCAACCGACCGAACAGGGTGACACGTTTTATGGCGGCGTGGCGCTAGGCTTCCCGCCGCATCTCGATACCGTTGGGTCGCCCCTCCTTATGGAGTGCGCCGGCAGAGCGAAGCGTCGACGGCGCTGTGGAGCGGGACGTCAGTTCGCGAGCTGCGGATCCATTCGCCACGCCTGACCGAAGTCTGCGTTCGTCCGGCAAAGCGGCGGTTTCGCTCTGCTCCGCCGCACGCAGTCCACGACGCAATCGCGACTTCCTCGCTTGTTTCGCAATCTCGGAAACTGAGTGGTTCCTGTCGGGCTCAGGAAAAGGTTGTTTTCGAACGGCGAGGTATCCGCCGTAGCGGTTCCAAGGCGCGCCAGGGCATGCCGCGTGCGGGAAGAGGATTGCGCCGGATCGCCGGGCAGCGCGATGCTGACACGACGCATTTGTTACTCCGATGTCCTCCTCTTCCACCCCGCTGGGTTTGATCGCCGGCTCCAAGGCCTTGCCATTGGTCTTTGCCGACGAAGCCCGTCGTCAGGGTCGGCGGGTGGTCGCGGTGGCCTTCGAAGGTGAGACCGATTCGGGGCTGGAACAGCGGGTCGATGAAGTGATCTGGCTTCGGGTGGGGCAATTGTCGAAGTTGATCCAGGCGTTCGTGTCCCGCGGCGTCACCGAATGCGTCATGCTGGGACAGATCGCGCCGAAAAACCTGTTCGATCTTCGGCCGGATTTTCGCGCAATGGCCCTGCTGTTGCGGCTCAAGGAAAAGAACGCCCATTCCATTTTCGGAGCGATCGCCGATGAATTGGCGAAGGATGGGGTTCGGTTGATCGAGCCGCTGGAATGGTTGGGTCCATGGATTCCAGGATGCGGATATTCGGCCGGACCCGCATTAACCGCCGACCAGCAGGAGTCGGTCGCGCATGGCTATCGACTCGCCCGGGAGATTGCCCGGTTGGAGATCGGTCAATGCGTGGTGGTGAAGGACGGAACGGTCCTGGCCGTGGAAGGGTTTGAAGGAACCGACGCGTGTTTGGAGCGCGGTGGACGACTGGCCGGAAGCTCGGGCGGCGCTGTGGCGGTCAAAACGGCAAAATCCGGACACGACATGCGATTCGACATTCCCTGCGTTGGGCCGAGAACCCTCCAAACCTGTGCGGACAATGGCATTACCGTGTTGGCTGTGGAGGCGGGGAAAACGCTGCTACTCGACCGACCGGATTTGGAGTCGCTCGCCCGGGATCGTCGCGTTTCGGTTGTGACCGTTTCGGGTTGAAACAGTTGTATCTTCCCGACGCCCAAGTGCGTCCTAGGGTCTGGGGAACAAAACCGTTGCTTCATTCGGCACGGATATGGCTAAGTCCCCGGCCTGTCGCAGGGCCCGGTTTCATTCGGAAGCCAGAGCCGTCAGCAAGCCGTCAAATCGTGTGATTAAATGCCGGGAATCAAACGGCGCCGTTTGCAAGTGTTCTACTCCGGCCGGGTGCAGGGGGTGGGTTTTCGGTATCAAACGAAGCGATTGGCAGATGGCTATGAGTTGACCGGAGTGGTCCGGAACCTGGCCGATGGCCGGGTCGAGTTGGTGGCCGAAGGCAGGGATGAGGAACTGGCTGAGTTTCGCCAGGCCATCCGGGAGAGCGGGCTCGGCCCGCTGATCCGTGAGGAAACTGAGTTTTGGTCGGAATCCTTGGGGGAGTTCCGGAGTTTCGAAATCGTGCGGTAATTCGATGAAATACGCAGTCATAGCTGATATTCACGCCAATCTGGACGCCTTTCAGGTGGTTCTGGACGACATCAAGCAGCAGGCCTGCACTCATGTGGCCTGCCTGGGCGACGTGGTCGGGTATGGTGCGGATCCCAAGGCCTGTCTCGACATTGTCCGCGGAATGAACGTGCCGACGGTCAAGGGCAATCACGACGAGTACATCGGTGCCGACGAGGATCCGGAAGGCTTCAACGACGCTGCTGCGGAAGCCGTAAGTTGGAGTCGCAACCAGTTGTCCGCGGACGATCGGAAATGGCTCCGCGATCTCAAATATTTCCGGCTGGTCGGAAACTTTTCGATTGTTCACGCCACTCTCGATGCGCCGCATCGGTGGGGCTACGTCTTCGAAAAACTCGAGGCCGCCGCCAGCTTCACCTACCAGAATACCCAGGTCTGTTTCTTCGGCCACACCCATGTGCCGGTGGCCTTCATCCGGGACACCGGAGTGCGCGGTGGCACCTACTCCAAGTTTCGCGTCGAGGCGGGAAAGAAGTACTTCGTCAACGTCGGCAGCGTGGGGCAGCCGCGGGATGGCAACCCCAAGGCGGCGTACGTGATTTACGATCTGGCCCAGCAGACGATTGAGTTGCGCCGGCTCGACTACGACATTGCCGCGCAGCAGAAGAAGATCCGGGCGGCCGGATTGCCGGAACGCCTGGCGGACCGGCTGGCTTCGGGAAAGTAACCGCGCCGCGGTGTTGCAGCGTCCGCCGTCGCGATCCTTCCGGCCGTCGTGAAAATCCTGATTCTCAAACCGAGTTCGCTCGGTGATGTGGTTCACGCGCTGCCGGTCGCGCGCCTGCTCAAACAGCATTACCCATCCGCGGAAATCCATTGGTGGATTCATCGCGGCCTGATGCCGCTCCTCCAGGGCGATCGCGATCTCTCCAAACTAGTTCCGTTCGACCGTCAGCGTTGGGGCATCCCGGCGGGATGGGGATCGGTGGTGTCCTGCATCCGGCAGCTTCGCGCGGAACGATACGATTGGATCATCGATCTTCAGGGCCTGGCCCGCAGTGGTTTGGTCGCCTGGTTTGCCGGCGGAGGAATGACGGTCGGCCTCGACGACCGACGCGAAGGAGCGCCGGCGTTGTACGATATCGCCGTGCCGCGTCCGTCCTATGACACTCATGCGGTCGATTGGTACCTGGAGGTCCTGCGGCACTTGGACGTTCCGGTCCATGACCGCTTCGAATGGATGCCGCGCGATCCGGAAGCGTCGGTGGTGGTCGATACCGTCTGGCCACGTGACGGCCGCCGTTGGATCGCCCTGCAACCGGGTGCCCGCTGGTGGAACAAGCGCTGGCCCGTGGAACGTTTCGCCGCTCTGGCCCGGCGTTTGTTGGCCGCGGACGAATCGGTTGGGATCGTTGTTCTGGGCGGGAACGACGATCGTTCCCTCGGCGATGCGGTCGCCACGGTGGCGGGTCCGCGATGTTTGGATCTGACCGGGCAATTGTCGCTTCCCGGAATGGTCGAATGGCTGCGTCGTTGCGAGGTGCTGGTGACCAACGACACCGGTCCCATGCATGTCGCGGTGGCCCTCGGTCTTCCGGTGGTGGCGTTGTTCGGCCCCACCGAACCCAGCCGGACCGGCCCCTACCGACGGACGGAGAGCGTCCTGCGCGTGGATCTGCCCTGCGCGCCCTGTCTGAAGGCGTCGTGTCGCAATTCCGAAACGCTGGCCTGCCTCAACCGGCTGCCGGTGGAGTCGGTGCTGGAACAGGTGTCGAAGGTGTTGCGGACGGAACGCTGACCGTGGATCGCGGAGTCGATCCGACCCGCGAAACGGTTCCGTCGCGAACCTCCCAGCGAACCAGTCGATCCGACAGCTCCCGCGGCCAGTTTTCCTCAGTGCAGGTCATGAACACCTGACCCGTCGCCTGATGAACCTGTTGGAGCAACGGCAGCAATCCGGCCCGTCGCCGCGCATCCAGTTCGCCCATGACGTCGTCGATCAACAGGACCGGCGGTTGTCCGTGAATGCGGGTCAGGAATTCCGCCTGCGCAATCTTCAAGGCCACCGCCACGGTCCGTTTTTGTCCTTCGCTGCCGAACAGATCCGCGGGCCGGTCATTCACCAGCAGCGTCAGATCGTCGCGATGCGGTCCCACCACGGTGGTGCGCAGAGCGCGTTCCCGCGACCGGCTCTGGGCGAGTGCCACCGTGTAATCCCCGCGGACATTGGGCGCGTATTCCAGGTTCAAGCCGTCGGTGTCCGCCGCGATTCGCCGATGCGCCAGTCGGGCGAGGGGCAGGATCTGCGGAACCAGATTGCGTCGGGCTTCGATGATCCGCGTGCCGAGCGTGATCAATTCCACGGTGAAGGCCGCGAGTTGATCTTCATCCACCCGTGGCTGTTTGAGCAGCGCGTTCCGGGCCTTGAGCGCCTGGGTGTAGCGCAACAAAATGGGCAAGTAACCGGAATCGGTCTGGCTCAGCAGAAGGTCCAAAAACCTTCGCCGCCCTTTTCCCGGCCCGCGGATCAATTGGAGATCCTCGGTGCAGAACACCACCGCCCGCAGCAGTCCCAGATAGTCACCCAACCGCCGGACGGGAGTGCCGTTCGCCGTCAGCCGGCGTTCGCGCAGAGACCACCAGGCACGGATGTCGGCAGGACGTTCGCCGACCACCGTTCCGCCGACAAAATATCCCGGCGCGCCGTGACGGATCATTTGTCCGCCACCGACACCCCGGAACGATCGCAGCGTCGCGAGCAGGTAGATCGACTCGAGGAGATTGGTCTTCCCCTGGGCGTTATCCCCGAGAAAGACGTGGAATCCCGGCGTGAATTCAGCGTCCAACCGGGAATAATTCCGGAAGTCGCGGAGTCGCAGGCGGGCCAGATGCACCGCCGGACGATGGTCAAAGTGGCCCCGCTTGGGAAGACCAGGGCTCCTTCGAGTGACCCCGCGGTGGCGGTCGATTCAGGCCAGGGCTACACTCAACCGGTGAACCGACTCCGGCTCCGGCGAGCCCTGGCCATCGCCGTGCTGCTCCTGTTGCCGTCGGGCAATTGGATTCTTGGCGAACAAGTCGCGTTTCGCGCCCCGCATTTCGTGCGCTGGGAGGTCTCCAGTGAGGGTGTTTCCGCGGGCGCGCGTCCCGCGTGGCTCGCCGCCCGCCCGGTCGGCGGTGGGCGCGCGGTTGAAATCAGTTCGCGCCTGATCCTTCGTGCCGGAGCCGCGGACCTTCCAGCCGTCCTCGCCTCCGAGCCGGATCTCCGGGTGTTGCGGTGGCCGGATGATCGGACGGTGTTGCTGGAGGCCGGCGATGCGCTTTCGGCCGTTCGCGCTGCCGCGCGATTGTCCCTGCGTCCGGGCGTTGAAGCCGCGATGCCGATCCTTCGCAAAAAGGCGGCACTGCATTTTCCATACGCGCCGCAGCCATCCGATCCCTATTTCTCGCGGCAAACATATCTGGAAACGCTCGACCCGGTGTCGGGCTTTTTATCCACTGCGGCCGATTTGCGGATCCGATCGGCCTGGCCGTGGAGCCGTGGAACGGGCGTCACCGTGGCCGTGGTGGACGAAGGCGTGGAATTGAGCCATGCCGACCTCGCGCCGAACGTGGTTCCAGGTCATTTCAACTTTGTCACGGGAACGTCCGATGGCCGGCCTTCGACTCAGTTTCAAACCCATGGAACGGCCGTCGCAGGTATCCTCGCGGCGCGTGGTGGCAATCACCTCGGCATCAGCGGCACCGCCCCGGACAGTCGCCTGGTCAGTTGGGTGATCTTTGACGCCATCGACAATCTGCCGACCGACGATCAACTCGCCGCAATGTTCGAGAAAAGTTCAACCGAACCCGGACTGGTGGCGGTCCAGAATCATTCCTGGGGCAATTCGGATTTCGACGTCCTGCCCATGAGCCTTGTCGAGACGCTGGCGATTTCGAATGCGATCACCTCGGGCCGCGGCAGCCTGGGGACGGTCTTCGTCCGGTCGGCCGGTAACAATCGGACTCAGGACTACGATTTTGTCCCGGGGGTCGGGGACGCCAATCTGGATGCCTATGCGTCGGACTACCGGCAGATGACCGTGGCGGCGGTTCGCAACGACGGGCGGGTCGCCAGTTACAGTTCGCCCGGAGCCTGCGTCTGGGTGGCGGCGATGGGTGGTGACTTTCTCGATCCGGGCTCGCCCGGTTTATTCACCACCGACCGCAGCGGAGCCCTTGGTGCGAATTCCACGGCCGACCCGTCGGATCCCAGTTTGTGGGACTACGCCTTCGGTTCGAGGGGATTCGCCGGAACATCGGCCTCGGCGCCGCAGGTCTCCGGAATTGTCGCGCTCGTCCTTTCCATGCGCCCGGATCTGGGGTGGCGCGATGTGCAACAATTGATCGCGCTGTCGGCGCGGCACGTTGATCTCGCCGATCCCACGATCGCCACCAACGGCGCGGGATTTCGGATCAGTCACAACGTGGGATTCGGAATCCCCGACGCCGGTGTCGCCACCCGTCTCGCGCGGACCTGGAAGGTTCGACCGCCGGCCATCGTCGCCGCGTACACCAACCTGCTGCAACAGGCCATCCCGGATGACGGGCTCCGGGTGATGCTCTCCGGGGCCACAGTGCCGGTCGGAGGCGTGAGCTTCGGGGCGGCGGGTTCGGTGGGACTGCATCCCGACTCACCCACCCGGACGCTCCCGCTGTATCCGTCCACACAGGTTCCGAGTCCCGCTCCGTTTCCCGGAGAGTTCGGCGTGGTGATCGCCGGGACGCCCGCGTCTGCGTCCACGGCGATCAATGCCGCCGCTGACCAGGGAGCCGCGTTCGCGGTCGTGACGGCGTTCAGCGGTACGGATAATCGATCCATCCTGCGGGACACCGGATTTGTTCGGATCCCTGCGGTTCAGATCGGTCACGACGCGGGGCAACAACTCCAGTCCTGGCTGACTCAACCCGCGTCGGTGAACGGACAATTGCGGCTGCAATCGGCCGAATGGAGTTTTGCGGTTCAGGATCCATTGCTCGTCGAACACGTTCAAGTGACGCTGAACTGGCAGCATCCGCGAATGCAGGACCTGCGCGTCACGCTGCGATCGCCGTCGGGAACGATCAGTGTTCTCCACCGACCTGGAGCCAGCACCAACCCGGTGCCGTCCCCCTGGACCTACGGTTCCTCACTACATATGGGGGAGTCGAGCCAGGGTGTCTGGACCCTGGCGGTGACCGATGAAGCTTCCGGTGCGACCGGTTCGGTGGATTCCGTTGTTCTCCGCCTCCATGGCGTGCCGTTGGTCGATGCCGATGCCGATGGATTGGACGACAATTGGGAGCGCGAACACTTCGGGTCGTTGAACTACGGACCGGTCGACGATCCGGACGGCGACGGTTGGAGCAATGCCGCCGAGCAGTTGAGCGGGACCGATCCGACACGCGATGATGCGCCGCTGGTGTTGAATGCCGATTGGAACGGTGACGGACGCCTCCGACTCAGTTGGCCCGGCCGGAATGGTGCCCACTACGAAGTGCTCGTCGCGACAGCCGCCGGCGGTGAGTGGACGACGGTTCAGTCTATCGCTGGCCGGTTTCCCGAGACGGGCTGGGTGGTTTCGGAGGTCGCCGTTCAACAGTTTTTCCGCGTGCGACAAGTTCCCTGAGCGGGGCGAAGGGAGCGAGTGACCAAATCAACAGCCCGGCACGATCCCGTCGATTGGCGTTTCCAAAAAGAAAGTGCAATATCCCCGGGATCTCCTGCGTCGAATAACATTCAATGCGTCGAACTGCGTTCATTTGTTGGATTTTGGCGGTGGCCACCGCGGCCGTTGCCGGCTGCGTGGCTGCCGGTCGGAAGGGAACATCGCAAGGGCATCGCGCGGGGCCCCGCGTCGATCTGGCGGTGGCGGATCGTGATCTCCACGCCAAGGTGCTGCCGGTGCTCAACCGGTATTGCTGGGATTGCCATGGTGATGGTGCCACGAAGGGTGGTTTGGCCCTCGACGCCTTCACCAACGTGATGGCGGTGGTCAATGACCGTCGGACATGGGAACGGGTCATGAACAACGTCGAAACCGGGGAGATGCCCCCCAAGA
>CAIVQB010000021.1 GCA_903907925.1 uncultured Verrucomicrobiota bacterium
GAGCGAAGCGCCGACACCGCTGTCGAGCCCGGGCGTCACGGAACACCGCCGGTGCACCGCTCGCCCGGGATTCAAGCGGACCTTCCAACGCTGTGGCTTGAGCGTCACGAACAACGCGCCGGAATTCTTCTGCACCCCCGTTTCGCGCCACCGGTTCCAAAGCGGCGTGGCGCTCCGCTTCCCGCCGCACTCCATAGGCTGCGGCACGGTGGTTGGTTCCCAGGCGATCGCGAATCCAAAACCGCATCAACGCGGGGCCGGCCAGTTCAGGTGTTGATGGAGAAAGGCGAATGTTCCCACCCCATGAATCGAATGCGGGCCGTCGAAGAATTCGATGGTCGTCCGGTCGGCGATCCCGAGCTTCACGTACTGCCGACGCGTCTTCGCGTATTCGTAGGCCACCCATTCGTCGGGCGCCACGCCATCGTCATGCCCGCGTTCCACCATAAAGGGCCGTGGACAGATCAACCACGACATCTCGGCATAGTTGAAGGTGTTGCCGAGGTTCCATTCCGGCATGTCGTATTCGTTGTTGAAGAGATAGCTGTAGTTCGAGCGCGCCGAGGTGTTTTTCCAGATCCATTCGTTGTAGTCCGCCGAACAGATGCTCAGGCAATACCGATCAACCAACACCGGGACCCGCATCGCCGTCTTACCGCCATAGCTCAGACCGTAGAAGGCGATCCGCTTCGGATCCACGAAGTCCTGCGCAGCGAGCCAGTCGGTGATGACCTCATGCTGCCGGACGATGAACGACCACAGCGTCAGGCCCAGCGGTTGGGCGTGATGCAGCACCTGCCGGAATCGGGTGCTGCCGATGTACGGATTCTGCGGGGCGAAGGTCACAAATCCCCGTTCGGCCAGGCGCAGTCCGTATTGATGATAGTAGGGGCTGTTCACCGCCGGATCCGAGACATCGGTCGGTCGCCCTTCCAATCCGTGCTGGCAGACCACCACCGGCCGCCGCTCGCCCGGTTTGATGTCAGCAGGAACACAAAGAATGCCCTGGGCAAACACGTCGGGATGAACCTGCAACACGACTTCATAACGGCGGACGCCATTGGTTTCTCCGAGGAACCGGGTTTGCGGATCGGGTGACACCGATGCTTTGGGAATGACGCCCACCACCTCGGTCCGGAACTGCTCGCGATACGGTGCCGTCGATGCTGTGAACGCCTCGACCGATTTCAGGTCCGCTTTTTTCCAATAGTCGCGACGCACGTATTCGCCCTCACGCATCAACCATTGGGTATCGTCGAGGATCTGACGGTACTGGCGCACGGTCCGCTCGCCCGCATTCGGAAGGACTCCGACAATCTTCGGCTCGGGACCCGCCGGAAACCCGACACCCGGGTTCACCCCGGTGATGGAAAAAAGGAAGCGGCTGACGTGATCAGCAAACCGATCGGCCGGACCCGTGAGATAGTGTTCCGGCATGGACCCCACGATGCGCTGCAATCGTACGTGTTCCGCCTGAGCCACTGCATCGGCGGACCGTTCCAAACGTCCCGGCGAACCGCCCGACGCATCGGTCAGGGTCACCTCCGGATACCGGCCATGTTCAATAAACAACGTTCGCGGCGGGATCAGGGCACCGATCTCCGCATCGCCGAATTCCTTCAGGATGCCGAACACATTGCGATCGATCGGCTCGTCACCGACCCGTTCGCGCGCTCCAAAATAACCACTCGTGTAGGTCACCGCGAACCGGGTGTCGCAGGCCGCCGCGTAATAGGCGAGCAACCCGCCTTCTCCGTGGCCAATGATTCCCAACCACCGACGACCCGGGGTTCCCTTCTGTCCGCCACCAATCAGCGATTCGAGGGCCCAAGGGCTCGCTCCCGGAGGACGCGTCCGCTCCATCCAATCGGCCGCGGCAAAAATCTTCTGCAGTTCATAACCGATGACGGTGCGCCCCATTTCATAACTGGCGCGCCACAAGGTCTCGCGCTGGCTGTGTCCGGTGGCGCGCATGCCCGGAATCCCGGATGGCTCGGTCCCGCGATCGATGAGGCACGGCACCAACACCCGGCAGCCTTGTTCGGCGCAAAGGCGGGCATACTGCTCGGATGGCGAGAGCCCCGCGGTGAGTCCGACCAATTGCTCCGGCGTCCAGGCGCAGTCCGGGAGAGCGATGACATCTCCCTTCGGTTCACCGTCGGGCAGCAGCAGCAAGCCTTCGCCTTCCACGCCGCGAAGAACCGTCCACGAAACTTGGAAGACCTTGAATCCCGCGCCCCGGGCGATCTCCACCGGACCCGCAGCGCCGCCGGCATCGACCGGCAGTGAATGACGCAGCACCACCGTCGGACGTTTGTCGCGCGGATCGTTCAAACCCAGTCGGTCGCGAAACCGCACGCGGTTGGATTCGAATCGATGCAGATAAAAGGCGAGATCGGGCTTGGGATTGGTGTTTTGCCACAGTGCGGCCCGTCGGGCGGGTGCCGCCGCCGTCTCCCGTTCGAGATACCGGCCGATGCCGCCGACCATTTCGGCGGCAAGATCGTTCGAACCGGTGAGAAGTCGTGTACCGGGAAGCGACTGGGCCGCCAACTGAACGGCAATCGCCCCAACGGCCAGTGCGACCAGGACCTTTAGACGGACTCTCAAACGCAGGGGCTTCATGCCCCATTCAAAGCACAGACGCGAATCGGTGGCAGGAACATTTTTGAAAGCCGGCGAGCCCATCCCGGTACCTGGCCGGAATTTCTCTTTTTTGGCGCCGCAATGCCGCCACACTCCCGCCCGCATGAGCAAACCGCCTTCCAAGAAGTTCGCCGCCTATCCGCGGCTGAATCCGTTCGGCATCGGCAAGAACATCTCCGCCGCCGACCTCATCGACCAATCGATGCTCGCCTACAATGGCGGACGCCTGCGCGAAGCGGCGCAGTTGCTCACCCGCAAGATGCTGCCCGATGACGGTTACATCGGCATGTCGCTCACCGGCGCGCTCACCCCGGCCGGCCTCGGCAAGAGCTGCCTGATTCCGCTGATGAAGGCGGGATTCATCGACTGGATCGTCTCCACCGGCGCCAATCTCTATCACGATCTTCATTTCGGCCTGGATATGCAGCTTCACAGCGGCACGCCGTTCCTCGACGACGTCGCCCTGCATCGCGACGGCGTCATCCGGATCTATGACGTGCTGTTCGACTACAATGTCCTGCTCGACACCGACGCCTTCGTGCGCGAGGTGATCCAGGGACCCGAATTCCAGCGGCCGATGGGCACGGATGAATTCCATTACCTGCTCGGGAAATACGTCGTCGCCCGCCAGAAAACGCTCGGCATCAAGGACAGCTCGGTTCTGGCAACCGCCTATTCCTGCGGCATTCCCATCTTCACCAGCAGTCCCGGCGACAGTTCGATCGGCATGAATGTCGCCGCCATGGCCCTCCGCGATTCGAAGCTGATGTTCGACGTGAACCGCGATGTGAACCAGACCGCGGCTATTGTCTACCACGCCAAAAGCACCGGCCACACCAGCAGCGTCTTCATCCTCGGCGGCGGCAGTCCGAAGAACTTCATGCTCCAGACGGAACCGCAGATCCAGGAGGTCATGGGGATCCAGGAAAAGGGCCATGACTATTTCCTGCAGTGCACCGACGCCCGGCCCGACACCGGTGGCCTGAGCGGCGCCACGCCCGCCGAGGCGGTCAGTTGGGGCAAGGTCGATCCCGACAAGCTTCCCGATTCGGTGGTCTGCTACACCGACAGCACCATCGCGTTGCCGCTGTTGACCGCCTACATGACCGCGCGGGTGAAACCCCGGAAACTGAAACGCCTGTACGATCAACGCGATGTCATCCTGGACCGGGTGAAGGCCCGCTACCTCGCCACCGGCACAGTGGCCAAGGTCGTCACCAGCCGAAAAATCGCCAAGCGCGCCAGCAGCGTCGGACTCAAGGGCTAGTTCCAACCGACCGATGTGGAATAGAATGCCGCCCGCCATCCCGGGCTCGCCCCTTTGAAAGCCGAACTTCCGCCGAACGAAGCCGCCCGCCTGGCGGCGCTGGAAGGATTTCAAATCCTCGACACTGCGCCCGACCCGGCCATCGACGAGATTACCCGGCTGGCCGCCCAGATTTGCGGGACACCGATGGCACTCGTTTCGTTGGTCGACCGTGACCGTCAATGGTTCCTGTCACGCATCGGCATCGACGTTCCGGCAACATCGCGCGACATCGCATTCTGTGCCCACACCCTTCTTCAGCCGAACCTTCTGGTGGTTTCCGATGCCACCCAGGATCCGCGCTTCTCCGACAACCCGCTGGTCACCGGCGGGTCGAGCTTCCGATTCTACGCCGGAATGCCGCTCATCACCCGCTCCGGACACGCCATCGGTTGCCTTTGCGTGCTCGACACCCAACCCCGCGGCCTGACCCCGGGGCAGCAACAGACGTTGGGTCTATTGGCGCGACAGGTCGTGGTCCAACTCGAACACCGGGAGGCGACCCGACGGCTTCAGGACAACGAAGAACGTTTTCGTGCGATCGCGGAAACCGCAGCCGATGGAATGGACAACGCCAACGCCGCACCGCATTTCTCGGCGGAAGTTTCGGCAGTGCTCGGACGAGTGCTGGAGCTCGCGCGACGCGATACCAGATCCGCCGCCTCGGGCAAGACGTCTTCACCGGATTCCCCCGACGTCATGGATGCGATCCTTGCGGAAACAGCGGAGATTTTCTGCGAAACGGCCCCCGCTCTTCATCACAAACTTCGCAGCGCTGCAGCCGCCGGAAACCTGGAGGCAGTCCAGTTCGCCGCCCATTCGCTCAAGGGCGCCATCGCCGTCTTCCCCGACAACCACGGGGCCGCCGAGTGCCATCGAAGGGTTCAGGAAATCGAAGAATTCGCCGCGTTGGAACTCCTCGAGCAGGTCCAGATTCTGGTGCCCCAGTTGGATCCGTTCCTCGGCCTGCTACTCCACAATCTCGACGCATTGGTTCATGCCCCGGGCCGCGCCCGACGTTGATCGGCGTTCCAGCGGATTCCCCGCCAACGGTGGCCGACCACCGTTTTCAACGACGCGCTCTTACTTCGCTTTCTTTCCAGCAGGCTTCACCGGTTCCGCGACGTCGATCTCGATGCCCACCGGGCAGTGGTCGGATCCCAGCACCGCCGGCTGGATCATCGCCCGCTTCAATCCCGGCCGGAGCCGATTCGACACCAGGAAATAATCAATCCGCCAACCCACGTTCCGGGAGCGGGCACCGCCCATCGGACTCCACCACGTGTAATGTCCTCCGCCCGGCTCGAACTCGCGAAAGGTGTCGATGAAACCCGCCTTCACCACGGCGTCGAATCCCGCCCGTTCCTCGGGTGTGAACCCGTGGTTCTTCACGTTGGCCTTGGGATTGGTCAGGTCGATCGCCGTGTGGGCCACATTCAGGTCCCCGCACCAGATGACGGGTTTTTTCCCGTCGAGTCCGACCAGGTACGCGAGAAAATCCCGATCCCATTGCTGGCGATAGGCGAGCCGCGTCAGCTCCCGTTGTGAGTTCGGAACGTAGACATTCACCAGGTAGAAGCCCGGGAACTCCGCGGTCACCACCCGACCCTCACGGTCGTGTTCCGGAATTCCAATCCCCCGGGTGACCTTCAACGGCCGGTACCGCGTCAGGATGGCCGTTCCGGAATACCCTTTCTTTTCGGCCCAATCCCAGTGGGTTTCGTACTCGGACGGCCAGGTCGGTTCCACCTGGTCGGGCGAACATTTCGTCTCCTGCAAACACAGGACGTCGGGCGCCTCGTCGGCCAGGTACTGGAGAAAGTTCTTTTTCAGAACGGCCCGCAGACCATTCACATTCCAGGAGATCAGTTTCACGCCGAAAGAATGAGGGGTCGCGCCGGTCGCGCCAGCCCGTTTCCCGATCAATTCAGGCGCCGAACCCAGATGTTCCGATATCGCACCGGGTTTCCGTGGTCCTGAAGAAACAGCGGCGCGCTCGCTGTCGCGCCGCTGAACTGGGCCGCCGTCGTGGCATCGCCGTTCACCGGGATGTGGTCCTGCACCAGCACACCATTGTGAAACACCGTGAACGATCCCGGAACCACCGCACCGCCGGTGCCCGGCTTCGGCGCGTGGAACACGATGTCGTACACCTGCCATTCGCCCGGCTTGCGGCTCGCATTCACCAGAGGCGCGTTGTGACCGTAAAAAGCCGAGGCCTGGCCGTTGAAGTAGGTCTTGTTGTTGTAGGAATCCAGCACCTGGATCTCGTAACGACCCTGAAAATAGACCCCGCTGTTGCCCCGACCCTGACCATCGCCCTTGACCTCGGCGGGCGAGGCCCACTCGACGTGCAATTGAATGTCGCCGAAGGATTCCTTGGTCAGGATCCCACCGCCGTGCACCTCCGCATAGCCGTTCTCAACCTTCCATCCCGGCTCGCCCCCCTTTTCACCGTTCCATGCCGAGAGATTCCTGCCATCAAACAGGACGATCGCGTCCGAAGGTGCGGCTCCCGCGACTCCCGGCGTCACCATCGGAGGCTCGACATCCGCCGCGCGGACACAGTTGAAAACCAGCAGGCTTGCCACAAGGGCCGGGGAGGAGAACCAACGGAGATTCATTGGAAACATGGGGTAGAGGTGAGGATGACGGGCGGATCGACGACGTTTCTTGGGGACGGATTCGAACATCCAACAAGCGGTCCGCCGGCTCAAGTCCGGATCCACTGGATCGCCCCAGACCTGACACCGTCGAAACCGACCGCTATCCTTCCGTCCGATGAGCGATAGTGATTTTCGGTTCGGCGGCATCGCGCGGTTGTATGGCCGCGCCGGCCTCGAACGGCTGCGCCGATCCCGGGTCATGGTGATCGGCATCGGCGGCGTCGGGTCCTGGGCCGCCGAGGCGATCGCCCGGAGCGCGGTCGGCTCCATCATCCTGGTGGATCTCGACGAGGTCTGTGTCAGCAACATCAACCGTCAGCTCCCCGCCCAAAACGCCACCCTCGGCCAACCCAAGGTGGAAGTCATGGCCGCGCGAATTCGCGACCTCAACCCCGACTGTACGGTGGACGCCCGGATGGAATTTTTCACTGAATCCACCGCCGAATCCCTGCTCGCACTCACGCCGGACTTCGTGATCGACGCCATCGATGCGGTCTCCAACAAATGCCGGTTGATCGCCGGATGCCACGCGCGCCGCATCCCCGTCATCTGTTGCGGCGGAGCCGGGGGGCGACGTGATCCGACCCAGGTCCGGGTCACCGACCTCGCCCGCGTGACCCACGACCGGCTTCTCGGCGAAGTCCGAAAACGGTTGCGACAGGAATTCGGCTTTCCACGCGGTGAGAAAAACTTTGGCATCGAGGCGGTCTGCTCGGCCGAGGTTCCGGTGTTTCCGGCAGCCGACGGAACCGTCTGCGCGCAGCCCGATCCCGTGGCCCGATCCGCGGATTCCGAAACCCCAAATGCCGGTCCCCGCTTGAACTGCGATTGGGGATATGGCTCTTCCACGCCGGTCACCGGGACGTTTGGCTTTGCGGCCGCGGGCTGGGTGATCCGCCGCATCGCCGAGTCCGAACCGAGCCTTCAACCTCGCACTCCTTCTCCATGACGCCCCATACCGAAACCCATTTCACCGCCGGCGATGCCGTCCGCGACATTGTCATCGGGATGTCGGATGGCCTGACCGTGCCGTTCGCCCTCGCCGCGGGGTTGTCGGGCGCCATCGCCCAGACCCATCTCATCGTGACCGCCGGGTTCGCCGAGATTGCCGCCGGTTCGATCGCCATGGGGCTGGGTGGATATCTTGCGGCACGCGGCGATGCGGAACACTACGCTCAAGAGCTCGCCCGCGAGGAGCAGGAGATCGTCACCATTCCCGAAGCGGAGGCGCAGGAAGTGCAGGAGATCTTCCGCACCTACGGGCTTTCCGACTCCGAATCCGCCACCGTGGTCGCCTCCCTCCGCCAACGCCCCAAGGACTGGGTGTCGTTCATGATGCGATTCGAATTGGGCCTGGAGGAACCGGAGCCCGGCCGCGCCTGGAAGAGCGCCCTCACGATCGCCCTGGCGTACGTGGTCGGCGGCATCATTCCGCTCAGCGCCTACATGGTCGAAGCCGACGCCCACATCGCCTTGCGACTCTCGGTGGCCATCACCCTCGCCGCGCTGGCGGTGTTCGGTGTCGTGAAGGGTCGGGTGACCGGCGTCTCGATGTTCCGCAGCGGTCTGCAGACCACCGTCATTGGCGGATTGGCCGCCGCGGCCGCCTTTGGTATTGCCCGCTGGATTTCATAGTCTGCCGGGCTCCTCCACCGGATCACTGATAATCGACTCGCCTCGATTTGGGCGTCCCGTCATTGATTGCTCCCCACAATCCATCTCTCCTGCGCATGAAGGCTTATCTCCGAACCACCGGAACGATCTTCGTCCTGATCACCCTGGCCCACCTCTGGCGGATGCAGCTTGAAGGTGCCCGGGTGGCGAAGGATCCGGTGTTCCTGCTGCTCACCCTTCTCTGCATCGCGCTCGCCGTGTGGGCGTGGCGATTGCTCAGATCGATGCAACGATCCTGACCCGGACGCCGATTCACCGGGGAGATCTCAGCTTAGGATCTGTCGTTCAACCAGTGGCTCAAGACGGTGGTTCCCACGTCAAAGAGCAAGTCCACCACATCGGTTTCCGCGGTGGATTGCATGCCGTAATCCAGCGGTGGACTGCTCCGGGCGGCTTCCAATTGCCGCCGTTCCTCGGTCAGCGCTTCCTGCTCGCGGGTGCGGGCCACGTCGAGGCCGCCGTCCTGGATGAACTTCACGATCCGCTGCAGTTCATTGGCATCGAACCAAATTCCGTGCGGACGACACACGTCAATGATCACCCCGGAACATCGGGCGAAATTGGTCCGGGCCATCGGTTCCCGACACGTCGGGCACGGCCGGTATCGCACCGGTTGTAGCGAGTCCACCTGAGGATCGAGAGGGACTGCGGCACCCAGGACCGCGGCCCGTTGTTCCGAATCGCGACTGATCTTGTCGAAGGTTGCCGGATCCAACCACAGGCCGAAACACGCGCTGCACTCGTGGAGACGGGTCGTTCCCAACGTTCCCTGCAACATGGCTCCGGCGCAGACCGGACAGGTCATCTCCGACGGTGCCTCCTGCCACTCGGCCGCCGCGGTGCCGCAGTGCGGACAAAACTTGCTCCCGATGAACAGCATGCCGAAACAGCACGGGCAGGAGATCGTCTGGAGCCGCGCCCCGCAATGATCGCAGTTCGGCGAATCCCCCACCACCGGCGCACCACAACTGTAGCAATTCAGCGTCTGCGCATTCATGAACCCGGTGTGTAGTGCGATCCATCGCTGGAAGCAATTTGAACCAACAGCCATTGATTCCACGGAACAGCAGTCGGAGAAACCGGAACCATTCGTTCATTTCGGATCGTCAACCCGGCCCAACGCGTCTCATTCGCCGCGCCGCGCCGATGCAGAAACGGCACCGCTCTGAACAATCTGAACCCACGGAGTTCCCACGGTTGGCCACGTCTCGACCACCTGGAGCGGGAGCGATGTCCCCACTGGAAATGATCGGCGCAATCGTTGCAAATCGGTGACGGCGACCAACGCCCCGGGTTGAGTCACCAACACCGCTGCCGCCGCTTTGTAACTGACCGGTGGCTGAACCTGATTGAGGTGCACCTGCAAGGCAAACGGGGCATCCACAATGACGACCGGTGTCCCTGGGGCGAACGATCGACGAACCGAGTCCGCCAGTTCGCGCATCCCCTCCGAACGTTGAACCACACGCGAATGCGCCTGCACGCGGTCGCTCGTCCAGGCGGCGACCAGACCCACAACGGAGGCTGTTGCAATCCCGAGATGCACCACCCGGCGCGGCAGCCTTTGCGTCCAGCGGGCAATCGTACCCGCCGCCAGCAAGGCGGCCGGCGGCAGAAGCGGTGCGACGAGATCTCCGCGTTGATGAGTTCCCATCGCCATCAGAGTTAGTCCACCGACCAGCCAGAAAACTAAAAAGCGTTCGGATCGCTGTTGCGCTTCATCTGGGTGCGGCCCATGCCAGCTCCGGAAAAGTCCAGCCGCGGCAATCGGGCTCCAGGGAAGAAACCGGCTCATGAAATAGGCCGGTGTCAGATACAACCCTCTGCCCCAGGACCCATAGGTCGGATCCAAAGCGTGTCCGACCAGTTCGTCGCCAAACAACTTTCTAAGGACGCCGCCGCCCTCAACCCACACCGCGGCACCGAGCCAGCTCAGGGTGATCGCAAAAAAGAGCACGACTCCCACACCAAGTTCACGGCGGGAAATCCGGGAAGTTGCCGAGGAACGGTCCCACACTCCCGCCAGCAAACCCATTCCTCCCAACACCACCCCCAACGGCCCCTTGGTCAGCGTCGCCGCAGCAGCCGCTATCCCGACGGCAATCCAACCCGTTCCCCGGGCCCTGGCTCTCCACGCCAGGAAGGCGGTCAGGACCACCGTGAATGTGAACAGACCATCGGTGCGATTCAGCGCAATCAGCTTGATGGGAAGAGGCGACAGCAGGAATAGGATGCCGGCGAGCAAACCGGCGGGATTCCCCCAGATCCGGTTGCCCCAGATTCCGAGGATGCCTGCCGCGCCAGCGATGCCGAGGAAACCCGGCGAACAGAGCGCCCAGAGGGACGCATGTCCGGCTGCGGTGACGACCAGCGAGGCGATCCAAACGCTCAGTGGCGGTTTCGACGTCGGGGCACCGGTCCAGTCATGGGGACAAAGCCAATTCCCATTCTGAAGAACATCCAGAACATAGGCGGCGGGCCGTTCCTGATCCTTGTCCATCAGTGTGGACGGGCCTGAAATCCGCACCAGAAACAACAAGGCCGCCAATCCCAACACCCACACCTGGGTCCAATTCCCCAACCTGCTTTTGATCTGGGTGAATGGACGCCATTTTCTGGATTTCGAAACGTCGCCGCCCATCGTCCCAACCGCCACGCAACGGGTCCCTGAAATTCTCGCGCCAAGGATCCTGCTCTCACGGGACAGGATAACAACGGCGTCGCTTCGCGGCGCACCATCCCGGCCCAAAAAACGCGATGGCCTCGATTTTTCCGACGAACCCTTAGGATGAGCTTGAGTAGATGCGGGCATTCTCCAGTTCCGGGCAGTCCGCACATTTGAGGCCAGTGCAGGTGACGAATCCGGGACGGACCGTCTGCGCCGAAACCCGACAGGAGAATTTCGCCGAGCTGTTTCCCGATTCAGGGAGCGTCCGGATTCGCCAATCGGTAATACCGCCGGACGGAGGCGTCCGGGTCCAGCGTGACCGTGGACAGCGGGAGCCCCGGCGTCGGGATCGTGTATCGATGGATCGTTGTCCAGAAATGCAGATCTTCAGACCCCTGCAATTCCAACGCACTCAAAGTCGCGGGCACGGTCAGCGCAAACACCTGACCCCGGACCACCACTGACAGCGGACCACCGCTGATCTGATATCCGCGAAAACCGAGTTGAACATTGGCGGGCAGTTGAGTCACCAGCCCTCGATCGTCAGTCACGCTGATCTTCGGGTAAACCTCATCAACGATTCCGAAGGGTTTCAACCGGAGACGCACCAGATTTGTGCTGCCGGACACAGACGGAGGGAGCACCGCGGAGACGTTGTTGAGGTCTCCCGCAGTCGTGAACAGCAGACCGATGTCAACCCGGGCGACATAACCATCCTGATCCGAAACCTCGACAATAAAATTGATGGCATCCTGATAGTAGACCGTGGAGTTCAGCGGAGGCCATACGAGTCGAGCCTTGGGAGGGTGGTTGACCGGTTCCGTCGCCTGATATCGGAGCGTCACGCTCGGATGTTCACCCAGATAATAGTCGATGCCCGGCAGAAGGCTGACGTCCAACAACAGCGGCGCGTCCTGAGCATCATTGAACAAGGGACGAACATCGAAATCCATGAGGCCACTGACCGGATCGTAGTATCCAAACGGATAGAAGCCCGACGTAATCTGAACCAGATTGGCGGTCGTCGGATCGGGGTTCGGATCTCCGTTGGCCAGCCGGGTGGAGAGTTGGTAGTGGAGCAACCCGCCACTCGCAGGTCCCGGAGTGCTGCGAACCCTGAGTTTTCCCACATGCTCATTCGTTCCGGACGGGGAATCGGGTTCCACGACCAGATCGTCGAGCAGGTCTAGAGTGACGGTCGGAAACGTGGCGACGGCACCCGATAGGAAGGGGGCGAATCCCGCGGGAATGAGCGGAACATAGGCGTCGGACGCGGACCCGCCGCCGGGCTGACCGAGTTGAAAATCCCGATTGTCGCCGAGACTGTGAACCTTGCCGTCGTGGCCGTAGACCAGCAGATGGGAGTCCGCTTCGGAGAAGCTGCGAATCGGCGTCCAGGATGCGGGCAGTTGAACAATCGCCGCATTCACTTCCCAACCTCCGTTCGCACCCAGACGGGAAAGCCAAAGCGGTCCGCCGCCGCAATGGATTCTTCCGCTGCTATCGAGAGAAAGGAGACACCCGTTGCATCCCTGGACGTCAGCCCAGGAACTGACACCAGGAAATGCGGGGACAGCGGTGGGAACCGGATTGGGCTGCAGGCTGATTTCGCCGGGCGGAGGATTCTGAAGGCCCCAGGTGTAGAGCTTGCCCGTGTCACTCCAGCCAAACGCCGTTTCCCCAACGGCCGCAATCCGAGCCCAGGAGGTGACAACGGCGGGTTTCGGTACCTCGAAGAATTGAGCCGAGAAGGAGTCTCCCACCGTCGGTGCCAACGGACCGCGAAAACCCGACGAGGGAATCCCAGCGGCAAAAATACGGCCGTCGGTGGTGAGCGCTAGAAATCCATGCGCCCCGGCTGCCACGGCTTTAAATCCCGGCAACCCCGCATCGCCGACGACCGGATCGATTCGAAAGCCTGCAAAAGGCGGGAGATTAGTTGAGGCCGGCATTGGTGCGCGAAGCCAGCGCAGCACGCCGTTGGAATCGACGCCCAATCCGAACGGGGCGGTGTCCGAACTCTGTTGGACCTCCGGAGTCACAACGTCGATCCACAGATCCACACCCAGGCGGGTCGCGATGGCCTGCGAGTACCCGTGCGACGCCGGGGGCATCACCTCCGGTTCACCCCAGGCATAGAGCCGACCGTCCTGATCGAGTGCGAGGGATCGCGCGCCGGTTCGGAACAGACTCCACTGGCTCACGCCCGTGGGAAAAGCCAGCTTCCGCGCGGTCACCACCGACTCCCGCGTGCCGTCCCCGTACTGACCGTCCGCATTGGCACCCCAGGCCCAAAGCTGGCCCGAATCATTCACGAACGAGGTCGCCGCGCCGAATCGATCCATGACGGCATGCACGGTGATCTCCGCCCTCACCGCCCCGCCCCACAGACAAATCAGGGCAATGCGCAGAGCGAACCCAAACCGCAAAAAAGCACCGCTCAAACCGGACCTACTCTTGCTCACAGAAAGCATCGTCATAAGGAATCAGAAACCAACATCAGAGACCAAGATCCCAACCTCCTCCGGGACGCTCCTGTCATGTCGGATTCCGTCGAGGCTCTTCCGATCAGCCTACGGCATATTGTTGCGGAGGTTACCTGCCGATTTGGGAATTCCTGGATCTTGATCTGCGTGGTACGCCTTGTGACCGCAACGCAGCAGATCCAGGCGACACCGGGCACATCTTGACACTGCCCCCGAACGCCGCGGTCCGAAGGTGTGGAGTCCCGCGTTGACGCGGTCAGCGTGGGCCCAAGCCCGGAGCGCGGCTCCGTAAACCGCAGCACGTGGGTCCGCAAGACGGCCTTGACCCATTCCACCCGCCGTTCGATGACGACGTTGATGCGGATCACAGACCCGCGCTCCAAAGCGGGGAAGGCAAGCCTTCCGCTGTTCTCAGGGCCAACGGCCCACCCCATACCAGCCTTGGGCACCGCCCAAGGTGGAGGACCCGGTTTCACCCGAGCCCCGTATTCGTTTTGGTACGCGGTGGAGAGACCGCCGTGGGTCAGATGCATGCCCAACGTTGCAATGTTCCAATTCTTCGATCCAACTGCGACACCAGAAGGTTTCGTGGAGCGCGACTGAAACTTGGAAGGGTTTGATTTGAGAACGGATTTTAATATGCCCCTTGTTGTCATCGTCATCGGTGCCGGATCGA
Organism: uncultured Verrucomicrobiota bacterium; assembly: GCA_903907925.1. Classification (GTDB taxonomy): domain Bacteria; phylum Verrucomicrobiota; class Verrucomicrobiia; order Limisphaerales; family UBA9464; genus CAIVQB01. Next base: position 14,123 of record CAIVQB010000021.1, read on the forward strand.
TCGGTCAGGCGATCGCGCGACGGGTCAGCGCAGGCAAACACGTCCTGCTGGCGGATCTGCGCCAGGACAACCTTGATGCCGCCGCAAAAGTCCTCGGTGACGCGGGGTTCGAGGTGAGCACCGCGATCGTTGACGTCTGCTCGCGCGAGTCCGTACACGCATTGGTGGAAACAGCCACGGCGATCGGCTCCATCACCGGCATCATCCATGCCGCAGGCGTCTCACCGACGCAGGCTTCGCCGGCCACGATTCTCAAGGTCGACCTGTATGGCACCGCTCTCGTTCTCGAGGAATTCGGTAACGTCATTGAACATGGCGGATCGGGCGTGGTCATCGCCTCGCAGTCGGGTCATCGTCTGGGCGCACTGACGCCTGAGCAAAACAAGGCGCTGGCGACGACACCCGCCGATGAACTGTTGGCTCTACCGATGCTACAGCCAGACCAGGTGAAGGATCCGCTCCACGCCTATCAGATTTCCAAGCGGGGGAACTCGCTGCGGGTGATGGCCGAGGCGGTTCGATGGGGCAAACGCGGTGCACGGATCAACACCATCAGCCCGGGCATCATCTTCACGCCCCTCGCCAGGGACGAGCTGAGCGGTCCGCGCGGCGGGGGTTACCGGCGCATGATTAAGCTGTCCGCCGCCGGACGTGGCGGCACCCCGGACGAAGTGGGGGCTGTCGCCGCCCTCCTCATGGGACCGGAGGGAACGTTTATCACCGGCAGCGACTTCCTCATGGACGGCGGCGTCACCGCCGCCTACTGGTTCGGCGACCTCGCTCCGACATGACGCCGGATTCTACGAGGATAGGATTGTTGATGGCTTGGATTGCAGTGGCCTTGTTCGGCTTGGTTCTCGTCGGCTGGGCCTTTTGGTTTCAAAGCCGGGCGGGCAGCTATCTGGCAATTCCGGAAATTATCGGCGTTATTGGCGTCTATATCGCCTTTCAGGGTATCGCCAGCGTGCGGCGAATCACCCGGAAGAAATCCCAAGAATGAAAACGCCCACCGGACCAAGGATAGCGCTGCCAAGCACGAAACCTGAGCGAGGAAGAGAACGCTGACGGAATGACCGGTTGGAGTTGCCCTCGGAGGAACGCTGAAAACCGCATCCGGCCCCGCCCTGCGAAGCCCACTCAGGATTCCGGATAAATGAGAATGCCGACCCGCCGGATATGCTCCAACAAAGGCGGATTGTCGATGGACTCCTGGGGTTGAACGTCGAACCGATATGGAAGGGAAAGTTCGTCCAACTCCGCGGCGATGGTCTCCGCCCGAAGCGGTGCGACCGAACCAGCCAACGCCAAATCCACATCAGACCGTTCCGTGTGCGTGCCCTTCGCGCGCGAACCAAACAGCGTCGCGGAAGCCACCTCCGGATGACGCCGGAAAACGGCCCGCACCTTGTCCAATTCACTCGCGGTGAGAGGCGGCCCCTTCATTTCAAGGATTCCCGTGTGAGGAATTCGTGAAGTTGTTCCAGAGCGGGGAGGTACCTCGTGTGGATGGACTCCAACGCCCGTTCGAATCCTGCCGCGCTGTGGTTATGAGACAGCAGATTGCGATGGTCCAGCATATCGATCCAGACCTGCCCGTCGCCGAGAACTTTGACCGCGAAGGCGTCCTTGAGCACCTGCCGGGGAGTAGCCGTCGAGAAAACAAATCCGCCGTGTTCCAGATAGTCCTTCACCGTCTTCCAAGCCAGTTCGAAGCAGTATTCAAACCGTTGAACGGAACCCTCCTTTTCCAACGGATTCAAAGCAGACGGCCCGTTCTCCAACGCCTGACGCAGGAGCACAAACGCGCGATCGAAGTTTTGAAAACGCTGCTTCCAGCGGACGTCGGCGTTTGGATTCACAACTCGAAGTTTGATTCGGATTCGTTCGCCGTACCGCCACATCAACGGATGAGGGCGATCACCCCTGGCTCGCTAGCCCCGAACCGATCTGATCGTGACCGCTTTGAGATTGGTGCCGGTGGAGGGACTCGAACCCCCACTCCCTTGCGAGAACCAGATTTTGAGTCTAGCGCGTCTGCCATTTCGCCACACCGGCAGGTGCTGCGGAACCCCGTTCCTATGCCTCGCCGAAGGATTCGTGGCAATCAAAACCAATGGCGAACCGTGACGGCGAGGAGGGGCTCGCGTGTTCACTTCCGGATGGAAACGCCACCCGCTCGCCCAATCGACTGGCGGGAATGCCTCAGAGCGCCGGCATTCACCCAATCCCAACTGGCCGGCAGGATGCCAGCGCTCCAAAGGGCGGGCACCGCATTTTCCGGGCAAGACTTTGTGCGGTCCGTTTCGTAGGCTGGCCGCAATGAACACGCCGCATTGGCAGGGGGTTTTCCCGGCCATCACCACCCAATTGCACAAGGATGGATCGTTGGATCTGGATGCGACGGCGGCCCACGCCGATGCCCTGATTCAATCGGGCGTCACTGGAATGGTGTTTCTCGGTTCGCTCGGGGAGAACCAGACGCTGACCCCGGAGGAAAAGCGGACGGTCATCAGCGAGATGGTGAAGGTGGTGTTCGGTCGCGTTCCGGTGTTGAGCGGTGTCGCCGAAAGCAGCCTGGCCGAAGCGGTACGTTATGTTCGCGATCTCGAACGCTGCGGGGCCGACGGCTACATGCTGATGCCGCCGATGATCTACAAATCGCCGGATCCCCGGGAGTCGCTGCATCATTTCCGGAGCGTCGCCCGGTCCTGCGGCTTGCCGGCGATGATCTACAACAATCCGATCAGTTACGGGCACGACATCACGCCCGAATTGTTCGCCGAACTGGCGTCGGAAAAGAACTTCGTCGCGCTCAAGGAAAGCTCGGGCAATCCCCGCCGGATCACCGATCTGCATCGCGTGGTCGGCGACCGGTACGCACTGTTCACCGGGGTCGATGATCTGGCGCTGGAGAGTGCGATCCTGGGAATCGACGGCTGGGTGGCGGGCACCGGCATCGCCTTCCCGCGCGAGAACCAATATTTCTGGGAGCTCACCCGCGCCGGCGAGTGGGAGCGGGCCCGGAAGATTTACCGCTGGTTCACACCGCTGCTGCACCTCGATGTGCATCCCAAATTCGTCCAGTACATCAAACTGGCGGTCCAAGAAACCGGCCTCGGAAAAGAATGGGTGCGGGCCCCGCGCCTCACCCTGACCGGTGCCGAACGCAAGTCGGTCCTGAAGATCATTCACGACGGCATCGCGACCCGGCCGAAGCTGCCCAAGCGAAAATAAGCCGGCCGCGAACGAGCTGCGGTTCTGGGATTGAACCCAACCGGCGGCCCGCTAGACTTTCCGCCCACCGAATCGAATTTCACTTCAACCTCACACACTGCTTCATCATGGCTCTGCGACTTGGCGACATCGCCCCCGACTTCACCGCTGAAACCACCGAAGGCACGATCACCTTCCATCAATGGCTGGGAACGAGCTGGGGCATCCTGTTCTCCCATCCGGCGGATTACACCCCGGTCTGCACCACCGAACTCGGCGCCACCGCCAAGCTCGGCGCGGAGTTCGCCCGCCGGAACGTGAAGGTCGCCGCGGTGAGCGTCGATCCGATCGCCGACCATCTTGGCTGGGTGAAGGACATCAACGAGACCCAACACACCACGGTCAATTTCCCGATCATTGCCGACCCTTCCCGCACGGTGGCGACGCTGTACGACATGATCCACCCGAACGCCGACGACAAGGCGACGGTTCGGTCGGTCTTCATCATCGGGCCGGACAAGAAGATCAAACTCACCCTCACCTACCCGGCATCCACCGGCCGTAATTTCCTCGAACTGCTCCGCGTGATCGATTCGCTCCAGCTCACGGCGAAGTTCCGTGTGGCGACTCCGGCGGACTGGAAGGACGGCGAAGACTGCATCATCACCCCGGCGGTGAAGGATCCCGAGGCGACAACCCTCTTCCCGAAAGGTTTCCGCACCGTGAAGCCGTACCTCCGCTACACTCCGCAGCCGAATCGCTGAGCCCAAACTCTTTTTGCGCGACCGGCGACAACCCGGTGGAAAGCATGAGGGCGGACAAGCTACCACACTCGTGGCGAACGTATCTGCCCCATGAACAATACTAACATTAAAGGGTGCGGTTGCTGGCTCCGCTCTGCTCCGCAGCAATACACCCTTTAATGTTAGCCGGGGCCGCATCTCCGCCTTCTAGCCCGACTTCCGCTACTGGCGACATCTGCGTTTGCAAGTCGTTGGTAAACGAGGCGACGGGTGCAACTGTCGCCACTACATTGACGCGCTGGGAGCGGTTCGGATTTTGGGTGGCGGCAGCGGTGGCAGAGCGCGACCC
>CAIVQB010000022.1 GCA_903907925.1 uncultured Verrucomicrobiota bacterium
CAGCCTCCAGATTCCACGTCACTCAGACACAAGCCGCCGACTAGTCGAGCCCGCCGGCGTGCTGAGAGCAGAAAGCTCGCGCCGACGGGCGGGTGGACTCCCCATTCCTCGAATCACCCACACAAACTCATCAGGAGCCCCAAATGATCATTCCGGATCACATGAACCAGGCTCCAAACCCAGAAGACAAAGCAGGCCAGGCTCAACGGCACGAGAAGGAACAACATCAACAGACCCAGGATCGCGATCATAAACAGGAACATGGAAGTTTTGGTCAGACTCTTCTGGAAGCACCCGCGGGGAGGACGAAAGGTTTCATGCGGAGTTCGATCGCGTCAGGTTCCCACCGGCTCCAATCGACAGGTGGAGCCACAGGACGGACATTTTGTCTCAGCCGCCGGGACGTGTCCGCGGCAGTAACTACAGATCCAGTCGGGGGATGGGGGAACCGGCGGCGGAGGCGCGGCCGGCCGGCTCCGAGCGAAGGATTGAAAGCGGGTCCCCTGGTAGGTCAGTTGTCCGACATCCCCTTCCGCCAAGCCGCTGTAGTCACGAGGGTTCACCGCGAATTCCTGGCGGAGTCCATCCGGCATCGCCTCAAACGTGATGTAGTACCAAGTCCCCACCATGGAATCACTTCCAGCTCCAACCACCTGAAAACGCTTGGTGGCGACTCGTGCGGGAACAGTGAGAATCGGCTCCGAATTGTTTTCCTGCCACCGGGTAACGACCTGGAACGCGCGGACTACGAACGTTCCGATCAACATCACGAACACCCCCATGATGAACAGTGGCACCAGCGTGAACATCACTGGAACGAGGTTTCCCATGGGGACATGTTTTCAGTTGGCGTACGATTCCAGGAACCCGCAGTTGCGGCAGCGATAGGTCCGGACCTCGTATTGGGCGTGGCCGTCCAACTTCAATCCCATCCAGAAGGATTTCACGGGAGCGCCGGAAACCCACCGGGTGGGCGAGAGAGAATTCCCATGCGCGACCTCCAGCAGGAATCCCTCGTCGAGGAGTCCCGCGCATTTGGTACATTTTTCCGGGGCAATCACGGAGATGAATCCGGTCTTCAAACCTGGGGCAGATCATTCTTCCCCATCGCCGCCTTCAGGGCCGGCACCTGTTCGAGCAGTTTCTCGAACTTGACCCCGGTCAGACTCTCCAGAATCGGCGGGAGCTGGGCGATGATTTGAGTGACGTCACCGGTGAGCTTGCTGGCACCGCCACCTGTCCCACTGCCGGAATTGATGATGACCATCTTCTCCATCTTGGCCAGCGGTTCACTGATCCGGCCCGCGATCTCGGGCAGCACCTTGACCAGGAGCTCGATGACCGCGGCCTGATTGTATTGCTGGAAGGCCTCGGCCTTGAGGCGGGTGGCCTCGGCGGTCGCCTTGCCCTGGGCTTCAATGATCGAGGCTTCGGCCAAGCCACGGGCCTTCTCCGCCTCGGCCTGCGCCAGGCCGGTCGCCTTGGCCACCTCGGCATTGGCAAAACCAGTGGCCTTCTGCGCCGCCGCCTGGCCATCCGCCTCGGCTTCCAGTTGGAATTTCCGGGCATTGGCCAGGGTTTCCACCTTGTACCTCTCGGCATCGGCCGGCTTCTGGACGTTGGCCTCGAGTTCGCGCTGACGCCGGAGAATTTCCTGCTGCTGCAACTCGATCTGCTTTTGCTTTTCGATGATCTGAACCTGGATTTCCTCGGCCTTGACCAACTGGCCGGTCTTGAACCGTTGCAGGTCGTAGGCCAGGTCGGACTCCGCCTTCTTCTGGTTCACGGCGGCCTGATATTCGGCGACGTTGCTCTGGTAGTCGCGCTGCGCCTCGGCGATGCGGGTGTCGGCGACGAACTTCGCCTCCTGCCCCGCCTGGGTGGCCTGGGACGATTTGATCATCGCGTCGCGGTCCGCCTCGGCCTGGGCAATCTGCGCGTCGCGCTTGACCTGGGCGATGCGGGGTTTGCCGAGGGCTTCGAGATATCCCTGGGTATCGCGGATGTCTCGAATGGTGAAGCTCACGATGGTCAGGCCCATGTTGGCCATGTCGCCGGCGGCGACCTCCTGGACCTTCACCGCGAACATGTCCCGGTTCTGGTAAATCTCCTCCACGCTCAACGTCCCCAGAATCGCCCGGAGATGGCCCTCAAGAGTTTGCATCGCGACCATCTTGATCTCCTCGGCGGATTTGCTGAGGAACTGCTCGGCGGCAGTACCGATCGAAATGTCGTCACCCTTGATCTTGATCTGCGCGACGCCATCCACCCGGACAGGGACGCCCTTGCTGGTGTAAACCTCGGGGGTCTGCACATCGATGGTCAGCAATTCCAGCGAAAGAATGTCCACTTTCTCGACCACCGGCAGAACGAAGGTGCCGCCGCCCTTGACCACCCGAAAGCCGCGGTCCACCGAAAGGCCGCTCGGATCCATGAAGCGATGCCGGCGTCCGGAAATGATGAGCACCTCGTTGGGACCCACCTTGGTGTAGCGGCTGGCCCACACGGCCACGAACACAAAGATGACGGCGACGACGCCAATGATGACCGCCGCGCCAATGCCATAGGAGGCAAGATCGGCAGCCAATAGCATCGGGACAGGAGGGGTATTCATGGTCGGGATGGATTTTGGAGCAGTGAGGAAGTGGTTCGAGCACCGGCAAACTTACGCCGGTTTCACAAAGAACTCGGAGCCCACCACGCGTGTGATGGTCACCGTCGTTCCGGCGGCGACGGCGATACCGCCTTCAGCCCGGGCGGGTGCCGTGTACCGTGCGCCGCCCTGCACGTAGGCGATCTCCCCCATGCCTTGAATCGGAAGCGAAGTGTTGAGGACCGCAGATTGTCCAATGAGCGACCTCACCCGGGCTTCACTGCTGCCCTGGGTTCGTCGAAAAATGGTGTTGAAAAGCCAGAACACCAACACGGCGACACCCAATCCGCCCAGCACCGCCAAGGGACCGCTGATCAACGGATGCCGGGTGGCGGGGATCTTGTGAAGAATCATGCCCAATCCTCCGAAAGCAGTGACGAAGGCCGCCAGCGTCGCGGGACTGATCGGTGCGAACCCCGGCATCTCGTGATCGGCAAAGCCACCCTCAGCATGCGCGTGAGAAACGTGCCCGGCGTGAACATCGTGTCCACCAAACACTCCGCCGAAAATGCCGCTCAAGAGCGTGAACAAAAGTCCGGCGCCAAAGCAGATGAAGTAGATTAGAAAGGCCGTGTCCATCGTGATGCAGGGGTGGGGGAGTTGCGGCAGTGAAGCGGCTCAGGAATCCAGCGACAAGCCGGATTCTGTTCGAGAAATGGCGCGTGCCGGTATGGAGACTTCGTCCTCATTCGACAGTTCAGAAGAAAGCCGATAGTGCGGATGACCGCACTTGGAATATCGGCGTCCGATTCCAACCCCCTTCCCTCGATCCGTTCCCCTTCCAGCTCCACCGCGACGCTTCAGCGGATTTCACGGATGAACACGGATTCCCGGGGGAAAAATCGGATTCGGTCCATTCCGTTCATCCGGTCTGAATCCGTGAATCCGTGTCCACATTCCGTTTCACGCCCGATTTCACCACCCTTGACGCCCGGCGGGGGGATTTCTAAGTTCCCGGTTCGGGTTGGTGGTCGTAGATCAATGGTAGATCCCCAGATTGTGGTTCTGGTTGTTGCGGGTTCGAGTCCCGTCGGCCACCCCACCCTCCCCTTTTTTGCCGCGTTGGAATTGAAAGGAAAGAACCACGCCACGCTGACCGGCCTTCCAATTGGACGCGCTGCTCAGTGGAACCGTTGCCGCACCTCGTCGACCGTGATGAATTCCCACCGGGCGGAGAGTGAATTGGGGATATTTGGGGTCGGGAAGTCACCGATGTCGGCAGTCCATCCGACGAACCTTCCATGGTCGTCGAAGGCGTAGCCCGCAGGACCGGACGCAAGAAACCGACCGGCCGGCCCTAGGATCCGGAAGTAGGTCGTAGGACCATCGGTCAGTTTTTGGGCGCCCATCGGCTTCTTCAACCAAGCGAAGCACGCCACGATGTTGGTCATGTCCCTCGGCGGTGTGGCGAGGGTTCGAGGTATCTGATCGCACTGGATCGATCCCCAGAGGAACCCGGCGCAGATCAAGATCAACACGGTGACCCGTTTGAGACCTTCCTTCATGGTGGATCAACCCAGAAAACCGAGCTTCGCCGCGCACTCTGGGCAGTAGCACGTCTGAATGTCCGACCGTCGCTCCGGTCCAAATGGGGCCGGCACGTACCACCGAAGTGCCCGGGCTTGGTCCGCGAGGCGGCAGCACGAGGCGTCATCGCAGCCAGTGACACCGTCGGGTGGGGGCATCGTTTCCCCGCAGTTGTCGCAGCTAAATTCGCAAAGAAAGAAGGCGTGCGCCTCGTAGGGGTCGCTGACGTCGAGATTATCGCGGTAACTGCTCATTGCTTGCGGATGTTTTCCAAGAGGCGCGTCCAGCCGATACGGGTCCCAACCCGCAACCAATCGTGAGGAGCGCCACGAAGGTAAACGAGAACGAATGGGTTTTCGGCATCATCATTCACACGCTCTTCGATCAGAGAGATCAGCATCATTCGGGTGTCTTTGGTGAACTCGACCGCACCCGCGCGTTTCATGTGGGTTTCACCGGTGAACAATCGAAGATAGTGTCGGCCTTCGAGGGCCAAAGGCCCGCCCCATACCAGCCTTGGGCATCGCCCAAGGTGTCGAAGCCGGCCAGTCCCAAAGCCCTGAAGGGGCGTACCATCCCGCAACAATCATCGACATTGAATCTGTGGATCGCTTCCGCCGTCCCCGGTTCCAAATGTAAAATGATTAGGGCGTGTTGCCCAAACTGTCCGGAATGAAGCCCGGGGCGTGCCGAGCGAGCTGGACTGAATGGGCGGCTATAGCGGTTTTGGCATCGAGGTTGGGCCGTATTACCAAATCCTATAGGCGATGGCACGTCGCGCCGGGAGGCCTGGTGCGGGCGAAATGCTCTGATCGACGTCCGAAGGGCCGTTCGGTTCAGGTCTTGGGCCATTTCGCCCTCTGCTTGGAACTGAACTTCGATGAACACGCCTTGGTTCTCCCCGGTCTCGGCCGGACTGAGCGTTGGTTTGGTCAGTGTTCGCCAGTTTTGTACGGCGGCGATCAGCCAATCCTGAATCTGCTGCCGCCACAGCCGGCGCCATCGCGCCCGCTTGAAGCCGTGGTTGTTCGCCGCATCGGCAAAACTGCCTTCCACGAGATGCTGGCGTCGCCGCCGATCCCGCCCGGCCGCCGGACTGTGGGCCTGGACTCGCGCCCGATCCAAAAGCTCCTGGTCCACGTGACGGTGGATGGTCCTGCCCGTGGCTGACCGGGTGCATTGAGCCCGCAGCGGACAGTCCATGCATACCCGCACCCGGGTCATATACTCCTTGGTCTGCCGCACCGGATGCACCCGCCGGGGCCACATCGTCTGGCCGGCCGGACAGGTATAGGTATCGGACTTCGGATCATACCCGAACGCCCTGTCCGGCAGGATGCCCTCCACCCGCCGGTTCACCTGCCGGGCCCGCAGATCCGCCATGTGGGTCACATAACCGGCCTTCTGCGCCGCCACGTAGTTCTCGGCCGTGCCATACTTGCGATCCGCCACCAGTACCTCGGGCTTCGCCTCGGTGTTCACCTCGGCTTGAGCAGCCAGCCTCATCATCCGCCGGTTCTCCGCCACGGCACCGGTCGTGGTTTCCACCGCGGTGATCACACCGCACTGGCCGTCCACCGCCCGGTGATGGTGATACCGAGGGCGGGCCGCATCGCCCGCACCCTTACGCACCAAAGTGGCGTCGGGATCTGTCGTCGAACAGGTCCGCTCGGCCGCGGCCTCATAGCTGGCGGGAGTCGAAGTGGGGGCCTCGTCCAATTTGGCCTCCAGTACCCCGCAGGCCTGCTTGAGGGCCGCGATCAGTTCCACCGGCCCTTCGACGATGGCCTGCTTGGAGGCGTTGGCATCGATCAGACTGGAATCGATGAAGAGTTTGCGTCCATCGACCAACCCGGCGTCCACGCACTGCCGGACGCTCTGGACGAAGAGCTTCTCGAAGACCTCGGAACCCCAGCGCTTCCGGGCCTTGGAGAGCACGCTGTGGTTGGGGATCGGAGTATCGAGGGTGAAGTCGAGAAACCAGAGGTAGTCCAGCCGTTCGGGCAGGCGGGCCATGAGTTCGCGCTCGCTGGGGATATCCTCCAGGAAAAGAAGGATCATGAGCTTCACCAGGACCACGGGATCAGCCGAAACATGCCCATTGGTGCCGTAGGCGCGGGCGACTTCGGCCCGGACGAAGGACAGGTCAAGAGCGGCGCGGAGGCGGCGTAGCGGGTGGTCGGCACGGACTCGGCGATCGAGATCAACAGAGAAGGCGAAGAGCTCTTTCTGCGGTTGGTGGATGCCCATCATGGTCGTGCCCGAGAACAAGCAAATCCACGGCCATCTTCATGGTTTGGGCAACACGCCCATTAGATACGACCCCATTGCCTCATGTTTCCATTGCTCCATCTTCAAACGGGGGCCGTGGAAGCCGAGTTCCTTGACGGAACCAACGAAAAAGATGTTGAGTTAGGGCGTGTTGGCACGCCAATCGGTGGGATCGAAGTCGCAGGCTTGGTCGAAGCGAACGTGAAAGGGATTCCCAATGAGCATCGTTGATTTCAAGCGGTTCAATGGCTTTGCAAAGCGGCGTTTGGACGACCGGATCCTTACCGATCTACTGCACGGGGATATTTTCAACGAAAGCGATATGCACTCCGCCGCGTACTACTACATTCGAGACTATTTTCGAAAAAAGGGCCGCGGGAATATTTACGTTCGCTGTGAGCCGCAGCTTGGCGGAATGAAGCCGGATATCGTCGTCTACGAAGGTGTGAATCCAGTGTACGCATTTGAGTTCAAGATGTTCAAAAAACCTGACTGCATTAACGAAAACGCAATCGAAGCGGACCTCATGAAACTAGCGTCCGTCGTGGAGCAATTTCCTTCCTTTCGGTGGGGTTTCTTCCAGATGATTTACGATTGCGACCTGCCGTACTCGTATTCCGATGCCCGCCTTCGCCGGGCAGGATTTGAGAGAGTATCGGTGACGACGATTAACGCTCGCCGGAAAGAGGGAACGAACCGACGACGCGTTGGATATGACCGCTGGCGCGAGGGGTTCGACCGGCTTGGTGTGGGCCATCAGAAGCACGCCTGATCTGAGGGGCGATCCCGATCGGTGGATTTGTCCGTGGTGTCGGCCGGAATAAGTCTCCGACGAAAACCTCGTGGAATTTCGAAAGGGGATACCTTCACTCCGCGGGATGCGTCGACCCGAACCCCGCCCTCCCTTCTCGTTGACGGCACCGTGACCGTTGCCGGCCGCCTCGCCGTCTCCAATCGCCAACCACCCAGACGATCCGCATTGACATTCTGTGTATGGCTGTCATCACACACCCGTAAACTATCCTTTCTTCCTCCGATGAGTCCCAAATTGCATTTGCAGATCGATGAGCGGTCGGGCGTGCCGGTGTACCGGCAGATGATGGATCAGTTCAAATACTACGTCGCCGGCGGGACGTTGCGGCCCGGGGATCAAATCCCCTCGATCCGCGAACTGGCCGCGGCCCTTTCCGTCAATCCCACCACAGTGGTGAAGGCTTACACCGAACTGGAACGGGCGGGCCTGATTGAAAAACGGCATGGCAAGGGCGCCTTCGTCGCGCCGAACGCGCAGGCCCTGACCGCCGCGGAACAGGATGTCGCCCTTCGCCGATCCGCCAAGCAACTGGCCGTCGAGGCGACGCAGTTGCAGGTGCCGTCGCCCAAGGTGATCAGCGTGGTCCGCGAGGAACTCGGCGCGTTGTACGTCGACCGCACGGTGGAGGATCTCCCGGTCAAATTCGCGGTGGTTTCGGGCGATTCGTGACCTTCGTCCCCAATTTTCATGGAGCCCGTCATTCACGCCTCCGGATTGGGTAAGACCTTTCGAGGCGGCGTGGTTGCGGTGAACGGCTTCGATCTGCAGGTCCAGGCGGGTGACGTCTACGGTTTGATCGGACGGAATGGTGCCGGCAAAACGACCGCCCTCAAGGTGCTGACCGGTCTGCTCCGACCCGACACCGGCGCGGCCCGGGTGCTCGGCCAGTGGCTCTGGAACGCCCCGCGGGAACACCGGCAACGGGTCGCGTACGTGTCGCAGGGACAACAGGTGCCCGGTTGGATGACCCTGGCCGATCTCGCTCGGTATGCGTCCCATTTGTACGACCGTTGGGACGACGATTTGCTCCGCGAACACGCGCGGCGTTGGGATCTGCCACTGCATCAGACCGTGGCCGGACTGTCGGGCGGGAATCAACGGCTTGCGGCGCTGGCCGTTGCGCTGGCGGCACGACCGGAAGTCCTGTTGTTGGATGAACCGGCGGCGGGATTGGATCCGGTCGCGCGTCGCGAACTCAACACCTGCCTGATCGACGTCCTGCTCCGCGGGACCGGCTGCACGATTCTGTTGTCCACCCATTTGCTCGGCGATCTCGAGCGACTCGCCACCCGGGTGGGCATCATGGATCGCGGCCGGGTGGTGGTGGAAGGCGCGGTGGAGGACTGGCAACGGACCATGCGACGGGTCCAGGTCGTCTTCGCTGAAAACGAGGCACCCGCCGAATTCTCCATCCCGGGTGCACTCCGATCCCAGCGGCTGGGTCCGGTGGTGACGGCACTGGCCCGGGTGACCGACGACGCGCAATTGAACGGCGTCCGATCGCTCCCCGGCGTTCGCGTCAACGTCTTTACCCTCACGTTGGAGGAACTTTTTGTGGATTGGTTCCGGGATACCGCCCCTGCAACGGGTTCCGGATCCCGTGCCACTGCGGATTCAAGCCAGCCCGGATTCCCAGCCTAGGCGGTGTCGCACTCGTGTGTGGGCATTCGAGCCGCCGGGGCCGTCGCACCCGCCGGACGGGAGCGCGATGACAAGGGAACCGGGCTGGCCTTGATTCCGCAGTGGACGGGAAATCCCGGGCGGCGCGTTCGCGTGGCATTCAGTGCCAGGATGTTCGTTCCCTGATTCGTGAATCCAATCGAGCGCATCTGGACAATGCCCCATGTGGAAGCCCGTCGGAATAACGTTGGGCATGCATCCGACCCATGGCGGCCGATCCACCGCGTACCCAAACGAATAGGGGGCTCAGGTGGAACCGAGCCCTCCACCTTGGGCGTACGCTGACCGCGTCAACGTGGGACTCCAAACCTCCGGCCCGCGGCGTTGCGGCCAGCGTTAGCCCGACTTCCGCTACTGGCGACATCTGCGTTTGCAAGTCGTTGGTAAACGAGGCGACGGGTGCAACTGTCGCCACTACATTGACGCGCTGGGAGCGGTTCGGATTTTGGGTGGCGGCAGCGGTGGCAGAGCGCGACCC
>CAIVQB010000023.1 GCA_903907925.1 uncultured Verrucomicrobiota bacterium
GGTCGCCTCATCCTTCCCAGTCATGCCTCCGCTCAACCGGTTCACCGTCGCCCCGCTCCACACGGTCACCCGCCGCCTCGCCGCCGTCGCGATGGGCAGCCAGCCTCCGGACCTCGTCCTCACCGGAGCGCGCCTCCTGTCCACCTACACCGACCGGATTCATTCCGATCGCGAGATCTGGATTTCGGCAGGACGGATCGCGGCGGTCAAACCGGCGGGAGAATCCAAGCGCCTTGGCTACACCGCACCGACCCACGACTGCGCCGGCGGCATCCTCGCGCCTGGACTCGTGGATCCCCACATCCACATCGAGTCCTCGATGATGACCGCCTGCGCCTATGCCGAGGCTGCCCTGCTCAACGGGACGACGACGATTTTCTGCGACAGCCATGAAATCGGAAACGTGTGCGACGTCACCGGAGTGGAATGGATGTTGGAGGACGCCCGCCAGGCGCCGTTGAACATCTTTCTCACCCTGCCCAGCACGATTCCGGCGACGAACGCCACGCTCGAAACCGCGGGGGGCGACTTCACCCCGGAAAAGATCGCCGCCGTGTTCGACCGCTGGCCCGAAGCCGTCGCGTTGGGCGAGAAAATGGACTTCGTTCCGGTCGCCCTCGGTGATGCGCGAAGCCACGCGATCCTCGCCGAAGCTCTCAAGCGTGGCCGGCCTATTTGCGGCCATATCTACGGACGCGAGTTCGTGGCTGCCGCCGCGGCGAGCGGAATCACCGACACGCACGAGTCCATCGACCGCGAGATCGCCAACGATTTCCTGGAGGCCGGCCTGTGGATTTTCCTGCGCGGCGGGAATCCCAAGACGCCCTGGCATTCGCTGCCACTGGCGATCAAAGCGGTCACCGAACTGGGGGCGAATCCGAAGCGCGTCTGTGTCTGCACCGACGATCGCGATGCCGACGACCTGTTCGTGTTCGGACAGGATTGGGTGGTCCGCGAAGCTGTGCGGCACGGCATCACTCGCCCGACCGGGTGGAGTATGGGCTCCCTTCATCCGGCGACCCGCTACGGAATGGATGGGGAATTCGGCGGACTCGGCCATTCGCGGCGCGCGGACATTGTCCTGTTGAACGACCAGTTGGAGCCGCAGAGCACGTGGTACGGCGGGGAACTCGTCGTGCAGGATCGCAAGATCACGCCGGGCCTCGAAGCGGCGCTCAGCCGGCCGTATCGCTATCCGGCGGCGGCCTACAAAACGGTCCACATCGCGGACACGGTGAAACTCATTCCCGAATTGCCGCCCGGGCCCCGCACCGCGCATGTTCTTCGCGTCGCGCTGCCGGGGATCCTCACTTTTCACGATCGCCTGCCGTTCACGCCGGCGCAGGATTGGGAAAACACGCTCAAGGCCTACGGCGATCTCTGCTTCCTGACGGTCATCGAACGCCACGGAAAGACCGGCGGGATCGGCTACGGTTTATTGAAGGATTTCGGCCTAAAGGACGGTGCGGTGGCGAGCACGATCGGCCACGACGCCCACAACCTGGTGATGGCGGGAACCAATGAAGCAGACATGCAACTCGCGTTGGCGACACTGAAGGCATCGGAGGGCGGCGTCTGCGTCGTCCGCGATGGAAAGGTGGTCGCCCACGTCAAGCTGCCCATCGCCGGACTGCTTTCCGACCAGCGGGCGGGACTCGTGGCGCTGGAATCGGCCCGCCTCAAGGAAGCGTGGACCGATGCCGGCTGCCTTCTGCCCTACATGGGATTCAACCTGCTGCCGCTGTCAGTCATCCCCGAAATCCGCCTGACCGACAAAGGCCTGGTGCTGGTTCCCGAGATGACGATCGTGCCGCTGTTTGAGTGAACTTTCCGGATCCGATCCGCTCTTCAGGAATCGGGGTGGATCCGTGAAATCAGTGTCCTCTCCGCTTCTTTTGGATCGTTCCACCTCAAGCGGCGGAACAAGGGAGAACCCGGCGACCGACCGGACGCAACACGTAGGAAACGGCCATGATCGCCAATCCAATCAACGGACCGACCGCGTGCCCGAGACCGTCACCGGAAGCGAGGTGCGAGACCGCCGCCGAAATCAGCGTGATGGCGAAGCCGGAGTAAGCCCATTCCTTCAGGATTACGAACCGCGGTGCCAGCAGGGCGCAGGCCCCCAGTAGTTTGGCCACTCCGAGGAGATTCGCGAAATAAGGCGGATATCCCAGATGGGCGAAACCCTTTGCCACTTCCGGCGAATGGGTCAGATACATCCCGCCGGACATTGCCATCATTCCAGCGAACAGAATGGTGGTCACCCAATAGGCAATCGTTTTGATTTTCATGAACGGATGGGCGGGAACCCGGATGCGGATCCACAACTCTCGGGTCACTCTATTCCTCTCCCCGCCGCGAGTCTGTCGGAAAAATCGAGGACTCCCTCGTGCGCGCCAGACCCCACCGGACACTTCGTCCCGGCGGACGCTAACCTGTCGGCGTCGCCAGGAAATGGAGAACCGAGGTGAGCGGGATCACCACCTCGCTCTTGTTCTGTTCGAGGACGAGGAAGGTGGCATCAGCTTGAATCAAAACCCCCTTCAACTGGACGGCGACAGAAGACCGCAGGGTGACGGTGACTTCCTTTCCAATGAGCTTTTCGATGGCGGTATTCATGGGGGGTGCGGCAGAAGCCAGGATGCGGTTTGCATGACAATCGTCCCCTCCACAGGATACGCAAATCGGAACTCAGAGTGCGTCTGCAAGGAAACGCCCGTTCATCCGTCCCATCCGTTTACACCCGACAAAAATCACGATCATGACCCACCACGCCCTTTACCAACGGAGAGAGTCGGCAAATCTATTGGGAGCGGTCCTGAGCATGTCGAGCGCGGCAGGCGTTGTGGTGGCGGTGCTGACCATGCTTTCCATTGGGTTCCTCGCCGGATTTGCAGTTTTGCTGCTCAGTCTCGTGGCCTACGCGCTGGGACGCCTGCTGGAACACTTCGGTGAACTCCTCGTCTTGCTGGCGGACCGGGAGGAGAAGGTGGCCGCAGCCGAACGCCGCGCCACAACGGGAGACGCCGGGTCAGTGACCCCATGAGACCGTCCGGACTCCCGAGACCCCTGTTGCTTGAGGATGCACCGCCCCGTATCCTGCCCGGGTGCCGTGATTGGCGGTGGGGGCGAGTGGTGGAATTGGCAGACACGCGGGACTTAGGATCCCGTGGCGCAAGCCTTGCAGGTTCAAGTCCTGTCTCGCCCACCAAATCAGGTTCCGTCGGGCAATCCCACGAGCCGTATCACCCGACATTTTTCCCTCACTTCCGGGTCGCAGCCGCCTTCTCCCGCGAAATCCCGCCCGAGCTTCTCCGTAAGTTTTGAAAGCCGCTTCTTGAAACCGTGCCGGCGGTTCCCAAGAGCCTGTCTGAAAATTGGGAAGAGTCCTGCGGCAAGGGATTTTGTCTTCTGCCGAGGCGACGAGGTCCGATCATCCCCAAAGTGGGCTGTAAGGGCCGAGTCAACGAAGGCAGAAGACAAAAGCACTGCCGCCCGGAGGGTTGACGAGGAAAAGGCCGGCTGGCTTCGTTGCTCCTCGGTCACAGCCCAAAAAGGGCTGCTCCCTCCTCGCGCCTCGCCATCCAGCCTTTTCCTCGTCAACAGGACCCTTCCCAATTTTCAGACAGGCTCTAAAGTCCGGCTCGCCTGACCAACGATCGATGAGCGATTCCAACGCCGCCCCACTCCCTTCCGTCAACAGCGGTTGGGACATCCCTGCCGCCCGGACCACCTACAACATTGACCGCTGGGGTGCCGGTTATTTCGACATCAATGACGCCGGCCGAGTGGTGGCCCGTCCGCTGCGCGAAAAGGGCGCCGCCGTCGATCTGACCGACGTGGTCGAGGAGGCCCGCGCCCGCGGCCTGAAATTCCCGCTGTTGATCCGATTCCAGGACATTCTCCGGGATCGCGTTGCCGCGCTGAACGAGGCCTTCCGCACCAGTATCGCCGAATTCGCCTACCAGGGTTCCTACCGCGGCGTGTTCCCGATCAAGGTCAACCAACTGCGCGAGGTCGTGGAAGAAATCCTCGACGCCGGCAAACCCTACAATTTCGGCCTCGAAGTCGGCAGCAAGCCAGAGCTGTTTATCGGCATGGCGCTGCAGGACCAGCCCGGTTCATTGATCATCTGCAACGGGTACAAGGATTCCGCCTTCATCAAGCTCGCCCTCCAGGGCATCAAGCTCGGCAAGAAGGTGATCATGGTGGTCGAGAAGCTGGAGGAACTCCGGCAGATCATCACGGTGTCGCGGCAGGTCGGCGTGGAACCGATGATCGGCATCCGGGCCCGGCTGTTGAGCAAGGGCGCCGGCAAATGGGCGGAGAGCGGCGGTGAAAACGCCAAGTTCGGCCTGAGCACCGCTGAATTGCTCGCGGCCACCGAATTGTTGCGGGCCGAGAAGCTCGAACACTGCTTCCGGCTGCTCCATTTCCACATCGGCTCGCAGGTGCCGGACATTCTCACCGTCAAGAAGGCGGTCCAGGAGGCCACGCGGTTCTACGCCAAGCTCCACAAGATGGGATTCCCCATCGAGTTCCTGGATGTCGGCGGCGGCCTGGGAGTGGACTACGACGGCTCGCGCAGCGCCTTCGACAGTTCCACCAATTACTCGCTGCAGGAATACGCCAACGACATCGTTTATTACATCGCCGACGTTTGCAACGCGGAGAAGGTCCCGCACCCGGACATCATCAGCGAGAGCGGCCGCGCCATCGTCGCCCATCACAGCGTGCTGCTGGTGGAGGTCTTCGGCACAATCCACAAGTCGCCCGACGCCCCGCAATTCGTCTTTGGCGATCAGGAACACGCGCTGGTCCGCGAACTCCTCGATCTCCGGCGCAATCTCGCCAAGTCCAACAAGCTGGAGGCCTATCACGACGCCCTCGAACGCAAGGAGGACGCCCACAACATGTTCACCCTCGGGCTGATGGAATTGCCCGACAAGGCGAAGATCGAGACGCTCTACTGGGAGATCAGCAAGGCGGTCGTGGAAAGCTTCCGGGGCAACGCCTACATCCCGGAGGAGATCCGCAAGCTGGAGGATTCCCTCGGCGACCAGTATCTCTGCAATTTCTCGGTGTTCCAATCGCTGCTCGATCACTGGGCGCTCGGCCAGCTCTTCCCGATCATGCCGATCAGCCGGCTCGATGAACGCCCGACCCGCGAGGCGACGCTGGTGGACATCACCTGCGATTCCGACGGGGCGATCAACAAGTTCATCGATCTCCGCGACGTCCGCGACACCCTCCCACTCCACGAACTCCGCACCAACGGCAACGGTCCCGAGCCCTATTTCATCGGCTTTTTCCTCATGGGCGCCTACCAGGACATCATGGGTGATCTGCACAACCTGTTCGGTCGGGTGAACGAACTGCACGTCTTCCTCGAACCCGACGAACCCGCGGGCTACTACGTCGAGGAAGTGATCGAGGGCAACACCATCATCCAATGCCTCGGCGCCGTTCAATACGACGAGAACGAGCTCAAGCGGCAGATGAAGACCCAGGTGGACGTCGCCATCAAATCCGACCGCCTGAAGCCCAGCGAAGGCATGCGGCTGCTCGATGACTACGAACGGGGACTCAAGGACTACACGTATCTGACGATCGGATGAACGTCCGTCCCCACCCGTTCGGCGTCGACGGCTTCCGCTGAGTCTCACCCGGCCGACCCGCCGGTCCTTCCCGTGAATCCGCTCGGCATCTTCCCCTCCCTCGCCCGGGTTGTCCGCGGGCTGTCGGCGCTGTTCTGGGGACTCCCGCTGATGCTGCTCTGCGATGCGCGGTCGGCGATGGACGATTCGTTGACCGAATACGGCTGGATGCCAGTGGTCGCCGCCAGCGTCCTCGTCGCCTACGGCCTGCATCAACTCCGTCATTTTCAATCCCAGGAACGCATCTGGACCGCGTCACTCGACCGCGCCCGGCTGTTGTCCCTCCTGCTCGTGGCGCTCAGCCCCTTCACCTACTGGTGGAATCGCCGTCCGAACGAACCGTTCTTCGCCCAGAGCATGGTGCTGCTGGTGTTCGCCGGATTCGCCTTCCTCATCGCGCTGAACCACGTGTTGCTCCGGTTGTCGGCCATGCTTCCCGACGAAACCCTGCGCGCCGAAACCGGATTCTTCACCGGGATCAATCAAACGCTGATCGTCCTCCAGGCCGGATTGACCGCCGGGGAGATGCTGCTGGTCCGCTGGGCGGATGCCCCGCCGGCGATCGCGCGATTGCGTGATGCATTTGAGGCCTCCAAATCGTGGCTGGTTCTGCTACTCACCTTGTTGCCGGTCGCCCTGACCATGACGCTTCTCTGGAAAACCAAGGAAGTCATCATCGCCAGCGTCTTCCGTCCACCTCCATGAACCAGCTTCCACCTCCGCTCTCCCCCGCCGGCCGTACGCGCGTACTTTCGGAGGGCCGGCGGCTGGTGTATTTCGGCGGATGCGACTACTTCCGCATGGCGTCGAATCCCGCGACGCTCAAGGCCGCCGCTCAGGCCGCCCGCCTTCACGGCCTGAGCATCGGCGCCTCCCGGATGACCACCGGCAATTCGCCGCTCCTGGTCGAACTCGAACGCGAATTGGCCGCCTTCTTTAAGGTCCCCCAAGCCCTCGTCACCCCGACCGGTTCCACCGCCAATGCCTGTCTCGCGGAGGGCCTCGCCGGCGAATTCACCCACGTGTTCCTCGACGAACGCGCCCACGCCTCGCTGCAGGACGCCGTGATCCGGATGGATTGCCGGGTGATCCGATTCGCCCATCGCGATCCTCGCGATCTCGAACGCCGACAGGCCCGATTGGTGGAGTCCCATCGGATTCTTCTGATCACAGACGGCGTGTTCCCGCTGGACGGCGCGATCGCGCCCCTCGCGGCGTACCGGAAGGTGCTGCGGCGTGCGGCGTGGATGTGGGTGGACGATTGTCACGGAGCGGGAACCGTCGGCGAAACCGGAACCGGCACGACGGAATTGGAGGGAATTCCGGCGGCGCGATTGGTTCGCACCCTCACGCTGAGCAAGGCGTTCGGAACGTATGGCGGAGTCATCCTCGCTTCAAAAGCCATCGTGGGACGGGTCGTCCGCGAGAGCCGGACCTTCGCCACCGGAACCCCGCCTCCGGCACCCTGCGCCGCCGCCGCTCTGGAAGCCCTGCGCCTGCTCCGAACAGACCCCACGATCCGTCAGCGTCTCGCTGCCACCGTTCTCCGCGTGAAATCCGCCCTGACCGCCGCCGGATATCGCCTCGAACCCTCCCCGGCACCGATCGTAAGCATCGTGCCCAAGACACCGGGCAAACGGCAGGAACTGGAACGCAATCTCCTGGCCGAGGGCATCCATCCCTCATTCATCCGTTATCCCGGCGGCCCACCGCAGGGCCTGTTTCGATTCGCACTCTCCAGCGAACATTCGCCCGCCCAAGTCACCGCACTGATCCGCGCCCTCACCACGACCGGCAAAGAGGAGGGGACGGATGGCACCCCCTCGCCAACCGACGAGTAGGAGCCCGCCGCCCATTTCCAGCGAACGCCTCTCTTATGGAGTGCGGTGGCAGAGCGAAGCGTCGACACCGCTGTCGGGCCCGGGTGTCGCGGTACGCCGCCGGTGCACCGCTCGCCCGGAATTCAAGCGGACCTTCCAACGCTGTTTCTTGAGCGTCACGAACAACGCGCAGGAATTCTTCTGCACCCCCGTTTCGCGCCACCAGTTCCAAAGCGGCGTGGCGCTGCGCTTCCCGCCGCACTCCATAGGCTGCGCGACGGCCTTTTTGTGGAGTGCGGTGGCAGAGCAAAGCGGCGACACCGCTGTCGAGCCCGGGTGTCGCGGTACGCCGCCGGTGCACCGCTCGCCCGGAATTCAAGTG
Organism: uncultured Verrucomicrobiota bacterium; assembly: GCA_903907925.1. Taxonomy (GTDB): domain Bacteria; phylum Verrucomicrobiota; class Verrucomicrobiia; order Limisphaerales; family UBA9464; genus CAIVQB01. Next base: position 7,863 of record CAIVQB010000023.1, read on the forward strand.
GACCTTCCAACGCCGTTCTTGAGCGTCACGAACAACGCGCCGGAATTCTTCTGCACCCCCGTTTCGCGCCACCGGTTCCAAAGCGGCGTGGCGATCCGCTTCCCGCCGCACTCCATAGGCTGCGGCACGGTGGTTGGTTCCCAGGCGA
>CAIVQB010000024.1 GCA_903907925.1 uncultured Verrucomicrobiota bacterium
CAACGCATCCGGTTCACCTCGCCGCATCCGAAGGGTTATGGCGATGATTTGATCGAAGCGTTCGGTAGGCTGCCGAAGTTGGTCGAGAGCGCGCACCTTCCGGTCCAGAGCGGTTGCGATCGGCTGTTGCGCGCCATGCACCGGGGCTACACCCGCGAGCGGTATCTCGAGATCATCGCCAAGCTGCGCCGCATCCAGCCGGGAATCGGTCTAAGCACCGACGTCATCGTGGGCTTCCCCGGGGAGACCGAGGCGGAATTCCAGGAATCGGTGTCGCTGTGCCGCGAGATCGGTTTCGACCAGGTGTATCTGTTCAAGTATTCGCCGCGAAAAGACACGCCGGCGGCGGAAATGCCCGATCAGGTGCCCATCGAGGTCATCGAAGATCGCCACGCCCGCCTGCTGGAAATCATCAACGGCATCGCGTCGCAGCGGTATCAGGATGAAGTGGGTCGCCGGGTGGAGATTCTCGTCGAAGGACCGAGCCGGCGGAATGCCGCGCGGTACGAGGGACGGACCCGTTCCAACAAGATCGTCGTCTTTTCCGGATCCGAACGGCATCGTGGGGAAGTGATGGACGTGGTCATCGAACGGGCGGGATCGTTCACCCTGTACGGCGATCCGATGATCCACGGGGGTGAAACGGAGTCCCCGGTCGATTCGATTTCCCTGGCATCCCTGTCCCCGACTGCTTCTTTCCCGATTCCTGCATGACCTTGTTTCAGATTGGACTTTTTCTCGGTGCGGCGACCTTCGTGGCCCACGCGGTGGCGCTGGCACGTCCGGAGGCGACCATGGTCTGGTTGCGCCGATTCCCCCGCAACGTGCCGGTGGGGGTGTTCCTGATGCTCTTGGGAACAGCCTGGTTCGACTGGAACCTGGCCAATGAAAACCTGGATGACATTGCCAAGTTCAAAACGGCCATGCTGGCAGCCTTCGCGGTGCTGGGTGTCGCGAGCTGTTTCTATCTGAAGGATTTCCTCGCCGTCCGCGGTTTGTGCGTGGTGATGCTGATGGCCGCCTGGCAGGTCTGCGACTCCGCGCGCTGGCATCCGAGTCTGTGGCGGGACGCCTTTTCCGGCTGGGCCTACGTTTGGGCGCTCGCGGCCCTGTGGTGGACGGTGCAGCCGTGGCGGGTCCGCGATCTGATCGGCTGGCTCGTGGCTTCGCCAGGCCGATTCCGATTGGCTGCAGTTGCGGGTGTCCTGTGGGGCGCGTTTGTCGTCGGCCTGTCCGTCACCGTCCTGCGCTGAGCGCGGGCGGGCGGGAGATCAGGGAATCTGCACGCCAGATGCCGCCCACTGAATGTCGGATCGGCCGGGATCTGCGGGCTGGTTGTTGCGCAGAACGCAGACGTAGTCGTATCGGAACCAGGCGGCGTGGCCGTCGCCGAACACGATGTTGCCGCCGGCATTGTGCCGCCCGGAAAAACGCGTCGTGAAATTATAGGAACTGCTGACGTCGCCTGGGTTGTTGCCGATGTAGGGCGTTTCAGCCGCATGAACCCGTTCCTCGGAAAAAGCCACGAATGCCGAGGGATTCACCGCTTGCGAAATCCGGAACGGGGTGTCCGCGGACAACGGATAGGAAATCCGGGCGTTCATCCCGTAGTTAAAGGTGGGGCCGAACAGGGGATCCGGATCGATCGAGAGATCACGTCGGGTGGCTGCGGCGGTGGGACAATTGAAGATGGAGCGGCTGTTGACGAAAGTGGCCACGGAGGCCGCGTTGGATCCGTATTTCCACAGTGGGGAACTGCTTACATATGGCGGCAGAACATTGAACCAGGCTGCCCGTCCGATGGTGCCGCCGCTGGCCTGGTTCTGGAGTTCGACCGCGTACATCTCGGTCCAGACCGGGTTGTGATCCGCCGTGGCGACATAGTTGGTCTCCCGCGCGGCGGGATACGACTGACCATTGTCGTCGGCGTACATGGTGATCGCCAACCCCCACTGTTTCTGGTTGCTGAGGCAGGTGATCTGATTCGCCTTCTGCTTGGCGCGGGCCAAAGCCGGCAGGAGCATCGACGCCAGGATGGCAATGATGGCGATGACCACCAGAAGCTCGATCAAGGTGAATCCGGGCGGATGGGAAGACGCCGAGGACAGGGCCGTCTGGCTGCAGTTGGAACACCCATGAATTCCTTCCAGCCCGCGGTTCCGCTGTTCATTTATCACGGCAAAAAGCGTTTCGGTTGCCGCGAACCGTGTCAAGCGACCCGCCGTGTCGATCCGGTGCCGTCCCGAGATTGGATGATGGATCCGGTGTGAGGATATTCGCCGAAGTTGGCGCTGGGAGCGCCGGCATCTTGCCGGTCCGTCGGTTTTGGCATCCACCAGGAAATCCACAACGCCGCCAGGATGGCAGCGCTCCCAGTCTCTCGCCGCCGCCGCCTCTTCAACTCTTCGGCCTTTCCACTCTTAACCCCTCGCCCCTCGTTCAGCTCTTCGTCCCCAGCCCGATCTCCTCCCGCAGGAACCGCACGCTGCGTTCCAATTCTCCCTTCTGAGTCTCGGGCTTGTTGCCGTCGAAGGATTCCATGGGTTTGCCGCGTTTGGCGACGGCCAGGAAGCGTGCGAATTCGGCCGCCGGCTTCTTGCTCCAGACATCCCAGAATCCCGGTTCCAGAGACGGGAACTCGACAGAGAAACCGCTGATGGTCTCGATGTTCACGGGGATGCCCGGGCAAAGTTGCGCGTAGCGGGCGAAGTAGGCCTTGAGGTCGCAGGCGGAACCTTCGCCGTGCGCGGTCCACTGCACTTTGCAGCCCTTGGGCGTCTCCCAGACGGTGCCATCGCGGAGGCTGGTGGAACCGGCGTAGGATCCCAGCTTTTCCAGGGAATCCAGCGGATCTTCCATCGTCCACAGCGCGTTGCCCGAATCCATGTTCGCCCGGACGTAGTCCTTACCCGCGGCTTCCATCAATCCGATCAACTCGACGGCGGTCATGTCACCGGCGTGATTCTCGATGGTGATGATCACGCCGGAGTCCTTGGCCAGCGACCGTTGGGATTTTAACACCTTCACCGTGTCGGCGATCCGCGCCTCGATTCCGCCGGGAGTCTTGCGATCTTCACGGGTGCCGAGCACTACGCGGAAAACGTCGGATCCGGAGGCCTTCGCCAGGCGAATACCGAGGGCCAAATGTTCCTTGGCGGTTCCCCAGTCTTTTCTGAACGCCTTGGATGTCGGGCAGATGCTCCAGGAGCCGAGCTGAATTTCGATGCCGTGATCGGTGGCGTATCGGCGCAGTTCGGAGGCCTCGGTCACGGTGGGCACGTGGGAGCCGATGCCCGGCAAATCGGTGATGAACAGCGTGTCGAGCCTGAGGCCGGCGGCGTAGTCCACTAGCTCGCGACCCTTCCACTTCAAGGCGCGCACCGCGAAATTGTCCATGCCCAGCTTGATCCGTTTGCCCTTGGAATCAAGAAGCGGTGCGGCGCCGGCGGCGCGCAGAGGGAGTTGGGTCGCGACAAGGCCGGCGGTCGCGGCGGCGGCGGTGGTGAGGAAATGGCGGCGGTTCATAGGAAGCGGACGGCGTTCTCTCACGGGAGCCGCGCGGCTGCAAGCGGACAGAGCCGGAGGGCGGCGGGAAAACGGGAAGACGGGCACCGGGTCCCGTTGGCGTTGTCGCGAAGCGTCGCCGTTAATGCCCCGCTCGCAGCACCACTTCGCCTTTCAGGATCTTGTTGCAGCAGGTGAGCCGGTATTTCTCGGGATCCTTGTTCCACTGGTCGAGGACGTCGAGTTCCTCGGGGGTGGCCTCGGTGAGATTCTCCATGCCGCTGACCACCTCGGCGACGCAGGTGCCGCAGGAACAATTGAAACAGCCGGCTTCCATTTCC
>CAIVQB010000025.1 GCA_903907925.1 uncultured Verrucomicrobiota bacterium
GTGCATGGCGCGCAACAGCCGATCGCAACCGCTCTGGACCGGAAGGTGCGCGCTCTCGACCAACTTCGGCAGCCTACCGAACGCTTCGATCAAATCATCGCCATAACCCTTCGGATGCGGCGAGGTGAACCGGATGCGTTGAAGTCCGTCGACGGCGTGAACCGCTTCGATCAACTGGACGAAGGCGGATTTTCCATCGCGAACACCGATTTCGCGGCGTCCAAAACTGGTCACGATCTGACCGAGCAGCGTGACTTCACGGACGCCGCGCTCCACCAATTCACGGCATTCGTCGACGATTTCCTCGATCGACCGGCTCCGTTCCACGCCACGGGTCGACGGCACGATGCAAAAGGTGCAGTGCTGGTTGCAGCCCTGCATGATGCTGACAAACGCGGTCACCGCCCGCGTTCCCTCAGCGGTCGCCAGATGCTCGCGAATCCGCGACTGGCTGCCGGGTTCCTCACCGATGTCGACGATCTTTTCCGCGCGACCCGCGAGGATTTCATCCAGGTATTCCGCGGTGCGATGGGCCTTCTGGGTGCCCACGACAAGGTCAACGTCCGGCAGACGATCCACCAATTCCTGTCCACGGCTTTGGGCCATGCAACCGAGGAATCCGAGAACCGGCACCCGACCGCGCTTTCGGGCCTTGCCGGCCACCGTTGCCATCTTCCCGAGCGCCTTTTGTTCCGCCAAGTCGCGCACCGAACAGGTGTTGAGCAGAACCACGTCCGCCTGCAGCTCCGATTCCACCAGGGTATAGCCCTTCGCCACGAGCTGGGCAGCGACCGCATCGCTGTCACGCTCGTTCATCTGGCAGCCATAGGTCTTGATGTAAACGCTCGGCATGTTGAGAAGCGGCGGCGCAACCTAGGCAAGCGCGGGGGCTGCGCCAACGGGTTTTTTGATCCGTTCGACCACGAAAAACTCCTTCCCTCGCGGCCGCGGGTTCGCAAACTCCGCCCCTCAACATGAGTTCACATTCATTGAAGATCGCCGCGCTGGCCGGAGACGGCATCGGCCCCGAAGTCATGCGCGAAGCCCTCAAGGTGCTGCGCGCCGTCGCCCAAAAGTCCGGAATTACGGTCGCCGTCACCGAGGCGCCGGTCGGCTGGGCCGGCATCGACGCCGCCGGGAAAGCCCTCCCCGACGCCACCCTGCAACTCTGCCGGGAATCGGATTCCATCCTGTTCGGTTCGGTCGGTCTTCCCGATCGCGACCCCACGGTTCCCAAGGAAGAACGTCCGGAACGCGCCGCCCTCCTGCGCATCCGCAAGGAATTCGGCCTCTTTGCCAACCTGCGTCCGGTCCAGTTGCCCAAGGCCCTGTCCCACGCCTGCCCGCTCCGACCGGAACGCCAGGGTGACGGCCTCGATCTGCTTGTCGTTCGCGAACTGACCGGCGGCATGTATTTTGGTCAGCCCAAGAAAACCGAGTCGATCATCCTGCCTTCGGGCCCGGCCCAGCGCGCGATCGACACCATGGTCTATACGACGCCGGAGATCGAACGGATCGCCCATGTCGCCTTCCAGGCCGCCCGATTGCGCCGCCGCAAGCTCACCAGCATCGACAAGGCAAACGTTCTCGAGAACGGAATCCTCTGGCGCGAAACCGTCACCCGCATCGGCAAGGAATATCCGGACGTTACACTGGAACACATGTTCGTCGACAACGCCGCGATGCAGTTGATGTTGAAGCCGACGCAATTCGACGTGGTGCTGTGTGAAAACATGTTCGGCGACATCCTGTCCGATGAAGCCGCGGCGCTCGCGGGATCGCTCGGCATGCTGCCCAGCGCCAGTCTCGGTGCCACGACCGGTGGTCAGACCTTTGGCTTCTACGAACCCGCCGGCGGCACCGCGCCCGACATCGCCGGGAAGGATCTCGCGAATCCCATCGCCCAGATTCTCTCGGTGGCATTGATGTTCCGTTATTCGTTCGGAATGGAATCGGCCGCTCGCCTCATTGAGACCGCGGTGGCGAAGGTCATCACCGACGGTCTTCGCACCGGCGACATTTACAGCCCCACGGACCCCACGGCTCGCCGCGTGGGAACGCGCGCGATGGGCGACGCCATCGTCGCGGCTTTGTAAGAGCGCGACTCTTGCCTCATTAGGGAACGCCGTTCAGGGTGACGGCGTTCCCCATGAGTTGGCTGAGCCGCAACGCAACCGTTGCCAGCCCGGGTTTTTCCCGCTGGCTGGTTCCCCCCGCCGCCATTGCCGTGCATATGTGCATCGGCGAGGTCTATGGCTTCAGTGTCTTCAACGTTCCCCTCACCCGCACCCTCGGCATCACGCAGTCGATCAAGGGGACCGACTGGACCATTCCGCAGGTCGGATGGATCTATTCGATCGCTCTGTTCATGCTCGGCATGTCGGCGGCCGTTTTGGGAAAATGGGTGGAACGCAGCGGTCCACGGAAGGCCATGATCGCCAGCGCCGCCTGCTTTTGCGGCGGACTGCTCATCTCGGCAGCCGGAGTCGCCCTTCACCAGCTCTGGTTGATCGAACTGGGTTACGGAGTTGTCGGTGGCATCGGATTGGGCCTGGGCTACATCGCGCCGGTTTCGACGTTAATGAAATGGTTCCCGGATCGGCCGGGCATGGCAACCGGCATGGCGATCATGGGATTCGGAGGAGGTGCGTTGATCGGTTCACCGCTCGGGGTTCAGTTGATGGACCATTTCAAATCCGCGTCGTCGACCGGAGTCACTGGAGCCTTTTTAACGATGGCCGCGTTGTACCTCGTCTCAATGATCTTCGGCGCCTGGATCGTCCGGGTTCCGCCGGAAGGATGGCGTCCCGCCGGCTGGCAGCCTTCAACCGCGGTGAGCCGGCGTCATACCGCGGCGGCGGCAGATGTCGGGGTCGATCAGGCGTGGAAGACGCCGCAGTTCTGGTGCCTCTGGGTGGTGCTCTGCATGAATGTCAGCGCCGGGATCGGTATTCTCGGCCAGGCCTCGTTAATGTGTCAGGACCTCTTCGGCGTGAGTGCCGCGGTCGGCGGCGGGTTCGCCGGATTGCTCTCCCTGTTCAACATGGGCGGCCGATTCGCCTGGTCCTCCCTCTCCGACCTGACCGGCCGGCGTGCGGTCTATTGCGTCTTCTTCCTGCTGGGTGCCGTCCTGTATTGCCTCATTCCCACCACCCAACGCACCGGCAGCCAGGCGCTCTTCGTCACCGTCACCGCGATCATCATCTCGATGTACGGTGGCGGCTTCGCGACGATTCCCGCTTATCTCCGCGATCTGTTTGGCACGCATCAAGTGGGCGCCATCCACGGGCGATTGATCACGGCCTGGTCGGTCGCCGCCCTTGTCGGACCGGCACTGGTCAACTACCTGTCCACCGCACAAAAAGAGGCCGGCGTTCCCAAGGGCCAAGCCTACAACGTCACCCTCTACCTGATGGCCGTTTTGCTGATGGTCGGCTTGGTCGCCAACCTTCTCGTGCGCGCGGTGGACCCGCGCCATCGGCTCGCCCGCGACACCCGACCGACCGCCTGAATCGGCGCCACCTGGCCTCGCATGAAAATCCTGAAACTGACACTCGCATGGATCTGGGTTGCCCTGCCCTTGTCGTGGGGGATTTGGCACTCGGTCCGTAAGTCGATGCCCCTGTTTCAATCCACGCCCGCCGTTGCGCCAACCCCGGGTCAGACCGCCGTTGGAAAGTAAGCAAGTGAGCGAGTAGGCGAGTGAGCCAGTGGATGGAATCGGCCTGCTTTTGCCTCTTCAACCCTTCATCTTTTCAACTCTTCAATCGTCTCATCCGTTCCGAAAACGAGAAAACGAGTGGACGGGAAAACGGGAGCGATGCTCCGGCAACAAGCCAAACTGTCTATGGAGTGCGCCGGCAGAGTCGGCGACGACGGCGCTTTGCCGGACGGGTGCAATCGCGAATCCGGCGTGGTGGAAGGATCCGCGGCTTGCAGGTGGAGCCCCGCGGCACAGCGGCGTGGCGCTTCGCTTCCCGCCGCACTCCATAGGGGCGGCGGCGTCTCGCCCGTCACTTCGCTGGAAACGGTTCTGCGTCGCCCAATTTTAAGGTCGGCACTTGGGCGGTGTTGCTGACTTCGACCGCGACCCAATGGCCGCTGATGGCGTGGGTCGGGAACCCGCAAGCGAACGCGTAGTCGCCCGGCTCCGATGCGGTGAAGGTGAAGGTCGCCTTCTTGAGGCTCATTCCGACCGCGGGATTCGCCACCGATCCTCCTTCGAATGCGGGCTCACCCATTTGAAGCCGTCGGACCAGCGGGCGTTCCACGATGATCGCGCTGTGGGGAACCGGGCTGGGATTGATGAAGGTCACTTCGACCTTCCACCCCATCGGGATCGTGTACAGCGCCTTGCCGTGGGAATAGCCGTTGAAATTCATCCCGTGATTCACCTCGTTGAAGGCGGAGATCAGCGTGACCTTCACCGTCTTGGCCCCGTCGCCGAGTTTGAGGAAATCGGACGGTTTTACCCCGTCGATCCATTCCCGTTTCAATCCGGATGCCGAATGCGCGGCATCGGAATGAGCCGCCGCCGGATCAACGACCGGGGCGATAGGATCAGCCGCCAGCAGCCGGGAGGCAGACAGTGCGAGGAGCGACACGAGCAACGGACGGAACGACATGGGGAGAGCCAATTAAAAATGGAGCAATGAAAAATCGAGAAAGCCTCTCATGTTGGTGCATCGGCCGCGATCTCGAATACGGGACACGGATTCACGGCGATTGAGACAGAATGGACCGAATGAACGGAATCCGATCGTCCCTTCAGCAATCCGTGTAAATCCGTGTCCTCTGCCACCTTCTGATTCGCTCAGTGCGACTACTTCTGCAACGGGGCGGTTTCGGCACCGGCGGGCACCTTGTCGGCGGCGACGATCTTCCAGACCGCGCCGCGTTCGCTTTGATACGGATCGACCGGTCCGCCGTAGTTCGCGGTGGCGTGGGTCAGATAAAGATTCCCGGCTTCATCCTCACCGCCGCCGGTCGGCCGAAGCGGGGTATCGAGATCGAGCAATTCCTGCATCTGCCATTTGCCGGCGACATCCCGCAGGAGTCCCCACACCTTGCCGGAACCCCAGTCGGCCGCGAAATACACGCCGTCGAGCGACGGAAACTCACTCCCACGGTACACACCCAATCCCATCACGCAGATACCCTGATCGACGTGGCTGTACTCGGCGATCGGCAACACGCCGACGCGCGGAGCGCCTTTTTCCAATTCGATCGGAAACGGATGACTGCCGCACATCAACTTCCAGCCGTAGTTCTCGCCGCCCTTGCTGGCGGCGGGCTGGAAATTGATCTCTTCCCAGTGATTCTGCCCGACGTCACCCATGAACAGATCGCCGGTCTTGCGATCAAAGGAAAAGGTCCACGGATTCCGAAGACCGTAGGCCCAGATCTCCGGCTTGGCCCGGGGATGAATCTTCGAGAACTGCAATTCACTCACACCGAACAACGTCATCTGCTGCAATGGCGTGATGAAGGGATTGTCCTTGGGAATCGTGTAAGCGCGATCCGGTGAGCCGCCGTTCACGTCGATCCGAAGCATCTTCCCCAGCCAGGTATGCAGATCCTGACCGGCGCTGATGACGTCGCCTTCCCAGCCGCCGTCACCCACGCCCACGTAAAGATAGCCGTCGGGTCCGAAGGCCATCTTGCCGCCATGATGGTTGCAGTAGGGGAAATCGAGCTGCATCACCACCCGCGCGCTGTCGGGATCGGCCTGATCAGGATTGGTCTTGGAGACGTGATACTCGGTGAGCATCGAAGCGCCGTTGAACCAGAGATCGGCGTAGCACACGTAGAAGATTCCGTTTTCCTTGAACCGCGGATGGAACTCGATGCAGTACAACCCCTCTTCCAGGAATGAGCTCAGGGTCTTGTCCTTAATGTCGAGGAAGGGTTTGGCCAGGACCTTGCCGTTTTTGATGATGCGCACGACTCCCGGGCGCTCGCACACGAACAGGCGTCCGCTGCCGTCCTTGGGCCCGGTCACATGGATCGGATCGACGAGACCGCCGGCGACCTTGACCAGTTGGATGGCCACCGGACGGGGCAGCTTCCCGCCCGGCTGGGCCGGCAGGGGGCCGTCACCATCCGCGTGGGACGGAAGAACCGCGCAGCAAAGGCCAATGGAGACGAGGGTGGAAAGAAGGGAGAAGCGTGGCTTCATACTCAGGGAAGGAATGCCGCCGAGATAACGCCAGCCGTGGGGTCCGGGCAAGCTCCAATCCGTCCCAAGGCACCTCGAGGTTTCGGAGACCTGGTTGCGGTTGGCGCTGCTGATTCTCTTCGCCGCGCGAAAATGTCCACCGCAATCCTGAACAAGGCCGTCTCGGGACCGGCTCCGGATACAAACTGACGCCGACGAATTCTCCAAAAATCCAAGTGTGCATTTAACGCACAATTATTCAGGCCTACTCAATGCCTTATCATTGGCGACATGAGAGACTCAGCGAAGATGAAAACGAGCTGTTCCTTGGAGATCCGAACCGCCTCATGCGCGCAAGTGTAACGAGTATTAACTCCCCGGATCGAATGCGGCGTTGGCAATCCGCGCGTTTCTTCAGAACCACATCTATTTTTATGACTGCCCGCCTATCCGCACTGCTCAGCGTCTTGGTTTCATCGATGGCCTACGGCGACATCACCCAGATCAAATCCGAGCCGCTCACCTATCTTCTCAACCTCGACGCGCGATCCTACGGCGACCCGCTCAGCGGCTTTCCCGTCTTTGAGTTCGAGCTCCCACCCGGCTCCTGGAAGGTCGCGTTCACCAATCCCAATCTGACACCCGGCGCGGCCTATTACGGGTGGTCACCTTTTGCCTCACTCAACCTCTGGGGTTCGTCAGTGGATCTTTCACCTTCTCCGGACCGGATTGGCACCGGCGCATCCTTTCCCGACGCCCAGTCTGCGTTCAACGATGTGGCCGGATTGAGTTGGACGTTTTCGACCAGTGTGACCCTGCCCATCGAAGCCTATTTTCTAGACAACAAGATCGATGACAATCGCGGGGGTGTCTCGTTGACAATCGAACGGCAAACCGAGGTACCCGAGGCTTCAACAGGGGTCGGTGGGGTTTTGGTCCTCCTGATCGCCAGTTCCATCGCGCTACGTCGCCACCGGTCACCTCATCGGAACCACACCCATTCAACTCTTACGCCAGGATTGATCGGATGACTTCGCCCTCCACATCGGTCAGGCGGAAACGCCGGCCATTGTGGAGGTAGGTAAGCCGTTCGTGGTCGAGTCCAAGGCAATGGAGGATGGTCGCGTGCAGGTCGTGGACGCTCACCGGGTTCACCGCCGCCTTCCATCCGATCTCGTCGGATTCTCCGTGGTGCACGCCGCCGCGAATGCCTCCGCCGGCCATCCAAACGAGGAATCCGTGGGGGTTGTGGTCGCGGCCATCTCCCTTCTCCGAGACCGGCATCCGCCCAAATTCGCCACCCCAAATCACCAGCGTTTCATCGAGAAGACCGCGCTGCTTGAGATCGGTCAGCAAGGCGGCGACCGGTTGGTCGGTCTCCATCATGCGGCGCGAATGCTGGTCCTTCAGCCCGTTGTGGGAATCCCATTCGTCATCGCAATAGGCCTGAACAAACCGTACCCCGCGTTCCACCAACCGCCGGGCGAGCAGACATTTCTCACCGTACGGCCGGGTGATTTCCTGGTTCAAACCGTACAGCTCTTTCGTCAAATTCGTTTCCTTGGAGAAATCGACCGCCTCGGTGGCGTCGGTCTGCATTCGATACGCCAGTTCGTAACTTTCAATGCGCCCCAACAGTTCCGATTCCCCCGGAAATGCCGCGGCATGCCCGCGGTTGAGATTCGCCGCCAGATCCAGCATGCGGCGCTGGCGTTCGTCGGTGATGTCGGGCGGCCGGTTGAGGTTCAAGATCGGCGCGCCCTTCGATCGAAACGGTGTGGCCTGAAACTCGCTCGGCAGGAATCCGGAACCCCAGTTGTTCGCGCCGCCCTTGCTGCCCTTCGAATTTTGCAGCACGACGAATCCCGGCAGATTCCGATTCTGGGAACCCAGTCCGTAGCTCAACCACGCTCCCACGCTCGGAAACCCGGTGCGGATCAAACCAGTGTTCATCTGGTACATCGCCGGACCGTGACTCGGCGACTCGGCGTAACATGATCGGATCAACGCCAGATCATCGACGTGCCGCGCGATGTGCGGCATTCGATCGCAGACCCAAGTGCCGCTTTCGCCATGACGCCGAAATTCGAACGGCGACTTCATCAGCGGCCCGGCGCTGCCGAAAAAAACATCGATCGGAAGCTTCGGCTGTTGTCCGTCGTGACGGGCCAGCTCCGGTTTCGGATCGAAGGTGTCCATCGCGCTGGGACCGCCCTCCATGAACAGCCAGATGACCGACTTCGCGGTGGGCGCGTGATGAGCCAACACCGGTGCACCACCACCCGTGGCACCCAACAATCCTTCGCCCGCGAGCAGATCCAGCAAGGCCACCGAACCAAAGCCGGCACCGACCTTCTTCAGGAAGTCGCGTCGGTTGCGAGCCACCGCATCAACCCGTCCACATGGGAAGCGGCACGACGACGGATTGGCCTCAGTCGACATAGATAAATTCGTTGAGGGTGAACAACACGTGGCAGAGATCGGTGAGACCTTCAACCGGCAGCGCGTCGCCCCGGGAATCCGATGCCGCGGCCAGAAATTGGAGCGCGCGGACCCGCTCGTCAGCGGTCGGAGTTCGAGCCAGGGCCAGGCGATAGGCACGTTCGATTTGAGCCTCCGGATTCAAACCCGCGTCGGTGATGACCCGTTGGGCAAACTGCACCGCCGATTTTCGAACCTGTTCATTGTTCAACAAGGTCAACGCCTGCGTGGGAACTGTGGTGACATTCCTTCGCCCGCAACTGGAGGACGAATCGGGCGAGTCGAACACTTCCAACAACGGATTCGGAACCGACCGTTTCGAAAACGCATACACGCTGCGTCGCCACAGTTCAGGTCCGTCCTGGAGGTTGGCGGGATACTCATCCTTGCTCCGCGTCGCCATCGCCTCCTTGGGAATGATCGGTCGAAACGGCGGGCCGAACATCTTCCGATTGAGCTGACCGCTGACCGCCAACATCGAATCGCGCAGAGCATCGGATTCGAGCCGGAACGGATGGCGAACGCTGTTGGCGGACGGCGTCGCAGCCGCTCGATACGACGCGCTCAAGACAATTTGTCGATGCAACGGCTTCAGCTTCCACCCACCGCGAACCAGTTCGCCGGCGAGCCATTCCAACAGGCGCGGTTGCGTCGGAGCCTCACCCTGCGAACCGAAATCGTTCGATGTCCGGACCAAACCTTCGCCGAAATGATGCTGCCAGACCCGGTTGACGATCACCCGCGCCACCAGCGGGCCGGCGCCGTGGTCCACGTCAGTCAGCCAGGCCGCCAATGCCTTTCGCTGGTAGGTAGTCGGTGGACGCGTGAAACCTCCGTCATCGACCGCGGCAAGTTGCGGCGACGTTAATGGGTCATGGAGCGCCACCTCGTCCCGATAAGCTTCCGGCGCTTTTCCACGGCTCGCCACCTGGATGAAACCCGCACTCACCGGCTCTTTCCGATTCAACACGCCGCCCCGCGCGAGCAGATACTGGGGCTCCGGGGCGGCCTGATGGTCCATCACGATCAACGATTTTCCCGTCAATCCAGACGCCATCGCCGGCTTCGATGCGGCCCGTTCCAACGAGTCCCAGACCTGCAGTTGGGATTCCGGCAGCCACGCCCGGAGGCCCGCGTCGTCTACCTTCAACCGTTCGCCGAACTCCTTGTAGAGCTTGAGCTGGATCGGAACGAAGAAATGCTCCGGCTGTCGCAACCAGAATTTCTGATCCTCGGTCAAATTCAACTCGGTCATCCGCGATTCACGATGCGCGGCGCGTTGCTGTTCCTTCCACAGATCCAATTCCCGGCGCGGTTTAGACAAGGAAGCGACCCGGCGCTCGCTCGTCGAAAACACCGCGGCCATTCGATAGTAATCGCGGGTCGGCAGCGGGTCGAACTTGTGGTCATGACACCGCGCGCAGCCGAGCGTCAGCCCGAGAAACGCCGAAGCGGTCGTCGAGACCATGTCATCGAGTTCATCGTAGCGGATCTTTAGCTTGTTCTCTTCGGTGTCGGCCGGCGTCGTCTCTTGCGACGGACCCGCGGCGAGGAAGCCGGTGGCCATCACCGCGTCGGGATTTCCCGGTACGATTTCGTCGCCGGCGATCTGCCATTGGACGAAGATGTTGAAGGGTAAATCGTCGTTCAACGCGCGGATCACCCAATCGCGATAGGGCCAGGCCTCGTTCCGATCGCGATCGCCCTCATACCCGTCGCTGTCGGCATAGCGCGCCACGTCCAGCCAGTGACGCGCCCATCGTTCACCGTAATGCCGGCTGGCCAGCAGGCGGTCGACGAGCCGTTCGTAGGCGTCGGGTGCGGTGTCCCGTTCAAACGCTTCCACCTCCTCTGGCGTCGGAGGGAGACCCAGGAGATCGAGGTGCAGCCGGCGAATCTGAGTCCGTCGCGACGCCTCGCGCGGAGCCGGAGTTCCCTTTTCGAGGAGCAACGCATCAATCGGGTTTCCCGAATCCGGCACCGAGACCTCTGCCAGCGGACGGAATGCCCAACGGCTTCGGTCGGCCTCGGTCACCGTCATTTCGGGCTTGTGGGCACCCGCGGCAGGTTTTCCAGAAACGGGTGCTACGCCCACACTCTCTGCGTGCGTTACCCAAAGCAGGGCAACGGCGGCGAAACAGGCTTGGAGCAGGCGGCGCATGGCGACGCCGGGATTTCAACACAGCCGCGCGACGGAAACAAAGCGTCGTTTCGGAGCTGGACCATCGAGAGCCGCCGTCAAAACCGGCTTTGAAGCAGGGGTGATCCGCAACATCGCTCCACCCCGTTCACCCTGCAGGCTCCCTCCCCACCATTCGGAATGGAGGGGAGGGCTGGGGAGAGGCGGCGCTCCACGGTCACTGCGGGGCGACTGCCACCGACACGCGCATTCCAATAAAAGCACCGCGACATTCGATCGTGATTCTGCAACAAAACGAGGTCTGAACTGATCCGCTCCGACTTCGCCGAATCAAAGCCGTCAAATCCGGCTTTGGAAGCGGTCTTGAATTGAGGAACTCACGGGGTCGCACCACCTCTCCCGCCCTCCGGGCACCCTCCCCTCCATTCCGAATGGTGGGGAGGGACGGGGTCGGGCGGCGTTTCACAGGCGCATGTGGATAGCCACCGACACCCGCATTCCATCGGAATTCTCCCGGCGATCGACGGCAATTCTGTCACAGCGACCTATTTCGACCGGATCGCTTCGGTCTAGAAGCGCCCCATCGAGCGCACCTCGATTCGATCGCCACGTTGGAGTTCAAGGTCGCCGTTGCGATCATTGGATCTCAGGATTTGGTCCACGTTGACGCTAATCCAAGCGTTGGTTTTTTCGGATTTCAGTCGATGAACCAACACCCTCCTCAGGTTTGCAGACTCGGAGCGTGGGAAGCGCAGAATTGCTTCGGAAACAGTCAGTTTCTCCCCGTACTTCAACTCAACAATGCCGTTCACCTCGCCATAAACCACGATTCGAACGGGGTCCCGCTCGGCCTTCTGTTTTCTCAAAATGTCGGCCTCCATCTGGGCGAAGTGAAGCCGATCGCGGAGGCGGGCGACGTGGTACTCCACTAACCCGGTCATGGCGTTCCTTTTCCTTTGCGCTTCAGGGGCATTCTCCACGGCCGCAGCCGCGGGCTGATCAAAATACGCGATCTGATTTGATACATCCGACCTGATGACATCCCGGTGCCGAGCGAGCAAAAACCGGGCCTTGTCCACCACATCGGTGAGCTGATCAAGAACCCCAAGTTCGGCAGTCAGCCCGTCGATCTCGGACGTGAGATTATCAACGGACCGGGTTGCGTTTAGGTCCGCACCGTCCACCGATTCCGGCGGGATGGTTTTCGTCGCCGATTTTAACTCTCCGGCAGGTTGAGTTTCAGCGCCTGGCATTGAAACCGATGTTGCACCCGACTCCGCCAGCGATTTCTCCTCCTCATCGATTGATTTCTGGAGGGACTGCATTGAACTCTTCAGTGCGTTCGCCTCCTGTCCCCGTTTGTTGGCATCGCCCCACATCCGGTCGAAAATCGCCTCACGTTGTTCGTCAAATTGAGAATCCAGCGTCTTGAGTTGGAGATTCACCCGTAGGACTTCCGGATGTTCGGGCCCGAAATCGGTCAGGGCCACACGACGAATCTCCAGGCCATTCTTCTCCCCAACGAGGCGCTGCAACTCGGGAGTGGAGTATTCCGCAGGAACCCTCGCGGCAAAACGAACCCCGGAGTACTCCTTGAGCTTAGCGTGTTTCACCTGTAGTTCGTCGCCTTCCTCGATTTTCCTGTTCATGGCGGCTGAGAATGATTCCAACTCCTTGCGCATTTCTACGAGACGCGGGGACGTTGCGCGAATCTTTGCGCCGCCGACCTTGCCAAGTTTCGCCAGCAGTTCCTTTTGTTCCGGGTATTCACGCACGAGTCGTTGCGCGCTCGCGACGGCTTCGTTGGTCTGACCCAGCCGCCGCTGACATTCGGCCAAACGGAATAACGCGGTCGCCTCGATCGACCGTTGATCGACACTCAAATGAACCGCTTCCGCATAGGCGTCCGCAGCGGCCTTGAGATCGCGGTTCAATTCCTCGGCCTGGATTCCGCGTTTGAACGCGTCGTTCACTGACTCCGCGCGGACAACCGAAACCGTGGCGAACAGGGTGGCGACGGCGACCACGACGGACGATCGAAGGGGGCGTGATTTGATATTCATAGTGTTGTTCCGTGCAGCGTGTCGTGAAGGCGGTTCGAAGGTGTCAGGGATCTGTAAAATCGGGATCGAATCTCACTTGGACTCCGGCAGGACGAGGCGGTAGCCGATGCCGTGTACGGTCTTGAGAAACACCGGTTTTTCCGGGTCCGGTTCGATTTTCGACCGCAGGCTCGCCAGGTGAGTGTCCACCGTTCGCGTGGTCGGAAACGCATTCACACCCCAGACCAAATCCAGAAAGCGCTCGCGTGAAACCGGCTCGCCGGGCGTCTCCGCCATCAATCGAAGCATGGCCAGTTCCTTGCCGGTGAGATGAAGCGGTTGTCCACGCCGCGTCGCCTCCAATCGAACGAAATCGACGACCACCTCGCCGAGCACAAGCTTCAGACTGTTGCCGGATCCACTCCGTTCAAACCGCCGCAACAACGCCCGCACCCGCGCCAGGAGTTCGCCCGTGCTGAACGGCTTCACCAGATAGTCATCGGCGCCCGCGTCCAATCCCCGGACCCGATCGTCGACCCGGCCTTTCGCCGTCAGCATCAGGATCGGCACGTTTCGGCCCAATCGCCGCAACTCCGCCGCCAGGGCGAATCCGTCCAATCGCGGCATCATTACATCGAGGAGGATCAGGTCGGGCGCCTCGTCGAGCGCACTCCTGAGCCCCGACTCGCCGTCCGCCGCCGTGAGCACGCGAAACCCGGCCGCCGTCAGCGCATCGGCGAGGGCCGTCCGCATCGGCAATTCATCCTCAATGATCAATATGCGGGACATGGGTGCTGAGTACGGAAGGGACGACACGGATTGCACGGATTTTGACGAATGGGAATCAAAGCGTACCAACGCAAATCCCCAGTAGGGCGAGGCTCCCGCCGAGCCCGCGCCCGGAGTCCCGCGTTCACGCGGTTCGGGGAACAACGCTCCAAACGAACCAGGTGCAGGGTAATTCCTGGTACGCCGGCCGGCCCGTTGGAACACGTCCGTCCACTGCGGCCCCGCGGGAGCGTCACCCTACCCGACCGGGTCTTCATTCGTGTTAATCCGTGCCATCCGTGTCGTCCCGATTTCATTTCGATGGCCCGGATCGGGGCAACTGCACGATGAAGAGGGCACCCTTGCCAGGTTCGCTTTCGACGCGAACGGTTCCGCCGTGGGCGACAACAATCTCGCGAACCAACGTCAACCCAAGTCCGACGCCCTGGGTTTCGCGGCGCAGCTCCGATCCGCGACGGAAGAAGCGTTCGAAGATGCGCTGATGATCCTCTGCGGGAATGCCGGGCCCGAAATCGCGCACGCTCCATTGAACGAACTCGGGCGAGCTGCCGGCCTCCAGACTGACCACCACCGGCGTGCCGGAAGGCGCATGTTTGAGCGCGTTGTCGATGAGGTTCATCAACGCCTGTTGCAGCGTCAGACCGTCAGCGATGATCTCGACCGGTTCGGTGGCGGGATCCGGACCGCGATACTCCAACTGAATCCCACGTTCCGCGGCGATGGGCTGGAGGCGTTGGGTCGTCTCGCGGGTGAGACGCGCCAGGTCGGTCGAAACGAATTCATACGGACTGCGACCGGCATCGATCCGTGACAACCCGAGCACATTTTCAACCAGAGCGCCCAACCGGCGGGTCTCCTGCACCAGAAAGCCGGCGTATTCACGGCGCTTGCCTTCCTCATCGATCCGCCCGTCGGCCAGGCCCTCGGCCAACAGTCGCAGACTGGCCAGTGGCGCGCGCAATTCGTGGGAAACGGCGGACACGAAGTTGGACTTCTGTTCGTTGACGGCGAGCTGACGAGCGAACGCACGATGAGTCTGCCAGGTTCCGGCACCCGCAACGGCCGCGGTGAGAAGGATCATCCCGCCGAACCACAATTGCTGCCGGCGCTGCGCGGCGAACAACGCAGCGCGATCGGTCAGGAGTAGGCGAACGGTCAATGCCGGATGAGTCGGCCACGGTTCCCACGGAGACGGGACGAGATGCGGGAGATCACCGTCCGGTGAAAATAAAGCGGTTTGCGTGAAGAGGGCTGTTGATTCCCCGAGGACGGTTGCATGATTGTCGGCTGGCGTCGCGATCCATGGCGTAGCCCCTCCGTTCAAATCACGGCCATCCAAGCGCAGCGCGAGTTTTGTTCCGCCGAGAAGCCACGAAGGGCGGCCAACTCCAGCCGCATTCGGAGGTGGGATGCGCGGCCTCGTGCGCAACGCAGCGAGAGCCAACTCCTCCACGGCATCGACCCGATACGCGCGCCCCTCGACGATGGCATTGGTGAACCGCACGGAATGTCCATTGGAGGAGGTCAACGTCCAGGTCTCCCCGGGTTTCAGCACCGTCCACCAATCGGTCGCCTGCGTCTTCAACCACAGACTCCGCGTCAGGCCGTTCGTGATCGCAATCTGGCTTCCGAGGGTCGCCGCGATCTGGCGCAACCGTTCCTCGGCGTCCCAGCGGGAACGCACCTTGGCCACCCATCGAAGCTCGTCCGGTTGTCCGGAGTGCTGCGCGGATGCCTGGACCTGATCGAGAATCCACGGCGTCAACAGCGACGGCTGGACGAAGGTGAGGTCCCGGGCGAGCGCGAACAGGTTTGAATGGGATCCGTCGGCGGGCGTTAGCCGAATCGCTTCGGCAAAGAGGACCGCGCCCAACGGAATCCCGGTGTCGGATTCAACCCGGTTCAATACGGCGCGTCGTCCGAGATCGAGCACTGCGTCGATCGCAGCAGGTGCATCAGGCGCGCGGGCGGGCACCGCGCGCAGGAGAATCCATTCGGCACGAATGCGGGCGCGATGATCCGGTTTCAGTTTGAGGAACTCGTCCACCGCCGCCGCGAGCCGGCCTGCTTGGTTCGTGACGGCATCGGCCTCCAACACTTTGTTCCATGCCAATCGCGCCTCGGGCGAAAGCGTCGAGATCCAATCCGACGGCATCGGCGCGGCCCGGACGGAGTTGGGCTGGATGAGATGCCCCGTCGCGTCGAAGTTGAATTGAACCGGAACCAACGCGGCCGGGTTCGATCGGAAATCCTTTTTCAGCGCATCCGGAAGCATTTCCCCGGAGCCAAACGGATCGACTGTGGAAGGTCGTTCTCCGGGCCAATGAACCGTCGCAGATCCCATCACGCCGTCCCCGATCCACGAATTCCCGGTGAGTTCCAGATTGCCCAGGAGTAACGGGAGCGACCGGCTCAAATCCCGGGCGAGTTCATCCGTCAGTTCCTGGGCCTGGCGTCGGGTCTCGGATTCGACCGCGGCCTGGTCCCGATAAAGTCCCACACAACCGACCACCGCCAAAACCAGCACCGGAAGAAGAATCAGCGCCAGTTGAAGGTGAAGCGATGGAGGCGAGGACCGGGAAGATCGAAGCGGCCCGCGATGCCGCCAATAGCCGCGAAAACAGACGACGCCAATCGCGAGATTAAGCAGCGGGAGACCCCAACTTCGTACAGGGGTCGGGAATCCCGAAACAATACCCGACACCAGCCAGGCACCGAAGGACAGACAGGCCCCAAGCACGCCAACGACCGCGAGACCAGCCCGAGTCCGATCAGAAGGCCTGCGCCCGATGGAGTCCCCGAAGGTTAAGAGCACCGTCATCCCGAGGATCAGGACAAAAAAAAGTGGGGGAAACATTTCGGAAAAACGGCCGGCCAGTGTTCGATATCGTCGACACCCTGCCGGCTGTCGGTATTCCAGATGTCAAGGAGATGTCAAATCAGTCTGGGTGGGTCGTGCGGTCCACCAGCGATTCATTTCGGGGCGCGGGGCCGATAGCGGCGTGGCGCTGTGCTTCCCGCCGCACTCTCCAAAGTCGCTGCGACGTCGTCGGTCCTCCTATTCCCCTGAGCTCCGCGAGTCGGTCGTCTTCTCCGGCAGGAGGCGGCGGCTCAGGCACCAGCGGACGCCGATGAGGTCGAAGAGGCCCCGACCGAGCCGATTCCAAACCCCGTATTTGCTGACGCCGGCGACGCGGGGTCGATGGTTCACCGGGATTTCGCGGCAACGATGCCCGTTGCCGGCGACGAGAATGGGCAGGAACCGATGGACTCCGTTGAAGGGGAATACGCCCTGAAGAACCGACCGGCGAAAAGCGCGGAGGGCGCAACCCGTGTCGGCGAAGTCGTGTCCCAACACCCACAAACGCGCCGTTCGCGCCACCGCCGAGGAGAACTTCCGCACGACCGAATCCTGCCGTTGGGTCCGGCGACCACTGACGAAATCAAGCGTGTCCTGGTCCAGCAGGACGATCATCCGCGGTAACTCGGCGGGATCGTTCTGCAGATCGCCGTCGAGGGTGCAGATCACCGGGCTGTTCGACGAAGTGATCCCGGTCCATACCGACGCGCTTTGGCCGCGATTGTTCTGATGACGCAATCCCCGGACCCGCGCATCGCCTGCCTGCGCCTTGAGGATCTCCTGCCAAGTGGAATCGGTGCTCGCGTCATCCACCAGCACGAGTTCCCACGCGCGGGTCTCGCCGGCGAAGATTCGAACCATCTCCGTCACCAAGGGGGCGACGTTGGCGGACTCATTGTACATCGGCACCACGATGCTGATTTCCACGGGCACGCCCGGAGCCTAGACGAGGCTCCCGTGGGAATACAGCCCCGGAAAACGTAGGACGCCAACCCGATCTCGTGCGTGCCGAACCGGCCTATTTTGAAGGTGAATCCGGCGCCCCACGCAGTCCGATCACCTCGTCCCTCAATTCGCGGGCGAGCTGTTTCCGATCCGTGCCAGCCGGGCGGGCGGAGCCGAATGCCACCCGTGCGTCGAGCCGTTGACGGGCCAGAAGATTGAGGAAGTGGGACACAAAGGTCATGTCACCCCAATAAGCGACATCCGATGCAACGGTTCCCTTTGAAATCGAATAATCGAGGGCGATCGGTGCGACGTTCCAGCCCTGCTGGACCGCCGGGGCGAGCAATGAAGGGCGGAACGGCAGTACATCATCGCCGCCGGAGCTCGTCCCTTCGAGAAAGACCACCACCGGCAGGCCGGTTCGCACCACCGTCTCGAATTGACCGATGACGCTGGTCAGGTCCCCTTTCCGCTCCCGTTGCAGGTAGAGCGTCCCTCCGCCATCGGACAACCGTCCAATCACCGGCCAGTTTCGGACCTCGGCCTTCGAGACAAACACCACCGGCGTGGCCGCGGAAATCATCACGATATCGAGATAACCGAGGTGGTTGGATCCGAGGATCTGGGCGGAAGGAATGGCTCCCACGGTTTGGACGTGCCAGTTCATCAACCGGCAGAGTTTTTGGGCGTGGCGATGGGACCATTCGGCGCGCCGGCGATAGTCCCGGCCGTGGGTCTCGAACGGTTCGACCGTCCGCCCCAGATCACGGAGCGCGGCCACGCTGAATCGGGCGAAGCCCAGAAGACGGCCCGGAACCCGGACCGGATGAAACGCCATGCCGTCAGCCTATCATGCGACGGGCCATCGCGGGAAGCGCTTCGAGGTCCAGCCAGGTGAGAAAATCGATCGTCTTGAAGTCGCGATCAATGGCCGGCGGACCACAAATCCATGCCCCGAGCGAAAGATAGGCGCGGAGCAGTTTTGGAATCTTGGGAACGACGGGCGCGAGGCGGTCCATGTCGCAACGATAGGCCGGGAGCGGAAAGGTTCGAAGCGCCGGTTCGACGAGATGTTTGCCGCTGAGTTCGAAGAACGCGGCCGCGCCTTCCTCCGGACATTGCGAAGTCAGGGAACTGCAGCCGACCATGTAGCGGGCATTGTGATTCCGGGCAAACTCGGAGATGCCCCGCCACAGCAGGCCGAGAACGGCCAGATTCCGATGATCGCGGTGAACGCAGGCGCGCCCCAGTTCCACGATTTGCGCGCGGTACGGTTCAAACGGCGCGAAATCAAATTCCAGCGCGGAATAGTAGCCGAGGTTGGCCCGAGCCGTCAGTCCCGTCTGGAGCCGATAGGTCCCGACGACCTCCCCGGTGCGGTGATCCTCGACCAAAAGATGATCACACACCGGATCAAACGCGTCCTCATCCCGAAGGGTGGTGTAGGAGCTTTCCAGTCCCTCATTGAGTTCCAGGTTGAACACCAGGAACCGAAGCGCCTGGGCGGCACGGATATCCGCCTCTGCGCGCGACAGTCGAAGCCGGTAGCGGGAATCCATGCCGAGCCGTCCCAGCACCCGCGAACCGATGCCGGGCGCGGTGAGTGAAGGCGGGGGATGAATACCCGTCTGAAGCATGGCGGCGTTCATAGCTCCGGTCAGCATGCGGGGCAAGTCCTGCGGTAGCCCGTCAAGATCCGGGAACAACCGCAAAGGATGGGTGAACGCCGGGTCACAAACTCCCGACGGCGGGATCGGCCCGGTTGGAAATCATCGGCCAATCTCAAGGGAACCGGTGTGCCGGATGTCCTTCGCTTCGTAGAGATAGACCACCTCTTCGGCGACGTTTTTGGCATGGTCGGCGATGCGTTCCAATGCCTTGCTGATGGCCATCAGGCTGAGGCAGCGGGTGATGGTGGTGGGCTTCTCGATCATGAAGCTCGCGAGCTCCCGGTAGAGTTGCTTGTTGAGGGCGTCCACATCGCGATCACGCGGGATCACCTGCCGGGCACGCTCCGTGTCCCCCGAGGTGAACGCGCCGAGTGCGTCCCGAAGCATTTCCATCGCCATCTGGGCCATCCGCGGGATGTCCACGTACGGCTTGAGCTGCGGTTCGGTGTTCAACTCGATCGAGCGCCGGGCAATGGTGGTGGCCTCGTCGCCGATGCGCTCCAGATCCCGGGCAATCTTGCTGGCGCAGATGATGAGGCGCAGTTGGCTGGCGAGCGGCGCCTTGGCCAGCATCCGGATGGAATCCTCATCGATTTCGATCTCCAGCCGGTCGATGGCGTCGTCGTCCGCCTCGACCCCGCGGGCCAGATCGTCGTCACGCTCCACCAGGGCGCGAATGGAGTAGGTCACGGTGGCCTCCGACCGGCTCGCCATCAGCAGCAGCTTTTCCTTCAGGGCGGTGAGTTCGGCATCAAAGTGGCTCATGGGGTGAAAGGAAAAAGATCAGGATCACAATCGGTACAGAAGCGTGGCAACCGGTCCGCGCTCAGCCGAACCGCCCGGTAACATAGTCCTCGGTGCGTTTTGACGATGGGTTGGTGAAGATCTTGTCGGTGGTGTCGAATTCGACGAGTTCACCGATGTAAAAAAATGCCGTCTGATCGGAAATCCGCGTCGCCTGCTGCATGTTGTGGGTGACGATCACGATGGTGAAATCCTTTTTCAGGTCGAGAATCAGTTCCTCCACCCGGGCGGTCGCGATCGGATCGAGGGCGCTCGCCGGTTCATCCATGAGCAGGATCTCAGGCCGGATGGCAATGGCGCGGGCGATGCACAACCGCTGCTGTTGTCCGCCCGACAATCCGAGCGCGCTGGAATGGAGCCGGTCCTTGACCTCATCCCACAACGCCGCGCCGCGCAGGGATTGTTCCACCACCGCGTCGACCTCCGATCGAACCCGGACGCCGTGCAGCCGGAGACCGTAGGCGATGTTCTCATAGATCGATTTGGGGAACGGATTCGACTTCTGGAACACCATGCCGACCCGCTTCCGCAGTTCGATCACGTCGACATCCGACGCATAAATATCCTCGCCCCCGATGCGGCAATCCCCGGTGATCCGGACATTGTCGATCAGATCGTTCATTCGGTTGAAACAGCGGAGAAAGGTCGATTTCCCACAGCCGGAAGGGCCGATGAAGGCGGTGACCACCCGGGGTTGAAGGCTGATCGAAATACTCTTCAGCGCCCGGGTGGTGCCATAAAAGAGGTCGAGATTTTTCGTCTCGATGAGCGGTGCCGCATTCGGGGCGGACGTCGTTGGTCCGTCAGTTGGGGAGAGATTGGGGGCAACCATGGGGATCCTAGTTCAGTGACCGGCGCGCATCGCCTTGCGCATGCGGGCGCGGGCGACGATGCCGACGGCGTTGAGGGAGAAGGTGAGCAGCAGGAGCACGAGCACCGTCGCATACAGGATGGGACGGGTCTTTTCGATGTTGTCCGACTGGGTGCTGAGGACGAAGGCGTGATAGCCCAGGTCCATGAATTGATCGGTCAAACGAGTCGGCAGATCCGCCATGTAATACGCCGCCCCGGTGAAAAGAATCGGTGCGACCTCACCGGCGGCGCGGCTGATCGCCAGGATGCCGCCGGTCAGGATGCCTGGCAGCGCGTTGGGCAGAACGATCTTGAGGATGGTCTCCAGCTTGGTGGCTCCCAACGCCAGGCTCGCTTCGCGCAGGCCGGGCGTGATCGCCTTCAACGATTCTTCGGTCGCCACAATGACCACCGGGAGGGTCATGATCGACAGGGTCAGAGAGGCCCATACCAACGCGGGCTGTCCGAAGTGCGGACTGGGTTGATGGGTGATGGCGTCCAGGTTCTTCCCGATGAAATTGATGAAGAATCCGAGACCGAACAGGCCGAAGACGATCGAAGGAACGCCGGCCAGGTTGGCGATCGCGGCGCGGATGATCCGGGTGTAGGGAGAACCCGCGGCGGCGTATTCGGTGATATAAACCGCGGTGATCACGCCCACCGGGATGACGAACACCGTCATCACCATCACGCGAATGGTGGTGCCGACGATCATCGACAGGACCGCCGCGGATTGGGGTTCGAAGAAATCCTTCCGCGGAATCGTGGAGACGAAACGCCAGGAAAGTCCGGGCAGACCGTGATAGAGAATGTCACTGAGGATCGCGATGAGGAACAGGATGATGACCCCGGTGGCGGCGCCGGTGAGGCCGGTGCCGAGGGCTGAATTCCAATCCGTTCGGCGTCCGCGGAGGCTGCGACGCACCGGTTCGGTCGGATTCAATTTCGGATCGGCCGACTTCACTTGGATCCCTCCCGGCGCCGGCGCAGTCCGTGCATCACCTGTTCGCCCAGGAAATTGGTGATGAAGGTCACACCGAACAACAGCGTTCCGAGCAGGAACAGGATGCGATAATGGTGCCCGCCGGAAACCGCCTCGGCCATTTCCGCGGCGATGGTGGCCGTCAGACTGCGCGTTGAATCAAAGAGGTTCCAGGAGACCACGCTCGCGTTGCCGCTGGCGATCAGCACCAACATCGTTTCACCGATGCAACGGCCGAAGCCGAGGATGATCGCGGCAAAGACACCCGGTGCGGCGGCGGGCAAAACGATCTGCCACGCCGTCTGCCACTTCGAGGCACCCAGGGCGAGTGCGGCCTGCACAAACGAGCGCGGAACGCTGGTCAGGGCATCCTCGGCAATCGAAAAAATGAGGGGAATGCTGGTCAACCCGAGTGCGATCCCAGCCACAAAGGCGTTCAGTCGGAACCGGTACCCAAACAACGACTGAAGGACGCCGGCCATGACGAGAAAGGCGAACGCCCCCATCACCACTGAGGGAATGCCGGAGAGAAACTCGACCCCGGGCTTGATCCATTCCTTGAGGGACACCGGAGCCAGTTGCGAAACGTACAAGGCGGCGGCAAGCGCCAGCGGGACGGCGAAGGCGAGGCCGATCACCGTGGTTTTGAGGCTCCCGATCAACAGCGGAATGATGTTGTACTTGGGGATCGTCCCCACCGGCTGCCAGATGTACTCGGGGCGATCATATCCGGTCCATTGATGGGGCCCGAGCAGGTAGCGCCATTCGGTGGCGTTGAGACGGGCGTCCTTGTCGTTCCGGAACCGCTCCGGGACATCCTTGGCCGCTTCCTCGCGGATTTCCATGAGGGTGCGCAGGGTCTCCTCGTCCTTCCCGACGAGTTCGGAAGGCGTCATTCCCAAATACGTGGCGAGGCGCTGACGCGAAACTTTGCCGAGATCGGTGGAGGGGATCACCTCCTGCACCAACGCGCTGTCCATCTGACCGAGCGCCACCGGCAGGGCTTCGCGGCCGATGAAGATGAAGATGAGAAACACCATCGCGATCGCCAGAAAGCTGACCCCGAAGATGAACCGTTCCGCGATCCATTCCAGGGGACGGGCCTTGTGCCCCCGATGGATGCCCATCCAGGTGAGCGGCCGGCGCGATGAGGTGTTCGGGGATTGGGACACGTGAAAAATGAATGACCGACTTCGAAACCGCGAATCGGCCGTCCGGCAACCCTAGCGGCCCGATGTCCTCCGCGACCAATGACAATCCGGTGAACTCTGCTGTCACCCAAACCCGGCCGCCGGGGAATTCACTCCAAGAAAAACGCGGCGCAAGCAGTGCCTCGCGCCGCGTTCTCACGATGCAATCAGTTCGAACGGAGGTTCTTCTGAAGAGGATAATAGCCCACATCCTTGACCAACTTCTGCCCCTCGTCGCTGCGGATCCATTTGAGGTAGGCGGCGATGTCGCCCTTGTCCAGGGCGGGGTTCACATAGATGAAGAGGTAGCGCCAGATCGGGTATTTCTGGGAAAGAACATTCTCCTCGTTCGGTTCAATCCCTTCCTCACCCTTGGCGACGCTGACCTTGATGTGCTTGGCACCGGCACCGTAAGCGGCACCGCCGTAGCCGATGCCATTCTTGTCCTTCGCCACCGCCTGCAATACTGCGGCGGTCCCGGGCATCGTCTGGGCTCCGGAGGCGAAGTCCTTGCCCTTCAACACAGCTTCCTTGAAGAACTCGTAGGTGCCGGAACTGTTCTCGCGGCTGTAGACGGTGATCGGCGCGTCCGGACCGCCCACTTGCTTCCAGTTCTTGATGGCGCCGGTGAAAATGCCTTCCAACTCCTCCAGACTGAGACTGGAGACATTGGCGTTGTCGGCGTTGACATAGACGCTGAGACCGTCCAGAGCGACCTTGTACTCGGTCGGGCGTTTTCCGAAGGTCTTGACGCATTGCTCGATCTCCTTGGCCTTGATCTTGCGCGAAGCGTTGCAGAGGTCGGTGGTCTGATTCTGAAGCGCGGCGAATCCGGTGCCGGTGCCGCCCCCGGTGACCTGGATCTTCTGCGCCGGGTGAGCGGACATGTAGACCTCGGCCCATTTCTGGGCGAGGACGACGAGGGTGTCCGAACCCTTTACGGTAATGGTGCCGGCGAAGGCCTGGGCCGCGACCAGCAGGCCGGCGGCGAAGAGTGCGAATTTGGATTTCATGTGGATTTGAGAAAGCCCAACGGGCTGGGAATGAAGGTGTGAATCAGAACTTCCAGCTCAGGTCGGCCATGAAATGTCCGGCCGCGCTGGGACTGCCGGCTGGGCTGGCCTGGATCAGTGAGTTCAGGTAATAGGTGAAAACGAAGGTGAGCGAGTCGGTGATCGAATACCGGAGGACGACCAGGTGGCCCTTCACGTTGGTTCCGCCGCGGTAACCGAACCCGCCGACCGCATTGGCAAATCCGGACCCGCCCAGCGCCTTCTCGTAAAACGCGCCATTGTCGTCGTCGACGACCTCCTCATACCACGCATCGGCTCCGAGGCTCTGATACCGGTAGCTGATCTCCCATTTCCCCTTTTCCCCCGACTTGCCGAGTGTAATGCCGGCATTGTAGCCGACGTTCTGCGTCGCCGCCCCGGGGTTGTTCATATACTCGCCCGCGAGCTTCACCGGGAACACGCCGTCATACATCGGGAAGCTGTCCAGCTTGTAAACCACCGCGCCACTGGCGACGATGGGGTTATAGTTGTTGACGAGCTGCCCGGCACCGTTGCGAGTGTTGCCGTCATTGACGTTGGGAAGCGTGGC
This sequence comes from uncultured Verrucomicrobiota bacterium, assembly GCA_903907925.1. Taxonomy (GTDB): domain Bacteria; phylum Verrucomicrobiota; class Verrucomicrobiia; order Limisphaerales; family UBA9464; genus CAIVQB01. Next base: position 24,515 of record CAIVQB010000025.1, read on the forward strand.
CGCGTTGTCCAGGTTGTCCTTGCTGCCGAGGGCGAACACGCCAACGCCAAACGTCGATTCCAACTTCTTGCTCCACTTGGCTTCCCACAGCATCTGACCACCGATCAGAGACGGATCGTGACTCGGCGAGACCACGCCCGGGAGTGAAATCTGGTTGAGCTCATTGAGGGCATAGAATGCGCTGATCGCCCGGATCGTGTGTTGATCGTTGAACGAGTAGGCCACCTGCGCGATGGCACCCTCGGGCTGGTAGTCGGCGTCCAACACCATCGGCGACACCATGAACTGATTGTCCATCTTGCCGATGGTGAGCGAGGCATTCCATGTGCCGTTGTGAAGCGGGTTCCACTTGGCGTAGGCCGCGTCAAAGAAGGCGTACTTCCGGGTCGCACCGTTTTGGAGTGTGGAATTGGCGGAAATCGGATTTCCACCCAGTCCGTTGGAGACGTCTGCCGAAGTCAGGCGGATGCCCACTTCAAAGTCCTCGACCATGGTGGCCGTGATGCCGACCCGGGCGCGGTAGCGAAAACGGGTCCGGCTGGTGAACAGCGAATCGTCCGCGCTGAAATGCTCCACCCGTCCACGGAAGTCGCCATTGATCTTCAAACTGGTCACCCAGTCGGGCATTCCACTCTTCGCAGCATAGGCCTTGGTGAATTCCTTGTCGGACTCCTCCCGAAGCTGGTTCGCCTCGTTGACGTTCAGAATGCCTTTCTCGACCAGCTTATCGATGAGGGCATCGGCGGATTGGGCGTGAACGCGGACTTGGATTGCGGCGGAACCGGTCAACGCCAACAGAACAGCGAGCCGGACGGATGTGGAGGGACGTGGAAACATAGGAGTTGTGCGTCGTGCAAGCGCAAACTCCCGGGAGCGGGTTACAGCAATAGGACACGAATGTTACAATCGTGTGAACGCCGAACCGGACGGAACCGGGCCGTCAGTGGAGATCTCCCGCGGCAAAGGCCAGTCCATCACTGCGGAGCCGGAGATCGTAGAGGGCGGTGGAGGCACCGATTTCAGCGCGGACCAGGTTCAATTCCGCCTGATTCAACTCCACAATCGATGTCAATCCCTGATCAAAACGGGCCCGCGCCAGCTCCAACGCCCCCGACGCGCTCCCCACCAGGCTCCGCGACAATGTGAGTTCATCTCGCGCCTGTTCCGTGGCAATCCACGCCAACCGGACATCCCGGATGACGCGAATCTCCGCCTCCGTGACACCCGCCGCCGCAGCCTCCGCCAGCCGCTTGGATTCCTCTTCACGCGCCCGGTAGAGGCCTCCGGCAAAAAGGGGAATCGACAGGTTCAATCCGGCCGCGGCGTATTCGTGCCGGAAGTGATCGTCGTGCATTGGGACAACGCCAGCCGCTCCAAAAACAGAGACCGTCGGATTCTGCAGCCCGCCGATGGCCGCGGCACGGCGTCGTGCGGATTCGCTTTCGAGCCGCTGGCTCACCAGGTCGGGCCGCCGGGCCAGGGCCATCGCCACCAGCGACGAGACGGGCACCGCTGGCGCTGCGGGCATCCCCTCCTCCACCAGCTCGAACGCGCCGGGAAGACCGGCCCCAAGAAACGCCACAAGCGAGGTTCGAGTCGCATCCAATTCCGCGCTCGAACGACTGACCATCAACCGCCCTTCATCGACACCCACCTGCGCGAACCGGACATCCAGCTCGGATCGCAATCGGTTCGATGCCAGAACGCTCACTTGATCGAGAAGTTGGAGACGGGTTGAAAGGGTTTTGGCGGCAACCGCCGCGACCACGCGGGCCCGGAGCGCCGCGAAATAGGCGCCGTCGAGTTCCATCAGAAGCTGCTGTCGCGTCGCGAGCACGTTGGTCGCCGCCGAACGCGATTCCAACCGGGCGGCCTCCACCCGGTTCGCAGTCCGGCCGAAATCCGTGATCAACTGCGAAACCGCGGCCCCAACGCCGGCCCGTTCATAGACGCCGGGTGCGTTCAGGGAACCAGCGGCGATGTGAACACCCGTTGGATCGTCGGAACCCACCGCCGTGACCGCACCATTCACCTGCGGGAACCAGCCCGCCCGCTCCTGGTCCACCCGGTTCCGGGACGCCATGGATCGCAGTTCCGCGACCGAAATCCGCGGATGAAATTGCAGCGTGCGGGCCCGGGCTTCCGCCAGTGTCAGCAACACCGGACCGTTGGTTTCCGCGGTCAGCGTGGACGGGGTCGTCCCACACGAAGCCATCGCAATCCACAGCGCCATCGAACGTCCGATCCGCCAAACCGACCTTATGGCCGCCCTCATGACCGTGCCTCCCCGGTCTTTCCGAAAGGCGTTGTGGCCGTGATCACCGGTCCGTACATCAACAAGTATCCCGCGGGAACCAGGAACACCGTCAGCACCACCGACACGCCCAGTCCGCCGATGATGGCTCGCGCCAGCGGTGCATAGGCTTCGCTACCGGTTCCCAGTTTCAAGGCCATCGGCACCAGACCGATCAACGTCGCCAGCGAGGTCATGAGAACCGGTCGCAGCCGGACCCGACACGCCATCGCCACCGCCTCGCGAGCCGCCATCCCGTCGTCGCGAAGCCGTTGGGTGAATTCCACGATCAGGATGCTGTTCGACACCACGATTCCCACCATCATCACCACGCCCATCAACGACATGATGTTCAGCGTCGTTCCGGTCATTGCCAGAATGAGAAGCACCCCGGTCAATCCGGTTGGAACGGCGAGCAGGATCAGAAGCGGCGCACTGAACGATTTGAATTGGGCGACCAGGATCAGGTAGACGAGGACGACCGACAGCAGAAGCCCGGAACCGAAACTGCGGAACGACGCTTCCATGCCCTGGACACTTCCGCGGATCGCCACCCGCAATCCTTCGGGCAGATCGAGACCGGCCACCAGGGGCTTCACTCGACCGGATAGCGCCCCCAGATCCTCGCCGGTCGGCGCGACGAAAATGTCTACCACGCGGCGGAGTTGATAGTGGTCCACTTCCGTTGGAGACAGCCCGGGTACAATGCGTCCGACGGCGTCCAATCGAGTCGAAACCGCTCCCCCGGATGCGCGCAGCGGAATCGCCTTCAGGGATTCCAAATCGTGGATCGTGTTCTCGGGATATTGAACCGTGAGCATGTAGTCATTTCCCGTTCGGGGATCGATCCAGAAGCTCGGCGCGATCATGCCGTCGGAAGTCAGGGCGGTGATGACATTGTGCAGCACTTCCTTCTGGCTCAGGCCGAGTCCGGCCGCCCGTTCGCGATCCACTTCCAGACGCAACGACGGCGCATCGACATCCTGCGGGATCAAGACATCGCCCACGCCAGGCAGGGATCGAATTTGGGCCGCCAACCGGATCGCGAGGCGATGAGCTTCCTCCAGGTTGGAACCGCTGACCTGGATGTCCAGCGGCGCGGGCAATCCAAGATTCAGTACCGCATCCACCAGTCCGCCGGACTGGAGATAGGCCGAGACCTCTGGAATCTCGCGACTCAACCGCGCCCGCACCCGGTCCATGTACTCGTAACTACCGCCGCGATGACCGTCCTTCAAACCCACTTGAACAAACGCGGAATGCTGGCCGGAGTTGCTGGTGTAGATCGCCGAGAAATCCGGCGTCAGTCCGATGTTGGCGACCACAAGTTCAAGATCCTCCGGTGGCACCTCATGGCGGACGACATCTTCGACGCGGTGCACCAGGGCCTCGGTCAATTCGATGCGGGTGCCGGTCGCCGCCTTGAGATTGATGACGAATTGTCCGGGATCCGTGCGCGGAAAGTAGGCGGTGCCAATCAGCGGATAGAGAGCCAGACTCGCGACAAACAGCCCGAGGATGGCAATCACCGTGAAACGCGGCCGATCGAGGGCGCTGCTCAGCCATCCGTCGTAGCGCGAAAGGAAGCGGTCAAAGTGCTGGTTGAATCTCTGATGCAGGCGGATCCAAACGGGCGGTCGGGAAGTTCCGTGACCTTCCGCCGAATGCGCTTCCGCCTTCAGAAACCGGGCGCAGAACAATGGCACCACGGTCATCGCCACCACATAGGACGCGAACAGGGAAAGCACCACGGCAACGGCGAGCGCGGTAAAAAGGAACCGGCTGACACCGCTCAGGAACGTCACCGGGAAGAACACCACCGCGGTGGTCAGCGTCGCTGCCAGGACTGGCAGGGCGACTTCCGCACCGCCGTTCTCCGCGGCCACGACCGGCGACTCGCCGAGTTCGAGATGACGGAAAATGTTTTCCAGGACGACGACCGAGTTGTCGATCAACCGCGAGAAAGCCAGCGCCAGCCCGCCGAGAATCATGGTGTTGATCGTCCCGCCGCCCGCGAACAGAGCGATGAAGGTCGCCAGCGCGGAAAGCGGAATCGACAGGAAGACACCGACAGTCGCTTTCGGACTTCCGAGAAAAACGAGGATCATCACGCCGGTCAAGACCAGCCCGATGACGCCTTCGTGGACCAGGTTTTCGATCGCCTTTTTCACGAAGAGCGATTGATCAAACACCACCCGAGTCAGCAATTGCCGCGGCACATCGGTCAACCGCCGCACCGCGGCCTGGATGCCCTCGACCACCGCGATCGTGTTGGCGTCGCCTCCCTGTTTGAGCACCGGCAGATAGACCGAACGCTGTCCATCGACACGCACGACATTATTCTGGATTTGCGCCGCGTCGCGCGCCTCACCAACGTCTCCCACAAGGACCGAGGCCGTCCCGATGGTTCGCAATGGAATGCGGTTGATGTCGGCCACCTTCGGCACCATCGCATTCGCATACAGATTGTAGTCGAACGGTCCCAATCGGACATCACCGGCGGGCAGGATGAGGTTCGAATCGTTCACGGCACGAACGACATCCATGACGCTCAATTGGTGCGCCTCCAGCTTGATCGGATCGACGTACACCTGGATCTGCCGGTAACGTCCACCGAACGGCTGGGGCACGGAGGCGCCTGGCACTCCGGCGACCTGGTTGCGAACCGCGAATTGCCCGCTGTCCCGCAGTTGAGTCTCGGTCAGGCCTTCGCCTTTGAGAGTGATCAGGCAGACCGGCAGACTGGAGGCGTCAAACTTCAACACTACCGGCGGCAGCGTCCCGGGCGGGAGGCGTCGCAGGTTCGCCATGGCCAGGTTGGCAATCGAGGTCACCGCTGAATCGGGATTCGATCCCGGCTGAAAGTAGATCTTGATCAGGCTCACCCCGGGCAGGGATCGGGACTCCATGTGGTCCACACCGGCGGCCAGGGTGAAGAAGCGTTCGAACCGACCGGTGATGTCCGCCTCGATCTGTTCCGGGGGCATTCCCGAATAAAACGTCGCCACCACCACGACCGGAATCTTGATCTCCGGGAAGAGGTCGACCGGCATCCGGAACAGGCAACTGAGTCCAATCACCGTCGTGATCAGGCAGACCACGATGACGAAATACGGAAAGCGGATGGAGAACCGGGACATGAGGGTGAGCGGAAGTTCTGTAACCGGGCGGTATCAGGACGGACCGGACCGCGCCGGGGGATTCATGGATTCCAATACGGCCCGGAGCCGGGCGGGCGTCACGGCGGGATCGGCGCAGGCGGCAAGGATGGACTCCTCGCGTTCCAGCGACCGGCGCGCGGCGGCGGGAATTCCGGCACCAATCGAAGGCGGGATGGATACAACGCCGTGGGCATCGCCATGCAGCCAGTCGCCGGGACGAATCTTCAATCCCGCCACCTCGATTTCTCCGCCCCATTCGACGATATGGGCGTAGGCATGGGACACCGAAACGCTCGCAGCGAACACCGGGAATCCCGCCGCGGCGAGCGCCGGCAGATCGCGCACCGCCCCATCGGTCAACAATCCCACCCCGCCAAGCACCTTCAGAATCGCCGCATGGACCTGACCGATGAAGCTGCCGGCGGCAGGTCCCGCATCGAGATCCTGAATGACCACCACACGCGGTGCGGGTTGGGCGAGGACGGCGTTCCACCAGGTGGTTCCCTCGAAATACCGATGCCCATCCATTGACGGTCCACCACTGCGGATGCGCAGCGTGACGGCATGCCCCACCATGGGACCCGCGAGGGAGGTTTGGCAGCGGACCCGCGCGTCGGTGAATCCCTCGTTGCGAAGCCGAACCCCGAAGCTCTCGATGGCATTGGCAATCGTGCAGGTATCGAACCGGCTGAATTCGGCCAACAGGGGTTCAGGAATGGATGGGTTCATGGACGGTCTCAAACGGGTCATTTCCCTTCAGTGCCGTTGCCCACAACAACAATCCGGGCCTCGACGGTCTGTCCGGGCCGAATCCTCCCGCCGCCGGCAGTGATGATGAGATCGCCCTCGTTGAGCCCCTCCAGGATCTCGATCGTATTGGGAGTCTCGATGCCGGTCCGCAAGGTCATCGATTCCACCTTTCCGTCCGGAGTCACCTTTAACACCAAGATTCCACCAACATTCCGGATCAGCGTTTCCACCGGAAGCACTAGCGCATTGGTCCGGACGTCAGCCGCGAGAACCGCCGTCGCATAGGATCCGGGAACGATCGATCGGTCGGCATTTGCGACATCCGCTTCGACCATCATGGTCCGGCCGGAAGCGGTCACTTCACCCGCGATCCGTTCCACGCGTCCGGTCACGACCCGGTTGCCCAGACGGATCTCGACCGGATCGCCCCGATGAATCGCGCCGATCTCGCCGACGGAAACCGCGAACGCGCATCGCAAACGATCCAACTGGACCAGGCGGAGCAACGGCCTGGCCTGTCCGCTGGGAGCGGGCCCGCCCTGTACGAAATCTCCGGGACTCGCATCGAGACGGGCGATCACACCGGCAAAGGGAGCGGTCATGCGGCTGTCCGCCTCCATGGCTTCAAACCGCTTCAACTCGGCGCGGGCCACCTCCACCTGACGCCGCGCCGAGGCCAGAGTGGCCGCTGCCGCGCGTTCGCGGGCCATTGCCGAATCCACCTCCTGGCCGGCGAGCAATTGCGGGCGAGCGGCGACCACTCCCGACAACCGTGAGCCGACTTGATGGGCCTCGTCGAAGAGCGCTGCGGCACGGTCCACCTCGCTTTCGCTGCGCGCGACCACCGCCTCGGCGCGGATTCGATCCTCGTGCAGCAGGGGAACATCCAACTCGGCAAGCAATTGACCGGCCTCCACGCGATCACCGAGATCCACTGCGAGGCGTTTCACGTAACCCGCGACCCGGGCCTGTTGATCCACCGAAAACCAGGGACGCAACTCCGCCTGAACGGCCAGTTCGCGGGCCACCCGGCCGCGGACGGCGCGGACGACCGACACCACCGGACGCGACGACACGGGAGCCTGCGATTCCCTCCGACACCCGGTGGTCCAGATCAAGACGAGTGCGACACTGTGAACAGCGACGGATCGGAGGTGGAAGCGGGGTGATCGGTTCATGTCAGGGACTCCGTTTCCGATTTCGTCGGCGCGGCGGCCGCCGGAAGGATGACGCGAAAACAACTTCCACGGCCTTCGACGCTCTCGACCTCGACGCGTCCGCGGTGCGCCGAACAAATCGCCCGGACGATGGACAATCCGATTCCAGTGCCCTCCGGTTCCCGGCTGCGCGACAGGTCGACCCGGAAGAACCGATCAAAGACGCGCGAAAGCGCCTCGGCGGGAATGCCAATGCCGGTGTCCGCCACTTCGAGCACGGCACCCGCATCGGTCTCAACGACGCTCACGCTCACCGTTCCACCGCGGGGCGTGTATTTGAACGCATTGTCGAGCAGGTTGACGACCACCTGCTTCAACCGGGCCCGATCCCCGTCGATCCACACGCCACCGCCGACGATCACCCGCACCGGCGAATCACACTTCAAGGTCAGGCCCTTGTCATCGGCAAGAAGACGCATCTGCTCGGCGGTGGATGCCGCCAGTTGACTCAGGTTCATCCGCCGCCATTCCGACGGAGTGCGCCCCGCATCCAGTCGCGACAGGGCGAACAGGTTTTCCACCAGCCGGCCCAGCCGTTCGACTTCATCCAACAGGGACGCGGCGGTGTCACGAATCCGTCCCGGACCGGTTTCACGGGTCAACGCCTCCAACTCGGCGCGCAGGATGGTCAATGGGGTTCGGAGTTCGTGGGACGCATCGTCGAGGAAGCGGCGGTTGTGCTGAAACGCCTCATCCAGCCGGGTGATCATCCGGTTCAACGCCCGGGAGAGTTCGGCGAATTCATCGTCCGATCCCGGCTCGGGAAGACGTTCACTGAGGTTGCGCGACGTGATGGTTTCCGCGCTGCGGGTGAGTTCGCCGACCGGTCTCAACGCGCGGTCGACCAGGAGCCTTCCCCCCAGCAATGCCACTCCACCGACCACTCCAAACACGATGCAAAGAAAAACCAGGAAACGACGCTGCTCGACCAACAACGGCACCATCGATTCGCCGGTCGCCACCCAAATCGCCCGCGGCCCATCGCCCGACTGAAGGGCCGTGAGCATCAATTCGCCAGGACCAGTTCCCGACAGTTTCCGAGTGCCCGCCTTCCCGGTGGAATCCGAAATCAGAACCGGATCGAAGCTTTGATCCTGGGGCGGACCCGACCGGTACAACGCCATGCCGTTCGCATCCGAGACCGCGACAAACCGGCTGGTCGCTTCTGGAGCGAAGCTCGTCGTCATGGCCTCATGCAGATCGCGATGCCCCGCATCCAGCGCCCGCCGCGCGACGCCGGCGATGCGGGTGGCCCTGGAACGCTGCGAGGCCGCCAGAGTGGCTTCCAGATAGTGTCGAAACACCAGATGAACCAAAGTGCCGGTCACCACAAAAACCATCACCAGCCACACCGCGTACCAGATCATTGCCTGCGACCGGAGGGATCCTTTCACACACCGTCCTCCGGGTTCTCGTCCAGGCTGTAACCCGCACCACGGATGGTTCGGATCAGTTTCTGCTCATGGGGATCATCCACCTTGGCCCGGAGATGCCGGACGTAGACATCGACGATATTGGTCAACCCTTCGAAGCTTTCGTCCCAAACATGTTCCATGATCATGGTTCGTGTCAGAACCCGGCCCGCGTTCGCCGCCAGGTACTCGAGCAAGCCATATTCCTTCGATGTCAGCTCAATCCGTTTTCCGGCCCGGCGGACCTGCTGGGTGAGCCGGTCGATCTCCAGGTCGGCTACGGTCAGAAGATTGGATTTTCCAACCGGCGGACGGCGCAGCAAGGCCTTCACCCGCGCCAATAGTTCGGCAAAGGCGAAGGGTTTGGTGAGATAGTCATCCGCACCGAGGTCGAAGTTTTCCACCTTGTCCGCCGTGGTGCCGCGCGCGGTCAGGACGAGTACCGCCGATGTGCCGCCCTTGCGCCGAAGCCGTCGCAACAGCTCCGTACCGCTCACGCCCGGCAACAACAGGTCGAGAATGATCAGGTCATACGCAACCTCATCCATCATCTGCCACGCCGACAGACCGTCATGGGCCACATCGACGGCGAAGCGTTCGGCCCGCAGTCCGCGGGCCACCACTTCCGCCACCTTCCGCTCGTCTTCTACAATCAACAGTCGCATCGGAATCCGGGAATACACTAACAGCCCCGGATTAAGAAACGCTGAAGGCTGGATTAAAATCGTCCCACGCAATCCCCGGAAACCGGAGCATTTCCAAGGTCCCAGATTAAAATGAGGGCTGTCGGGGGCAAAATAACGCCGCGATGGGACGGATGCAGATCCGGATCACGGTGTCCGCCGAAGGCCCGCCGCATATCGCTCCTGGCGGGATCGTTCCTCCATGGCCGTCGTGCCGTACTTGGCCCTGAAGACTTCGGCCTCGGTCGGATCCCGAACCACCCCGGGGACCCACCGATGGGCGCCGGTGTCACCGGGATTCAATCCCAAGTCGCTGACTCCGCCCGGAGCCGCAATTCCATCTCGCGACAAGGCCCGTTCAGGAATATTGGATTCAATTCGGACGCCATCGAGCCCGGTGGATCCTTCAAAGGATGTCCCAACCGACGACGGAGCACTGTTTTCCACACTTGGATTCCCCGCCGGACGCCGTGAGGAATTGAATCGCAATCCGGTGTTCGGTCTTCCGGCCTTCGCCGATTCGGCATCCACGGGATCGCCCGCCGCCGTTCCGCCTCCGAGGCACAATCGTCGTTCAATGCCGCCTTCCGATATCAGAGCGGTTCGTTCCCGCAGGTTTACCGAAACCAGGCGAACACCCAGGGATTCCTGATGGAGCGAAACAGAAAAGGCACCGCCGCCGGATGCGGTTGGGGATGAAAAGAAGGCGCGAACACGTCCACCGGTTGCCGCCAACCCGGTGAGGACCAGGTCAGACGCCGCCGCTTCGACTGCCAGCGCGCTGCAAAACCCAAGCCCGACCAGGGCCTTTCGGAAGAACGACACCCCATGCGGGTACGGGTCAGGTCACCGACCATCAAGTAACGTCCGCGAAACAAATTCCATTGTGGCCCGGTTCACCCGCGTTGCCCGGCACCGATTCCTTCGTCCACACGGGCATCCCGAGGGCCGAATCCTGAACGTCCGCAAACAGTCACCCGATGTCCCAAAGGCGAGGGTCAATGTGACGGCGCTCGGTACTGTGATCCGACTGTCGATTGCTGCCGAACCATTCTCATGAAGTCATTCCTCTGTTTTTCGCTCGTTTCCACCGTGTTCACCTCGGTTCTGACCCAGGCGGCGCCGTTCCTCTATCAATACACCAACAATCCCCCGGACATCCTGCTCGGCATCCGGCAGACCGGTGGTTCGTCGGAAATGGTGGTCAACATCGGACCCGCTTCCCGGTTTTTTGCCGCCACTCCCGGCACCACCTTTGCGATTCAGGATTTCACCCCGACGCAGCTCAAGGCGACCTTGGCCGGGCTCGACGGGGTTGGCGTGGCCGTCTTCGGGGCCGCCCGTTCGCCGGGCGACGCCCTGCGTCCGGCACAAACCCTGTGGGTGACCGAACCGCGTGCCGACGCCGCGACCTCGTCCGATCCCTGGGTGCGCCAATCGAGTTTCGGTCTGGGTGGAACAGCCGCCAAAATCACCAGCGTCGGCAGCGGCATTCTGAATTTCAGCAGCTTGAATTCACCGGGCGCACTCAATACCGCCTCCGCGGTTGTCACCCCGGCCGGATACCAGAACGGCCTCAGCGCCTATCTCGGAAACGGCAACTTCAACGGCACCTTTCAGGGGAACGTCGAAGGGGTGACGCCCTCCGGATTCGACGGAAGTGGCGGAGTACTTCGCCTTGATTTTTATGAAATCCGGCCAGGCTCGGGAACATCGCTGTCCCTCGGCTGGTTTGACTTCAAGAGCGATGGAAGCCTGACCTTCACCGCAGCCGGTGGAACTGAAATCACCCCCGCCCCGTCGCCGACGATCACCGCGGTGACCCGCGCCGGATCCGTCACCACCGTCGCCTTCACCACCGTGGCCGGCGCTCAATACACCCTGCTCCGCGCCCCGGCTGGGTTGGGAACTGGTAAGGCCGCCGATTGGACGGCGCTGGGCACTCCGGTCAACGGAACCGGCGCGGTGGTCTCCATCACCGACACCAGCGACAGCGACACCGGCTTTTACGCCGTCCGTGCGACGCCCTGAGATCGACGATCGGACCGCGGCCGGGGATTCCATCCACTCCGGCCCGGTTACCTCTCCGTGACGCCGCGGCGCGGCGCGTCACCGGATCGCCACAATGCGCGACCACGATCCGCGATTCACCGTGTTTCAAAGGGGATGAAACGACATCCGCGGGAAAATCAGACCGGCCGACAACCGACAGTCGATGACCCGGAACTGACGGTTGGATCCGCGGCGAATCGCACAATCACCGCGCCCCACGGGATCCCATTCCACCGGGGTGTCAGCCAACACTCATCTCGCAACGAACCTACGGAAGCTATGCAACCCAACGACGTCCGGTCCGGACGATTCCTCGCCGCCACCGCAGCAGGGCTCGCCCTGTCTTCCTTCGCCGCCCTCGGCCAGTCCTTCACCTACCACGACACCGATTTGCTGCTGGGATTCCGGCAGACCGGCGGAGCCAACACCGTCCTGGTTGATCTCGGGTCGGCCTCCCAGTTTTACAACGCCACCCGTGGCTCAACGTTTGATGTCGGCAATTCCGCCAGCCTCTATGTGGCGGCCGGCCGGGCCTTCGGCGGCGTCTCCCCGCTGTCCGGCCTCCAGTATTCCGTCTCCGGCACGCTCCGGAGCTCGGCCAATGCGACGGCCGATCTTCCCACCCAGACGCTGTGGATCTCGAAGGCCGCCCCCGACCTGGCGACGCAAAGTGATCCCTGGGCCCAGCAATCGTCGTTCGGCCTTGGCAACACGGCCGCGAAGATCCAGACGATGGGCAATCTGGCCGTGAGCTACAGCAGTGTGAACGTGGCCAACGTCGACGCCAACACGCTCATCATTCCCTCGGCCAGCGGTGACAGTTACAGCCGTTGGGCCGGAAGCGGCACCGGAGGCGGTGGCTCGACGGCCAATTTCAACAACACCTTCCAGGGCGACGCTGAGGGCCACACGCCCGCGGTGTTCACCGGCAACGACTCGGTCCGCCTCGACCTCTATCAGATCACTCCGGGCTCCGGTGACGCCAAGAACCTTGGCTACTTCCAGCTCAACGGTTCCGGCCATCTCAGCTTCACCGCCACCTCGGTGCCTGAACCGGGCACCTGGGCTCTCCTCGGTCTCGGATCGGTCATCCTCTGGATCGCCGGCCGCCGCAACTCCCGCTGATTCCGCGCCTCTCACTGAAGTCGAACTCCGACAGCAAAACTCGTCCCCGAACTCCGCCACGTTTCCAACCTCGTTTCCCTAACATGAACCACATCATCAAACACGCAGCCGTCGCCGTCTCGGCGGTCGGCCTCACGGTCGCCGTCCAGGCTCAGGTTGAAATCCGCATCACCGGATCCACCGCCTTCCGCGCCACCACCTATGCCGCCATTCGCAATCTCTACGGTGCGAATCTCACCGGACAGAACCCGGCCCCCGACGCGAGCGGCAAGAACCAGGTCACCTTTGCCGGAACGATTCCAGCCCTGTTCGGTGCCCAGACCGTCACCGTCCGCACCAGCTACAGCGGGTCGGTCGAAGGCATCCAGTCCCTCGTACTCGGCAACAACGAGACCTTCCTGGCCTCGCCGAACGCCGGTGATGTCACCACGGTTTCCGGTCCGGCCGACATCGCCTTCTCCGATGTCTTCCAGTCGACCACCGACTTCACTTCGCCGGTGTTGTCCGACACCAAGGTCGGCATCGTGAGCTTCGCCTGGGTCCGCAGCGTGACCACTCCCGCCGCGGTCAACAACATGACCCACCAGCTCGCTCAACAGTTCCTCGCGACCGGCGATCTGCCGATCGGTCAGTTCACCGGCGACCTGACCCAGACTCAGGACATCTTTCTGGTCGGCCGCAACAAGCTCTCCGGCACTCGCATCACCACCCAGGCCGACTGCGGTTACGGCGGCAACGCGGACGCGCAGTTGTGGCAATTGGATGGAGCCGGTGGAACGGTTGGAACTACGTTCGTGCAAAGCACCGGATTCACTTCCGGCGGCAACGCCGCTGCGGTGTTGAAGGTTGCCACGGCGGCGAATCCTTCGCTGTCCTACCTCGGCATCAGCGACGGCATCGGCGTGAATGGTGGGGCGAACCTGCTCACCTTCAATGGCGTTCCCTTCACCGTGAGCAACGTCTGGAACGGCAACTACAGCTTCTGGTCCTACGAACACACCTTCCTGAAGCCCGGGATCGGAGCCAACCCCAAGAAGTTCGTGACCGACCCCGCCGGCCTCAAGGCGGCCCTCGACTCGATCCTGCAGACCTCCACCGGCAACACCGCCCTGTCGAAGATGAAGGTTGCCCGCAACGCGGACGGCGGCCCGATCTTCCCTCAGTGATCGGCTGAATCGTCCACGGTTTTCATTCCATCTCAACCCAGGCGCGGAGGCCCTCCTCCGCGCCTTTTTCATTTTCCGGATTCAAAATGAGTCTGAAGCACCGTGGGTTCCCGCTCCGATTCTTCCGTAGCGCCACCCCGCAGTGTCCCGCCCCTTCCCCTCACCCATTCCGATCCTTCCGTCCATTCCGTCAAACTCCGGAATGTTTCCCGTTTGTCATCATCGTGTCGTTGGACCGTAACCGGTTGTCCGCAAGGTGTGCGGCCTCGTGTCCAATCCCGAACACCTGATGCCGCATCAAACGGCAGCCCCCGCCGGCGGCGAATGGTCGTTGCCCGCGGGTGGATGGGCCTTTCTGCATTCCATCTCGGGCTCGGGCTATTGGCGTCAACCGCCGCGGCTCGCGGAATTCAATCCGGGCGACACCCTGGCCATCCATGCCGACGGTGCCGGCGCTTTGCTCGCCAGCCGGCTGGGTCCCCTGCAATTCCATTGGTTCAGCGTCTGCCCCGAGTTCCTTTCCAACCTGCTCGGACTGGATGAGCAGGGGGTTTTGGATGCCGCCGCGCGCCGGGATGCGGTGCGACGGTTTCCAGCGGGTCACAGCGTTGCGATCCTCCATGCGCGTCTGGTCGACGCCGCCAGTCTTCCGCGGCCGCTGCAACGCATCCGGATGGTGGAGATCCTCGCCTCGGCCTTCTCGGACGAATTCACCTCGGCCGCACCCCAGGACGGGCCGGCCACCGATGCACGGGCGCGTCTGCGACAATGGCTCGCCCGGATCCCGGAATCCGATCTGATCCATCATTCCGTCGATGAAGTGGCCCGTTCGCTGAATTGCAGCGTGCGGCATTTCAGCCGGCTTTTTCGCGACGAAGTCGGACAGCCGTTTCGCGACAAGCAGACTGAATTGCGCCTGATGAAAGCCCGGCATCTGCTGGTCGATTCCAATGCCAAGGTCATCCACGTCGCACTCGAAAGCGGCTACCGGCACCTCGGTCTGTTCAACACTCTCTTCAAGCGCCGCTTCGGAATGACTCCCACTCAGTGGCGGCAGCAACTCAAGGAACCCGAAACCCGGAGGCGGCGCTCCACCGGTCCGCTCGCCGCGTTTCTTGCCAGCTTGATCGGCATTGCCGCAGGCGGTGCCGGGGCGGAGCCATTGCAAGCCCAGGGACAGGCCACCCCCAAACCAACCAACGCCCCGCCGGCCAATTCCGCGGCCCCGGCAACTCCCAAGCTCGCCGTCCACGGGTACGAGGTGGTCGGCAACACATTGCTGCCCGAGTCGGTGATCAAGGCCTGCACCGCTGATTTCACCGGCGACGCCGTCGATTTTCAAACGCTGCGCCAGGCGTTGTCGTCGCTACAACTGGCCTATCGCGGCCGTGGATTCGCCACAGTGTCGGTCACGCTGCCCCAGCAAACGCTGACCAATGGCATCGTCCGGGTCCAGGTCATCGAAGGTCGGTTGACGGAGATTCTAGTGTTGGGCAACCGCTGGTTCAGTTCCAACAACGTCCGGAGCTCGCTGCCCGGGCTGACCACCAACATTTTTCTCAACAGCAAACTGCTGCAGGCCGAGCTCGACCTCGCCAACGCCAATCGCGACCGGCAAATCTATCCGCAGATCCAGCCGGGACCCGAACCCGGGACGACCACAATGGTTCTGAAGGTGAAGGATCAGATTCCGCTGCACGGCCGGTTCGAACTCAACAACCAGGCGACCCCGGGCACGCCGGAATTGCGCGGCAGTGCCTCAGCCCAGTTCAACAACCTCTGGCAGTTGGAACACTCGGTGGGCCTGCAATACGGATTCACCCTCGAGCAGTTCAAGAACGGCGACGTCAACCTCTTCGATCAACCGCTGCTGGCAAACTACAGCGCCTTTTATCGGATGCCGCTGGGCTCACGGAAGTCGCTTCCGGCCGAGGTGGATGCCAATCCCGGCCGGTTCGGCTACGACGAGGCTTCCCATCAGTTCCGCCTGCCGCCTTCCTCGGGACGACCGGAGTTGAGCTTTTTCGCCAGCCGGTCAACGACCGACACCGGGGTCAAGTTGACACCGATCAAAACGGTCAGCCCGCCGCCGATCGCGCTCTACTCCCATGATTCGGGCCAGGACCTGTCGACCACCGAAAGCGCGGGATTCCGAATGAC
The DNA here is from genome assembly GCA_903907925.1 of uncultured Verrucomicrobiota bacterium. GTDB lineage: Bacteria > Verrucomicrobiota > Verrucomicrobiia > Limisphaerales > UBA9464 > CAIVQB01. The sequence goes on from CAIVQB010000025.1 coordinate 40,534, forward strand.
CCTGCCGCTGCGGGAATTTCAACGGATCAAGTCCACTCTCACGCTGGGAGCGGATTTGAAGCGCTATCATCGCGCCAGCTACAACACCAACAACTTCCTCCAGGACTTCACCTACCGCGACGAAAGCACGGGCGAAGATGTCCATCGGCAGATTGCGTCAGCCAGTCCACAAGCTCCCTCCACCGCGGCGCTTTCGTACCTGCCGATCGCTCTCCGCTGGGACGGGGCGCGATCCGACTCCAAGGGAAGCACCAGCCTCGGCAGTGGGGTGAACTTCAACATTCCGGGGGGCTCCTTTTCCGGATCAGACGCCTTCAGCAAAACCGCCGGAGCCGAACGCGCCAACGGCCGCTATTTCACCGTTCAGGCGAACGCCACGCGGGAACAACGTCTCTATGAAGATTGGACGGCCATCCTGCGTGCCGACGGTCAGTGGGCCAGCCAGCCGTTGATCAGCAACGAACAATTCGGTGTGGGCGGGACGGCCGGCGTCCGCGGGTATCGGGAAGGCGAACGCTACGGCGACACCGGTTGGCGGCTGGGATTCGAACCGCGAACACCGATGGTGGACATCGGCATGGTCGACGGCAGTGCGCCGTTCCGGATCCGCGGATTCATTTTCACCGACTACGGTCAAAGCTATCTGCTCGATCCCGGCCATCCGACCGCCTCCATCGCCGGCTATCATTCGATGGAAACACTCTGGGGCGCCGGGCTGGGATTCAGCGGCAGCATCGGGAGCACCTTCGACTTCCGGCTGACGGTCGGCTGGGCGTTGAAGGCGGCCGCTGGACTCACCACGGGAGCGTCCGGCGAAGATCTCAAGGTGACCACCCGAGCCGGCGACCTTCAGATCTATTTTGGTGTGGGGGCGCAGTTCTGAATCCGTATCGAACCCGAGTTTGTTCCATGAAGCCCGCTTTCAACATTTCCGCCGGACGATCCAACCGGGTCCAGGGCTCGCTCATGGCGGGTCTCGGCGGATTGTTGTGTGGCTCCACCGCCTGGGCGAATCCGCAAGGCCTGACGGTGGCCAGCGGTTCCGCCAGCACCGCCGCCACCGGACCGCAGTTGACGATCTCCGTTTCAGATCGCGCGGTTCTCAACTGGAGTTCCTTCAACATTACCCCGGGTGAAACCACGCGATTCCTTCAACCCAATGCGGCGTCGATCGTCTGGAATCAGGTCCTCGATCCGAATCCATCCCACATCTTCGGAAGTATTCAGGCCAACGGCATCGTGGTTCTCGCCAACACCGCGGGTTTCTGGTTCGGACCCGATTCGGTGGTCAAGGCGGCGAGTTTCGTCGCCACCACCGCCAGTGGTCCGGCGCCATCGCTCGATGTCGGCGGCGCGTGGTCGCTCACCCTCACGCCGCCACTCGCCAGCATCATCAACTACGGCCACATCGAGGCTGCCCACGGCGGGTCGGTGTTTTTGGTGGCCGAGAAGATCGAGAACCACGGCATCCTGATGGCGCCGGACGGCACGCTTGGATTATACGCGGGAAAGGAAGTGTTGATATCGGAACGCCCCGACGGCCGCGGACTGAGCGCCACGGTCAGCCTTCCCGAGGGTTCGATCGACAACCACGGCAAACTGATCGCCGACGCCGGCACCATCGCACTGTCCGCACGCGTGGTGAACCAGGACGGTCTGATCCAAGCCAACACCGTCCGCGAGCATCAAGGCGTGATTGAACTGCTGGCCACCGACAGCCTAACACTGGGTGCCGCATCGGAAACTCTGGCCGCCGGCACCGGAACGGAACCCGCATCCGGTGGCAGAATTCTCATTCGCTCGGGCTCGGACTATTCCGATGCACCGGGTGCGCGGATTTCCGTTGCGGGCGGAACGGCCGGCGGTGCCGGGGGCCAGGTCGAAATCTCGGCGGCGCATCTGCCGTCGATCCAGGCAAAGGTCGACGGTTCCGCACGCACGGGTTGGACTGCCGGCTCGTTCCTGATCGATCCCGACGCCATCTCCATCGATGCCGCCGGAACCGGAACCACGACCACCGGCCAGGTCGGAGTGGGCAACGCTCCCACCAAGCTTTCGATCAGCCCGTCGGCATTCACCGGATTTTCGCAGATCACACTTCAGGCGAAGAACACGATCGACATCAACACGGTGTGGACATTGCCTGATTCCACGGGGACCGGAGCGCATCTGACGTTGCAGGCCGGTGGTGACATCCGGTTCGCCCAGAACGCTTCGATTGCGGCGGGTGCCGGCTGGAACATTGATCTGTGGGCCGGATTCCAATTCGCGAGCTCCACGGTGCTCTCCGGAACCGGATCGGTCCTGCTCAACGGCAGCAGCACCCTCACGACCACCACGGGCAACATCGCCGTTCACGCCGGCAAGGACGTCACGGTCCAAAAGGGGGCGATTCGCACCACGGGCGGCGGCTCCATCGACGTCCAGGCGCTCTCGGGTTCGATCAATGGCGGAACCCGTCCGGACGGATTCCAGTTCTCCTCGCGGGGAACCGGCTATGACGTCAGCGCGACCCTCGGCGGCATCAGCACCGCGGCGGGCGGCGATGTCACGCTGACCGCCGGGCGTGATATCATCAGCTTTCTCCCCACACTAACGGGCAGTTCCACCGATGGCGGCAGCGGCGCTTTCGGAGCGGCACCGGGGAATGTCACGGTGACCGCCGCCGGCAGTGTTTACGGCCATTTCGTGCTGCGGAACGGATCCGGTTCCATCACCGCGGGCACCTCAGCCGGCGAACCCAATCGGCAGCTCGCCCTCAGCCTGGTGAAAGGCACCTGGACCGTCTCGGCGACGGACATCGCGCTTCAGGAAGTCCGCAATCCGAACGGCATCTTCAATCGCATCGGCAGTCCGAACGACCCGAATTTCCATCGGTTCGACTACGACACCGCCGCCGCGGTGATTCTCAATGCCACTGGAACGGTGCTGCTGTCGGGTGCCGCACTGCCGCGCAATCCCGGGGATGCGGTTCCGATTCTGTTGCCGCCGTCGCTCACCATTTCGGCCGGTGCGGGTGGCATTCTGTTGGGCAACGATTTCTCCCTGTTTCCATCGCCCATCGGCCAACTGGATCTGTCGACAAGTGCCGGCGGCGGGTTGAAGAGTCGCGACCCGGGCAAGACCTACCAATTGGTTCTCTCCGACAGTGGTTCATCCAAGTACACCTTTGACGACGGCCAGTTTGGTCCGCGCGACCACGCCGCGGTTCCGGTCCACTTGAATGATCCCACACCGGCGAAGATCGACATCAGCGGCGATGTCCAGGACGTCTTGATCTCCTCGGCCAAGGCCATGTCCGTTCACGTTGGCGGCGATTTCATCAATTCGGGATTCGTGGGTCAGAACATCCATCCGACCGACGTGACCCGCCTGGTGGTGGATGGCGATATCCGCAATCGCAACGACTACACGTTCGTCACGCTGCCCGCCGGAGTCCCCGATCCCGACTTCACGCTCCTCGCTGCGGCCCTGCCCGCGATCCCGGGCGTGACGTTCACCTATGACGCGAAGACCCGGACATTGGGCTATCGGGGTCGCCTCACGGACGATGTTCTGAACCAGCTCCTGCAATTGCAGGTGCAGCATTTCGATGCCTTCGGATCTCCGGTGGTCGACGACTTCGGCAATCCCCTCACCTTTCCCGCGCAACTCGTTCCCGCGGCGGTTCTCCAGTCGTTGTACACCCTCAGCCAGGACGTTCCCGCGCGTCCGCCGGATGGATTCCAGATCGGCGGTCCGGGGCGGCTTGAAATGCAGGCCCGATCCATCGACCTCGGTGCGACGGCCGGCATTCTCTCGCTCGGCGCCGGGGCGAACCCGGCCCTGGCTCAAACGGAATCCACCGGGGCCGACCTCCACATCAAGACCACCGGAGATCTCGTCCTGTTTTCCTCGGCCATCGTGTCGAAGGCGGGCGGGACATTGCTGGTCGAAGCGGGTGGAACAGTTGAAGTCGGTTCGAGCATCGTCGTTCCCGTTTCCGATCAGGCGCGCGGGATCTACAGCTCCGCCGGCAGCGACGTCACCGTGGTCGCCACCGGAAGCGTTCTGCTCAACGGATCACGCATCGCCGCCTACGACGGTGGATCGGTCACGGTGCGATCGCTCACTGGCAACGTGGACGCCGGTTCCGGCGGACTGAGCCTCCAGAACATTGAACAAGTGAAGGTCGATCCGGTGACCCATGCCGTCGAAACCTTCTCCGACTACATTCCCGGCAGCGGCATATTGGCGACGACATTTTCCTACGGCTCGACGCCCGTGGGTAACATCACCGTCTCGACGCCGCGCGGGGACATCCTGGCCCGATCCGGCGGCGTGGTTCAGGCGTCCTTCAACGGAACACCCTCCTCTACCGCCAGCGTACACCTGACGGCCGGCACCAAGCCCAACGGCACCGATCCCGGATTTGCGGGCGGGATTGATGCCAGCAAGTCCGGCGTGATCGGCGGCACTGTTTCCCTCGAGGCAACCGGCCCGGTGGTCGGCGTGGTGTTCGCCACCGGCAACATCAACATCAACACGCCTCAAAGTGTCAACGTGACCGCGCTGGCGCAGGGCAACGTAAATGTCACTGCCGGCGGAACGATCTCCGGAACCGTGGTCGGCATCGGCAGCGTGAGCGCCTCGGGCAGTGCCATCGAGGCCTCCCTGCTGTCGCAAAATGTGACCTCCAGCGGCGGTTCCACCTCGGGCCAGGTCGGGTTCGCCGCCGCCAATGTCGCCGGCGCCACCGCCCAGGCGGCCAGCGCGACGACCAGCGACGCCAAGACGGCGACGGCCTCGGCGAAGAATGAATCCGAGGATGAGGACCGGCGCCGCAATCCAACCCGCCCCGTTCTCACCCGGACGATCGGCCGCGTCACCGTCCTCCTGCCTGGAACCATTCGAGCCCAATAATCCCAACCGAAATTCCACCCATTTCTTTCCCGATTCGAATTCATTCCGCACTCGAACCCGAAAACCCATGAACCCACTGTTCGCCGCCAGCGCCCTCAGCTTCTCCTTCAAACAGGTCAGCACCGAAGGCTTCTTCACGATGACCCTGCTGGCCATCGTCTCCCTGCTGAGTTGGTCCGTCATCATCAGCAAGGCGTTTCAACTCAGCAAAGCCCGCCGCGTCTCGACGAAGTTCTTCCTCGCCTTCCGCGCGACCAAAGATCCCCTCGAAATCGCCCGCGCCGGCACCGAGTTTGACGGGGCTCCGGCCTTCGAGATCTACCGGGCGGCAGCCGAGGAACTCGACGCCCAACTCAGTTCCAATCCCGTCATGGTCAGGGGTTCCAAACGCATCAGTCACGGATCCTTCGATCTCGTGAAGATGACCTTGGAACGCACTGCCGGCGCGGAGGCGATGAATCTGGAAAAGGGAATGATCGTTCTCAGCACCGCGGTGGCCGGCGGCCCGTTCATCGGCCTTCTCGGCACGGTTTTCGGTGTCATGGAGACCTTCGCCGGCATCGCGGTGAAACAGTCCGCCAGCATCGCGGCCATGGCCCCGGGTGTCGCCGGTGCGCTGCTCAACACGGTCATCGGCCTGTTCGTCGCGATCCCGGCGATGTTCGCCTACAACTTCCAGGTCACCAACATCCGCGGCATCACCCAGGAGTTGGACAATTTCGTCAGCGAACTGGTCACCGCCTTCGAACATCAGTACGTCGACAACCGGCCCCTCGCCGACGAGATCCGCGACGCCATTGCCGGAAGCCTCGGACGTCCCGAGGTGTTGATCGCCAAGTAATCTTCGGCCGCTTCGCCTGTGAAGAAGTGCTCCAAATCCGCCCACACGACCCTCACGGAGTTGAACATCACTCCGTTGCTGGATCTCACCTTCGTCCTGCTGGTCATCTTCATCCTCACCACGTCGCCGGTCACCAACGACATGGCCCTCGAGCTGCCCAAGGCCGGTCCGCGCGGCAAGGAGCCCGCCGCAAAGGTTCATTTCGTCACCGTCGATTCCGCGGGGAAGGTGTTCCTCAACCGCGAGGAAATGGACCTGCCCGCGTTGCGTGACCGGATCATCGCCATGCGGACCGAGGATCCCGATCTCAACGTGACCCTCCGCGGCGACGCCAAATCGCCCTACAAGAAAGTGCGCGACGCCCTCGACACCCTGCAGCAGTGCAACGTCGCCAAGGTCCGGCTCGCCACCGAGGCCTTTCATTTGCCGACCCATTGATTCGCATCGGAACACACGTCCAACCCGTTTCCCGCCATGGCCCTTCCTGAACGTCATAAGAAGAAGCAATCGCGCCTCAGCCTCCTGGTTTCGATCGGCCTGCACGTCGTGCTGGGAGTCGTGCTGTTCATCGTCGCCGCCCGCGAAGGTGTCCTCGGCAAGAAGATGAAGGAGATCACGGCGGTGATCGTGCCCAAGGACGAAAAGAAACCGGAGCCGGCCAAACCCAAGGAGGAGCCCAAGATCGAGCCTCGTCCGCGCGAGGAAGCAAAGACGGCGCCCAAGTCGGCCCCACCCGCCGCCGCCATGGCCGCGGCTCCGCCTCCGTCCGGTGCACCGGCGGCGGCCGCTCCACCCGCGGCCATCGGCGCGGACTTCGATTTCAACGACGGTGCCAAGGCGGTGCAGACCACTTCCGACCCGATCGCGCTGTACAAGCAGACCATCGAATACGCCTTTCGTTCGCGGTGGCAGAAACCCGATGGAATTGATGACACCCAGTTTGTAGCCGAGGCCGACGTGGCGGTGAATGCCGAGGGCGCGGTGACCCGATATGACTGGAAGCGCGGCTCCGGCGACGCGCGATGGGATGCCTCGGTGAAGGTTGCGCTCGCTCAAACGCGGACGATCGGACGCAAGATGCCCAAGGGATTTCCGGACACCGTACGCATCCGGTTTGACGCCGTGACCGACACCGAGCCGGTTCAGTAACCGTCGCCTCTCTCCAAGATTTTTCCATGAGTTCAGCCACCGTTTCCAGCCCCCGCGGCCGTCGCAAGCTGTCCCAGTCCGGGCACGGAACGATGAACGAATTGAACATCACCCCGTTGATGGACCTGGTAATGGTGCTGCTGGTGATCTTCATGATCACGACCCCGCAGTTGTCGAACGATCTCGAGTTGAACCTTCCCTCGGGAAAAGCCCCCGCGACACGTCCCAAGGAAAAGCCGAAGGTCAATTACGTGGATGTCGATCCCAAGGGCGGTCTGAAACTGAACGGCCAGGAGGTCGTGCTCGCCGATTTGCCGCGCCTGTTTCAGGAGGTCAAAAAAGGTGAGCTTGATCCGAGCGTGGTGGTGCGTGGTGCCGACGAAGTGAACTACCAGCACGTCATCTCGGTGATCGACCTTCTGCAACAGGCCGACATCAACAAGGTCGGCCTCGCCACCGCCGCAAGATCGGAAGAGCGTCGTGTAGGGAAAGAGTGTCTTCGCCTGTGTAGATCTCGGTGGTCGCCGTATCA
>CAIVQB010000026.1 GCA_903907925.1 uncultured Verrucomicrobiota bacterium
CCTCTCGATGGCGCGAAGTTCACCGCCCCGGCCACCGTCAATCTGGCGGCGTCGGCGTCGGATCCGGACGGCTCGATCGCATTAGTTGAATTTTGGAATGGGACACAGAAAGTGGGATCCAGTACGACGGTACCGTACGCCTTTTCCCTGAAGAATCTCGCCGCCGGCGCATACACCTTTACTGCAAAGGCCGTCGACAATCAGGGGGCCACAACCACTTCAACCGCGGTCCGTGTCACGATTGACCCGCCGCCGAACCAACCGCCAACTGTTGCCCTGACCCAACCTCTCGATGGCGCGAAGTTCACCGCCCCGGCCACCATCAATTTTACGGCCACGGCGTCGGATCCGGACGGCTCGATCGCCTCGGTTGAATTTTGGAACGGGACACAAAAGGTGGGCTCCAGCACGGCGGCTCCGTACGCCTTTTCCGTAAAGAATCTTGCGGCGGGTTCGTACACCTTTACGGCACGGGCCATCGATGATCGCGGCGCGACGACAACCTCCACGCCGGTTTCCGTGGTGGTGAGCGTTCCGAAGCCGCCTGCCACGATCAGTCTTGTCCAACCGGTGGATCATTCGGTCGGATTTGCGCCGGAACCGATCACATTTGCCGTGGCCCTTGCCGATCTCGACTCCACGGTGGCCCGCGTCGAGTACCTTTCCGGCGATCAGATTGTCGCCACGGCCACAAATGCTCCGTACTCCGCGGCATGGATCGCCACCGAGCCGGGGATCTATTCCTTCACCGCACGGGCGGTCCTCGCCACGGGAGGACCCTTGTTGTCGTCGCCGAGGACCTTCACCGTTGGAGGCCACCGGGCTGAGATTGCGCTGGTCTATGGAATAACTAACGTTGAATCCGACCTACTTCAACAAACCCTGCTGAAGCTCGGGCACACGGTCGACTTGTATCCCGCAGGCGCTCTCGGACCGGATTCCCTGTTTGGCTATCGACTGGCGATCTGGACCGATGGCGGCGAATCCAGCGTTGCGGTTCTCCCGCAGGTCATTGACGCATTTGATCGCGCCAATACCGCCGGAACCCCCACCTATTTCATCGGAGAAAGGCTGCTGGCCGGCGTTGCCGCGCTGGAGCCCGTCCAACGGCAGCGGTGGTACACGCTCCTGGATGCCACCCCAATCGCGGGATCTCCCGTCATCGGTGCGGATCTTCACTTCGAATCCGTCGCCGATGATCATCCGCTGCTCCGGGGCCGGTTCGGTCTGGTCGAAGAGTTCCACTACACCGGTGCATTGGAGCCGGCCGTTGCCGCGTCGGGCGACGTGGAATCCGTGGTGCTGGCCCTCGGGCGCCCGGTTCTCACCATGTCTCCGGCAGCCGATTCGTCAGACGATTCGGGCCGGCCGCATACCGTCGCACAATTTTTTCTTCAGAGTCGGGGCCTGGACGCGACCAACTTGGTCAGTCGTGAAGCGTTGTTTGGAAATGCCGTCGACTGGTTGCTGGGAAGCCAGTGCTTCTCGCAGGTGGTGGCCGTGGAACAGGATGCCGAACCCGCCGATCCCAGTGCCGGGCAGGATCTCACCCTGGTGCTGACGGCGGTCACCCGGGGCGAATGTGGCGCCACCGGCGTCACGCTGATCGATTCCGTTCCCGACTCCTGGCTGATCCTTTCGGCAACCGCGAGCCGGGGTTCTGTATCGATCGCCAGGGGTGAGGTCAGTTTTTCGATCGGACGCATGCCACAACAGGCCCCTGAAACTCTCACCCTGAAGCTGCGTCCAACGGTCGGTGGATTGTACACCAACACCGTGGCGATTCATTGGAACGAGGAACCGGGTGTACCCTTGAGTAGCGAATCGGTGGTTCAGGTGGTGGGTTCACTGATTCCGGGCCTGACGCTGCAGCCCGATTCCCGGGGTCACTATATTCTGACCCTCAGCGCCGTTCCCGGCCTCGCGGTTCGGGTCGAATCTTCGACGGATCTGAAGCAATGGAGCCCGATTCAAACCTTTCCCGGCGGGCTGCAAACACTGGATTTGGGAACCTCAACAGGTTTCATCGGACGGATGTATTTCCGTGCCGTCATGGTTCCATAGCCGCACCCGGGAGCCACAAGGCCCAAAAAAGCGGCTTTCATTTCGGACAGCCGCTCGTAGCGTCGCCGGCCGTCGCTGAGCAACCGCAACTGAAGAACACGCACCCGTCCCATGGCCGCTGATACGTCCGTTGTCGCCAAAGTCGAACTGCCCCCCCTCAAAGCACAATCGCTGAGGTCGCGCCTGGCTCCCACCCCGAATCAGCCGCCCAAGTATTCGGTCACGGTTACGAATGCCGCCGGCCAGCCCGTTGTTCTCGCCGATCCCCGGGCGACCCGTGCCCTCATTGCGCTGATGGATGTCCATGCGGTCAACGGGGGCGCCGCCTGCCATTGGGGCGGTCCTGCCGCCTTCGCCGAGGTGAGTTCCGCCGTTCACGGGCTCATGTTTGCCACGACCGGTCGTCCTTGGTACGACGCCTTCCATTTCGTCAATGACGCTGGTCATTGTGAGAACGGCATCTACGCCGTGCGCGCCTTGTACGGCTTCGACGGCATGACGTTTGAAACGCTCAAGGGCTTCCGCAGCATCAGCTCCAAACTCACCGGCCACGGCGAATCTCACATCAATCCCGAGGGTGTCCTGATCTCCAACGGCCCGCTCAGTTCCTCGCTTCCCGTCGCGCAAGGTCTGGCCATCGGTGACAAAATGACCGGTGCCAACCGTGTCACCGTGTGTCTGATTTCGGACGGCGCCAGCATGGAGGGCGAAGCGCGTGAGGCGTTTGCCGCCATTCCCGGATTGGCAGCGAAGGGGCGGGTCAATCCGTTCGCCATGATCCTTTCCGACAACGACACCAAACTGTCGGGTCGGATCACCAAGGATGCCTTCTCGATGCAACCGACGCTCGAAGCGTTGGACGACCTCGGCTGGGATGTTCGCAAGGTGGAGCACGGTCACGATCTCCCCGCGGTGTATCTCGCTGTCGAAGCAGCGGTCGCCGACGCCCGGACGCATCCCGAGAAGCCGGTCTGCATCTGGCTCAAGACGATCAAGGGTTACGGTGTGAAGAGCACCATGGAAAACAGCGCCGGTGGCCACGGATTCCCTCTCGCCAATGGCGAAAAGATCATCGAGTTCGTCGATGAAATTTACGGCCAGCAGACGCCGGACGAATTCAAGCACTGGGCCCTCGCGTTGCGCCAGGATTGGGAACAGAAGGAAGCTGCCAAGAAGGCCAAGGCCGCAGCAGCCGCTGCGACCCCCGCGCCCGCGGCTCCGGCGGTGAAGAAGGACAAAGTCCAGGCCGGTTTGGCCGCCGGTGCCATCCGGGCCGCCCAAAAAGGGTACCCGGTCTATTCGGTTTCCAGCGACGTTCAGGGTTCCACCGGCATCAGCACCTTCCAGAAGGCCACCGGCAATTTCATCGAGGTCGGCATCGCCGAATCCAACATGATCTCGACTGCCGCCGGCCTGTCCAAGGTGGGTTTTATTCCGATCGTCGACACCTTCGGCCAGTTCGGTGTTACCAAGGGCAACCTGCCGCTGACCATGGCGGCCCTGTCCCAGGCACCGGTCGTGGCGATGTTCTCGCACGTCGGATTTCAGGACGCCGCAGATGGAGCCAGCCATCAGGCGACCACGTACTTCGCGGCAGTCAGCGCGATTCCCCACACCGTTGTCATCGCACCGAGCTGCGCCGAGGAGGCCGAGTCTTTCATGTTTCAGGCGATCGAACATATCGCCGAGGAACGAGAGGCGGGCCGCGATGGGGAATCGGTTCTCTTCTTCGTTGGTCGCGAGAATTACCCGGTTCGCTGGGTGGACGGATCGTCCTATCCCTGGGGCAAGGCCCAGATCATTCAGGAGGGCACGGACGTGGTTCTTGTGGGGTCAGGCGTGCTGTTTAACAAGGCACTGGAAGCGGCCAAGATTCTGGCGTTAAAGGGCAAGTCGGCGACGGTGATTAACAATCCCTTCGTCAACCGCGTGGATGTCGCCACCATCGGAGCCGCTGTGGCGAAAGCCGGCGGCCGACTGGTGACCATCGAGGATCACCAGATCATCGGCGGCATGGGCAGCCAGGTTTCCCACGCCCTGTCGCAGGCGGGGATCGCGCACCGCGTCAAAACGCTCGGCATCGCCGGAGAATTCGGCCAATCCGCCTACATGGCCGAGGAACTCTACGTGAAACACGGCCTGACCGGCCCGAAGATGGCCGAAGCGGCACTGGCGTTGATTGGGGGTTGAGAACCTGCTGGCGGGCAGATTGCCGCGCGGGCGTCTGGCTTCTGGTCACCGGTAGGGCAAGGCTCCTGCCGAGCCGGGAACGTGGTAGGACGTGGAACGCTCGGGAATCGTCGTTGAATCCATCCGCGCACTCGGCTTGGCAGGAGGCGCGCCCTACCGTTTCAGCCCACCGACTCCACCGTTCTCATTCCGTCGCAGCAGCCGGGCCCGCGAACGACGCGGCAGGCGGGAACGGCCATCAGCGCACCGAGGACCGGGCCGATGAGGTAGAGCCATTGGTGTTCCCAATGACCCGAAACCAGGGCCGGGGCGAGGGATCGCGCCGGGTTCATCGAGGCACCGCAGATCGGTCCGGCGAACATCGCTTCCAATCCGATCACCGCGCCGATGGTGATGCCCGCCGTCATACCCTTTTCCTTGGCACCGGTTGAAACGTTCAGCACCACGGCCATCAGCACGAAGGTGAGGACGAATTCCAGAACCAGGCTCTGAACCTCGCTCCCCGCTGGCAGGGTTCCGCCGAGGTACACATCGACTGGAAACAGGAGGCGAAGCAGTCCGCTCGCAGCGACAGCGCCCAGGAGTTGGGCCGTCACGTAGCCGGGCCAGTCCCGCCAGCTAAACCGGCCCGCCGCGGCAAACGCGGTGGTGACCGCCGGATTCAGATGGGCACCGCTGACATCGCCAAAGGTATTGATCATGGCCAGCACCACCAGGCCGAAGGTCAATGCAATGCCGGCATGTCCGATCACCCCGCCGCGAGCGTGGTCGATGACGATCGCCCCGCACCCGGCAAAGACGAGGATGAAGGTTCCGAGGAATTCCGCGGTGAGCCGTCGCATGGGAGAAGGAGAATGGGGCGGAGGTTCGGGAATTGAGCCGGGATCCAGAGAAGTTGACGCCGGTCAGTTGGGCACCCAGCCGCGTCCGGGAACGTATTCCCGACTGCCTTCGTGGTGTTTGCAACCGGTCGCGACCGCGGCGGCGCAGACGGCCAGCAGGAAAACGAGGAACAGCTTTCTCACAGGGCGACGTTAATCGGATTTGCCGGAAGCTCAAGCTCGTCGCAGTTTCCCTTCCGCGATGCTGAAGCCCTTTCCCTCGCTGGCCGGAATGCTCCTTCTTGATGGGGGCAATCTGCGTCGAAGCTATTTCGATCGGACCGTGGTGCTGATCTGTTCTCACGACGCTTCCGGGGCCATGGGACTTGTCCTGAACCGTCCCGGGCCGACTCCGTTGGATGCCGCGTTCGATCGCAAGCTTCCGTCAGCCCTTCGCCAACGCCTTTTGTTCTCCGGCGGCCCGGTGCAACCCGCTGCACTCAGCTTTCTCCATACCGGCGAGAACGAACCAGCATCGGGCTCCGGATTGAAGGGCCTGATCCTCGGTCACGATCTCGACGCGTTGATCGCGCTCGGAAAACAGGCGGAAACCGGATTGCCACTCCGGGTTTATGCGGGCTACGCGGGTTGGTCGGCCGGACAATTGGACGACGAACTCAAGCGCGACGCCTGGCTGACCCATCCGGCCTCGCTGGATCTGATCTTCGACGTCGCCCCGGAGACGTTGTGGCACCACATCCTGCGATTGCGCAACGGATGGCGCGACCGCCTCCTCGCGATCGCACCCGACGATCATTCGTTGAACTGAGTTTCAGAAAGGCCAGACGCGCGATGGGCGCGTGATCGAGCCTCATGGCACGCTGGACCGACCGGTTGACAGGTGGACGAATGCCCGTCGCGACGGCATGGTTCGCGCATGGGTTACCAGGTTGAAAAAAGCACGGCCGACCGGCTGCGCGGTGCCATACCCTTCGGTCTCGGAGACACAAAACCCCACCACTTTCGCGACATGCTGCGGGTGGTGTGGAAGAACCGCGACAATCTTGGTTATGCATGGAAGGTCCTGAGCCGCGGTGTCTGCGATGGATGCGCGCTCGGCGTGGCGGGGTTTCATGATTGGACGATCACCGGTACGCATCTCTGCATGACGCGGCTGAATTTGCTGCGATTGAACACCATGCCGGCGTTCGATCCGTCCCTGCTAGCCGACGTGAAGGTGCTTTCCGAGCGGGTGGCAATGGATTCAATTCCCGGCCGCGAAACCAAACCAACCGGCACCCCGGCACTCCGGATGGACAACACGAAGCTGCGCGAACTGGGGCGTCTGCCCTATCCGATGTTGCGTCGCCGAGGTGATCCGGGGTTTCAGCGAATCTCCTGGGACGATGCAAATGCATTGCTCGCCCGGCGACTCCGACAGGTGGATCCCAAACGTCTCGCGTTCTTCATCACCGCACGCGGCGTGACCAACGAGGTCTATTATGTGGCCCAGAAAACCGCCCGGTTTCTCGGCACCAACCACGTCGACAACGCCGCCCGCCTTTGTCATGCGCCCAGCACCGGTGCGATGAAACACGCCATCGGATACGCAGCTTCGACGTGCAGTTATCGCGATTGGTATGGCACCGATCTGATTGTCTTTTGGGGCGCGAATCCGGCCAACGACCAGCCGGTGACGACCAAATACCTCCACGAAGCCAAAGCGCTCGGCACCAAGGTGGCGCTGGTGAATCCTTATTTCGAACCGGGCATGCGCCGCTATTGGGTGCCGAGTTCCACGTCGAGCGCGTTGTTCGGCACCGACATTGCCGACTGGTGGTTTCCGGTGGGGCAGGGCGGCGATATTGCCTTCATCTACGGCGTGCTCCGATTCTTGATCGACGACGGCGGGCTCAATCAGGAATTCATCGATCAACACACCGCCGGTTGGGGCGAGCTTGAAGAACGGGTTCGATCACTGGACCTCACGACGTTGGAAGTTCAAAGCGGGCTTCCGCGCGCGGCCATGCGGGAATTCGCCGGTTTGCTGCGCCGATCGAGGAACGCCGTTTTCGTCTGGAGCATGGGCATTACGCAGCATGCCTACGGCGGCGATGCGGTCAGTGCGGTGCTCAATCTGGGGCTCGCGATGGGCTATGTCGGTCGTGAAAAAACCGGACTGATGCCGATTCGCGGACACAGCTCGGTGCAGGGCGGCGCCGAGATGGGCTGTTACTCGACCGCGCTACCCGGCGGAAAGCCGGTGACGGTGGAGAACTGCGCTGCGTTGTCGAAGTCGTATGGATTCGAAGTCCCCAACTGGCTTGGCATGACTTCGGTGGACATGGTGGAAGCCGGGCACCGCGGAGAATTGGATCTGCTCTGGTGTCTGGGTGGGAATTTTCTACGAACACTTCCCGAACCCGACCACGTGGCGACGGCGTTGGAGAACATTCCGTTCCGCGTGCACCAGGACATCATTCTGAATGACCAGATGTTCCTGGAGCCGAAGGAAGAGGTGCTGTTGCTGCCTGCGCAAACGCGATACGAGCAGAGCGGTGGCGGCATTGAAACCACCACCGAACGACGGATCGCGTTCAGTCCCGAGATTCCGCGCGCGGTCGGTGAAGCGCGGGCCGAATGGCAGATTCTGCGGGATGCGGCGGCGGCGGCGTTTCCAGAGAAAGCGGGCCTGCTGGGTTGTGAGAGCGGGCCGCAGATCCGCGAAGAAATCGCCCGCGTGGTTCCGTTCTATTCGGGCTGCGAGACCCTGACAAAAACCGGCGATGCCATTCAGTACGGAGGCGCGCGACTCTGTGATGATGGTGCCTTTGCCACACCGGACGGCCGGGCTCATTTCAAAGTCGTGGAATTGCCGCCGGTGGCGGCGCCCGGCGGATTGGGGAAATCCCGCGCTCAGAGTGTAAGTCGCGAGTTCATGGTTTCCACCCGGCGCGGCAAGCAGTTCAACACGCTCATTTACGCCGAGATCGACCCGCTCACCGGCGCCGGCCGCGACGCGGTGTTCATGGCTCCGGAGGATGCCCTGGAACTCGGAGTGGTGGGTGGCGACCGGATCCGCCTCAAAAACTCGTTGGGGCAATATGAGGGAACGGTGTTTCCCGCTCCAATCGCGCGCGGGAATCTGCAAGTCCACTGGCCGGAGGGCAACGTGCTGCTGCGCCACGGCGTGACAGATCCCGTCGGCGGCGTGCCCGATTACAATGCGATGGTGACCTTGGAACCGTTGCGCCCGTAGAAACCCGCTGACGCATGACCCAGATTCTCCGATGGGAAGCGCCGAACCGGCGGCGGCGAATGAACGATCCCCTCGCGGTTGAGGAACCGCTCGAGATTCGTGTCGATTCGAGGCCATTGACCGTCACCATGCGGACTCCGGGCCACGACGCGGACCTGGCGGCGGGATTCCTTCTGGGCGAAGGATTGATTCGCACCGCTGCCGACATGCTGGCCGTCCGCCCTTCGCCACGCAATCGATCGGGCAATGTCATCGACGTCGGTCTCGCCCCGTCCATCACCGTCGATTGGGCATCGTTGTCCCGTCACGTGGTGACTAGTTCCAGTTGCGGGCTGTGTGGGGCTTCCAGCATTCGCGCGATCCGGAGAAAGTTTCCGCCGATTCGCAGCCGGATCAGCGTTACGGCGGAAACGTTGTTGTCGCTGCCGGAACGGATGCGGGCGGAGCAGGCCTCGTTCGAGGCCACCGGGGGCTTGCACGCAGCGGCGTTGTTCGATGCCGCGGGAACGTTGCAGGTGATTCGCGAGGATGTTGGACGGCACAACGCGGTCGACAAGGTCACCGGCTGGGCATTGCGCAACGGGCATCTGCCGCTTGGCGAACGAGTGTTGTTGGTCAGCGGCCGAACCTCTTTCGAGATCCTTCAGAAAGCCCTGGCGGCGGGCATTCTCATCATCGCCTCCGTTTCCGCGCCGTCATCGCTTGCCACGGAATTCGCCCGCCGCAATGGTCAGACGCTGGTGGGCTTTCTGCGCGATGGCCGGTTTAACGTGTACGCCGGCGTGCGGCGGATCCGGTTCCCGAAGTTGAAGTAGCCCGGCTCCATCGAGGGCCATCGAAACCTGTGGTCGCATTCCGGCGTGTCTGATTCAATCCGCGCCATTCCTCCGATGAATCCGGCTTCCACGTCTGTCACCCGCCTGCGCGATCTGTCGCCGACGCAGTGGAAATCCGGTCTGGCGGCCTGGCTGGGATGGTTGTTCGACGGCCTGGACATGCATCTGTACACGCTGGTGGCGACGCCGATGGTGGCCGCGCTGCTCAGCGTCAAGGCGAGTGATCCGATCGTCGGTCAACGCGGCGCACTGATTCAGGGCGCCTTTCTGGTGGGCTGGGCGTTGGGGGGGGCTTTCTTTGGGCGATTGGGCGATGTGTTGGGGCGTTCACGGGCGCTGTCGCTGACCATCCTCACCTACGCCGGATGCACCGGGTTGAGTTTCTTCGCGACCGAATGGTGGCACCTGTTGATCTTCCGGTTTCTCGCCGCACTCGGCATCGGCGGGGAATGGGCGGTCGGGGCATCGCTTCTGTCCGAGACCTGGCCGAAATCCTGGCGGCCGTGGATCGCCGCCACCCTTCAAACCGGAGTGAATCTCGGTGTGGTGCTGGCCTGTTTCTTCGGATGGGTTCTGGAACGCCAACCGCCGCGCTACATCTTCCTGGTTGGAATCCTTCCGGCACTGCTGGTGCTGTGGATTCGACGCGCGGTTCCCGAGCCGGAGGAATGGCATGCCGCCCGTCGTGCTCCAAAGGGACCCACACCGGGGATTGCCGACCTCTTTCGCGGCGAGGTTCTCGGTGTCACCTGGCGGGTGCTGCTGATCTGCGGAGTGTCACTGACGGCGCACTGGACCTTCATGTTCTGGCAGCAATCGCACGTCCGAAACCTTCCGGAGGTGGTCGGACTCTCAGCAGCGGAAAAGAACCGGTTCGCAACGACGGCACTGTTTCTGGTGATGGTCGGATCGGTGATCGGGAACTACCTTGGCGGATGGTTGGCGAAGTGCTTCGGCTATCGTCGCGCCATCGCCGCCATGCTCACTGCCTATGCCGTGGCGATGATGGCGACCTATTGGACTCAGCCAACGTGGTCCGTCTTGCGATTCGGCCTGGTGGCGATCGGGCTCTGTCAGGGCGTGTTCGGACTGTTCACGATGTGTTTGCCTCCGTTGTTCCCCACGTTGCTGCGCACGACCGGCGCCGGGTTTTGCTACAACTTCGGACGGATCATTTCTGCCGGTGGCGTCATTTTCTTCGGTCTTTTCAATGCGGTGGGCGATGTCCGGGCCGCCTTGTTTAATGCCGGGCTGCTGTTCTGGCCGGCGGCGTTGATCGCCCTCCTTCTGCCGGAAGAAAAGCCCGGGCCCGAAGTGACCTCAGCACCGGTCGAATGAGTTCAGTGGGGTTGCGCAGGTGCCGGTGATGTCGGGCGGAGCAGTGGCAGGATCACGCGATCGAGTTCCTTGCGATCCAACGCGCCGATGTAGCGGGCGACGTAGCGACCGTCACGACCGATGATGTAGGTCGTCGGAAGGGGCAATCCGCCGGGCAGCATCGGGTTCGACGAAATGCCACCGAAGAGCCCTTGAATCGCGTCATCCGCCAGAACGATCGGATACTTGATCTGACGCCGGGTGACGAAAGCGCTGACTGTTTTCGGTTCGGCACTTTCGACCGAGGCACCGATCACGGTGAATCCCTCCGTCGCGTGATCGGCCTGAAACTGGTTGAGATCTGGAATCTCGCGGACACAGGGCGGACACCAGGTTGCCCAGAAGTTCAGCAGCACCACCTTTCCGGTGAACTGCGATGAACTGACGGGCTTTCCTTCGAGATCCGGCATGGTCCAGGCC
>CAIVQB010000027.1 GCA_903907925.1 uncultured Verrucomicrobiota bacterium
GAAAACTTGAAGGATCAGAGCTGTAGCTGCAGGTCCTGGAGCAGTTTCCAAAAGCATGTGGGAATGGATCGGGTGAAGTAGTCTCCAGCGTGGATATTATCAGCCCGGACTGAATTGGCGTTGTTGTTACTGTTTTGTATTTCGAGGATTGATCCACTGGGTCCCGCCAATTTGAGCGTCGAACCATGGTTTTCGATCCATGATCATACGTCTCGGTCAGGTCGATGTAATTTTCGAGCACAAACGCAGTGGAATAGACCGGGTAGTCTGAGAATTTACTGACGACTGAAGAGCCGAGATCCCAGAGAGTCTTTGTTATACTCGCAGCCTTGTCGACGAAGGTCCAGGCTCCTTCTGCCTTCGCCGAATCGATTCGACCGGTGCAGGCAGCAATCCAAGCGAACCTGATGACGATGCGTGAATAGGTTTTCATTATCACATTCTCCTTTGCTTTGGAAGAGCGGGTTCGCTTCCGGGTGGCTGGTTGTTGATCGAAAAATCGATACCCATCGATTTTCACTGGAATACGGATGCGAAACGGTTCCTCCTTGGTGCGATTTCTTTTATGATGATCAGATTGGAGTCGTCAACTGTGCAAACTGGTCACGGTCATGTTTCCGTTTTGGTAGGGAATCTTTCCGGTGGAGCCGGTTCCGGAGTGTGGGCTTCCGGAAGACTTGGAACGATCGAAGTCAGTTCTTTTCCCTGGGGGGGGAATCGGAGATGGCTTGAGAATGGATTCGTTTTGAATCGTGTTGGGCGACGGGAAAAGGGGGTTTCGAGTCGGGAGTTGGCTGCGGGTCCAAGCTGGACCGTCTCCTTCGCCTCTCCGGAATCCCGCGCTTGCCATCTGGGCGGCGGTCTGCCATTTCTCCGACCGCAGTTGGGACGGGGTCGTAGCTCAGTTGGTAGAGCGTCTCGTTCGCAATGAGAAGGTCAGGGGTTCGACTCCCCTCGGCTCCACCACTCCCACGGCGATCGGCCCGGAGAGTTCCCAATTGATCCTTTCCCGGCGGGTTTGGGTTTTCTAGGCTTTCCGGGTCGTGCGTTGAGCGCGTTTTCCCGTGGCCATCATCGATTCTACCCTCTCATGAAGGATTCCTTTGTTCTCCAGCGTCGGGCGCTCATCGCCCTGACCGTGGTCCTGTTCGCCCTGGTGACCGGCTGCAAGCAGTCGCCTTCTCCCGCGGCCGATGCCGGGGCCGCTGGCAGCGGTGCGACGGCGGCCGCTGAGCCGATCAAGATCGGTGAATTCGCCTCGCTCACCGGCAGCGAGGCCGCCTTTGGTCAATCGTCGCACAAGGGCACCCAGTTGGCGTTTGATGAGATCAACAAGGCCGGTGGGTTGCTCGGGCGGCAGGTGATGCACTTGGTGGAGGACAATCGGTCCACGGCCGGAGAATCGGTCACCATCGTGAAGAAATTCATCTCGCGGGAGAAGGTGGTTGGGATCCTGGGTGAAGTGGCGTCCGGCCGATCGTTGGAGGCGGCACCGGTGTGCCAGGCGGCGCATGTTCCGATGGTTTCGCCGTCCTCCACCAATCCCAAGGTCACCGAGATCGGCGACTACATTTTCCGGGTATGCTTCATCGATCCATTCCAGGGCAAGCTGCTGGCCGACTTCGCTGCGAAGACGCTCAAGGCGCGGAAGCTCGCCATCCTGTCCGACGTTTCGGCACCGTATTCGGTGGGCCTCGCGCAGTTCGTCCGGGAGCCCTTCACGGCGGCGGGCGGAGAAGTGGTGGTCGAACAAAAATACACCTCCAAGGACAAGGATTTCCGCGCGCAACTCACCGCGATCAAGGCCGCGAATCCCGACGCCATCCTGGTGCCGGGCTATTACACCGAGGCTGGATTGGTGGTGGCGCAGGCGCGTCAGCTCGGGATCACGATTCCCATCTTTGGCGGTGACGGCTGGGAGGCGCCGCAGTTGATCGAGATCGCGGGTGCCGCGCTTTCGAACACCTTTTATTCCACTCATTACTCGCCCGAGGCGAAGTCGGCCAAGGTGGAGTCCTTTGTGAAGGCTTTCCAAGCGAAGTTCGGTGGTGAGATTCCGGATGCGATGGCGGCGCTCGGGTATGATTCGGCGATGGTGTTGGCCGATGCCATTCGGCGGGCCGGTTCAACCGACGGTGCCAAGGTCCGCGATGCGCTGGCGGCGACGAAAGATTATCCCTGCGTGACGGGAAAGACGACGCTCGATGCGCAGAGGAATGCCTCGAAGGCGGCGGTGATCATCACGGTGGAAAACGGGAAGTTCAAATACCTCCAAACCATCGAGCCGTGATGGGGAGGCTGTTAGGATGAGCGTTTTGTTACGCGCGCTGCGGCATCTCGGTTGGGTCTGCGCACTCGGTCCGGCGATCGTGGCGCTTGCAGTGGAGCCGATCCGTGTCGGGGAGTTTTCCTCGCTGACCGGGCGGGAGGCCGGGCTCGGTCAATACACCCATATGGGAGTGGTGTTGGCATTGGAGGAATTGAATGCCGCCGGCGGTGTCGGCGGCCGGCCGTTGGTGGTTCTTGCCGAGGACACCCAATCGAAGGCCGGCGAATCGGCGACGGTGGTGCGGAAACTGATCACTCGCGATCATGTAGTGGCGATCATCGGCGAAGGCGCGTCGGGTCGATGCCTGGAGGGGGCTCCAATTGCGCAACGAGCCGGCATCCCGGTGGTGACGCCGTCCGCGACGAATCCCAAGGTGACCGCGATCGGCGACTGCATTTTCCGGGTCTGTTTTACCGATCCCTTTCAAGGCACGGTGATGGCGAAGTTCGCCCGTGATTCGCTGAACGTGCGCAAAGTCGGCCTGCTGGTGGATGTGGCCTCGCCGTACAGTCTCGGCCTGGCGGAGTTTTTCCGGCAGCGCTGCCGGGTCGACGGTGGGCAAATCGTCGGTGAACAACGGTTTTCCGGCGGGGACAAGGATTTCCGGGGTCAGTTGACGGCTTTGAAGGCGGCGAATGCCGACGCGCTCTTTGTCCCCTGTTACTACGGCGATGCGAGCTTGATTCTGCTTCAGGCGCGGCAATTGGGCATCACCGTCCCGATTCTGGGCGGGGACGGTTTTGAAGCGCCCGAGCTGGTGCAGGTGGCCGGAGCCGCGGCGAATGGCGCCTGTTTTCCGGTTCATTTTTCCACCGATGACACGGCACCCCGTAGCCGCGGATTTGTGGAGCGCTTTTCCAAGCGGTGGAACAAGGTGCCGACCGGTGTCTCTGCGTTGGGCTACGACACACTGATGCTGATCGCCGATGCCATCCGGCGCGCAGGTGGAACCGATCCGAAATCCATAAGGGGTGCCCTTGCCGCGACCACGGCGTTCGAGGGTGTCACCGGGCGGATCGCGATCGACGCTGAACGGAACGCCCGCAAACCGGCCTCGATCGTGCGTGTTGAAGGCGGGCAATTCCGGTTTCTTCAAGCGGTCACACCTTGACCGTCCTGGGGCCGGCCCATCAGGCTCGCGCGTTGTCCGGCACGCCGGACGGTGCATGACGGAACTGCTGCAACAGCTCATCAATGGACTCTCCCTGGGCGCGATCTATGCGTTGATCGCCCTTGGGTACACCATGGTCTACGGCGTGTTGCGGTTCATCAACTTCGCCCACAGCGAGGTGTTCATGGTGGGGGCCTACGCCGGCTATTTCCTCGGGCCGTGTCTGGGTGCCGGGACGATCCAAGGCGGCCTGGCCACGCTGGCCGGCGCGATGGCGATCTGCGCGTTGCTCGGGGTGATCATTGAGAAGCTGGCGTATAAACCACTCCGGGGCCGTTCCAATCTCACGGTACTGATCACGGCGATTGGCGTTTCGCTTCTGTTGCAGAACGGAGGCCAGAAGATCGTCGGCGCCAATCCGCGTGCGTTTCAGTTTGCCGGTCCGGGCGGCGTCAATCGCAGCTTGTTTCCCGAAACGCAGCTGCATTTCCGATCGCTCACCATCTCCAGCAACCAGCTCATCGTCCTCGGTGTGGCGCTCGCACTGCTGGCGGGGTTGTGGTGGATCGTTCATCGGACGCGCGTGGGCACCGCCATGCGGGCGATGTCGTTCAACGCCACCGCCGCCTCGCTGGTGGGCATCAACAATAGCGCGGTGATCTCATTCACCTTCGCCCTCGGGTCGGCACTCGCGGGTGCGGGTGGGGTTTTGTACGCGATGAACTATCCGAGCATCGATCCGCTGATGGGAACGCTGCCAGGCTTGAAGGCATTCGTCGCGGCAGTGCTGGGTGGAATTGGAAATCTTCCGGGCGCGGCGCTCGGCGGTCTGCTGATCGGACTGGTGGAGACCTTCGTTTCCGGGACCCGCGCCTCGACCTATCGCGATGCCATCGCTTTCGCGATTCTGATTCTGATCCTGTTGTTCCGCCCGGCGGGATTGCTCGGAAGAATGCGGGTGGAGAAAGTCTGACATCCTATGATCAAGCTCACTAAGATCTCTTTGGTCGGGTACAAATCGATTCGTGAATGCCGAAATCTCGAGTTAGGAAACCTTAACGTACTGATTGGGGCGAACGGAGTAGGAAAATCAAACTTTCTATCGTTTTTTAAGCTCCTCAACTTCGTTATGACCGGAGCATTTCAGGAGTTCGTCGGCCGCGGTGGAGGCGCTCGATCCATTATACACTTCGGGCCGAAGGTGACTCCACAGCTCTCTGTAAAGCTCGAAATGTCAGCGGACAATGGGACAAATGTCTACGATGCTCTATTTTCTTACGCGTTGCCCGATACCCTTCTTTTTGCTGGAGAAACAATCAGTTTCCTACCGACCCAGCCAGACAAAAAACAGACTCCATGGGTACTTGGTGGTGGGCACCGAGAAACGGCCCTCCGTGACCCCGAAAATATGCAGAATTCCAAGGCGAAAATCTTCCGTGCGGCCCTTACGCGGTTTCGGTTTTACCAATTTCATGACACGTCGGATGAATCACGGCTGAGGGGGCGGTCACACATCGATGATGATGCTCGATACCTGCTTTCCAACGGTGGAAATACGGCGGCGATACTGCGAGCGATTCGAGATAATGATCCCGCTAGGTATCAACGAATTGTCAAAACAATCCAAATTGTCGCTCCGTTTTTTGGTGATTTCATTCTGGAGCCCGACGTTCCGGGTGGAAAGTATGTGATGCTTAGATGGCGCGCCGAAGGACGCTCGGAATATGAGTTTGGCCCGCATCAGTTGTCTGACGGCACTCTTCGATTTATTGCTTTAACGACCCTTTTACTTCAGCCCAAAAGTTGGTTGCCGGCCTTAATCGTCCTTGATGAGCCGGAGTTGGGTTTACATCCAGCAGCTTTAGACTTACTGGCTGGATTATTGGCTGAAGTCTCCTCCGATACACAAATAATTGTATCCACTCAATCGAGTGCATTTCTCGATTCATTTACCCCGGAGGATGTTATTGTAGTCGAGCGAAAAGATGACGCATCGGAATTAAAACGACTAAAATCAAGTGATCTACAAGAATGGCTATCGGAATACAGCTTGGGCGATCTCGTTCGAAAAAACGTTATAGAGAGCGGGCCCCAGTATGCGTAGGATCCTTTTAGTAGTTGAAGGCGCAACAGAACGCGCATTCTTGGAGAAACTCCTAGGCGAACAGTTCGCTCATCGTGGCTTGGCGGTATCCGCTCGAATCGTTGGAAAACCGGGGCACAAAGGTGGGAGATTAGCTCTAGACCGTGTCCTGGACGATATAGTTAGATTGCTAAAACAGGAGTCACAGAGTATAATTACTACGTGTTTTGATTACTATGGCTTACCTTGGGAGTTCGCCAACTCGGTCAAACCAAGACCAGCCCATTTGGCGGTTGTTGAGATTGAGAACGAACTGGCCCGTCGTGTAGTCGGTCGAATTCCGTCGACGTGCAACTCGAAGCGATTTGTTCCCTATATTCAGCTTCACGAGTTGGAGGCAGTCTTCTTTGCAGATCCGGACGCGGTGGCAGGAGCATTTGATCAACCTGGAATTGCCGACCGTCTTAGGAGAATCGTGCTCGAGTGTGATGGATGCGAAACCATCAACGATCGGTTTGAAACCAAGCCGTCACAACGCTTGCAAAACCTTTTTCCAAACTACCGAAAAGGGGCGAGCGCCCAAGCTCATGCCCCGCTGATTGCTGACCGGATGAGCCTTGAGACTGCTCGCAAGAAATGCCCTCATTTTTCGGAATGGCTAACGAAGCTCGAAGCGTTCCGAACGGTCTGAATAGTCGGTGATAGACCGCAACAGAATGCTTCCGAAATCCCAACTCTGGTTGCTCCTGGCTCTTGTCGCCGCGGGCGTGGCCTCGGCGCTGTCGCGGTTTCTCGACCCCTACATCCTCGACGTGGTGATGGGTGTGGGGATTGCGATCACGCTGGCTTCCAGTCTGAACCTCATCAACGGATTCACCGGCCAGTTTTCACTGGGTCACGCGGGTTTCATGGCCGTCGGCGCTTACACTTCCGCGATGCTGACCACAACCCTCGGTCCGAAGCTCGGTGCCTCGCCCGTGTTGCTGCAGTGGGCTGTTTTTCCCGCGAGTCTTCTGTTGGCCGGCCTGGCGGCTGCGCTGGCGGGGTTGGCGGTGGGTGCGCCGTCACTGCGGTTGAAGGGCGACTACCTGGCGATTGTCACCCTCGGTTTCGGCGAGATCATCAAGGTGCTCCTGCAGAACATGGATGTCGTCGGTGGGGCGCGTGGATTGGTGGGGATCCCGGACTACACCAACCTGTTTTGGACCTTTGGCGTCGCTGCGGTGACGGTGTATGTCGTTTGGGGGTTGTTGAATTCGACGTACGGACGCGGATTCCTGGCGGTGGCCGACGACGAGGTCGCCGCCGAAGCGATGGGTTTGAACACCACCCGCTACAAGATTACGGCGTTCGTGGTGGGCTCGTTTTTTGCCGGCGTGGCGGGTGGACTGTATGCGCATCTCAAGGGTTACCTGAATCCCGGCGGATTTGATTTCAACAAGAGTATCGAGATTGTGGTGATGGTGATCCTCGGCGGAATGGGCCGGCATGTCGGCGTGATTGTTGCCGCGATCCTGCTCGGCGTGCTGAACGAAACCCTCCGCAGCTTTGGCGACTACCGGATGATTCTCTATTCGCTGTTGCTGATCATCCTGATGCTGACCCGGCCACAGGGATTGTTCACCTGGCCGTTGTGGAAAAAGAAGGCGACCTGATTCCCGTGGCCGCACTGCTCCAGCTCGACAATGTGACGATCCGATTCGGCGGATTGACCGCGGTGTCGGCGGTGTCGGCGACGGTGGGCGAGGGCGAGCTCGTGGGGTTGATCGGACCGAACGGTGCCGGCAAGACCACGGTGTTCAACATGGTCACCGGAGTGTACCAACCGACGGAGGGCTCCATTTCGTTCGCGGGGAAACCGACCGCCGAGCTCAAGCCGTTTGAAATCACCGAACGCGGCATCGCCCGCACCTTTCAGAACATCCGGTTGTTCCCGAGCCTGACCGTGTTCGACAATGTCCGCGTCGCCTTCCACCTGCATCTGAAGCACGACTCCGTGCATTCGCTGACCCGTGGACCCAAGTTCCACCATGAGGAAATCGAGCTGCGCGAGCGCACCCGCGAGTTGCTGGGGATCTTCAACCTGGAACGGGTCCAGGATGAACCGGCCAAGAGCCTGCCCTACGGCGACCAGCGTCGTCTGGAAATCATCCGCGCCCTGGCCACCGGGCCGAAGCTACTGTTGCTCGACGAGCCGGCCGCGGGAATGAATCCGGCGGAGAAGGTCGAATTGATGAAGCTGATCCAGTTCATCCAGGAGAAATTCAAGCTGGCGGTCCTGCTGGTAGAGCACGACATGAAGGTCGTCATGGGCATCTGCCAGCGGATCCACGTCCTGGAGTACGGCCGCAAAATCGCCGAAGGAACGCCGGCCGAAATTCGTGGGAACAAGGCGGTGATCGCGGCCTACCTAGGGTAGGAAGGCAAAGGGAAAAAGGCAAAAAGCAAAGAGAAGCAAATGTAGGAAGAGGGCGACCATCGTGAACGATGAAGTGAAGAGAGTGAGAGTGCAGCCCGGGGATATTCTTCTGCGCACGTTTGCGTTCGCGGTGCGTGCGGTGAAGTTGTGTCGTCGGTTGGAGCACGGACAGGTTAGCCGCGTTCTTGTGAGCCAACTCCTGAGGTCGGCGACGAGTGTCGGGGCGAATGCGGAGGAAGCACAAGCTGGTCAAAGTCGCGCCGACTTCATCAGCAAAAACGCCATTTGCCTCAAGGAAGCTCGCGAAAGCCATTATTGGCTGCGTCTCCTCCAAGCCTCCGGAGTCACCCAGGACGCCGAAGTGCATTCTTTGGAACAGGAGGCCCTGGAGTTGTCGCGGAATTTTGGAGCAATTGTGGTATCAGCCAAGAGAAACTCGACGCGTTAACTTCCTTTTGCCCTTCGCCTTTTTCCATTTTCCTTAGTCCCTGTGCTTGAAGTCCGAAATCTGACGGTGAACTACGGCGCCATCACGGCGCTGCATGATGTTTCCCTGCGCGTCGAGCAGGGCACGATCGTCACGCTCATCGGCGGCAATGGCGCGGGCAAGACGACGACGCTCCGGGCCATCTCCGGCATGGTGAAGCCCAAGTCTGGATCAATCCTGTATCAAGGCCGCGACATCACCGGCGTTCCGACCCACAAGCTGGTGGGGCAGGGCATCGCCCATTCGCCCGAGGGCCGGATGGTGTTCGCCAACCTCACCGTTCGCGAAAACCTTCAGATGGGTGCCTATCTTCAGCGGGACAAGGCGGTCATCGCCCTCGAGGAGGAGTTCGTGTTCGACACCTTCCCACGGCTGAAGGAACGCGAACATCAGCTCGCCGGCACTCTCAGCGGCGGCGAGCAACAGATGCTGGCCATCGGACGGGCGTTGATGAGTCAGCCCAAGTGCCTGCTTCTGGATGAACCCTCTTTGGGCATCGCTCCGTTGCTGGTGAAATCCATCTTCGAAAAGATCGTGGAACTGAACCGGACCCGCGGGCTGACCATTCTGCTGGTCGAACAGAACGCGAACCTGGCTCTGGAGATTTCCCGGTACGGATACGTCCTGGAAACCGGCCGGGTGATCCTGGCCGATGAAGCCTCCCGGTTGCGTGCCGATCCCAAGGTCCGCGAGGCCTATCTCGGGGGCTAACGTACCCGGTTTGGCTCCTCGGCACGGTCCATACGGCCTTCCTGCGCCAGCGGTGTCACCGCCGTCACAAAGGGTTGATCCATTCCGGCACTTCCCGTCACAGGAACCGGGTTTTCAACCCCCATTTCGGCCGGAAATTGGCCTGAAATCAACGGGGTTTGGTGTCGAACCGTTCCGGCATTCCTTATGCGGGAGGGGGGACATCGGTCGCAATTTGCGGCCCACTGAAAACTGAACCTCAACTCATTCTAAAGATCAGTACTGTCCGGTTTAGAACCCCGGTAAACAGGGCTCATTGTTGACATTGGGGTCGGCCCCGGAAGCGAAATCCTTGGAAATGGCCGATAACAGGGGAGTTTTCTCGAACAGAGTGAGGCTGAAAATCTGCAGCATGGC
>CAIVQB010000028.1 GCA_903907925.1 uncultured Verrucomicrobiota bacterium
ACTGCTCCTTGTTTTGAATCCTCAGGACCCTAATTCCAATCGCAACCCGTTGATTACGAATGGAGCCGGTGGTCGGGATTGAACCGACGACCTACGGTTTACGAAACCGTTGCTCTACCACTGAGCTACACCGGCGTCCGAAGAATTGGCCGAGGAGACCAAGAGAGGCGGTTATGTAGGGGTAGGTCGTTGGGCCGGCAAGCTTCAATTCGCTCAAAGCCGCCCAAGTGCGTCGCCTCAAACTGTGTTGGAACGATTCGGTCGAAACGCGGTTTCCTCCGACGGAATGGCCGTTGATGCCCGGGCCGATCCCGAAGAACCCAGCCCAGTGACGGCGACGCAAGGTAACCAGGAAGCACCGCCTCTCCCCAGCCCTCCCCTCCATCGGCAATGGTGGGGAGGGTGCCCGACGGGCGGGAGAGGTGGAGTCCCACGGAGTTTCTCTAGTGCGCCCGTACATTCGGCCCCAAACGACTCAAGCGTTCCCACTCCCCCGATTCATTCGGGCAACAGGCTGCGGGCAAGGGTGCCGGTCACGGTGACCTGCGGGGTGTTGACCACCTGGCTCAATCGAAGGTCGAGCGCCACGGAACAGAGTGAGTAGGCCAGTTCCGGGGTCCAACCGGTTCGCGCCACCAGGAAATCGATGGCGTGATTCACCACGTTGCGAACGGCGTCCATCGTCTGCGGCGCACTCGCGATGAAGGCCCATTGCCCACGATCGGGGACGAGCGCCGGCCTGGCCGGAGGCAGTTCGGCGAACGGTTCATCGAGCCTCAGATCCTTCCGGACGGTGAGCCGGAATTCGGCGTGCATCGGGGCTTCGATGCCGTTGATGCAAACCTCGCCGTTGCCCTGGGCCGCGTGGCCGTCGCCGGCGGAAAAGAGGGCGCCCTCGTTAAAGATGGGGAGGAACAACCGGGTTCCGGGCACAAGATCCCGGACGTCGAGATTGCCACCAAAAGAACCGGGCGGACGGGTCCGATGTTCTCCGGGTTTCGGCGGGCAGACTCCGACGATTCCGAGGAACGGCGCGAGGGGCAGTCGGACCGGCGCGAGCGAATCGGAGAAGTTGCCGTCCAATTTCCACAGAAAGAGGTGCGGATTGGGAAACCGGTCGGGCAGCGTTCCAAGGCCCGCGACGCAACTGGTCCAACCCCAGCCCTGATGATCAATCCGCTGGATCTCAATTTCCAGGACGTCGCCCGGCTTCGCCCCTTTTACAAACACCGGCCCGGTGATGGTGTGGACCCATCCCCGATCCATGGCCATAAAATCGGCGACGGTCGCACCGGGATGCATCTGGCTTCCGCTGGAATCATGGCAATCCATCACCACTCGATCCCCGGATTCCACTTCCACCACGGGCGGGAGATCGCGGTTCCAACGGTTGTGGGTGCCATTCTTGTCGACGATATGCGTTCGCATGGAGGCGATGGACGTTGCGGAAACCGGCGCGGAACCATCCTGCCACGACCGGTTTCCGTCTCAAGGGTTGGTTTCTTCAGAACCCGGGAAGCAGGGCCGGGGCCATGCCTTCGTGGCCTGTGGAAATGCAGGACGGGCGGCCATTCGCAGCGGTCACTGCCCAAAAACCACCAGCAACTGGTCGAAGAAGGACCGAGAAGAAAGGATTGCGACACCGGGTATTTCGCCGATCCTCCGCCCACGTTGCCAATGACCGCCGCCACGACATCCGACACCTCCGCCGCCCCGGCCCTGCCGGCTCCCGCGCCTCATCCGGTTGATTTTTCCAGCCCGGTGAAGGCACCGCGGAAATCGCTGTTCAAGCTGGTGGGGGAAGTCCTCGATCACGGTGGCCCGGGTTACCTGCAATTTGCGATCACCAATCTTTGCAATGCCGATTGCGGCTTCTGCGGATTCGCGCGGTCGCAATTTGATCCAAAAAAACGCCGGAGCGTGACCTTGCGCGAGGCGCAGGACGTGATCGACATCGCGGTGCGCAATCACATCGGGTACCTGCTCTTCGTGGGTGGCGAACCAATGATCCACAAGGATCTGCGGGCAATGACCCGCTACGCCGCCGCACGTGGGATCAAGCCGATGATCTGCACCAACGGCGGCTTGTGGACCGAGCAGAACATGAAGGACCTGGCCTCCGACGGCCTCAGCAGTGTCATCATGTCGATCGACGCGCATGACATCAAAGTCCATGAGAAGAACCGTGGATTGCCCGATGTGTGCCGGAAGATTAAGCGGGCCAATGAATACTTCCAGAGCGTCGGCATCCAGACCACGGCGAGCATCACCGCCAGCCGGTTGATCGAAGATTTCGAAAAGCTGCCGGCCTTCCTGGAGTCCCTCGGCTTCACCAGTTGCACCTTCAGCTATCCGCTCACGAATCTGGCCTCCAGTTATCTCAGCTTCAGCGAGGGCGGCCTGGTCAGCTTCTCCCGGGACGAACTCATCGAACTGTTCGAGAAGATCAAGCGGATGAAGCACAACAGCGGTTACCCGGTGGTGAATCCCACCGAATCGCTTGACGAGATGCAGCGTCATCTGCGGGGTGAGAAGGAAAAGTTCGGCTGTCTGGGCGGGCACAAATACTTCTATCTCGACTGGCATCTCGATCTCTATCGCTGCCATTTCTGGGAGACGCCGATGTGCAAGGTCTACGATTGGGATGATTCGAAGCTCATCCGCGACGGCTGCACGCGGTGCATGATCGACTGCTACCGGGATCCGAGCGTGCTGCAATTCGTGGCCATCAGCGCGAGCGACGCCTGGCAGGCGGCCAAGAAAGGGCAGCTCGGGAAGGCGGCCGGCCACGTGTTCGATTCCCGAAATCTCACCTCCATTCGCGCGGTCTGGGAAGACCGCAAATGGGTGGCGAAGGTCTAGGCCCACTCGTTGGAACGGTTGCATCGGCTTGAGCCAGTCCGAAAAGGCTGCTGAAGCCGCGGCACGAGCTGGTTGGAATCCCGCGAGCAGCGGCTGAAATCGGGTCGAGATCACCGATTGGCACTCTCCTCTACTGCACGGGTATCAATTCCGCCTTCTGCGATTCGGTCGTCGATCGCGCCAAAAATTGAGACACCACCGCACTTTTCAGCGGCAGGAATTGGTTCCAGCTTTCTTCCAGCACAAACTGATTGACTGACGCCTTAGCGTCTTGGTGCCAATCTGTTGCGAAAGCCAGATGCTGCCCGGAATCGGTGACATTTTCCTTAAGGATTCCTTCGCGGAATCCGATGCCCTTGTACACACGTTGGGGCGTGGGTAAAAGACAACGCAGTCGAGATACCCAAGTCACCATGAACATCACAAACACTACTTCCGGCACAGATCCGTACGCAGCGGCGGCCGGACCCTCCGGATTCCGGCAGCAATTCCAGGATTTCAAAAGCCTGGGAGCCTCCCTGCAGTCCGGCGACCTCAACGCCGCCCAGAGCGCACTGGCCAAGGTGGCCGATGATCTCAAGAGCAACCAGACGAACGGCAAATCGTCACCCCTGCTCGATCCCAACACGACGGCCGGCAAGGATTTTAAGGCGCTTCAGGACGCTTTGAAATCCGGGGACATCAAATCCGCACAGGACGCCTTCGCCACACTGAAGAAGGATCTCCGCGCTGCGGGTGGCACCCACGGGCACCATCATCACCATGCCAGCGTCGACAACGATGGCGGCGGCACTCCGGGATCGTCAACCGCCACCAGCCCGTTGAGCGGTAGCGGACCGAATCAGGTTCTCAACGTCACCGCCTGACCGAAGGCCGATGCCGGACCGGGACAGGGGGACCCGGTCGGCAGTGGTGGGTGGTGATTCTCCAAATTATCCGAGCAGATGCTCGATCACCAACTGATCGAGATCTTGGTAGTTTCGGTCGGCGATGAGCGCATCGGCAGCCTTTGTGGGATAGCTACGCGCCTTTTCGACCAAACGGAGGAACGTCTTCCGGGAGTTTTCCAGATGTTTGAGCGCATGCTCCATCTTGGTGGTGCGGAACGGGTGCACGTCGAAACACACGTATTCGCCCTTCCGGCCGTAGCCGGTCCGTTCGAGGACCCGCACCTGATTGAAGGCCACCCGGAGATTCGCCGAGCCGAAGGGTTTGTCCTGATCGAACTTGAGGCCGTTCTGATCGTTGAGGTGCAGCGACCACAACTTGCCGAAGCTCATGGCAAAATCGATTTCGTCCGACGGATCGAGACCGGCGAGGATGGCGTGGGCCGATTCGATCAACGCTCCGACCCGTTTGGGGTCGCGAGTCAACTGGGCGATGGCGAGCGCGTGTCCGATGGTCGGAATGTAGGCATGATCCATCGGCTCGTTGGGCTTCGGCTCGATGCAAAGGCGGGCCTTTTTGTCGTGCGCCAGCATTGCATCCAACGCCTGCACGAGCAGTTCAGTGGAGCGGCCGCAGGATTTCGATTCGCGGAGATAGGTTCCCTCGCGGGCCAGCCAGAGGACGATGAGATCGGTGCCGAGGACGCGGGCGATGTCGAGGCATTGGCGGGACCGATCGATGGCGTAACGGCGCTGCTTCGGATCGTTGCTGGTGAATCCGCCATCAATGGTCTCGGGGGCGAACCACAGCCGGGGTGCCACCATTTCGGCGGCGATGCCCTCTCCATCCAGCCGGCGGCGCAGTTCGCGGGCTTCCTTCAACACCTGGGCGGCGGATTTTGTGTCGATGTCGGGTACCGCGTCGTCGTCATGAAACATCATCGCCTCGAAGCCGAGCTTCTTGAGCGCATCAAGTTTCCAGTCGAAGGATTGGGCGGGACGGGTTTCCGGACCGTAGGGATCGCGACCTTCGCTGAAGTTCCAGGGGCCGACGCAAAATCGATATTCAGTGGACCGAGCCATAAGTGTTGCGACGAGGGTAAGAGTGCGTCTGAAAATTGGGAAGAGTCCTGTTGTCGGGGAAAAGGCTGGAGGCGGAACGGGAGCGCGAATTTTCCGCAAGAAGCGGCGAACGTGAAGGTCATGCCCGAGAGCTTGCCGTCTGCCCGGATCACGATACCGTTGTGGGGTGGGAATCGCATCACCGCATTCCCGCAATCCATTCCATGATGAAGTCGCCGTTTTCGCTGTCCGCTCGGAAGTTCGCGCGAGGTGCACTGCTGATGCTGGCCCCGCTGGTCGGCATCGCCGCTGAATCGCTGACCCCATCGCTCGATCCCAATTGCGGCCTCCCGCGGCTGCTGCTCCGCGGCTCGCAGGCGGGCACGGGATACGCCATCCGGACATCGGATCAGGTCGGGCCCACCGCCGCCTGGCAAACCGTGCTTCAGGTGTCAGGTGGGCAGGACCTTTCGTGGACGGACGCCGGAGGATCGGGCCACGCGCACCGCTTCTATCGCGTCGATCGGCTTGATTCGGAGGTCAGTGCGCCCGTCGACAATTTCGCGCTGGTGGATCATGCGGGCGTGAAGCATGAGATTTTTCGCGAAGGCGGTTCGAAGGCCGTGGTGCTCATCTTCACCGATGACGCGCACCTCGCGGCGGGTTGGACCGCACTGCAGCCGTTGCAGCGGAAATTCGCAGCCAGCGGAATCCAATTCTGGTTGATCAATCCGCGGGATTCCCGCGCCGATCTGGCTCAGGCGGTCGCCGCGGCGGGCGTTTCCGTGCCTGTCCTTCACGACCGCGCTCAAGTGGTTTCCCGTGCGTATCAAGCCACCACCGCGCTGGAGGCAGTCGCGGTCAGCACCGCTTCGTGGGACACCTTTTATCGGGGAGCGGTTGGTGATGGTTGCGACTTCCCCGGAGCACCGGTGGAGCAGGCCTATCTCGAACAGGCATTGACCCAGTACCTTGCCGACCAGCCGGTGATGATTCAGTCGGCGACTCCGCGCGGCGACTCCCTTCAACTGCAGCCCATCGCGACTCCGGCCTACGCGCGGGACATTGCCCCGATCCTGCAAACCAAATGCGTCGTCTGCCACCGCGCCGGGGACATCGGATCTTGGGCCATGACCAGTCATGAAGTCGTGACCAACTACGCCGCCAGCATTCGTGACGATGTGTTGACCGGGCGGATGCCGCCCTGGCATGCCGACCCGATCACCGGACCGTTTTCCAATGATCAATCGTTGAGCACCGACGAAGCCGCCAAGTTGGTGGCGTGGGTCGAAGCAGGAACCCCGCGCGGGACCGACGCCGACCCGTTGTTCATCAATCCGCCGCCGCCGGCGACCGAATGGCCGCTCGGCCAGCCGGACGTCATCCTGTCGATCCCCGAGCAATCGATCCCCGCCCAGGGAGTCATCGACTATCGCTACCTCTTCGTCACCAGCCCACTGAAGACCAACGTGTGGCTGCGGGCGGCGGCAGTCCGTCCGGGGAATCGCGAAGTGGTCCACCATTCACTTGTGTTCGCAGGCAGCCTCAGCGACCTCGCCAATTTGCAGGGCGGTCTCGGTGGTTATTTCGCCGGGTATGTTCCGGGGATGTTCGACACCGAGTATCCTGCCGGGACGGGCAAACAGTTGAAGGCCGGTTCACTGATCGTCTTCCAGATGCACTACACGGCGAACGGAACCGACACGACCGACCAAACGCAACTGGGCCTCTACTTCGCCAAGGCACCGCCGGCCAAGGAACTGGTGACTTCGGCCGCCTACGACATCAAGTTCGTCATCCCTCCCGGCGATCCCGACCACGAAGTCGTCGCGGAAACAACGCTGTCGAAGAACTCGATCATCTACGAGATGAGTCCACACATGCATTTGCGCGGACACCGGATGCGTTTCGAGGCGGTCTACCCGAACGGGACCAAGGAAACGCTTCTCAATGTTCCCGGCTATGAATTCGCGTGGCAGACACTGTTCCGACTGACCACTCCCAAGCACGTGCCGGCCGGAACCAAGATCCGGGTGACCGGCGGGTACGACAATTCCCAGTGGAACCCGTGGAATCCCGACCCGACCCAGACGGTGACTTTCGGCGAACAGACCTTTGACGAAATGCTCATCGGTTACGCCAACGTCACGAACGAATAGGGCTCGTCCATCGAGGAGCGATCCCGATTTTGTGGCAGGCCGTTATTTCGCCCGTTTGACGGCGTCGATGATGCGCCGGTCGTCTGTGCCGCTGTCGCGGACGAGGGTCAGAAATGCGGGGAGCGTCATGTGAATTCCGGTCAGGAACTGCCGGTCACCCCCGCAGCCGTACATCAGGTCATCGGGCATCTCTCCGCGAAGTTTCAGGCGGGCCTTGACGATGATCCGCGGGAGCCACGCGATGCCATCGACAGCGGCCGCTTTGGCGGGAAGATCGGCCATCGAAAACCGTTGGGTTGCGGGTTTGCCGCCCAAGTCTTTGAGAAAATAATCACGGCGAATCGCAGCCACCTCGAGCGCCGTGGCGAAATCGGGTTCGCCGTAACGGACAAAATCATCCACGAAATCGAACGCCTCCTGTGCCGAGCATCCGATGCCGGACAACCAGCCAACGTCGGCTTGTGAAAACATGGAGCCGGCGGCGCGGCGACCGGCCTTCCAGGCGCCTACACCACGCTCATAGACCCCCTGAAACTCCGTCCGCCAAGTTGTCTCGCTCATGGAGGCCGAGGTTAGGACCGACACCGCGGCTCCGCCAGTTTCGTTGATCGACCGCCCGCGAGGTTCGGGTGATTCGGCGGCAGCGTTTCCTCGCGGCCCGATCGGTGCCGTCATCCTCGCGTCCACCGTGCGCCACAGCCACCACCGATAGCCGCCGATCACGATGACAAACGCCGCGGCGCACAGGTAGAACCCCAGCCGCTCGTGGCGCGCGATCAAGGTCGCCTCCAGGAAAACATCCAGAATGACGGTCGAATGCCAGAAGGCGTCCCAGAAGTTCAGGAAATAACCGGATCGGACGGCGCGCAGGAAGAGCACCGACAGCACCACGGTGCCGACCCACCCGGTGGCATAGATCCATCCCCTCGGCAGTTCCGGCCAGAGGTTGAAGATCAAAAGATAACCCGCCAGCAACACGCCGCTGAACGACCATCGGCTGGTGCTGGGCGTGGGTTCGGAAGCCTCCTGGGTACCCGTCATCGACTCCTTCATTATGGTTGGACTCCATTCCGGTCAATCCGTTGAAAGGAATTCAATTGGCCGACAATCCACCGGGACCGTTCCAAAAACAAACACCCCGATCCGCCGGGGGATCGGGGTGAAGTCGCCATGATGTCTGCGGTGGACCCGCGTTCGATCCGTGGACGATTACTTCGTCGGCGAGTAATCGGTCGGCACTAGGAACACCGATTTGACCCCGTCTTGTACTGTGAGCGAACCCCCGGCTGCCTTTTCACTGGCGTCCTTGGCGGCGACCCATTTCGGATCCTTCCGGAACGCGTCGAACGAAGCCTTGGCGGCGGTTTCGGATTTGTGGGTGAGGAAATACATCAGGGTCGTGTCGGCTGCCGGTTGATCGGCCATCTTGTGGAAGTAGGCCCAATTATTCATCCCGTGATGGCGGAAGAGCTCGACCGTGTGATCGCGGAACCGCGCATCCAGATTCGGAAGCCGGCCGGCCGGCGTGGTGTAGGTGCGAAGTTCGAACACACCCCCGTGCGAGGCATCCCCGGTCCGAATGGCCGGCGAGTAATCCGTCGCCTGGAAGAACGCCACGTCCACCTTGGAAACGATGCGTCCGTTCGCCTCAGTTTTCTTGGCGACTTCCTTCCATTCCGGATCGGCGAAAAACGCCTTCCACGAGGCTTCCCGGGCTTCGCGACTCGGATAGGCCAACAGGTAGATCAGCTTGTTGTCGGTGTTGTCCACAGGAACCCAGTAGCCGACACTTTCAATCCCATGGCGCTTGAAGATCGTCATGGTGTAGTCGCGGAACCGCGCGTGAAGGTCGTTCAAACGTCCCGGCGGCGAGTAATACGTCCGGAGTTCAAAGCAGCGGGTGTCGGTGTTTTTCACGGGTCCAGTGGCGCAACCCGCCAGCCCCAGGGCGGCGGCGGCGGTCGATGCGGCAAGAAAGGTGCGGCGGTTCATGGAAGGAATGGGACGTTGAAAGCGGAAGAGATGTTCGGGGCAATGCGTCGAAACCAATGTCCTCAGTGCGCCGGCAAGGGAAGCACCTTGATGTTTCGGAACGAGACCTGGCCGTGATCACCTTGCAGCGCGATCGCGCCATGTCCGGTTTTCGCGAACTTCGGCATCTTGGCGAACTTGCTCTTCGCCACCCGGGCGTTGAAGTCATCGCTGCCGAGGATGTAGTCGAAGTATTTCACACCGTTGATTTCGTGGATGCATCCGTTCGGGGCGATGACCAGCCGGACGTGATTCCACTGCCCCGCCGGCAGGGTGGCGTCGAGCGTCTTGCCGGTCTTGGCATCCACCGGGGGCTGATACAGCGCGTACAACCAGCCGCACCGCTGCGGATCGGCCGCCTTGGCATTGTCCTCCAACTGAAACTCCGGACCAGTTTCCCAGGCGGATTTCCCGTCATTGGTGACGTGGAACATGATGCCACTGTTGCCGCCCTCGGAAATGTTGTAGTCGAGCTGCAACTCGAACCATGTGAACTCTTCGGGACTGATCAGGTCGCCGGCGTTGTGCGGATCGACACAGGCGAGGGTCCCATCCTTGATCGTCCAACCCGGGCGGACATCCGGCTTGTTGAAGTTATGCCACCCACTGAAGGACTGGCCGTCGAACAGGAGCTTCCAGCCCGCCTCTTTCTCGGCGGCCGTCAGCGCGTTCGGCGGCGTTTCGGCGGAGACGTTGAAATGAAGGGTGGCGGCCGTCAGGACCGTCAGGGCAGCGGAGAGAAGTCGTTTCATGGGACGGCGAATATGAAATCAGGCCCGAGAACCGGAGGCAACCGGCAACCACGGGGACTAAGTTCAAAGTTCAAAGTCCCAAATCCCAGATCCTAGATCCTAGATCCCGTCCCCATTCCCCACCGCGGTATTGCCAAACCCAGGTTCCCGCCCGAACGTCGGTCTCGCTCGATGGAATCCGTTCTCTCCCGCCCACCTGCCGCCTCGTCCGCCGTCCTCAATTCGACGGGTGGACCGGCGGGCATCCCGTTGCGTCCCCGGCTTCCGGACTGGCTGAAGGTTTCGCTCCCGACGGCGGGCACGTTCAACCGGACCCGGACGCTGCTCGACGATCTCAAGCTCCACACCGTCTGCGAGAGCGCCAAGTGCCCGAATCATTGGGAATGTTGGAGCAAGGGCACGGCGACGTTCATGATCGCCGGGGATCGCTGCACCCGCGCCTGCGGTTTCTGCGCCGTCAGCACCGCCAAACCGCTCGCCCTGGAAGCCGACGAACCCGGCCGTGTGGCCGAAGCGACCCGGCGGATGGGACTCAAGCACGTCGTGATCACCGCCGTCGCCCGGGACGATCTCGCCGACGGTGGCGCTGACCATTTTCGGCGCACGATCGAAGCGGTTCGGGCTCTCAATCCGGGTATCGTTGTTGAAGTGCTGGTTCCCGATTTTCTCGATCGCGACACCGCCATCGACGCCGTCCTTGATGCCGCGCCCGATGTCTACAATCACAACCTCGAAACCGTCCGCCGCCTGACCCCGGAGGTCCGCCATCGCGCCACCTATGATCGGTCCCTCGCCGTCCTCGCCAAGGCCAAACAACGCTCGGGCGGCCGGATGCATACCAAGTCGGGCCTCATGCTCGGACTCGGCGAACGGCGCGAAGAAGTCATCCAAGCCATGCACGATCTGCGTGCGGCCAAGGTCGATGTTCTGACGCTCGGCCAATATCTACAGCCGACGTTGAAGCACCTTCCGGTCATCGAATTCATCCGACCGGAAGTCTTCGTCGAACTCGGGGAGATCGGTCGAAGTTTGGGATTCGTCCATGTGGCCA
Source organism: uncultured Verrucomicrobiota bacterium (assembly GCA_903907925.1). Lineage (GTDB taxonomy): Bacteria > Verrucomicrobiota > Verrucomicrobiia > Limisphaerales > UBA9464 > CAIVQB01. The sequence goes on from CAIVQB010000028.1 coordinate 10,805, forward strand.
GCGGGCCGCTGGTCCGCAGTTCGTATCACGCGGATGAGTTTTCGCCGCCGGCTCCTGCAACCGTGCCGCACTGATTCGTGAAGAGCGTGAGGAACTTCCGGCAACAGTGGTTCGGCAGGTTGCTTGCCGTCATTGGCTCAGGCGCGTTGATGCTGGCCCTGCCGGCAACTGCGAGAGCCGAAGCGCCGGCCATTCCAAACTCCGACCTCGAACCTCTGCTCGAGGGAATCCGCAATCGACACGGACTGCCAGCCCTGGCCTGTTCCGTCATTCGCTCCAACGCCGTCGTCGCCCGCGCCGCCGTCGGCCTGCGACAGGCGGGTGGCACCGAGCGGGTGACCGTGGACGACCGGTGGCATCAGGGTTCGATCACCAAGTCGATGACCGCCACGCTGGCCGCGATTCTCGTCGAGGAAGGGAAATTGAAATGGTCCACCCCGCTGTCCGAGGCCTTTCCCGCGGAGCGCGAATCAATGGATCCCGCGTGGCGCGACGTGACGCTGGAACAACTGCTCGGCCATCGGGGAGGTGCACCCGACCAGGAATGGCTGGATCGCACCGGACTTTGGAAGCGGTTTTGGTCGTCGCCCGGGACTCCCAGGGACCAGAGGCGATTCTTATTTCACGAGGTCACCCGGCAACCACCGGCGATTCCACCGGGAACCCGCCATGTCTATTCCAACACCGGCTACATTCTCGCGGGAACGTTGCTGGAACAACGGATGGGAATCCCCTGGGAGACGTTGATTCAGGAGCAGTTGTTTCGCCCGTTGGGGATGAAGGAGGCCGGATTTGGACCGCCGGATTTGATGCGAAAAGGTACGGACCCATGGGGGCATCGTGGGAACAAGACCCGTTGGGAACCAATGACGCCCGGACCCCAGGCCGACAATCCGCCGGGGCTCGGACCGGCCGGAACCGTCCACGCCTCACTGGCGGATCTGGAGCTGTACGTCATGGCCCATCTCAACGGCGAACTCGGCCGCCCGACGCCCCTGCCCCTCCACACCGAATCCTGGCACCACTTGCACACTGCACTTCCCGGACAGGCGTACGCACTGGGCTGGGGAACGGCGCAACGCGGGTGGGCTGGAGGGACGGCCTTGAACCACACCGGATCGAACACCTATTGGTTCAGCAACCTCTGGCTCGCGCCGAACCGCGACTTTGCGGTCATCATCTTCACCAACGCCGGCGGCGACGAAGCCTTCAAAGCCACCGATGACGTCGCCGCGGCAGTGATCGGGAAGTACCTGAAGAACTAGTGTGCTGACCACTAAGTCCCATGCTCCAAGGTCTCCTGTTTCTGACGAGCGCGCTGGATTTTAGCGAGGATGTCGGCCCCTTTGGCGCGCCACTCGTATCGGGTGGGCTTCAGGTTTCGTTCTGCGAGGTAGTCGGTGATGGCGTAGGCGAGTTCCTTGACGCTCTGAAAGCTGCCATGGCGGACGACGTCGACGGTCAGGTCGCGGAAGAACCGTTCGATGAGGTTCATCCAGGAACTGCTGGTGGGGGTGAAGTGCATGTGGAAGCGGGGATGCTTGCTCAACCACGCCCGCACCTGCGCGTGCTTGTGGGTCGCGTAGTTGTCCACGATCAGGTGCAGATCCAACCCGGGAGGAGTCTCCCGGTCGATCTGCTTCAAAAACTTCAGCCATTCGACGTGAGTGTGCCGGGCCGCCGTTTGGGAAAGGATTCTGCCGTCAAGGTACGACAACGCCGCGAACAGCGTGAGGGTCCCGTGTCGAACGTAGTCATGAGTCTGGGTTTGGATGTGCCCGACTCCCAAAGGCAACCCCGGTTGAGTCCGCTCCAGGGCCTGACATTGACTCTTCTCGTCGCAGCACAGCACCAAGGCCTTCTGCGGGGGGTTCAGGTAGAGGGCAATAATGTCCCAGAACTTGGGCTCAAAGTTGGGGTCCTTGGAGAGTTTGAAGGTCCGCCTGACGTGCGGCTTGATGTCGTTGCGGCTCCACAGCTTCTGGACGTGACTCTTGGACACTCCGGCGTGCTTTGCCATGGAACGAATGCTCCACTGCGTCCGGGTCAGCGGAGGTTGGGTCACTTCGGTCAGCACTTTG
>CAIVQB010000029.1 GCA_903907925.1 uncultured Verrucomicrobiota bacterium
AAAGAACAAATCAGCCCGTCGCGCGACAGCCGGCTCCGCTGGATGCAGTCCGTGGTGCACTGCACCCACTATGTCGCCGGCGCCGGCGAGCAGGCCTATCTCTGCCGCGAAGACGCGCCGGAGATCACCTTCGTGAACCGCGACCCCATCGACCGCTCTGATGAAGCCTACACCGATCTCCCCGCCTGAACTGGCCCCGCTGTTGGTGTTTGGGGCGCACCCGGACGACATCGAGTTCGGCTGCGGTGCGGTGGTGGCCCAAGAGGTCCGCCGGGGCAGGGCGGTGCATCTCGTCGTCACCTCCCGCGGAGAATCGGGTTCGCGGGGAACGCCCGCGGAACGGACCCGGGAAGCGGAAAAAGCGGCGACCCTGCTCGGGGCAACGCTTGAATTCGTTCATCTCGACGGCGACGCGCATTTGGAGATTCGTTCCGCTCACGCGATTTGTCTGGCGGGGATCATCCGCCGGATTCAGCCGGGAATCGTGCTGGCGCCCAGCACGGTGCAAAATCAGCACCCGGACCACTGGCGGCTGGGAACCCTGGTCCGAGACGCCACACGACTGGCCCGCTACGGCGGCGTTGCCGAGCTGCGGGATCAGCCGGGCCACGCCATCTCTCAACTGCTCTTCTACGCCGTCACACCAGAGGCCGAACCGTCCGACATCTCACCGGTGTTCATCGATGTTTCTGCTCCCGAAGTCGTGACCGCGTGGACCGCTGCCATGAACGCGCACGTCACCCAGGTTTCCGCCCGGAACTATGTGGAACATCAACTCGTGCGTTCCCGGATGCTGGGTTTCCGCGCCGGAGTGGCGCATGCCATGGCCCCTCTTTCCCAACGATCCTCCGGTGTTCGATTCGCTGCGATCTCTGAGCCGTGATGACGGCCGATTCTGACATGACGGCCGCGAGACGATTGAAGATTGGCATCACCTGCTATCCATCGGTGGGCGGCAGCGGGGTCCTGGCTTCGGCGCTGGGAGAGGAGCTGGCGAAGCGCGGACATGAAGTCCATTTCATCAGCTACGAGCGGCCCTTTCGATTGCCGGCCGGTGCGCCGCGTCTTCATTTCCATCCGGTCGTGATCAACGACTACGACCTTTTCAAATATCCGGACTACACCCTGCCGCTGTCGGTGAAAATGGCCGAGGTCAGCCAAGCCCACGGACTGGACCTTCTCCACGTTCACTACGCGGTGCCTCACGCGACGGCCGCCATCCTTGCCCGATCGATGCTGCCACCGGAGAGCCGTCCGCGAGTTGTCACCACGCTCCACGGCACTGACACAACGTTGCTCGGTCGGGATGCGGGATACGGTCCGGCGATCCGACACGCCCTCAACTGCTCCGATGCCGTGACCACCGTTTCGGAATTCCTGAAGGGAGAGAGCCTGCGGCTCCTCGCTTTCAAGGGGCCGGTCGACGTGATCCACAACTTCTTCGCCCCGCGTCCTCCGCAACGGTCTCGCGACGACGTGCGCCGCGAACTCGGGCTGGAGCCGGACGAAGTCCTGCTGTTCCATTCCTCGAACCTGCGTCCGTTGAAGCGCGTGGATCTCGTCCTCGAAGCGGCGTCCCGGCTGACGGCGTCGAATCATTTCAAGCTGCTGATATTGGCCGGAGGCAGTTTCGCGCCGTTCGCCGGGCAGGTCAGGCAGCTCGGGCTGGAGGGTCGGGTGATCATCCGCGAGAACGTCAGCTCGATCGAAGACTATCTCCAGGCCGCTGATCTCGGGGTGTTCGCATCAGAAACCGAGAGCTTCTGCCTCAGCATCCTGGAGGGGATGTATTTCGGCTGTCCGAGCGTCGCTTCCGGCGTGGGCGGGATCCCGGAACTGGTGGAGGATGGATCGAGCGGTATCCTGGTCCCTCCCGGTGACGCGCAGGCTTTGGCGACCGCACTCGACCGCCTCATGAAGGATCCATCCCTTCGCCTGGCTTTGGGTCGCGCGGCACAGGGGCGCGCGCAGGAACGGTTTTCGCCGGAGGTGATCGTTCCCCAATATGAGGCTCTCTACCATCGAGTCTGTTCAACCGGCCCTACTGGTTCCTGAACCGGGGCTATGACCCTTGTCCGACGCCCGCGTTGCAGGGTCTCGAACGGTCGATCGGATTCCCAAACCGTTCTTGCGCCACCGACCGTCGGGAAAGCCTTTGAAAGCCCGAGATTCCAAACGGATGTGCTGGCCGCGTGTCAACGACTCCGAACTGGGGAGCGGGCTTTGGTCGTGGTCGTGGACCCGTTTACGGACATTGAGCAAAATCTCAGACGGTCCTGCTTGTGCAGGGAGCCGGCATCACACACCGCAGCGCTTCCTCTAACCCGGCCTCCGGAGTCGTGCGCGGCGCTGGGGTTGCGTCATGGACTCGACAAATTCCCGCAACCCTGTTGAAACAAACGGGCGAAACTCGTGTCATAAGCCCCTGAGAGGTGCACCTCCTCCCGATTATCCTGCCGCTCACCGCCTAACCCGGATCATCTTTTCATCATGCCTGAACCCGTTTCCCCGGTCCCGACGACGGCCTCGCCCGCGTCGTCCCCAATCACCGTCGACGCCGTTCAACGACTGGTCGAGAAGCGTCGGCTGCTGCGGTCGGAGCTCGGCAAGGTCATCATCGGTCAGGAGGAAGTCATCGAAAATGTCCTGCTGACGATCTTTTGCGGGGGCCATGGCCTGATTGAAGGCGTTCCCGGCCTGGCCAAGACCCTGCTGATCCGTTCGCTGGGGCGCGTGCTGGATTTGAAATTCAGCCGGATCCAATTCACGCCGGATCTGATGCCCAGCGATATCACGGGAACGGATGTTTTAGAGGAGGACCACGAGACGGGCCGCCGGCGGCAGGTCTTCATGCCGGGGGCCATTTTCGCGAATTTGATCCTCGCGGACGAAATCAACCGGACCCCGCCGAAGACCCAGGCGGCGATGTTGCAGGTCATGCAGGAGAGGGAGGTCACGATCGGCACGAAGACCTATCCGCTCGCCGCGCCCTTCCATGTCTTCGCCACCCAGAATCCCATCGAGCAGGAGGGTACTTATATTTTGCCGGAGGCCCAGGCCGACCGCTTCATGTTTCACATTCGGACGACCTATCCGACTTCGCAGGAGGAGGAGCGGGTTGTACGATCCACCACCGGAAACGAGCTGCCGGAATTGAAGCCGGTTTTGACCGGTGACGAACTGATCGGCATCCAGAAGCTGATCCGGGCCATTCCGGTCAGTGACGAGGTCATTCGGTACGCGGTGCGGTTGGTGGCTTCAACGCGACCGGAGGACCCTGCGGCGCCGCCGTACGTCAAGGAATTGATCCGCTGGGGTGCCAGCCCGCGGGCCTCGCAGTACCTGATCCTGGGAGCGAAGGCGCAGGCCGCGGTGGCGGGAAAGGTCTGCGCCGACTACGAAGGGGTAAGAGCCGTGGCCCGGCAGGTGTTGCGTCATCGGGTTCTGGCCAACTTTAGCGCGCGAGCGCAGAAGATTTCGGCGGCCGATCTCATTGAGCGGTTGCTGGCGGAAGTGGCGCGCTAGCGCCGGACAAACGTTCCAGACACCCTTCGTCCAATGGCTTCCACGTTTGCCCTTCATCCGCGTCTGCTGGCGGCAACGGAGGACCTGCCGCTCCTGGCAAATCTGGTGGTGGAGGGTTTCCTGGATGGACTCCATCGGAGTCCCTTCCTCGGTTACAGTACGGAATTCAGCGCCTACCGGGCCTACGTGCCGGGGGACAATCTGCGCCACATTGATTGGAAAGTCTGGGCTCGGACGGACGAGTACTACGTCAAGCAATTCGAGGACGACACCAACCTGCGCTGCCAGATCTATCTCGACACCAGTGCGTCGATGGATTTTGGGGCGGGCGACGCCAACAAGTTTCTAACCGCGCGGCTGCTGGCCGCGGCGTTGGCGCAACTCATGGTCAAGCAGCGCGACGCTCCAGGGCTGGTCCTTTTTGGCCCCGAATCGCGACAAGCCCTGCCTGCCCAGTCGACGCGGATGCAGGCGATGGAGATCTTCGAACTTTTGGCGCGGGCCAAATCTGGGGGCGGTACGCTGCTCAATCAGGATCTGTACCGGTTAGTTCAGACGTTTTCGCGACGCGGATTGGCGGTGGTGATTTCCGACTTTTTCACGGCGGAGGACGCTTCGTTCGATCTGCTGCGCCAATTGCATGCGCAGCGTCAGGAGGTGATCGTTTTTCACACCCTGGCGCCGGAGGAGTTGGACCTGCCCTACGAGGGCGAATATGTGATGGAGGACAGCGAAACGGGCCAGGAGGTCCTGGTGCAGGTGGATGATTTTCGCGAGGAATACCGCCGGCGTGTGAGCGCGTTTTGTGAGCGCGTTCGTAAGGCCTGCATCGATTGGGAGTTGGACTACCACTTGGTGCGGTCGGATCAGCCGCTGGATATCGCCCTGATCGCCTACTTGGAAAAACGTCTGGCCGTCTGAGCCGGAATCCAGCGATGCCTTTCCTTTTCACGAATGCGATTTTCCTGTCCGCGCTGGCGGGGCTGGCAATTCCGGTGGTGCTGCACCTGTTGCTGAAGCGGAAGAGTCCTCGGCTGCGGTTCAGCACGGTGCGGTTCTTTGCGCGACAGGACGAGCAGGCGACCTCGAAGCGCAAGTTGAGGAACCTGTTTCTCCTCAGCGTCCGTCTCCTGCTCTTCGCCTTGTTGGTGCTGGCATTTGCCCGGCCCTATTTGCCGTTTGGGCTGGGTGCAGCCGGGCAGCCTGCGCGTCAGCTGATTCTCGTCATTGACACGTCGGCCAGCTTGCAGGCCCGAGATGCCGCCGGGCCCCGATGGCCCCGGGTGCAAAAGGCGGCGCAGGCACTTCTGGCGGGATTGCACGCGGAGGATCGCGCCGCCCTGGTGGTCTGCGGGGGGAAGGGTGGGGTGGTTTCAGGGTTTGCTCCTGCCTCGTTGGTGGGCGCGAAGTTGGCTCAGTTGCAACCCACCGGCGGGGCGGCGGACCTTGCGGATGGCCTTCGGGCGGCCGTGCGCCTGACGCAGGTTGGAGCGCTCCGGCAGACGACGACCGTGGCTGTCATCAGTGACCTGCAACGCACTTCCGCTGAGAATCTGAGAGCGGTGACTTTGCCGACCGACCTCGAACTGCAGTGGCATCAAATCGGGGATATCGCCACGCCGAACCTGGCGGTTACGGAGCTGAACTTGGACCCGCCCGATGGCGCTCCGCCGACGGCCATGGTTGCGAGCTTTAGTGATGAGGCGGCGTCCGCATTGCGGACGGAATTGCGCATGGACGGTCGATCCGTCTCCCAGGGCGCCTGTTCTCTTGGGGTTGGAGTGAAGACCAATCTCAATTTGGTTTTCCCCGCGTTGAAACCCGGCTGGCACAGTGCCGAATTCGAGGTGACGGCAAACGATGGATTTCCCCTCGATGACCGGCGTTACGAGGCTTTCTACGTTCCGGAACCGATTCGAGTTCTGCTCGTGGAAGGGCGTTCGGGAGGACGATCCTTCGCCGAACAAACGTTTTTCCTGGGCGCCGCGTTGGACCCCTCGGCGGGCACGACGAACGGTGCGGCCTCGCCGTTTGCGCTTCAAAAGGTCGGCTGGGAGGGACTGGCAACGGCGTTGCGGTCGGAAACGGCCGGGTTCCGCCCGGAAGTGGTGGTGTTGCCCGCCGGTCGGCAGCTGTTGCCTGAGGCCGGGTCGGCCTTGAGAGAATTTACGAAACGGGGTGGCGGCGTACTGGTGTTTGTGGGAGAGGAAACCACGGCCAATCGGTATAATGCGGATTTCGCCGAGCTTTCGCCGGTAATCCTGAGAGGGGTCGAGACGGCGACCGATGAGGATGGATGGCATCTGGGTGCCCGGGAACCTTCCGCTGCCATTTTCGCCCCCTTTCGGCCGGTCAACAGCGGCAATCTGGCCCTGCCGACCTTCACCCACCGATACGGAGTAAGTGTGGAGAGTACCGGTGGAATCCTAGCGAGGTTTGAGGACGAGGTGCCCTTGATGGTGGCCAAGACGCTGGGAAATGGCCGCGTCCTCTGGGTCAACACCTCGGCCGACACTGCTTGGACGGATTGGCCCAAGCACAAGACCTATGTGCCTTGGGTGCAGCAGACGGCGTGGTACCTCTCGGGTCGTGAAGTGGCGGGACGGCTGCGGGCTGCGACGAACTGGGTGGTCGGAGCGGACGGCGAGTGGGACTTGGGACCTGCGGCGGCGGGAAGCCCGTTCCGCCTGCGGAGTCCTGGCGGGGCGGAATCGACGGTCGTGGCGGATTCCCGCGGCCGGTGGTCCACGAATCTGGTCCAGCCGGGAATCTATTCTCTATTCGACCCAACGGGGCGGGAACGGCAGCGTTGGGCGGCGAATATTCCCACCGCCGAGAGTGATTTACTCGCCTGGCGCAGTGCGGAATTGGCATCCCAAGTGAAAAGGGTGCCGCCGGAAACCGGTCAATCCCTGACCGCGGGCCTTTTTGGCAGCACCCGAAACCAACGCGAGTTTTGGCGGGTCTTGCTAGGCGCGGCCCTGGTGCTTTTGTTTCTCGAAACCTTCCTTTCGAATCGATCTCACCCCTAACTCAACCCGACCCAAGCGAGGCTGACCTATGAATCATAACGACCTCTCCGCCCGCACCCAGCTCGCGTCGGCCAGCCGCCTACGGGATCAGTCGTTGCGTTCCACTGTCCTGCTGACGGCGGTAGCGGTGATCCTCTGCGGCGTCGTGGCCGCCGCTGCCGCGGACTATTTGGTGTTGTTGCCCCGAGCCGTCCGGTGGCTGGCCTGGATTACTTTGGCGGTCGCGGCCGGGTTGGGGATCCGTCAATTCCTGCGCCAACGGAAACGCCCGACCTCGATGAAGGAAGCGGCCCTGGAATTGGAGTCGGCAGCTCCCCAGGCTGGCTGTGAGGTGTCGACGGCGGCGGAATACCTGAGTGGGCAACGGAGGCCCGCGCAGGACTATGAGTCCGAGCTCGTCGGTGCCTTGGAGCAACGGGCGGCGGCGGTCCTGCAACAGGCCGCGTTGCCTTATACCCAACGCATCCGGACGCCCGCCGTGGTGGCCGGAGCCGGGTTGCTGACTTTGCTCGGATTCTGGCTGGTTGTACCGGCCGCTGGAACGGCGCTGAGACGGACTGTGGTTCCTTGGTCGAGTGCGGTCTTTTCACGGGTCGAAGTGAGCCCAGGTTCGGTGGAACTTCCCGTCGGACAGGACCTGGTGGTCACGAATGTCTTTCGCGGACGGGTGCCCTCGCAGGCGACTCTGGCCTGGCGCGAGGAGGGCAGGACGGAATGGTCGCAGGATGTCCTGCGCCGCGAGGCGGACGGAACCTTTCGTCATGCCTTTAACAACGTGCGTCAGTCCTTTGTTTACCGGGTTTCGGGCAGCGACGCCGTGTCCGCGGAATTCGCAGTGACCGCCTACGTTCCGCCGGCCGTGAAAGACCTCCGGATCGGAGTAAAGCCGCCAGCCTATACCGGACTGAAGGCCGCGGAATTTGGATCGCCGGATTTGAGCGTGGTCCGGGGTAGTACCGCCCGCTTTCAAGTCTCGGCCACAACGCCGCTGAAGAACGCCCGCTTGCATTTCACCAATGAGACGGTGCTCGAACTTTCGCCCGCTTCCGGGGAAAGGTGGACCGCGGAATTCTCCGTTCTCCGGGATGCCACCTACCGAATCGAACTGACCGACGCGGCCGGGCATCGCGGCACGGATCAGACTTGGCACACCCTGACCGCGATTGCCGACGACGCTCCGAAGGTTGAGATCCTCGAGCCCGGTGGCGATATGCGATCGGCGGGGACCAATACGATTCCGTTAAAGATCGCCGCCAGCGATGACTTCGGGTTGACGGAGGTGCGGGTGGTCTATCACCGATTGGGCGACCCCGAGCGGACGGCCATCCTCAAACCTCAATTTGGCACCAACCATGAGGCGCGGGCCGATTTTGCGTTGAACCTCGCGGAGTTGGATCTCAGGGACTACCAGATCGTCGCCTACCACGCAGAAGCGACCGACAACAACACCTACGATGGTCCCGGGGTGGGCCGTTCCCCGGTCTATTTCATCGAGATCAATCATCTGGAAACAAAACCGTCACCGAAAAAACCCGGCAAACCAGGGGAAAAGGTGAACCTGTTGATGGTTCAGAAGCAGATCATTGCCGACACGACCGCATTGGCGGGGCGGCCGGGATCGGGCCAGGCGGCTGAGTTTGACGAACTGGCATCGCGACAAACCGATGCGCAGGCGTTGGGTGAGATTTATCAGACGGAATTGGCCAAGCAGGGAGCGCCGTTTGCGGCACAGGGAGCAATTCATCAGGCCCTTACCGCCATGAACGAGGCCGCGGCGAAACTCCGGGAGCACCGCCGGGACGCGGCGCTGCCACGTGAAGAGGCGGCTTTGGCGAGTCTCTATCTGGTATTGAAACACATGCCGCAGTTGAAGGATCTGCCTCTCGTTCCCCCGGCCAAGGCCCCAGAGGATCCAGAGCAGAAGCTGTCGCCTCTGGCGGTGGTATTGGAGGCGATCCGGAAGCGGAATCAGTCGGAGCCGAACCAAGCCGAATTCGCACGCGCGCTGGCGGAGATGCAAACTCTGTTGGCCCAGCAATCGAAACTCAGCACCGCGTGCGTCAATCCTGGAGATGCCCCGAGCGACGGCCAGACGGGCCCAACTCCAAGCCTCGCCCGCCCTCTGGTGGATCAGGCGAAATCCAATGCTCCGGGTGCCGGAAAAGGCCAGGGGCAGGGGAAGGGCCAAGCCAAGGAGGGTGAGGCCAAGCCGGGACAACCCGAAACCAAACCCGACGCCGATCTGGCGAAGCTGGCACCGGAAGAAGAGCGGGTCAGTCAGGAAGCTAAAGCGCTGGCCGATCGCCTTGCCGGGTTGGCGGGCAAAACCTCCCGCCAGGCAGCCAAGGCCGGCAAGCAGATGGGCGAGGCCGCCGGGAAACTCGCGACGGCGGCCAAGGCCATGAAGGGGGGAGACCGTCCTGGCGCCGGATCCGCCAGCGATCAGGGAAGCGCCGCCATGGGTTCGGCCATTGCTTCGCTGGAGCGACTCTTGAAGGGCAAGCCCGAGCTGGGAGACGTTGTGGCCGAGGAAGCTCCGACCCAATACGAAGGGGCCATTTCTGACTATTTCCGCCGGCTCTCCCACGCCCAATAGTCACTGTTCGACGAACTTCGCTCGAGGGTTCGGACGGGCTGCGGAGCCCAACCGTGGCCTGAGGAATCGAAACCCACTTCCGTTCGAATGATCCATTTTACCTACGCTCCGGATTGGCGATGGCTGGCCGTTGTCGGGTTCGCCGCGGTCGTGGTGCTCGGGGCCAGCTACTACTTCGGTCGGGGGCGGGCAGAACAACCGGTGCGGGCATTCCTCGTCGTTCTGCGCTGGCTCGCCATCGCCCTGGTGGTGGGTTGCCTCCTGGATCCACAATGGATCGAGAGGGTGGTTCATCCCCAAAAGGCGCGCCTGGCGGTCCTGATCGATGCGTCGAAAAGCATGACGACTCGCGATGTGCCCGGGGGTCGATTGGCGACGGCTCAGGCGTGGGCGCAGCGCGAATTGTATGACCCAAAGCCCGCCAACGTTGAAGTGTCCGCCTTTGCCTTCAGCCAATCCATGACCGCTCTGGCGGAGCTCAAGTCGGCCAGCCCGACCGGACGCGTGACCGAGATCTCGCGGGCCCTCGAAAACCTCCTCGCTGCCCCGGCCGAAGAGCCCTGGTCCGGAGTGGTGATCCTCTCGGACGGCATCGAGACATCGACGCAATCCCCCGAAGCAGTGGCCCGGCAGTTCCGGCGGCGCGGGATTCCGATTTATACCGTGGTCACCGGCACCACCAACGACGCCAAGGATGTCGTGATTGAAAATGTTCAGGTGAAACGCGCCGTGCCGAATGAAGCCCCGACGCGCGTCGTGCTGACGGTTCGCTCCACTGGATTTTCCAATCAGCTCGCGGCGATAAAGATCGCCCGGGACCGCGAGGTGTTGGTGGCCCAAGATGTCCGGCTGAACGGCGGATCCCAGCAGATTGAGCTCAATTTCACCCCGCGCCAAAAGGGGTTCCAGATTTACGACGTCAGCCTCGCTCCGCTGCCTGGCGAATGGCTGACTTCCAATAACTATCGACGCTTCGCATTGGAGGTGATTGATCCGACCATCCGCGTGCTCTACATGGAGGGCACTCCGCAACAGAGCTCCAGTCCAATTCCAGAATGGAAATACCTGCGCGACGCCCTGCAGTCGGACAAGGATATCAAGGTAACCGCCCTCTATCGTCAGAAGGGCAATAATGGACAGTTCCTGAACACTGTGGATGCGGATCCGGAAACGAATGAACGGATCTATCCTGTGGAGCATCCGACCCATGGTTTTCCGAAAACGCTGGCCGGTTTGCTCGAGTATGACGTGGTGATCCACAGCGACATCAAGATTTCGTCGTTTGACCAGGAGCAGTTGGAGAACATTGATCGGCTCGTCGAAAAACACGCCGGCGGTTTTGTGATGATCGGGGGAAACTCGGCCTTCGGAAAAGGGGGGTATCATCGCACGATCTTGGATCGGATCATCCCGGTGGCGATGGAAAGCGAAAATGACTCTGAAGTTCGGCCAATTCGTTTGGCCGTGCCGCCGAGCGCCTGGAGCCATCCGCTGGTGGCCTTCAGTCCGGATCGGAGGGAAACGCAGGCCATCTGGACGGATAAATTCCCCACGCTTTACGGCATGAACCGGGTGGAGCGGGCCAAGCCCGGCGCGACGATCCTTGCTGAGGATGAAGGCCCGGGCGGCAACGTGCTGATCGCGGTGCAACAGATTGGGAAAGGCCGAAGCATGGCGTTTACTTCGGATACAACCCGGTCCTGGGGCCGCGATTTTGAAACCCTCTGGGGTGAACGGATCAATCCCAATGGCCGTTTGACCGAATCCAATTGTGATAGTCGTTATTATCGCCAGTTCTGGGTGAACGCCGTGCGATGGCTTGCGGCCGGCCGGATCGGGCGGACGAATTCGGCCGTGACCCTGGAGCTGACTCAAGGCTACGTCTCTCCTGGCTCTCCCGTTCGAACCGGGGTGAAGCTGCGCAGCGAGACGGGGCAGGATGGCTCCACCGGGGAAGTGACTCTATTCCTCGGTTCGAATTCCAGTAGCAATGCGGTCGCCCGGGCTGTTTATGACAGCGCCCACCGGACCTACTTCGCTGAATTCACGGCACCACCGGTGGGAAGTTATATTCTGACCGCGGTGGCTACCGAACGTGGGATGCGTTTGGGTGAGGATCGTCAATTGCTGGTGAGCGAGGTCGTCGACCCGGAAATGGCGGACTTACGGGCTCGCCCCGAACTGATGGCGGCCGTGTCCCGGGCGTCCGGGGGCGAGGCGTTTGCCTGGAACCAAAAACCGACAAATGCCGGCGCCTTGTTTGCGCGCGTCCCGCCGCCGAACATTGAATACCGCCACACGCCACTCTGGGACAGGTCCTGGTGGCTGGCCGCGGTGCTGGGGTTGCTGACGGTCGAATGGACAGTTCGGCGCTGGCGCGGAATGGCCTAGCAGCTCGTCAAAACCTTCTGCTTCATGCGAACAGGATATTTCAATTACTGATGTTCACGTAAACAGACATGTTCACGGAGCTGTGAACACCAACCTGAACGTGAACAAAAAGGCTCTCTCAGGAGTGGCATTGGAGAAAGCTCTGGCGGCGAAGCTGGAGGAAATGCTGCGGGGCGTGGACTGGCTGCGGGGCTGGAAGGTCGAGCGTGTGGGTGGTGAATCGGACGCCGAGTTCGATTTGCTGGCCACAGTGCCCTTGCCGGGCGGAGGAAATGCGGCGCTCTGTGTGGAATGCAAAGGCGAGCTGCATCCGAGCGGCTTCCGAGCATTGGCGGACAGGAAGTTTTCACCGGAAGGAAGCCCCAAAGTGGTTGTGCCTGTCCTGGCGCTGCCTTGGGTATCATCTCGTGTTGCCGAATTGTGCGCGGAACGCGGCTGGAGCTGGTTCGATCTCGCGGGCAATCATCGGCTCGACATCCCCGGCTCGTTCATCCTGACCCACACCGGCAACAAGTCGGTCCATGTGCGCCCACGCCCGACCGCCAATCTCAGCACGAAGGAAGCCAGCCGGATCATCCGCGCACTGTTGGTGACGGAGCACGCAGGGATGCGGTGGACACAGCGTCACTTGGAAGGCCATTTCGGCGAACTGGCGACGCCTATTCCCGAGCCAAGTCTCGGCTTGGTGAACAAGGTGGTTCGCTACTTGCGCGATGAGGCCTTCATCGCGAGCGCTGATGACGGCGGCTTTCGGTTACGCGATCCCGTGAAACTGTTGTTCGCGTGGCGTGATGCCTATCGCTCCGAGCGCCACGAACGGCGCGGTTATTTCAAGTTGTTACAGGGAAAGAAGCTGCGCGATGCGCTGGCCCGACTTGGCTCTGAAACCGGGGGCTACGCGGCATACGGGTCGTTTTCGGCGGCAGAATTCCAAGCACCGCCCGTCCGACAGCCCAAGACATGGCTGTATGTCCGTGAGCAAGACGCGTCAAAGTTCGAAGAACTGGTCGAAGCCAAGCTGGTTGATTCGGGCGAGAATCTCGTGGTCCTGATTCCCGATGACGACGGGGTCTTCTATCTGGGCGACCGAGGTTCGGTGGGTGACAATCGCATGGCCTGCACGAACGCGGTGCAAACCTATGTCGATTTGTATCACTGCGGCGGCCGAGGCGAGGAGGCGGCGGAAGCGATGCTGAGTCAGCGCCTGAAGCCAGAATGGAAACGGCGAGGGCTGAACGTATGACCCCCGAGCCTCGGAACGAGTTGGACTACAGCCAGCGCCAAACGATTGCAGCGCGGCGCGCCTTTGGCACCACGACAACGGGTGCATTTGGCATGAGCGAGCGATCTCCACTATGAGCGCATCCGATTTCAACGACGCAAAGCTTGCTGAAGCGCTTGCGGAGTGCGAACGGCTGCGCGAGGAGAATCGGCAATTGCGTGGCCGATTGGAGATGCCCATCCCGGAAGTTGCGGCACCGCCCGCTGCTGCGCCGGCCCCGGCAGGCACGGTAACTGCCAAGTCCAGCCCGGAAGAAAAGGTTAAGTTTTTCCTCAGCCTATTTCGTGGGCGCGAAGACGTTTATGCGGTGCGGTGGGAGGGACGCAATGGAAAGGCGGGATACTCCCCCGCGTGCCGAAGGGTTTGGGGCAAACCGTTCCCCACGCATTTGGAAGAACCCCGGGAATACTTCCCGCTGACCGACCAGGTCATTTACGACCACTTGATGGGGAAACTCACGGCAGGCGTTTACCCGCTGCTGGCCGATGAGACGTGTCGGTTCCTCGCCGCTGATTTTGACAAAACGACCTGGCAGGAAGATGTGCGGGCGTATCTCCACACATGTAGCGAGTGGAATGTGCCCGCCCTGCTCGAACGGTCACGCTCGGGACGCGGCGGGCACGTCTGGATCTTCTTTGCCGCACCAATGCCCGCCCGACTCGCCCGAAAATTAGGCGCGGCCATTCTGACCCGGACCATGGAGCGGCGGCATCAATTGGGGCTCGATTCATACGACCGTTTCTTTCCAAGCCAGGACACCATGCCCAAAGGCGGCTTCGGCAATCTCATCGCCCTGCCGTTGCAGCATCTGCCGCGCGGCCATGGCAACAGTGTCTTTCTCGACGCCGAACTCAACCCACATCCTGACCAGTGGTCACTATTGACGGGCGTCCGGCGAATGGAATTTGGTGAAGTCGAGAGCCTTGTGCACGAGGCCGAACGGAGCGGAGACATCATCGGTGTCCGCCGCAGCGTGACAGACGAGGAACAAACCGAAGATCCGTGGACGCTGCCACCATCCCGGAAGAAAAAGGACGAAGTCATCCCCGGTCCGTTGCCAGCGAAAGTGCGCATTGTTCGGGGCAACCTGGTCTTTGTCGAAACAGGAGGATTGCCCTCCGCAATGCTGAATCGCCTCCATCGGCTTGCCGCGTTTCAAAACCCGGAGTTCTACCGCGCCCAGGCCATGCGTCTGTCCACCTTCGATAAGCCGCGCGTTATTCGTTGCGCCGAGGAATTTCCGAAACACGTCGCCTTGCCGCGCGGTTGTCTGGGAGAAATCACCGCGCTGTTCGAATCACACAAGGTGGCTGTTGACCTCGACGACCAGCGATTTGCCAGTCTGCCGCTCGACGTGACGTTTCATGGCCGGCTCCGGCCCGACCAACAAGTCGCCGCGAACGACATGCTGGCTCACGATGACGGCATCTTGTCCGCCACGACCGCTTTTGGAAAAACGGTCGTGGCCGCGTGGCTGATTGCCGCGCGGAAGGCAAATACCTTGGTGCTGGTCCATCGCCGCCAACTTTTGGACCAATGGCGCGAGCGGCTTGCTTCATTCCTGAATCTGCCCCTCCAGGGTGTCGGGCAAATTGGCGGAGGACGACGAAGCCCCAACGGGATGATCGACGTTGCGGTCATCCAGAGTCTGAATCGGAAGCAAGTTGTGGACGATTTGGTTGCCAACTACGGCCACGTCATTGTGGATGAGTGCCATCATCTTTCCGCCGTGAGCTTTGAGCAGGTGCTCCGGCAGGTGAAAGCGCGTTATGTCACCGGCCTCACCGCCACACCGCAGCGCAAGGATGGCCATCACCCGATTATCGTGATGCAGTGTGGTCCGATTCGCCATCGCGTGAATGCAAAAGAGCAGGCACTCGCTCGACCGTTCACCCACGCTGTCATTCCCCGTCCGACCACTTTTCGGATGCCGCCCTCGGTAGATAGGCCAGAAATGCACGAATTGTACGCCGCCCTGGCTGGAGATAGAGCTCGAAATGATCTCATATTCGACGACTTGTTAGCGTGCATCAAAGATGGCCGGTCGCCGATGTTGTTGACCGAGCGAACGAGCCAACTGGATGAGTTTGCCGGGCGACTCGCCCCGATGGTCCAGAACGTCGTTGTGTTGAAAGGCGGCATGGGAGCGAAGCAGCGACGAGCTATCGCCGATCAGTTAAAGCAAATCCCGGAGCGCGAATGTCGGGTGTTGCTGGCCACCGGGAAATACGTGGGTGAAGGCTTCGACGACGCACGGCTCGACACGCTTTTTCTCGCGTCCCCGATTTCCTGGAAGGGAACGCTGCAACAATACGTTGGCCGCCTCCACCGCCTTCACGACAGTAAGCGCGAAGTGATTGTCTACGACTACGTCGACGACGCTGTCCCCGTACTTTCCAAGATGTATTCCAAGCGAGTGCGAGGTTACGAAGCCGTCGGCTACGTGATTCGCGCCCCTCTGTGATCGTGTCACGGTGTGGACCCGAAGAGGTGGCCTGGGCGGAGCAAGGGGCGGCAACGGGAACCTTGGACACGCGACGAATTCGGGCAAAGGCGGCTTTGAGTTTTCTTCCGTCTTGCCCCGGGCGGAGCCAATGCAACTGGCCCACGAACGCCGACACCACTTTCTGTAGTTACGTTTCGGGAGGATGGCGACCAAAGCGCGCAACAGGGCGCAACAATGAAACAAGTGTAAACATGCAAAACGGTGCAAAACGGCAAAACCGTATCACGCAGGGTGATAAACGGTTACTCATGGTCTCGAACGGTCGGTCGGATTCCTAAACCGTTGATCCCGGTTCAATTCCGGGTCGGGGTACCTCCACAAACTGTCTGAAAGCTACATGGGAGATTGGAGCGGGAGAATGGAACCGAACCCTCGACGAGGAGTGCACTTTTTGACTTACACCGGTCGCGCTGCCGGCTTCTTCTTCACGATGTTTTTTGACAAAAATCGGTGCGCTCAGCGCACAGAAAAACCGTAAGTCTTTGAATGCCAAGTGGCGGAGAGGGGGGGATTCGAACCCCCGTTACGGTTTTTGGCCGTAAACCGGTTTAGCAAACCAGCGCCTTCAGCCACTCGGCCACCTCTCCAGTGCGTGACACCCGGAAAC
>CAIVQB010000030.1 GCA_903907925.1 uncultured Verrucomicrobiota bacterium
ACGACAACCGATTTACAGTTCCCAACCCCTGAGGGTTCGGTTCCGCTCGGCTCGCTACGCTCGCCTCCGCTCCACCTCCCCCTCAGGGGTTGGGTGGATACACAAGGAAAGCAATTTACAGAAAGATCCTTACACCGGCGCTTCGTCAGTCCGGCTCCCACTGGGTTCGTATTCTTGAGAGTTCTTGTGATCGTTTCCGTAACTGCCTCGGGGTTGCCATTAATCATGGAGTGTTTTTCTCTGCGGCGCTGGGTCGCGTTTCGCTTTGCGCAAGCCCGGTTCGGAATTCGTGCGCGAACTGCCGCAATTCTCCTCCTCGGGTATGCCGTCGCCACCACCGGAGTGCTCCAAGCGGCTCCAACCGGATGGGTCGTGTCTTGGGGGGGCTATGGAATCCCAAGCATTCCGGCTCCCCTCGGTACCCGTTCGAATGTCGTGAGTGTGGCCACCGGACTCAACGATGCGGCGGCGCTCCGAGCTGACGGTACGGTCTTCACCTGGAGTCATTTGGATTCCGACTATAGAACTGGTTTCGCTTGGTGGCCGATCCCGGACGGAGCCAAATCCAACGTGGTAGCGATCGTTTCCGGTGACTATCACCTATTGGCCCTAACTCAGTCCGGGGCGGTGGTCGCCTGGGGTGGGGGACGCGGATGCCCAGTGCCAGGTCCCCGTCACGGCGTCGTCGGGAATTCGTGCCATTGGAGCGGGCCGCAATCACTCCCTGGCAGTGACTCGGGACGGTGCGGTCGTTTCCTGGGGGGCCAATAATCCCGCGCTTCAAACCGTTCCCGAATCAGCTCGATCCGGAGTGATGGCGGTCGCTGGCGGAGATATGTTCAGTCTCGCACTTCGGACGGATGGCCGGGTTGTCGCTTGGGGTGTGAATACCACGGTGACGAATGTACCGTCCGAGGCACTGCAGGGAGTCATGGCCATCGCCGCTGGACGGCGTCATGCGGTGGTATTGAAAGCCGACGCCTCATTGGTGACGTGGGGTGACGGCAGCCCCGCGACCGGTGGTCTTCCGGATGCCGGACGTATAGGTGTTGCTGCCATTGCTGCTGGAGGCGATCACACCGTTGTCATCAAAACCGATGGATCGGTCTTGGCGTGGGGCGACTCCGGGATCGGGAAGCCCTCGGTGTCCCCTGATGCCGCTTTCGGGGCGATCGCCATCGCGGCCGGAGGATATCGGAGCCTCGCCGTGGTGGTCCCATCGGCTCCACGAATTTCGGCGAACCCATCCGGTCTCCGCCCGTTTGCGGGAGAAGGTGTGACCCTCAAAGGGGCGGCGACCGGGTATCCCGACTACCAATGGTATCGGGACGGGCAGATCGTTCCTGGGGCCACTTCCGGAACATTGTCGCTCGGGCGAATCTCGGCGGCGCAAGGAGGAGCGTATGTTCTGGTGGCGACAAACACCTGGGGCACCGCCAGTACACTTCCCGCGGTGGTTTCTGTGGGGCCGCCCAATGCTGAGGTGGTGAGCTGGGGAGGCGACGGCTCCAGCACGCCGGTGCCGCCTGCAGCGTTGGGCGGGGTGATCGATGTGGTTGCTGATAGTGGAGGTTCGTGGGCGCTGCATAGCGACGGTTCATTGATCCCTTGGAATCCTGGCGATGCGTCGTCGAATCTTGGAGGTGCATCCATAGCCAAGCTTTTGATGCGAGCTGGCCGCGGTTTGGCTCTGACCTCGCAGGGCGCCGTT
Organism: uncultured Verrucomicrobiota bacterium; assembly: GCA_903907925.1. Taxonomy (GTDB): domain Bacteria; phylum Verrucomicrobiota; class Verrucomicrobiia; order Limisphaerales; family UBA9464; genus CAIVQB01. The sequence continues at coordinate 1,712 of CAIVQB010000030.1, forward strand.
CTGATTTGGGGATATTCGACCTTCGGTCAGACCAATGTTCCTGCGGCAGCGATGTCGGGTGTTATCGCGATCGCCCAAGGCGACTACCATTCGCTTGCCGCGACCTCCGCGGGCGCGGTGGTGGCGTGGGGCGATGATCGATGGGGACAATCCACGGTGCCCGAGCGTGCGGCGTCCGGGGTTGTCGCCGTAGCTGCCGGTGAGACCCACTCGCTGGCGCTGCTCGGATCCGGAGAAGTGCTCGCGTGGGGGGACGAGGTGGATGGTCGGACGATTGTTCCTCCAGAAGCCCGGAGCGGAGTGATCGCCATCGCGGCGGGTTTGGATTTTTCGGTGGCCTTGCGCAACGACGGAACTGTTGTGGCTTGGGGTGGAAACTCGGTGGGCCAGAGTTCGGTACCGTTGGAGGCCCGTTCGGGAGTGGCGTCGATCGCCGCCGGGAGTCGGACCGGCGCGGCGATCAAGCGGGACGGCACACTGTGGATCTGGGGTGATAAATCCCACGGGAAGGGAAACATTCCGTCCTGGCTTCAGGGACGCTTCGCCTCGGTTGCAGTTGACGATTCGCACGTGCTGGCACGGGTTCTTCCCGAGCCAATTACGATTACCTCGGCGGTCCTCGACCGGTCTGTGACGGCAGGACTTACGGTCTCCTGGACGGTGGGAGCCACCGGGTATCCGCTGAACTACCAGTGGTATCGCGATGGAGTGGCAATCGCTGGCGCCAACCAGGTCACCTATTCTCCGGGGATTGCTCGTGACGCGATTGCCGGTAACTACACCGTGGTGGTGTCGAATTATCTGGGAGCGGTCACCAATGCCGTCCCCGCCCGGCTCAGCATTCTGCCCGCGGATGGATCGGTCGTGGATACTGGTGGGTACTCTTCAATTCCCATCGAAGCCCAGCATGGAGTGGTCACCATTTCCAGTGGATGGAATCACGTCCTGGCCTTGAAGGCCGATGGTTCTGTGCTCGCCTGGGGCGTCAATGCGAACGGCGAGTGCGATATCCCCGAATCAGGTCGCCGCAATATTGCTGCTGTGGCGGCGGGTGGCTCCCACAGCCTCGCGCTGCGCGAGGACGGCTCAGTTGTTGCCTGGGGTAGCAACGAATTGAACCAGACGGCTGTTCCGGTTGAAGCGTCGGCCGGGATCGTCGCCATTGCCGCCGGCGCTTACCACTCGCTGGCATTGACCCGCAGCGGAACGGTGATCGGATGGGGCGATGGTTCCAACGGTGCCATCGATGTGCCAGAGGCCGCACGATCCGGAGTCATTTCCATCGCCGCCGGCTCGGCCCACAGCGTGGCGCTCAAGTCGGATGGGTCGGTCATCAGTTGGGGTTACGAGTCGGACAGCCGATGGAAGGTTCCGGCAGAGGCGAGCTCGGGAGTGGTGGCAATTGCCGCTGGTTCCTATTCCACCCTGGCCCGAAAGCTCGACGGCTCCCTCGTACTCTGGAGTCGCGCGCAGTCCAGCGGATCCCCGGTTCTCGCCGGCCCCGGCCAGGACATCGTCGGGATGACCGTGGGTCGCACTGGAGTCTTCACTACGATGTCGGACGGAACGCTCGTCCAATTCACCGGTTTGCCGCGAATCGCACCCGAGTTCCAAGGGTTGGTGACTTCCGCCTCAGCAGGTGGTCTCGTTTCCTGCGCTGTCCTCGGAACACCAGTCCACGTCGCCGTGGCGCCGAGTCTCCAAGGAGCAGTCCTTTCCTGGCCCGCAGCACTTCAGGGCGTCTCGGCGCAATCGAGCCTGGATCTAGCGGACCCGAATGGTTGGCGTGATGTCGACGGAGCACCAACCCGAGTAGGAAACCAATGGAGGCTCACGAACGCAGTGACTGGGCGCCAACAATGGTTTCGGCTTCGCAGGCCGTAATGCACCGGCCGGGGTTCGTGGGCATCCGTTTTGATTCCGAGCATCGAGGGTCTTGCCATCGTTTACAAATGGTATGGGACATGCTAAGCACGGGCACTTCCATCAACCGTCGGGCCTTCAGCCGCGGGCTGGTAGTTTAACAGAATTAACAAAACGGAGTTCGTTACCCAGTCAAAGGGATCCCCATGAATGCACGCGCCTGTCTGCGGACGTTGTACTTTTTGATGTGTTCTTGGGCGTTTTTCGGAACCCGATTCGTGACCGTTGCTGGTCCTTCGGGAGCACTCGTTCAAGTGCCCCCGGGCGCCCCGGGATCGATCCCTCTCCCAGCCCAGTCCTCGGTCATCGCTGCGGCTTCGGGTGACAATCACTTCCTCGCCCTGCGAAGCGATCACACGGTTTTTGGTTGGGGCGACAACTCGGTGGGCCAGCTCAACATCCCATCCACGATTCAGGGAAATGTCAGGTCCATTGCCGGCGGTGGAAGACAGTCCGCTGCAATCATGCTGGATGGAACTCTCGCCGTGTGGGGGGGTAATAATGCGGTGCAGATCACCAATATCCCGTCCCTGGCGCAGTCCGGAATCCTCTCCGTGGCGGTCGGTGGTACTCACATCGTCGCCCTCAGGAGTGACGGGACCGTGGTCGCCTGGGGCAACAATGTGTCGAAACAAACCGCAGTTCCACGAACCGCGACCAACGACGTGGTTTCTGTGGCTGCAGGATCCTATCACAGCGTGGCATTGAACTCCTCGGGTTCTGTGATCGCTTGGGGTGCGAACGATGCCGGTCAGACCAGCGTGCCCGCCGGGGCAAGATCCGGCGTGGTCAGCATTGCCGCCGCGGGGAATTTCACACTGGCGCTGAAATCGGATGGCTCGGTGGTTGCCTGGGGTGACAACAGTGCTGGCCAGAGCATGCTCCCGGCCGAGACCCGCTCCGGAATCGTCGCCATCGCAGCTTCCCCGACGGAAGGTGCAGCCTTGAAGTCGGACGGTTCTCTCGTGGTCTGGGGGGCCAACCGATCCATTCCCTCGATACTGCAGGTTCCGATTCTTGGAATTTATTCCGGATCCCAGTCCATTCTCGCGTTGTTCGTTCCGGCGGTTCCTGCGCCACCGGTCATCACTCCGTCTGGGATTTTCTGGGTGGGCGATGCTACGGGATTCGACGTCAAGGCCGACATCTACGAGCCGGATTATCAATGGTCGAAGAATGGTGTTCCGATACCCGGGGCGACCAACTCTGGTCTAAATCTGGGCCGGTTTGCCGTCGGTCTGGAGGGCAGTTACTCCGTGGTCGTTCACAACATCGCCGGCATCACCACCAACCCGGTTCCTGCGGTGCTGCAATACCAACCGCAGTGGGGGCAGGTGGTATCTGTCGAATCCAACCCGTCTTCCCATCTTTCCCTGGTGCCGGTTGCCGCACGGAGCCAAGTTGTTTCGGTGGCAGTCGGAGACCAGCACGCCGTCGCGCTGAAAGCCGACGGTTCCCTGGTGACTTGGGCTTCCAACGAGGGACTCCCAAAATTCCTGGCCGTTCCCGCACAGATTAACGGACGGGTAAAAGCCGTCGCCGCCGGTGCTTCGCATACGGCCGCGCTTCTGACCGATGGTTCGGTGGTCTCGTGGGGGGCTGGAAGCACCAACGATCCCATGAGTGCGGTTGAAGGCGGCCAATCTCTCGTTCCTGCCGAGGCACAATCCGGTGTCGTCGCGATCGCGGCCGGGCGGGCTCACAACGCCGCCCTAAAGCGCGATGGGACGGTGCTGACTTGGGGACGGCACCCCGCGATCTCCGCCGATCGCCAGGGAGGCTACCGGGCGATCGCCGCGGGCGCGAACTTCACGCTGGGTCTAAAAACCAACGGGAGCGTGGTGCTGTTGACCCAGCCGATTCAGGACTCCCTGAAAGTCCCGGAGGTAGCGACTCACGGAATTAACGCCATCGCGGCCGGAAGCGCCCACGCCCTGGCGTTGACCGAAACGGGCGGAGTCATCGCTTGGGGTTTTAGCAGCGCCGGTGCAACCGTGGTGCCAATCAAAGCGATGACCAACGTCGTGGCAATCGCCGCCGCGGAGGGCCGATCCGCGGCCCTACTGAACACTGGCGAAATTGTCCTGTGGGGCTCGGTTAGCAAATCCAGGTTGAGTCCGGATCCCACCCAGGCAAAAGCCACCGCGGTTGCGATGGGCTTTTTCGACACTCTCGCGGTCCTAGGGCGGGCTAATCCCCTGGTCATCAAAACAAGATCCACAGATGTGGAACTCTCCTGGCCCGCGGTCCCGACGAATGTCGGTCTGCAATCCACTTCGGACCTGTCTCCACCTTTCCATTGGACCCCCGTTCCAGACCTCCCCGTCGAAGCCAATGGTACTCGAACCGCGATCATTCCACTGAGTTCTCCGCTCAGACTGTTTCGCCTGGTGGGCCCAGAAAATCCGTAAGCGACCTTCGGTTTGGGTTATTGACTACGGGTGCGCAAAATCCCCGAAGCGTTTGGTCCGGCGACATTCCCACGGACGCATTCCCAAGGCTGAACACGGCGAACCACCTGGCATGTGTCGGCCGTGAATTTCGACTGGAAAGGGAGGGGGTGCCTCGCCACCTTCGGCACCGAGGGAGGACGATGAGCACCCATTGTCACAGAAATAAATCAACCTTGGCCAACCGCCTAGAACCCGGGAGGAATGGCTTCACCTTGATTGAGCTTCTGGTGGTGGTCGCGATCATCGCCATCCTCGCGGCAATGCTCCTGCCCGCTCTGGCGGCAGCCAAGAGCCGAGCCATCGCCGTCAAGTGCCTGTCGAACCAGCGGCAGCAGGCCCTCGCCCTGTTGAACTACACCAGCGATTCGCAGGACGCTTTCCCCGGAATCGCAAGCTGGGAGGGAGCGCCCTCGCAGTGGGTGAACTTCTTCGGGATCCGGTCTCTGGACAAAAGCGCCATCACTCCCTACTTCGGCCCTCGTTTTCCGATCCCGATGTTCATCTGCCCCGGGAACAAGCGACTGGTCAGCTATTGGGCCACCCCTCCCGCCAGTGGATTCTTTCAGGCCTACCCATTCAGCTACCGGATCGAGGGAGGCAGCACGTATTCCCCCGACAACGACGGAAGAACCATAGGGGCGGCCGGAATCGCATCATCCATCGGAGACTCACTGGAAAACAGCTATCTGTTCCACACCGCGGAGATTCAGAATCCTTCGGGCAAGTTGATGACTGTTGACCCAGATCTCCCGGCCTTGGGAACGGAGCCCGGTGAACCACCGCCGCTTCATTCAAGTCCGAGCCCTTCCAACGTTATTTTCATGCCATCTTCAAGTTGGGATCCGCACGACGGGCTGACCCGCCGTCACTCCGGGCGGGCGACGGTGAGCCTCGCCGACGGACACGTGGAGATCGTTCTGCCCAGCTTCGGATTACAGCGGGAGCATTGGGACGCGCGGTATTAGCTTTCGGTCCAGGGCACCGCTTTCACGGCCCGCCAATCAGCATCGGAGATTGGTCTGGAAACAACAATGACGAGCCACCACCTTGAAATGCCAAGAGACCCGGTGCCATTGATCAACTCGGGCTCATTCATTGGAACACCACAGCGCGCTTCATGCAACTTCACCCAAGGAAACTAATCGCCGGCGGCGTCCTGCTCCTCGCGGCCGTGGTGCTTTCCCTTGTCTGGATGGCGGTGACGGCTTCGCCTCCTTTTCGGGTGCTCGACCCTGCCTTCAAGGTTGTCGATGTCCGGCTGTCGAGAGGCAGAGTGATTTCGGTGTACTGCGCGGGGTTGAAGGGGCGATGGCTCCAGAAACTGCACGAGTTCGGAATTCCGGTTCAACGTTTCGGCGGACTTCGGATGGAATTTGCCCAGGAAACACTGGGTCTAGCCCTGTGTTACGGAGGGGATCTGAGCGCGGCAGAAGTGCAATCGATCCAAGCCGTCCTCCTTGCCCCGAATGGACAGGTCACCGTCCTGTCACCACGGGCGGAGTTCGCCAATTCCAACCGAAAAGAGTACGGCCGCGGCTGGGTATTGGATCCAGCACCGCCGCTGGGCACGATCTTGCAGGTGAGGGCTGGAACAAAACGACCGCTGATGGAGATGACCCTCCAGAAATGAACGAACCCGCTACAAAGAAACTGACCGCAGCCCGCAGAGCACTTTTCACGGCCGGTGTTTTCGTCGGGTACCTCCTGACCGTCGGAATCGACACGGCACTCCAACGGCGCATTGCTGATGGTGGCCGGCTTCAATGGATTGGATCCATCCCAGGGGCGGCGCTGCTGCTGGATGCGTACCTCATGCCGGCGAGGTTGTTGTCGAGCGTTCCGGGGATGAGTGCGGCTTTAGAGTTTTCTGAATTGCTCTGGTGGAAGCTACTCGATCCACCCGACACTACCGCGTGAAAACCTCGTACGCAGATTTCCGTGGGTGGCGAAACAGCGTCCTCGAATCTATCCAGACACCATGACTAGGCAAAACTTCAGCAGGTGGGTTCTGGCGGGGACTGCATTTATCCTGGCATTGTTTTTGTCGCTGAAGGGCGGAGGCAAGACTCCACAGTTCGAAGGTCGCTCGATGGATGCGTGGTACGCGGACCTTTGTTCGGGAGTCTACGGCGGATCACCGAGGGCCAGCGGCTTTACGGTGGCCTATGCGTCGTTCGCAAGGATGGATTCCAACGCCGTTCCATATCTGATCAAGCAACTGCAATACGATCGATCCGGCATCCGTCAGAAGTTGATCGGCTATTTTCGTCGGTACGAGTTCAGCAAACCGTTCGTGGCAAACATCGTGTTGCCGAGCGAGCGTCGGGGCTATGCCGCCGTTGCGCTTCGTGAGATGGGGCCGAAAGCTGGACAGGCTTTACCCGCGTTGATGGAGGCGTGGACAATGGATGTTCCCGCCGTAAAGGTGAACGTCGTGGCCGCTCTCGAATCAATCCTCCGTGGTAGTCACACCGATGGTGCATCGCAAACTGACTGGCGGCAGTTGGAAGCCGGGTTGGTGAGGGAGGCGGCCCATCGGTATCCGAAAGTAGCGCAAGAGTTGAAAATCAGATCCGAAAGTGTCCGATGACCCACTCCTCCACCCAGTCCTGTCAGCTTGCACCGCGCGAGCGGCTTGGTTCGATCAGCGGGCAGCAGCGAGCTCGGTCATCGCATCGCTGTTGCATTCCTGCGCCCTCGTCGGTCGGGTCGCTGAGTTGAATGCCACATGAGCCGCCAGCACTTGCCATCCGGTCTGAAAATCAAGGACATCACCGAGGGAACCGGTGCGGTCGCGGAGCGCGGCAAACTTGTCACCATCCACTACCGAGGCTTTCTCAATCGTGGCGACCCGTTCCGCAGTTCACACGATGACGGCGCACCGATTTCGTTTGTCGTCGGCAAGCGCGATGTCATCGCCGGGCTGGAGTATGGAGTTGAGGGGATGCGAGTCGGAGGGCATCGTCAGCTAATCGTGAGTCCTCATTTGGCGTATCGAGACGCCGAAGTTCCCGGCATCCCCCCGAATGCTTTGCTGCGCTTTGAGGTCGTTCTGCTCGATGTTCAGGAGACTTCCAATGTGGCCTAACTCTCCGCGACGGGAAATCCGGCAGGGGCGTCGCGGTTGCAATCGGCGCGCCTCGTGGCCGCCATCGCTATTCTTGGGGTCGTTAGGCACCTAGCCGAGCCCCCATGTTCCTCGACACCATCCACGGCATCATCGACAGACGGGTGTTGCTCAACTACCGGCTTGATCCAGATGCGCTCGGGCGGGTGCTACCGCCGCCTTTCCAACCCAAGCTCTACACTTTGCAGCACAACGCCAGGTGTCCACGACGGCCAGTTCTCTGTCGCTGGTGCGTTTCGACAGCAACGACTACTCGGTTCCGGTCCGGTGGGCGCATCATCCGATCGTGGTGAAGGGCGGATACCGGGAAGTGGTGCTCTATGCCCAAGGGGAGGAGGTGGGCCGACATCGCCGGATCTGGGTGGATGAGGCGGTGAGTTTCGAGCCCCTGCATTACCTGGCCCTGCTGGAACGCAAACCCGGAGCCCTGGACCATGCTCGACCGCTCCAGGGATGGACACTGCCGGAGTGTTTCGCAGTACTTCGGCGACGATTGGAAGGACAGTTGGACGGCCACGGAACCCGGGAGTACATCCGGGTGTTGCGCCTTTTGGAGCATCATCCGATCCGACGTTTGAGAAAGGCGGTTGAAAGCGCCCTGGAAGTGGGAGCAATCACCCGGGATGCCATTGCCCAGTTCCTGTTCCCTGATGCCAACTGGAGGCACACCACCTTCGATCTGGCGGGGCATCCGCACCTGCGTCACGTGCAGGTGATGGCCCCGGTTCTGGGTGAGTACCGGCTGCTGCTGACTGGAGGTGTCCTGTGAGCAAGGATCCATCGACCCTGCTGTTGGAGCACCACCTGAAGGCCCTGAAGCTGCCGACCGTGTTGCGGGTCTACCTCAGCGTGGCGGCCTCCTGCAGCCTGGAGCGGGACAGTTATCCCCAGTACCTGCTCCGGCTGACCGAGCGCGAGCTCCTGGATCGGGAAC
>CAIVQB010000031.1 GCA_903907925.1 uncultured Verrucomicrobiota bacterium
CCCTTGGCTTCGTCAGCCAAGGGGCGGTTGTTCAATCAGGCGCCCACTTGAAAGCGGCGGCCTAAACTGGATTACAGCGTCTTCTTCAGGTCCTTCGCCATCTGCAGGTGATGCTGCAGCGCGGGGAGGGTCTTCTGGGCGAAGGCCGCGATGTCCGCGTCGTTGCTCTTCGCGGCTTTCTCGAACAGCTTAACCGCGTCCTCGTGGTCCTCCATCATCTCGTGGACGTACTTCTTGTCCACATTGCCGCTCTTCTCGGACCACTTTTCAGTGAGCTTCGCATCCGCGGCCGGCAGGGACACGCCCTTGGCCATGGCCAGGGCCATCAGCTCGCGATTCACCGCCGTGTGATCGGTCACGATGGAATTCGCGAAGTCCTTCACCTGCTGGTTTGTGAGGCTGCCCATGACGGCCTGGGAGACAGCCACTTCCTTCATCCCGCATTCCGCGGCCTTCTTGAAGAACACCTTGTCATGATGCGCGAGTTTCGAGTTGTCCGACATCATCGTGGTCGACGCCGTGGTGGATTGGGTGGTCGTGGTGGTCTGGGCCGTCAGGGTGACGGCGAGCGTGGCGGCCAAAAGCAAGGCGGCCCCGCGCAGGGTGGATATTTGGGTGGTATTCATGCCTAACATCGTAGCGCGGAACGGCCAAAGGTTCCCGTCCGGCCAGGCAGGTCTCCACCTGATTGCTTTGCCTTTGACCGGGCGCCGAATGCGTGCGGGGTTCATGCCCACCCCCTTCCAGCATGAGCACCACGGAATCCTACGAGTACACCGCGCGGTACTACGATGCCGCCTACGAGGAGCTGTCGGCGCAACGCGCGGACATACCCTTTTACCAGAACCTGGCGGCGGAAACGGGCGGCCCTGTCCTGGAACTGGGCTGCGGCACCGGCCGTTCGCTCCTGCCGATCGCGGCCCGGGGCCTGGCCTGCACCGGACTGGATCTCTCCCCCGCCATGCTCGAGCAATTTCGCCGCAGGCCGGGGGCGGAAGCGGTGACGCTGGCTTGCGCCCGCATGGAGTCGTTCGACTTCGGCGCCCAGCGTTTCCGGCTGATCTTCTCCGCCTTCCGCGCCTTCCAGCACCTCGACACGGTGGAACAGCAGCTCGGCTGCCTGGCCCGCGTGCGCGCGCACCTCGCTCCCGGCGGACTGTTTGCATTCGATTTGTTCAACCCCCGGCTCGAGCGCATGGCGCTGGACAGCGAGCCGGAGACGCTCGACCTGAGTTTCAATTACGAGGGCCGGCCCACCCGGCGCTACGTCGGTGCGACCCGCGACCGGGTCAACCAAGTGATCCAGCTCACGATGCGCTACGTCGAGGAAACCGGCGCCGGCCCGGCCCGGGAATCGATCGTCCATCTCAGCATGCGCTGGTTCTGGCGCTACGAGATCGAGCACCTGATGCACCGCGCCGGTTTCACCGACGTGAAAATTTATGGCGACTTCGACCGCAGTCCCGTCGGCCGGAACTCACCCGCATTCGTGGTGCTGGCCCGCTGAGGAAAATGCCCAGGACAGGACTCGAACCTGAGTGGATCCCTCTTTTCGGTCCATCCCTAGAGTCGGTCTGGGCGATTGGTTGATGTTGATACGACTGACGCTGGTTGTC
>CAIVQB010000032.1 GCA_903907925.1 uncultured Verrucomicrobiota bacterium
CCTCGAACTGGAAACCCCAGCCAGTTTGAATCCCTCAGAATCACTGGCTTCACATCCTCCCTGGGAAACTCACCCGCGCAACAGGGGGTTCACCGAGCGCTTACGTTCAAAGAGTGTCCTAGCCGTCCCCGGTGCCAGCTCCAATGGAAACCGGACTGCCTGTCCGTCCGGCAACCGGTATTGCTGGCAGATCAGCACCGAGGTCCGCAGGCGGGGCGTGAAATCTTCCGCCGCGCCTTCGGTGAAGCGGGCAAAGAGGCACCCACGCCCAAGAACCGGGTGGGACGATTCCGATTCCAGAAGAGCCAGCGAGTGGATGGAACGAAATCGAGGACCGCAAACGCTGGCTCCTAGTTGCCACGTTGGACCGTCCCTTCGAACTCTGGGTTCCCGGCATTCCAAATACCACGCCTGTTTCCGCTCTCCTCGACCCGCCGGATTCGGTCCGCGACAAAACCGACACGGCCCGCATCGCCCGCACCATCGAAGGCCTGCGTGCCCACAATGTCCGACACCAGTCCCTCGGCCACGGCTTTGGTTTCACCGTCATCGACGGTTCCGAGACCCGGCTGCCTGTCCTTCCCCGGAGCTATCACAAAATCAATACCGGCCCATTCGTCCAGACACCCTTCGGGCTGCGCCTCCTGCGGCTACCGGAACTGGAGCGGATTCGCGGGCACGCCGTCGGCACCGCCGACTACGCAACCGGGGTGGAGATTCTTGGACAGGGGGTGCAAACACATTTGTTCCGAGCGGTATTACGTGATGTTGCCCAGCATTTTGTTGGCACTGACAACGGAGAAGGTTCGACTCATCGTCTACCCACCGGCCTCTAAACGGCCTATTAGCATTGGTGCCTTCTCCCTGATGCGCTGAATTCGCAGGTCAATCTCTGGATTGTTGAACCTTCCCGGCTCAAGCGCCTTGAACTTTTGGAGACCGCTCACGATGGCGTCGCCGAATCCACAATGCCTGGCGTAGTCGTCGGCTTCGTGTTCAAGCACTTTTTTGTCATCGTATTCCATTTTTCCTGCCAACCACTCCGCGGAGCCAATCGGATTGTTTTGGTATTGTGGCTTAGGCTTGTTGAGGTGGTGACCAATTTCATGGAGCAACATCGCAATGAATTCCTCCCGGGAAAGTTTCTCCGGTCCAACGATATTTCCATCGAACACCACGAGCAGTGCAGATGCGAGGTTCGCCAATGATTCCGGCGAAAGGGCAAGCACTGAGGCTGGCGAAAACATCATCGTGATGCGGATGTTTGCTGCCTGAATCCGTCTTGTTTCATCACTGGTTAATCCCCAGCTGCTTGGAAGAAGTTTCGCCTTTCGGAGCCAAGCTTTCGCAGAGTTTCCAATCACCAAGGCATCAAGAGAATCATCCATGTTCAAGTTGGTTTCTGAATCAGGAGCCTACTCCTTTTCAAACCCATGGCTGGTGAACTTAAGCGTACGGCAATTCTCGCCGACGGTCCGAACCGTTCCATCCGGAACCCCTGAGGGCACGCTGGCTTGAATTTCGACGGTCACTTTCACCACCGCTCCGGGTAGGCTCGCGAGGTGTTGGATGATTTCCTTCGCAAGGGCATCTACGTCGCGGCTTATTCGAGCCGGATCAACCTGCACGTTTCCGAAGAAGTGGTTGGGCTTCTCGGCGGGAGGAGTCGATGGAGGCGACACCGGCCCTCCTAGCTTTGCTGGCGGTGCGGGTGGCGTTGCTCCTCCGGGAGGCGGCGGCACGGGTGGAAGCGCCCCTGGTTTGGCCGCTTCTTCCTGCGCTAGTTGAATAGCGGCGCGCTCGGGCTTCACCAGTAGGCCGGAGGCCTCAGCGGAAACGGCGACGACGCGAGCGACCCGCAATCCGAGGTAGCGTCCAGCCTTCTCGTCGTGGCCTTCCGCGAACGCGAAGGTGTCGGTTTGCCAAGTGGTCGAATTGATTCCCTCGCGGATGGCGTTGACCAGAACTTCCGGATCACGCGGCCGCTGGAGATAGAGGTAACTGGCGAAATCTTCGACCAACTGCTTCACGCTGACGTGATCGCCGCGCCACAGGGGAATCTTGTCGAGTTCCAGACGAAGAGATGTCGGGTGAAAGAGCGTGATCAACTGCCCATCGTTCTTGAGCTTCTTCGACGCACGCACGGCGAGGGGGTCATTGCCACTAACCTTTGAGGTTTGCCATTCGATGGTTCCCTGGTCCTTGCCCTGCATCGGAGCCAGCAGCCATTGGAAGGTTTCAAAAGTGCGGCCCTGGGTTGTCTTGTCCCAAGTCCCTCTTTGGGCAATTGCCTGGCGGGTCTGGAAGGGATCGAGATTGAGTTGGGTTGCCTCGTCGCAGATTGACTTCCACGCGATGAAGTAACGGGCAGCCGCCTCCAATTCATCAAGACGGCTGCGGTCGGCCGCGAGAAACACGAGAGTGTTGCGATAGAGACGCGGGCTGTTGCCCCGCTTCTCAAGGATGTCGGTGGCGGCCTGAACTGCCAGGTTGGTGCCTTCCTTCCCGAAGGGCTTGTCTACGTTGAGCACCACGAGGCGCGCTTCGAGTTCATCAGGCACGTCTCCTGAGGCTCCAGGGAATGCGTGAACTTTTGGAAACTCACCGCGATTCCTCAGGTCGTCTTTCACACGGCGCTGAATCTCGTCAGCTACTTTCTCCGGTTCGCGCTTTAGGAGTTCCGCACGGTCGTCCGCGAGTTTCGTGACAGTAGGCTGAGTGGCATACCAGTAGCGGGAGTTGTCCTGGTAGAGATACGTGGCCGCTTGTGCCAAGTAACGAAGGGCATCCCCAAACACGGCTGGGGCTTCCCCGGGCTGAACGCACCCAAGCTTGATGCGGCGGTCCTCTTCACCGCGATTTGCTGCTCCCGGTGTGGGGGCGGAACCAAGGAACAACGTCCGTGCGACACGAAGACAGGCTTGGTATCGCCCAAGGTTTGGACGGTCGCCGTCGAGTTTGCGCGGCAACGAACCGAGTCCATCCACGTCCCGTTCGATAACCGTTTCCCAACCGCCGGGAAGATAGCCGGTAAGCTGGGAGACGATGCCGGGGTCATCCAACGGAATGCTCGCCGGAAGAATGAGTGGAGCTTTGTCGTTGTCCGCCCACAACCGGTGGATCACGGCGGCCATCAGGCGGAGAACGCCACGCGTCCTTTGAAACTTCACCAATCCCGACCAGTCTTGGTAGAGGCGGGCGAACACCTCCGGGTGGATGGGGTAGGCCGCTTTAAGCTTCCGCTCGAAATCCGCTTCACGGCATTCGGAGGGAAACTCTTGATGGTGCTGCCGATACAGGTCGCAGAACGCCTTGGCAGTGGTGTCCCGAGCCGTAAACAGCGCATTGTCGGTGATGGGCTGAAACAACCGCCGCCGGACAATCTCGAAACTCTCATCGGCATTCGCCGGTCGCCATGCGGTGGCCACCCGGCTGACGACATTCCTCAAGGCTGCCAGCGCCGCCCGGCCGCGAACGCCGCCGACTTCCTCGTCGTGCGCGTCGCTGGTCGGGGACACTCCGCTCCCGCCGTCAGTTGATGCTGGTAGGCTGACCACCAGCATCGCCTTCGGAGTTGCCTTTACCTCCTCGGTGAGGGTTTGGGCAAAGGTGAACTGGGTCTCAAAATCGCCGCCTGGGAGATCCTTGTCGTCGTGCAACTGCCGCGCGTAGGCCACCCATTCATCCACGAGGATCAAGCACGGTGAGAACCTCCGCAGTAGTTTCCCAAGGGCATCGCCGGGGTTCGTAGCCGTCTCGTCCGCCTCCCGCAGCATGGCGAAGCCCTCTTTGCCACCCAACTGCCACGCGAGTTCACCCCAGAGTGTGCGAACGACCGTTCCGTCGTCCTTTTTGTCCGGCTGCCCCGGCTTGATTTTGTTCCCCACCAGCACCACGCGCCTCACGTCACAGGCCAAAGCCTGCTTGGCCTCCAGCATGACCGTTTCAAGACCGGTCAAATCCGCCACCGGACGACCGGAAAACAGGTGATACAGCGCCAGCATCGAGTGGGTTTTTCCTCCACCGAAGTTCGTCTGCAACTCGACCACCGGATCGCTACCATCCCCGGCGAGCCGCCGAACCGCCCGCACGAGCAGGTCCTTCAGTCCGACCGTCAGGAACGTGCGGCGGTAGAACTCCTGGGGGTCACGATATTCTTCCGAGCCGCGCCCCTGATAAACCTCCCACAAATCGGCCGCGAACTCCGCAAGCTGGTAACGGCCCGACGCCACGTCCGGATGCGGGGTCACTACTTCCCGCCACGGCTTGAGTCCGGCCAGAGGTGCATCCAACCCGAGGGTGGTCTGGCTCTTGCGCCGCTCGTGACGGGCCTGTTCGTCAAACTTGAGCCGCAAAAGCTCGGCCGAATGTTTGCCCAATTCATCGGCCTGTTCCCTCGCGCCGACTGCGTTGAGGAGACGCTGCATCGAATCCAGCGCCCGATAGGCGTCGTCGGTCGTGAACGTCTTCTGGTGCGCCCACTTGTTCCTGACCTCCAACAACTCGCTGGTCAGGCTGCGTTCCGCCCGACCAAGCGTTTTGCCGAAGACGTCATTCCAGCACTCCCAGAGCACCTTGAGGACCGACCCCGCATCCCACTCCGGTGCCGCTTCCGTCCCTCCGACCTGCATTCCAGGTCCGGTGACTTGCTTGACGGTCGCCCACCAGTTCTTGCCGTGAGCAGACTTCAGCTCCCGCTCGACGAATTGGGGAAGTCCGACTTTCAAGACGTCCAACGCCTTGCCGATGCGCTCGTGGTTGCTTAGTGCCATGATTCAGTGCTGATAAATTTGGGCTGCAACAAACTGAGCTGTTTTTCGGGAATTGAAAACACTGTGGTTCATCGTGGTGATTTGGTTTGGTTGTGTTCTCGAAACAGCTCTTCGATCCGGATTTGTGCGTAAAACAGCGAAGCGGCGACTGCAACCGCCCCGATGACCGCGGTAAGCAATGTGGCCGACTGATGCGAAGCGGGAACCTTCCAATCGAAGGCCATCGTTACCAGTCCGGCTACGGCAAATCCGAACCCGTAGAGCACTCCGACGGTGGTTGCGGACTTCAGTTCCCAGTAGCGCTGCCAGCCTTGCAAAAGCATCTTCTTGTCAGCATCCGGGAACAGGATGCTCTTTGCTACCTTCAGGTCGTAGGCCACCAATCCGGCAGGAAGTAGCCACGCATACTTCAGCAATTCAGGCTGCTGACTGATGCGCTGGCTGATCCAAATACACTCCCTTGGAAACACACAGGCCAATGCCACCCCTGCGATAACCACCAGAAACTCCGGGGAGATGAAGATCGACCGCAGAATGGCTGGAATGCCTCTCATCAATGCTCCATGTGGCGTTCGTCGGAGATTCCCTTGAACAACTTCGCCGCCGCTGAAGCCAGTTCGACCGGATCGGGCTCCTTGGAATGCAGGAAGCTTTTGTGGGTGTCCGAAGTGCGGATGATCACTACCTCGCCCTTTTGCTCTCCGGTCACCTTGCCGTGCCCATACCCGTCGGCGGCCATCAGCATTGCCGCATCGGTAATGTCCACTTTTTGCGGAGCGGTTGAGGGCGGAACGGAAGGCGGCCCGGCCAGAAGTTCGCGCATCAGTTGCCGCAATTCGGTCTTGAGTCCTTCGCCATCAGTCTTCTTCTCCCTTACCGCTACCTCTTCGGCGTTTCGTTGAACAATGTAGTCCTTCAACGGACCCCAGAGATGGCCAAAAAGGGGATTCGGTGGATGAACCTTGGCACTCAGCTCAGTAATTCGGTCGAGGTTGTCCAGCTTCTCCACAAACGCCCGGTAATCAGCTACCGGCTCCACCGAACAATCGACAAAGAAGTTCTGGTAGGCGGCTTCGATCAGTGAGCAAAAGCGTTTCGGGAATAGGTCCTCCTGAATGCCGTTCCAAACGTGAAGGAAGGCAATGCCCGAAAACTCCGGCAGATACACAAAGGGTGCACTCGCGACCAGGAGGTTCGGGGCGAGCGCATCCAACTGGGACTTCTTCTCCGGGTCCACCACCGTGACCCGCCCCTCGCTGGAATACTTTGCCAATTTGCCGAAGAGAAACTTCGGATCGGATTCACGGCCATCGAAGGTGTCCGTGATAGCCCACTGAAATTTCCCGATCTGCAACACAGGCGCACCCAGACTAGCCTGCGCCAGTTTGTCCTGCGTCAGGCTGCCAAGCTTGATGACCCTCGACAGGTAGTAGCGACCTCGTTGTGTTGGCATGGCGTGACTGGTTCTCCGTTAAATCAGTTCCCCCTGGCTCGGTCCCGCAGTCTTCTGTTCGTCGGCCTGGCGTTTCAAATCGGGCCATGCCAGCACCAGCGCGTTGTAGCCAATGGCGTCTTGCGACCATTTGCGGCGTTCGCAGACGGTGTAGAGACGGTAGCTGAGGTCGCGGGCGATTTCGGCAACCGCGCCTAGCTTCTTCAATAGCCCGGCGGCAGTTTGTTCGCCGCGGTCGAGGTAGCGGATGAGATGATGTGTTGCCTCCCAGACGGTGAGGCGTTCGTCGTTGGCTGGGTCCCAATCTGCCGGGAGTTCCTCCTTCTTCAGCAGACGCACCTTACCTCCCTTGGCCGAGAGGATGCCTGCATCGACCATGCCGGACACGCTGGTGTTTTTCGCCGTCGAGAGTGTCTCGGCCTGGCCGTAGGCTCCCTCGGTGAATCCGTATTGGTCGAACCACGCCAGCGCCCAGCGCGTGTCCGCGTCAAACTCGCCTTCCTGTTCGGCCAGCACCTCGTCGAGCGACTGATTGATGAGCGCCAGCGCGGTGCGGACGCCCATCGGCGAGCCATCCGTTTCGAGCACGCGCCCGTAACGGCTGAACACGGCCATGCCCGGCCCGATGGCGGCCTGGGCAAGGTCCACCGGCGCGATGTTGCCCTTCTGCAAATTGCGCAGCGCCTCGGGCAACTCCCGCTTCAACGCGGCTAGGAAATCGCGACGCGACGCCACGCCTGCGTCTTTCGGGCGCGGACGGCAAACCAGAACAATCGAGGAAGCGAGGGCGTTCGTTCCCAGACCAATGCTTCTCACGCCGCGCTCTGTGCGGAGAGGCCAAGTGCCATCAATCTGGAATCCCTGTTCAATCAGGCTTTGTAGAATTGTTTCCCAGCCTGTCGAGGTTCGAGAAGTCGTCTCCTCCTCGCTCTCGTCAACTTCGTCCGTGTCGTCTTCGGATTGCTTGAAGGCGTAGAACACGGTGAGCGGGAATCCTGGGGCCTGGAGCGCATGAACTTTGCTGAACACCTGCCCAAGTCCGTTCTCGAAAAACTCCTTTGCCTTGCCGGAGTCCCCATCAAATCGGAAAGGCGTGGCAATCAGCTCCTCTTTCTTCGGCACAAGCATGGTTCCGAGCAGATTCGGATGCGTGCCTGAGAGCGCACGTCGAAGCCAAACGTAGAAGAAATCCGAAAGGTCGGCGTAACCGATGTTGTCGTAATAGGGCGGGTCTGTTGAAAACACGAACTGCCCAACGTTCGGCAATTCCGTTGCCGAAAGCTGTCGAACGTGCCCGACGTGCGGCATGGTTGGCAGTCGCTCAAGTGTTTTGGAAATCCCGTCGAGCGAGACGGCAAAGTCTCCCGCTGCGCCAGCGAGTGGATTTACTTCGGCGAAATCCCAGACCATTGGCAGAGCGTGCCGTGCGAACGTCCCCTTCGCTTGGTCACGCGTCTGCGGTCAACGCCGTGATTGTCCCGTGCGGTAGTGCCGTGCCCCGGGCGGCAAATGTCGCCCGGATGGCCTCGGCGAGGACGGAGCTGTTGAAGGTGCTGGTGCGTGACAGGTGCCAAATGTCGAAGAAGTCCTTCATCCGGCTGTTGCCCAACCCCAACCGCGCCATCGCCTCAAACTTCTCGGCGATCACCGTTTCGGGTGGATACGCCCGGAGCTTCGGTTTCGGCGAGTCCAGCAGGGTTGGAAACTCCACGACGACCGGCGGAGGTACGGTCGCGTCTCCAAACCCGACGTCCACTTGAACCGTCAGACGGGCTCCGGCCAATTCTCCGCGGAGGATCACCCGGATGCCGCCCGCTTCCATCGCCGCCCGAATAGGCTCGGCTGTAACCTCGTCGAACACAAGCCCATCGGGTTCCACGGGAGTCGCGATGATTTCCCGAAACAAGGCCACCAATTCGTCCAGCGTTCGGCGTCGAAGTCCGAGCAGATCGAGGTCCTTCGTCGCCCGGTGCGGCGCTCCCTGCCAAACGGTGAAAAGGGTGGCTCCCTTCAGGATGAACCGCTCGCCGTGCGGAGATGCGGCAAGCCGAAACAGAATTCGCTCCACCCCGTAACGGGTGAGAACGCGGTTGAACACCCAGCCTTTCGCCTGCGCGAGGTTCAACAACCGATGGCGGACGGAAGCGCCAACATTCGAGCGTTTCATGTCAGCGACTCCACGTAGGGCTTGATGACGTTCTGGACACGGCACACGCGAGCCATGTCCCAAAGTTCATCCATGGTGAACTTTTTCCGTGTCCAACCGTCGCGGAGCGCCTCGATAGCGACGGGTGTGCCGATCTTGTTCCTGTATTTAAAGCAATCGGCGACCGTCTTGGCGGCGGTCGTGATGCGCACCGGGATGCCGTCGATTTGGTGTAGCTCAATTCCCTTAGCGAGCGCGTCCCCGCCGAATCGGAGGACCCGCAGCGGTGGAAACCCGCCAGCGGGACGCCGGGCCTTACGGTCGATGGCCAGCCAGACCTCATGCGGCGACTGGGTCGTCAGCTCGTGAAACACGAGCGCCGAGAGCAGACAAACGATGCCGCTCGGAATCCGCACCGCTGCCTGGGCGAGGCTATGGTGTTCCGAAACCGCATGGCCGCTCACCGCGTAAACCCCGCGACTGATGCGGGAGATTTTGCCGTCCGCCAGCGGCGCTTCCAACGCTGTTCTGGGCAGGCCGAGCTGGGCGAGATCGCGGGTTCGGATTACCGAATTCCGGCGCAGGAGCGGACGCAGCTTTGGGACGGATAGATTCGCCATGGTCCAAGAATACAATACGTCGGCACTTGTTTGCAAGTGCCTATCGTTTGAGTTCCCCTGGCGAACCCCGTTCGGTGCGGCACGAACTCCCTCAAGGCAAGGGCCAAGAGCGAATTCAGTTCTCAGTTTGAGCTTCATACTGCCGCTCCTCCAATGGCCGCCAGCGGCTCCCCCCCAGGTTTGGAGAGAGGCACGACGCTTGGAAAGCGGATTTCCCGGCCGGGATCAACTGCCTGCTGTGATTCGTAAACCGAGAGCGGGGGCACGACAACCTGGGCTTTGCGCGCGTATGCGCGGTGAACCGCCTTGCTGTTGTGGCCGAGCGCCTCCTGCGCGAAGCGTTCAGGGTAGCCACAACGGCGAGCCCGCTCGGCCCAAGCGTAACGATAGGAATGAAGGGACACGCCTTGGATATTCAGCGCCCGGGTCCTTTGCATGAATTCAGTCGCCCGATCCCCGGGCCGGACCGTTCGCAGGTAGGGGAACAGCGGTCCGTCTTTGGGCAAGCCACGCAAGATGTGCTCCACCTCGGCATCGAAGCGGATCAACGCGTATTCACCAGTCTTCTTGCGCTGGTAGCTGATCACGCGCTGACCCCAGTCGATGTCCTCGGTTCGGAGGAAAGCGATGTCGGATTGGGAAGCTCCGATATGCCAGGCCAGTTCGTAAAACGCTTTTCGCTCCGGATTCAATTCCCGGGCGATGATTTTCTGGTGTTCCTCGAAGGTGATGGCTCTTCGATCGCGGTGACGGACTGCGGGCCATTGCCGCTTGGGAATGATCGGTGCGGGCAACCAGCTCATGTCCAAGGCGAAATTGTGAATGCGCCGCAGGTAGACGTTGGTGGAAACTTTGCCGATTTCCATCGACCGTAGAAGATGCTCGGCGCGCGTCTCAATGACCGGCTTTGTCATAATCTCCGCCATGGCCTTGTCCTGGGCGGCGATCCGCCAGCGCCGCTGGGTCTCGCCATGCTTGAGTTTGATAATTTCCTCAATGACATCCTGCCAGGTTCTGGTCGGAGCCTTCGGGTCCGCGGCCATCATGTAGGCGCGGGCCATCTGGAGGTTGACGAAGGGAACGGCGTGGGCCTCGTTGCGCCCGTGAAGAAGACGGACGGCATCGGCCCGTTTTTTGGTGCCCAAGGACTGCTGGCGACCGCTCTCGGTGTCCTCGCACCAGAACGTTGTGCCGCGTCGAAAGAGTCGGAATTTTGGCTTCATAACCGGTTTGGTTACGAAGCGTGGGGCATTCGCCCTCTCCTCCGTTAGCGGGTATGCCGAAGGCATATCCGAGTTGAACCCAGCGGTTCGGGAGTAGGCCGTTTACTGACGTTTTTACTGACAGTTAACGATTTCCGGGACCGTTTCCCGGAAAAAAACCCTGAAAAACCGAGCAAAACTGATTGGAGGCGAGGGTCGGAATCGCACGGTTCATCATGTCGACCCCAACCGAAACACCCTAAGTTTCAGGGAAATACTTGATGGGCTTTCGCCAATGTTCAAGAGGGTTTTAACACCGTCCGATCACTACACGCCCAATGTCCGCCCAAAGCCCTGCCACCGTCGGTTGTTGAAGATTTCGTTGAAGTTTCTGTTGAAGGTCTGGGCCTTTAAAACCATACCGACGGGAGTTGCACGGGCTGCCCCAAGGTTGCTGCACCAGACCTTTCAAATCCGATGACGTCACCACGTTCAACCTGAAGACTGCTCCCTCTATTTTCGATGCATCACACTTTTGAGCGGGATGGATTTGAAACTGTTGCGGGACTGATCGGAACCGAGTCCAGACAGGAACTAATTAACCTCCTTGGTTCAAGCGCCAGCGCAGGCAAGCGCGGCCTTCTCGCGAATCCGGCCGTGTCTGATCTGGCAAGATCAGCGTTGGTCTTGAACCTGTGTCGCCCACACATGGATGCGGAGCCGGTTCCGGTCCGCGCCATCTACTTCGACAAATCACTTGAAACGAACTGGTTGGTTCCGTGGCACCAGGATTTGACGATCGCTGTTCGTGAGCAGGTGGAGGCATCCGGATTCGGACCCTGGAGCACCAAGGGCGGAATCCCCCACGTCCAGCCGCCGCTGGAATTCCTTCAGCGGATGCTCACCGTTCGGATCCATCTTGACCTCGCCGACGGGTTCACGGGAGCACTGCGCGTGATGCCAGGCTCCCATCGATTCGGTCGGTTCAGTTCCAATGAGATCCGAGAGTTCCGCAATCACGGACTGGAACACCTCTGCGTCGCCGCACCAGGCGACTGCCTTTTGATGCGCCCTTTACTCCTGCACGCATCAAGCCGTTCCACTGGAGCCGGTCACCGTCGGATCCTCCACATTGAGTTTGCCGACTTCTCGTTGCCGGCCCCACTACAATGGCACGATGCGGCGTGAAAACCGGTCGCCGTCAATCAGGATGCGACTCCACGTACCTCAGTGTCACGTGAAGCGAACATTTAGATGACACCTGAGGACCGGGGGTTAATCCAGACTCGGCGCTGCCGGAAGTGTCTCTGGGAGCCTTTGGTGAATGACACTCATGCCAATTTTCCGTCCAACAGATGGGGTCGTCGGGCGAGAACCCGATCAACAACAGGCTCCTGCTCTGGCCTGAGATCATCAAGCAATCGGGCGCGGGCCAGATGCAGCACCCCCATCACCTTCTGGAGTCCTGCCCCCTTTTCCACCCGCGTTCACGACGATTCCATGGTCACCGGAAGGCCTTGAGTTCCACGACTTGGTTGTAGAATTAGTCAAGCGGGCTACGGCCCCATCCGGACGCGATAACTGCGGTTGGTGAGCCCCCCCGCCTTGGGGTCGCTGAAGTGGAACGGCAGTGTGGGCAACACGTTCGTGCCAATGTCCAGCCAATCAATGAGGTTTGTGCTCGCAGCGATGAAGTAATCCGGTCCAGACGGACCGGTCACATCGAAACGAAACTCGCCGCTTACGTAGCCGATCGGTGTCAGCCGCGCAGGTGACAGAGGGTTCACCGTCACCGAGAACCTGTTGGTCCCGCTCAGCGCGGGTGTGCCGTTATCTGTCACCTTCACGATCACCGGAACGGTCGTGCCTGCCAATGCCACGCCGGGACGCCACTGGAATACACCACCGCTGCTGATCGTCGCTCCAACCGGCGGTGTCAAAAGACTGAAACTTAGCCCGTTTGCCGGGAAATCGAGATCGGTGGCCGTGGCCGTGAAACTGAATTTCTGGCCGGGCTCGGCAGTCCGGTCGGCAATAGGATCCACGGTCGGCGGGGTGTTAACCTCGATGACCGTCAGGTTGAAGCTGTTAGTCGTGCTGAGGTGCTGTCCGTTGACCGCGTCGGGGTTATTGTCCGTCACGCGCAGGGTCACGACATAGTTGCCCGGCCCCTGGCTCTCACTGGGTGTCCAGGTGATCGCGCCGTCCTTCCCCACGGTCAATCCGGTCGGACCCGACACCAGGTCAATGGTCCATGAGTTGGTCGGCAGGTCCGGATCGGTGGCCGTCGCGCTGGCCTTGAAGGGCACCTGCTCCGGGATGGATTGATCGGGCGGCAGCACCAGCATCGGCGGTGAATTTACCTCATGGACGGTGATCTGGAACGTGCGGGCGACGGTCAGGTTGGGTGCGCCGCTGTCAGTGGCGAGCACGGTGATGTTGGTGACCATCGGCCCCTGTGCTTCGGTGGGCGTCCAGGAAATGACGCCGCTGCGGACGTCAATGGTCGCGCCCGTTGGCGAATTGGTGAGGACGTAGCGGAGCGTCTGCGGCGGTTGGTCCGCATCCGCGCCAGCGGCGTTCAGGGTGAAGCGGACCAGTTCATCCACCGACTGGCTGGCGAACACCGGCAATACCGGTGGCACGTTGATGACCTGGACCGCGGCGTCGGTGGCCGAATAGGCAACCTGCATCCCGATTCCATTGGTGGGATAATTGAAAGTATTGAACTTTCCCGAGTTTGCCGTCGCGGTGAGGAATGCAAAACTGGCGTTGGCCGCCGGTTGAAATCCGCCGGCAAACGTCACCTTCAACGTGCCCGCCAGCGACGCCGTGCCACTGATCGCAAGCCGGTCGAAGCCGGTGCCAGGGGTTGGGCCGGCCAACTCGATGTTCAATGCCCCGCCCGCCGTCTGAGTGTAGCTTCCGTCGATGGTGAGAAGGCCGGGTGACCCACCGGGGCTAATAACGCCGCTGTTTGTCACGCCGGCGGTGATGGTTCCAACCCCACCGAGAGTGCCACCCTGGATTTGTAGAGCCGTACTTGAACTCAGCCCGCCACCGTTGAGCAGAGTCGAACCTGCGGTTTGTGTGAAGCCCGTGTCGGGGCTGAACGAGCCAGCCTGGAGGTCCACGGTGCCGGTGTTGTTGAAGGCGACGCCGGAGGAGGAGACGTAGAAGCCGGTCTTGCCGGTGCCCTGCTTGGTGAAGGTGCCGTTGTTGTTGAAGGCGTTGGC
>CAIVQB010000033.1 GCA_903907925.1 uncultured Verrucomicrobiota bacterium
CCAGCCTCCAGATTCCACGTCACTCAGACACAAGCCGCCGACTAGTCGAGCCCGCCGGCGTGCTGAGAGCAGAAAGCTCGCGCCGACGGGCGGGTGGACTCCCCATTCCTCGAATCACCCACACAAACTCATCAGGAGCCGGTTTGGAGTACCCCGTTTACGCGGTCAGCGCGCGCCCAGGCCCGGAACGCGGCTCTGTGAGCCGCAGCACGTGGGTTCGAAAGACGGTCTTAACTCATTCCACCCGGCGCTCCATGGCGACGTTGCTGCGGGTCGCAGGCCCGCGCTCCAGGGCAACCCCCGCTGTTCTCAGGGCCAAAGGCCCGCCCCATACCAGCCTTGGGCACCGCCCAAGGTGGAGGGCCCGGTTCCACCCGAGCCCCCTATTCGTTTTGGTACACGGTGGAGCGGCCGTCGTGGGTCAGATGCATGCCCAACGTTGTTCCGACGGGCTTCGCGATTGATTGGGGCGCGAGTGGAACCGCGCCCTCCATGCCGAGGGGATGAATCAGGAAGCAGGAAAACATGAAGGCGAGAAAACGGGCGGGTAGATGTCAAAAGACTAGGCACGATCTGTCTCCGACGGAATCGCGCGGCTTCCATTCGCTGGACCGTCTAGCCTAGTTTGGTGCCTGTCTTCCTTCTAACAAACTCGTTCCAGATCATCCAAGGCAAGTACAGGCACATCCACGTCCCGGGGTCGAACAGCGCTGGGGCAAAGGGCCAGAGCCCGAGGCTCCGATGGCCCGCGAGCCAGCCAAGCAATCCGAGGACTGAAGAAATGAGTGGGACATTCGAGTATCCTTTTCCGATCCCTCGTTGGCGATTCCGATAAGCACCGATACAGCCGCCAATGTTGCCGACGGCAACGAGAGCAGACAGTGCTGTGAGAATGATCGCAATAACCAGCATACACTGCGAGGTGCGTCGACCGACGAACGGCTTAGTGAGCCGTAGATGGATCGAGCATCTCGACCTTCAAGAAATGGGCGTGTCGACCGTCTTTGTCGAGCCGCCTCTGAACCTGCCTTGGGGTTCAGAAGGGCGCCCGCCGGAATTCCACCACCCGCAGCCCGGTTGTGGGACCGATCGCCCCGGGCTACGCTTCAACCCGATGCCCGTCACGGATCATATCCGGAACAAGCTTTCCCAGGTGCCTCACCGGCCGGGGGTGTATCTGCACAAGGATCGCTTCGGCACGGTCATCTATGTCGGGAAGGCTCTCGATCTGCGCAAACGGGTCAGCCAGTACTTTCATCCGTCGCGGCGCATGGGCTGGGATCTCAAGTTCAATGCCCTCGTCGATGCCATCCACGACTTCGACTGGCACGTGGTGAAGAACGAGCCGGAATCGCTGCTGCTGGAAAGCCGGCTGGTGAAGGATTTTCAACCCCGGTTCAACATCGATCTCCGCGACGACAAGCGGTTCCTGCTGCTGAAGGTGAACCTCAACGATCCGATCCCGCGATTCACTTTGACCCGTCTGCGCAAGGACGACGGCTGTCTGTATTTCGGCCCGTTCGCCCACAGCGGAAGCGTCCGCCGGGCGCTGACCCTCATGCGGCGGAAGTTTCATCTCCGCGGCTGCCGACCGCTGACGCCGGGCGCGGCCGACTACAAACATTGTCTCTACGGGAATCTCAAGCACTGCACCGCGCCGTGCATTGGCAACGTGACCCGCGACGAATACCTCGCGCAGGTGCGGGCGGGAATCGAGTTCCTCGAAGGCCAGACTGACGAACTGCGCGCCGAGTTGGAGGCGGAAATGAAACGGGCATCGGTGGCGTTGGAATTCGAGAAGGCGGCGCAGTTACGCGACGCGCTGGAGGATCTTCGGCGCACCACGCTCAAGACGGAGAAGTTTGAGCGGATTCCCTACACCCTGCCGGTGGCCATTCATCCGGAGGCGGATCTTCGAGAATTGGGCCGGGTTCTGGGTCTTCAGAAACCACCGGCCCGGATCGAGGGATTCGACATCTCCAACATCAGCGGCACCTACATGGTCGCGTCGCTGGTCAGCTTCTGGCATGGGCGTCCTGATCGTTCCAACTACCGCCGGTTCCGGATGAAATCGGTCACCGAGCAGAATGATTTCGCCTGCATGGCCGAGACGATTCGGCGTCGTTACTCCCGGCTGGTCCGCGAACTCAAGACCGGCACCGTTCGTGAAGGCGAGGGTGCCGACGCCGGGGGCGAGGCGGATCCTGCGGCCTTGAATCAGGCGATTCGCGACGTCTCACGCGCCTTTCACGGCACGACGGCGGGGCCGAAGACCGATGCGGCGGCGATCGGAGTCGTAGCATCGGATCCAAGTCAGGACGAGGATCCGACGCCACCGTGGATTCCACGCCCGCCGAGCAAGCCCGGTTTGCCCGACCTCATCCTGGTCGACGGCGGCAAGGGTCAGTTGAACGCCGCCTGCGCCGAATTGGAGGCGCTCGGGCTTTCCCACATCCCGGTGATCGGTCTGGCGAAGGAGAACGAGGAGATCTTTCGGCCGGGAATCGGCGAACCCTTGGTCCTGGGACTCGACCACAACGCGCTCAAACTGCTTCAGCGGGTCCGGGACGAATCGCATCGGTTTGCCAACACCTACAACGCTCAACTGCGTCTCCGGCGCATATCGGAGAGCGTTCTCGATGAATTCCCCGGCATCGGCGACACACGAAAACAGGCGCTGTTGCGGCGTTTCGGATCGGTCCAGCGGCTGCGGCTGGCACCGGTCGAGGATATCGCCTCCGTGCCGGGTCTGGGCGGCCGGACCGCGGCGGATCTCAAGGCGTTTCTTGTCGCCCGGGTTGAACAAGAAGAGCGTTCCGGGGGTCATTGACTCCGGTCCCGCAACTTTCCGCTGCTTTCGCCATTCGACAGGAGCGGTCGCGGACCGCTAGTGTGATCGCTCCCGGTTCACCGATGGAATCCACTCCGATGATCGAGGTTCAAAACCTCACCAAGCGCTATCCCGGCCGCACGGCCGTGAACGGCCTGACCTTCACGGTCGGTCGCGGCGAGGTGGTGGGCTTCCTCGGTCCCAATGGTGCCGGCAAATCCACCACCCTGCGGATCCTGTCGAGTTACATGCCGGCGACCAGCGGCACGGCGCGGGTGGCCGGGTTCGACGTGTTCCATCAGGCGGACGAAGTGCGCCGGCGCATCGGCTACATGCCGGAGAACAATCCGCTGCACCTCGACATGCGGGTGCGGGAATACCTGAAATTCCGGGCGCGTTTGAAGGGACTTGGCTGGCGCCGCAGCCGCGAACGGGTGGACACCGTCCTCCGCCAATGCGGGTTGATCGACGTGGAACGCCGGATCATCGGCCAATTGTCGAAGGGTTACCGTCAGCGGGTCGGATTGGCCGACGCCTTGGTGCACGAACCGGACCTTGTGATCCTGGATGAACCGACGATCGGTTTGGATCCACACCAGATCCGCTCGGTACGCACGCTCATCAAAGAGGTCGGCAAGAGCCATACCGTGCTGCTTTCCACCCACATTCTCAGTGAAGTGGAGATGACCTGTTCGCGGGTCCTGATCCTCAATCGCGGCTCGATCATTGCCGCCGACACCACGGAAAATCTCGAACGCCATCTCTCGCTCGACGGCCAGGTGATCGCCGAGATCGCCGCGCCGGTGGCAGCCGTTCGTGAGGCGTTCCGTGATCTGCCCGGAATCGAACGCCTGGAAGTGGTCGAAGCCGATGGGGCCTACACGCGACTGGCACTGACACCGCGGGACGGGGAGGATCTTCGCCCGCTGGTCTTCGAGCAGGTCCGTCAGAATGGATGGAAACTCCGTGAATTGACCCGCAGCCGCCATTCGTTGGAGGACATTTTTGTGCATCTCACCCGGGGACGAAAGGAGGAGGTCCTCTGATGGCCGTGTTCCTGGCCCTGGTCCGTCGCGAACTGGGCGTCGCGTTCAATTCCCTCACCGGCTACGTGGTGATCGCCGTGGTGCTGCTGCTCTGCGGCTTCTCGCTGGTGGACATCGTCATCAAGCTGAACGGCGGTCCCATGGACGGCCCGGTCGTCGCCCTGTTCTATCACAGCGCCTATTTCTGGCTGATTCTGCTGCCGCTGCCGTCGGTGATCACCATGCGTTCGTTTGCGGCGGAACGATCCAGCGGAACCTATGAAGCCTTGATGACCACGCCGGTCGGGGACTGGCAGGTCGTCCTGGCCAAGTACACCGGCGCGATGCTGTTCTACCTGCTCACCTGGCTTCCCTTGCTGGCCGTGCTGGCCGTGCTGCGCCAGGTCACCCAGGAGTCTGCCTTCCTGGAATTTCGTTCCACGCTTGGGGCGTTCCTCGGAATCACCTGCATCGGTTCGCTGTTTCTTTCGATGGGTTGTTTCGCCTCGGCCCTCACCCGAAGCCAGATGGTGGCCTCGATGCTGGCCTTCCTGATGGCGATGGGATTGTGGGTGTTGGGCCTCGGACCGGACCTTTCCGACACCGCGGAAACCTCCACCACCCGATTTCTGACCCACGTGTCGCTGATGCGCCACATGGATGATTTTTCGCAGGGAATCATCGATTCACGCCAGGTGGTTTTTTACCTGAGTGGAACCCTCCTGTTTCTGTTCTTCACCGCCCGGGTCGTTGAAAGCCGGCGCTGGAAGTAATCCGATGTCATGACCCCTGAAACGCCCAGTTTCGTTCCCGGCCGTCGCTGGCGGGTCGGGTTTTCCGTAGCCCTCTCCGTGGTCGCGGCGATCGTGTTGGTGGGGTTGGTGAACTATGTCGCCATCACCCGACGGGTCTGGCGCTACGACCTCACCCATGGCCAGGCGCTCCGTCTCTCTCCGCTGACGGTGCAAACCCTCGCGGCATTGACCAATGAAGTGCGGGTGACGGTGCTCTTCAGCCGGGACTCCGCCCTCTATCCCCACGTCGACACACTCCTGCGGGAATACGAAAGCCGTTCGCCGCGGCTACTCATCCAGCGGATTGATCCGATCCGCAGCCCCGCCCTTGCCCGGTTGAAGAAGAGCGAATTCAAGCTGGGATCCAAGGGCGGCAACGCGGTGGTCTTCGAGTCGGGCAGCCGTCTTCGCGTGGTGCCCGAAGAGGATCTTTCGATTTACAACTCCGACGACATCCAAGCCTTGGTGCATGGCGGCCACAACGAGATTCGGCGGTCCGCCTTCACCGGCGAGAATCGTTTCACCTCGGCCATCGCCGCCCTGCTGGATGGCACCCAGGCGCATGCGGTGTACCTCACCGGTCATGGCGAACCACCTTGGGACGGAGAGAATTCAGGTGTCGGTTTCGCGGACTTCGACCGGCTCCTGCGCGGTGAAAAAAATCTGCGGGTCGATCCGTGGAATCTGATCACCGCTGACCTTCCGACGGACATCCAACTGGTGATCATCGCGGGGCCCACCTCACAGTTTCTGCCGATCGAACTTTCCCGGATCGAAGGGTATTTGCGGCATGGTGGCCGCCTGCTGGTGGCGATGAACGCCGAGGCGGTGGCGGGCCGGACGGGGCTGGAGGAATTGCTGTTCCGCTGGGCCGTGGTCTGTCCGCAAATGATCGCCGGCGAAGGCAACAAACTTTACGTGCGCAATGGATTCGACGTGTTGTCGAAAACCTTCGGCACCCACGCCCTGATGGCTCCGCTTCGTCATGCGGAAACTCAGTTGTACTTCCCGTTTCCGCGCGTTGTCAGTCCGGTCGATCCGCGCGCCCTGCCGCCGGATGCCGCGCGCGCCGAGGTCCTGGTCACCACCACGGAACAGGGTCTCACTCGATCGGATTTCCGGGGTGGAAACGCGGCCTTCAACGCCGAGAGCGGCGATCAAAAGGATCGCGCCATTCCCCTGGCGGTGGCCGCTGAACGGGGCGGCGTCACGGGTGTCGCTGCCGGCAGGGGTGCCGCACGACTGGTCGTGCTGGGGGATTCCGCCATGCTCTGCAACGGGTTCATCGACAACGTGGGCAACCGGGACTTCGCCGGGCTTTGCGTGAGTTGGTTGCTCGACCGGCCGCAGTCGCTGGCCATCGGTCCACGTCCGTTGCGCGAATGGCGGCTCGCCCTGTCCGGCCGCCAGGTGAATCTTCTGCAATGGAGCCTGCTGGGCGGGCTTCCCGGTGGCGTGCTCACCCTCGGCCTCGTCATCTGGAGCCGTCGACGCGCCTGATCGCACCCCGCGCACCGCATGAATCCACGCTCCACCTGGTTGTTGATCCTCGCCGCGCTCGGGCTGGGTGCCTACGTCTACATCAGCGAACGAACCCCGTCGGTTCGGGTCGATGGGTTGAACGGACCGCGGATCGCCTTCGAATCCATCAGTGCCGCGCAGGTGACCGGTGTGGAAATCCTGCGCAGCAACGCGGTGGTGCGACTCGAGCGCGAGGGGGACACTTGGCGGATTCGGCAACCGGTGGCGGACCTCGCCGATCGCAGCGTGGTCGAGGCGTTTCTCCGCAGTCTCAGCCGGCTTCGACCGCGCAGTTGGATTCCTTCATCCCAATTGGATGCCGCATCCGGCGGCCTCCACGCCTTCGGCCTGGACGCCTCGGCCACCACATTGAAGGTCGAAACGGGTTCGTTACGACTGTTTTTCAAGCTGGGCGGACTTGCACCAGTAGGCGGGCAGTTTTATTTCCAACGCGTGGGCGACGACGGTGTTTTCACGGGGGATGCCGGGTTGCTGGATACTCTTCCTGAGAATGCCTCGGCCTGGCGCAACCGGGCGTTGTTCACAGTTCCAGCGGCAGATGTGGAGCGCGTGGAATTGCGGGGACGGACGACGTTCGAGGCGGCGCGGACACCTGACCGGATGGGCTGGCACCTGACCCGCCCGATCGAGGCCCGCGCGGATGGCGACCGGATGGAGGCGTTGGTCGGAATTCTCCAGCGCACCCGGATCGCAGAATTTGTCAGCGATGCACCGGGAGCCGATCTGGAACGCTTCGGCCTCCAACTGCCGGAGGCGGAACTGCTGCTGCAGGGCGGGAGCAACACGTTGGTGCATCTGCAAATCGGCCGTTCTCCGACCAACAATCCGGCGTTGGTCTACGTCCGCCGCATGGCCGCCACCAATGTCGTCCTCATTCCCGCGGCGGCGATTCTTCCGTTGCAGGGAACGCTGGCGACCTACCGCGACCGACATCTGCTATCGCCGGTCGGCGCATCGACCCGCGTTGATTTCAGCGCGGCCGGCCGCAACTCGCAACTCGAACGCGAGGGGACCAACTGGTGGGTCGCTGGAACATCTCGCCGACGCGCACGGAACGATCTGGTGGAGTTCTTTCTTTCACGGATCAACGCGCTGGAGATCATCGATTTCGCCAACGATGTAGTGGCCGATTATTCGCGCTACGGACTTTCCGCACCGGCGCGGACCTATGGCTTCCAAACTGGAACCGGCGGCACCAACGCAACCAACAGCTCACTCCGATTGCTCGTCGGCGAGACGGGCGACCGTGACACCCCGCTCGTCTTTACCCGGCGCAGCGATGAACCCGGGGTGTACGGAATCCGTCGTGCCGACATCGCGCGCCTGCCTGAGTCGGCCCTCCAATTCCGCGACTTCCGCTTTGCCTCGTCGAATGCGGTCAAGGTGGTGACAGTGCATCAGGGCCGGACCCGAACCCTGGAGCGTTCCGCGTCCGGGGACTGGACCGTGACTGCCGGCGAACCCGGCGCACCGTTTAGTCCGGCAGCCGAGGAAACCCTTCACCGGCTCGGCTTCATGGACACGGTTCCCTACACCGTTCCCAACGAATCCCTCTACGCGGGCCGCATCAAGGACATTGGCTTCGAACTGACGCTCTACTTCGATTCCGCCGCGCCGCTGCGCAAATGGCGGCTCCGTTTTGTCACCGATCTCGGGGCGTTGGCCGCCGCGCTTTCGAATTTCGACGACGAACCGACCACCTTCAGCACCGAACTCCCGGGCGATCTTTTTCGCGATGTCCGGCGCGATTTCAGCGTGTTTCCGAGGGAATGACACCGGCGGGGTCCGACCGTGAATCCTTCACCGCCGCAAACCACTCCCTCCTCCGGCCCGGTCCGCCGGCACCTCCCGATTTGGGGAACGGTCCGCTGGTGCCGGCGGTGCGCGGCGGCGGTGCTCGTCATCCTTCTCTACGCCTTCGTCCACCTCAATCAGATCGGCCTGCCGGACTTCGCCAAGACACCGCTTTTGGAACAGCTCCGTTCCCACGGCTTCGAGCTCGATTTCAGCCGGATGCGCCTGCGATTGGGCCGCGGCATCGTGGTCGAACACGTCAACCTGCGCCGGACCGGCGAGGTCGCGGGGGAGCAGGTGTTCTGCACTCAACTTCAACTCAAGCTCCGGTGGTCGGACCTGATCTCCGTCGAGATTCCCACCATCACCGCGGTCACCCTTCACGGCGGTCGGTTCACGCTGCCCCTCCAACCGGACCCGCAACAGGCACCGTTTGTGGTCGCGGTGGAAGGTGTCGAGGCTCTGCTTCGGTTCGATTCGGACACCCATTGGATTCTCGACGCGTTGGAAGCCACCAGCCACGGGGGCCGGTTCCAGGCCGCGGGTGATATCGTTCTGAAAACCCGTTCCTCCCGCGCCGCTAAAACGGAATCGGATGACGCCTGGAAACGACTCGTTGTGCAGGCCGGACGGACGTTGGACGCCACCCGTTTCCGCGGCGTGCCGAGCCTGGAGTTGAACTTCCACGCCGACCTCGCCAACCCCTCCTCGTCGACAGGCCATCTTCGGTTGAACGCCGACGGAGTCCGGTCGGGATCTGTGTCCGCGGATGCCCTGACTCTGGAAGCGACGCTCCAAACCCCGGTGGGAATCCCAGGCACCTCTAACCTCCTGATGAACGTGGGTGTTCAAATGGATGCGACCGGGATTCACAGCACCGACTGGAGTGCGGCGATCGTGCGCGGCTCCGCAGAGATCGAAGCCTTCGAGGGTCAGAGCTTTCCCCGCCGGGTTAAATGGAGAGTCAGCGCCACACAGCCCTCGACTCGATGGGTTACCGCGGAGCAGACCTTTCTCACCGGCGAATTCAGTGGCAATCCGGTGGCGGATTCCGAGGCGTTCACCGCGAAGGTGGCAGTGAAGGCCAACCGCCTCGTTCATCCGTGGGGATCGTCGGCATCCGTCAATATCGATGCCGACGCCTCCCGACCGGGAACCGGCGATGCGGTCAAACCGGGGATCACAACGTTCACGTGGCACGCGGTGGCGGACCGCGCGAAAGGCTTCGACGGCGAAATCGCCCGGATTGATTTTTCGGGGCATTCACATCCCGACCCGACCGTGCGGCTCCGATCCCTCACTCTCGATCCGGCCCAATGGTCCCTGGACTCGGCGCTAAACGTCAGCAACGCGGTGTTCCCCAAACTGCGGATGGATCAAGGAACGGCTCTCGTGCGCTGGCAGGAGGGTGTGTTGTCGGTTTCGAACTTGGTCGCACGCGCCTACGACGGCCGGGTGTCCGCCGACGCCAGCGTGGACGCGGCATCCCGCGTGGCGACAATCCGGGTCGAATCCGCCCTCGATTTCCACGCCCTCGCACCCCTGTTCGGTGCCGGTGCGGAATCCTGGCTGGAACAAATCTCGTGGCCGCACGATGCGCCTCCGGTCGTTTCCGTGGAGGCCACCGCCCGGATGCCCGCGTGGACGAATCGTGCGCCCGACTGGAAAGCCGAAGTGATGCCGACGCTGCATCTCGCAGGAATGGCCCGCCTGACCAACGTCAGCTATCGCGGTGTTCAGGTGTCGGAAGGGGTTGTGCCGTTCCATCACACCAACGACGTCTGGACCGTCGTCGGCGCAAAAATCCTCCGACCGGAGGGGACGGCGGAGCTCGACTTCACGCAATGGACGGAAACACGCGACTATTATGTTCGCCTCAAGAGCGGGGTGGATCCCACGAGCATCGCCCCGCTGTTCGGTGCGACGGTGGCACGCGCGGTGACCAATAACGCCAGCTTCACCGAGCCGCCCCAGGTGGAGGCGGAAATCTGGGGCCGATGGCGCGAGCCGGAACGCACCGGCGTCCTCGCTCGGATCGAAGCCCGCCGTTTCAACACCCGGGGACAATCCGTCGACGAATTCCGGGCGGCCCGCGTCGGCTTCACCAACGGCTGGCTGCGAATCGAGGACGCACTGGTTCGGCAGGGCACGGGCACGGCCATCGTTCCACAATTCGCCTACGACATCCCGGGACGGCGCCTGTATTTCACCAACGCTTTGAGCACGTTGAGTCCGCGCAACGTGACCCGGGCCATCGGTCCCAAGACCGCCCGCTCGCTTGAACCGTTCGAATTCGCAACTCCGCCGACGGTCGTGATCAACGGGGTGATCCCCACCCAGGACAGCCTGGACGACGCCGACGTGCGGTTTGAAACCCGGGCCGACCATCTTCACTGGTGGCGCCTGACCGCCACCAATCTGGCGGCGACCGTCTGGTGGCGGGGTCAGGGTCTCATCGTCACCAATCTCGACACCGGGTTTCACGGCGGTCGGATGACCGGCAATCTCGCCGTGGATTTTTCCGGACCCGCCGACACGGTGTTCCGGTTCGATTCCGTGCTGTCGGAAGTCCAGCTTCGCAGCCTTCTCAACGACGTCGCGCCCTCCACCAACCGGATCGATGGAATCATCGGCGGACGTCTGACGGTGAAGGAAGCCCACAGTCGCACCAATGGACCGTGGACCGGATCCGGCGTGGCCCGTCTCCGGGACGGCTTCCTGTGGGACCTGCCGTTGTTCGGAGGATTGTCGGCGGCGCTCGATCACATCGCTCCCGGCATCGCCCAGTCGCGGTTCAATTCCGGTTCCGGCACCTTCACCATCACCAACCGGGTCATCCAAAGCCACGACCTCGAATTCCGTTCGTCCTCCATGCGCCTGCTGGCCACCGGCACTGTGGATTTCGACACGCGCCTCGA
This sequence comes from uncultured Verrucomicrobiota bacterium, assembly GCA_903907925.1. Taxonomy (GTDB): domain Bacteria; phylum Verrucomicrobiota; class Verrucomicrobiia; order Limisphaerales; family UBA9464; genus CAIVQB01. The sequence continues at coordinate 10,904 of CAIVQB010000033.1, forward strand.
TGCCACGATGCGGGCGGAACTTCTCCGCGACGTGCCACTCCTCGGCCCGTTGGTGAGCTTTGCCCTTTCGCCAGTCACCAAATTGTTCGAGTACAACGTGCGCGGAACGCTGGGAAAACCGGTGACCTCGATGTCCCATGTTCCGGAAGTTTTCATGGCACCCTTGCGGCCGATTCAAACGATCAAGAGCATCCTGCCCGGCGAGGCCGAGAAGCCGGCGAACCCCGATCCGGCCACCCGAACCCCGCCGTCGACGACACCTTCGACGCCGGCGAAAAGTCCTGAAAACTAGGCCGGTTTCACTTTAATCGTCATGCCTCACGAGTTGATTTCATTTTCATCGCCTGCGGAACTTGCCGGCGAGGTGGCGCGGCGATGGCGCGATCGGATCCACACGGCGGCGCTCGCTGGAACCTCTCATCGGGTGGCATTGTCCGGCGGACGAATCGCCGTCGACCTGTTCCAGGCGGCCGCCGCACTGGAGACGCCGGGCGCGACTTCACCCGATTGGGACCGGGTGGAATTTTTCTGGGGGGACGAACGCTGTGTTCCTCCGGACGATCCGGACAGTAATTTCCATGCGGTATCGCGGACGCTTTTGGGTCCGCTCGGAATTTCGGATTCCCGCATCCACCGGATCGCCGGTGAACTCGATCCTATTGAAGCCGCCCGGCGAGCCTCCGAGACGCTCCGGTCCCTGGCTCCAGTCGGGTCCGACGGCGTTCCCGTCCTGGATCTCGTCCTTCTCGGCATGGGAGAGGACGGTCATATCGCGTCGCTGTTTCCCGGTGCCGGACCGGCGGTCGAGGGCGCGCGCGAGCCGTTCATCGCGGTCATCGGTCCCAAGCCACCGCCACAACGGGTGACACTGACCTATCCGACCCTCGCCGCCGCGCGAGAGGTCTGGGTGCTGGTATCGGGTTCCGGCAAGGAAAACGCCTTGCACAATTCGATGGCCAATGGCGGACTTACTCCCCTCGGCCGGCTGTTGCGCCTGCGTGACGCCGTTGTTTTTTCATCGGTGAACTGGGTTGGATGATTTGAAAGGCGGGATGTTTTCGATCGGAACAGGGGTTCCAGGGAAATTCCTCCATCAAAAAACGGCGAAAACGACAGGGGACGACGGTCGGATGATTTTCGGTGTCCACTAAGGGTTGGCAGAGGGGCCTGGCTCGCGACGGAGCAGTGGACACCGCTTCAGTTGGCTCTGTCGCAGATCTGAGCGCCTGGGTGAGTGCGTATTGTGGTCCCATCACCAGGGGGTCAACCGCAAGGTTGATCCCCTTTTGGTTTTTCACGAGAGTTCGCCGTCCACTCCGTTTCCCATGACCTCCCACTGCCATGCCTGCGGTTGCGACTGGACCGCCTCCCGACCTCCTGGGCGAAACGACGCCTGCACCTCCTGCCGGGCGGATCTCCGGGTCTGCCTCAACTGCAAACACCACGACCGGACCGCCGCGTATCAGTGCCGCGAACGCCGGGCCGACCCGGTCCAGGACAAGGCCGCCGCGAACTTCTGCGAGTATTTTGAGTTCGCACGACGCAACTGGTCCGGTGCCACGGGAAATCCGCGGGAATCCTCCGCCCGCGCCGCCCTGCGCAACCTCCTCGGCGAGAACTAGCCACGGCGGGGTCAAAATCCCCTGCCGCAGAATTCTTCAGATTTTCTTAAAGGGACTCTTAAGTGCCCTAGGGGAATTGCCGATGCTCTTTCTGAGGAACCGTTGAGGGACTCACCCGGGAACCGAAGTGGAGGCAGGTGCCGCCACCGGATCGTTTTCGGGAAACGTTGAACCATCGGACTCGCCCGGCCTCCCCCCGGTCAGATCGTGGGGGCGGGGTGATTCCGTGAGAGGAACAATGAACGTTGTTTTTCAGATCATTTTGCTGGCGGCCTGTTTCGTGTTGACCACTGTCGTTTCCGTGGCGGTATCGCTGATCGGTGACGTGCCCGAGGATTGGGCCTGACGCGGCGGACTGCCGTGTCCACGGTGACCGCCGGCGCACTTTCACCGGTCCGGGCTTGAGTTCGATGAAGCGGTATGGTGCCGTCACCCGGCACGGCGGCCCGTGAACTCCGTTGGGAGTGGGGTCGATCCCGCCCACTGCGTGAGTTCCCCAACCGCCACTGCACCCATTCCCAACCGCCGGTTCCGACTGTCGGCAACCCACTGGATTCTCGTCGGCATCGCGGCCGGCATCTTCATTGGCGAAGTGTTTCCCTCGTGGGAACCAGAGATGAAGATCCTTTCGACGGCCTTTCTCCGGCTCATCAAATGTCTGATCGTTCCGATCCTGTTTGGAACGTTGGTGGTCGGCATCGCGGGCCACGGGAGTGAATTGAAGACCGTCGGACGCCTCGCGTTCCGCGCCATCCTGTATTTCGAAATCGCCACCACCCTCGCCCTGCTGATCGGGCTGGTGGCAGTCAATCTGGCGAAGCCGGGGGTCGGACTTCACACTCAGGCCGCCGCCACGACGGAAGCTCCCGCCGCGCCCAGGCCCGCGGAACCGTCGTTGTTGCGGCTGATTCCAGAGAGTTTTTTCAAGGATGCCGCCGAAAACAACGTCATGCGCGTGGTGGTGTTCTCCATTCTCTTCGGAATCGCCACCGCCCAGATCGGCGGACCGGCCCGTGCGACCATGGTGGGGTTCTGCGACGCGTTATCCGCGGTCATGTTTCGAATGATCGCGCTGGTCATGCTGCTCGCACCGGTGGGTGTGGGGGCCGCGATTGCGGCCACCGTGGCTCACAGCGGATTCCACGTCCTGCTGCAGTTGGCCAAGCTACTGGGCACGTTATACGGTGCCCTGCTCGCGTTCGCCGTTCTGGTGCTCTTGCCGGCGGCGTTGATCGCCCGGATCCCCGTGCTCGGCTTCCTGCGCGCAGTGCGCGACCCGGCGCTGCTCGCCTTCTCCACCACCTCGTCGGATGCCGCCCTGCCGGACGCGCTGCGCCGGATGGTGGAATTCGGCGTCCCGCGACGCATCGTCTCCTTCGTCCTGCCGCTCGGTTACTCGTTCAACCTCGATGGAACCACCCTGTACCTGGCGGTGGCGTCGGTCTTTGTCGCCCAAACCGCCGGACTCGACCTCTCGATCGGCCAGCAGGTGAGCATCCTCCTGACCCTGATGGTGACCAGCAAGGGCGTCGCCGCCGTTCCACGGGCGTCGTTCGTGATTCTTCAGGCGACCTTGTTGGACTACAAAATTCCGATGGAGGGTTTGGTGCTGATTCTCACCGTCGACGCCTTCATGGACATGGCGCGCACCACGATCAATCTCGTCGGCAACTGTCTCGCATCAGCCGTGCTCGCCCGTTGGGAAGGCGACTTCCACCCCGGCTCACCAGCGGCCGCGGAGTAACGTCAGAGCCTGTCTGAAAATGAGGAAGGGTCCTGCGGCAAGGGATTTTGTCTTCTGCCGAGGCGACGAAGTCCGAGCATCCCCACGCCGGGCTGTGAGGACTGAGTCAACGAAGGCAGAAGACAAAAGCACTGCCGCCCGGAGGGTTGTCGAGGAAAAGGCCG
>CAIVQB010000034.1 GCA_903907925.1 uncultured Verrucomicrobiota bacterium
ATGCACCAGGGAAGAACCGGTCATAGCTTGCCGAGGGTGCCCCACACCCCTCACGTAGCAACGCCCCTAACCCAACGCCAGTTTCTTTCTCCATTAGCCTCCTCACAGGAGGTGTGGGCTGCTTTCATGCTTTCCAGATTCTCCAAATCACCCGCGCCGTTCGCGGATGGCCGCCAAAATATCCGCCACCACCTCCGCCCTCGGCTTGGCCCCCTGCGGACCCTTGCTGTGCAGGCGGACGCTGATGTTGCCGGATTCCAGGTCGCGCCCGCCCAGCACCAGCATGGTGTGGACCTTGGCGTGTTCGGCGTCGGAGATCTTGGCCTTAACCGGGTTCGGACTGTAATCGCCTTCCACGCGGACGAAGTGGGATCGCAATTCGGCCACGATCGATTTGGCGTATTCCACCAACGGCGGATCGTCGTTGAGGGTCAGTACGCGGACCTGATCCGGCGCGAGCCAGAGCGGGAAGTTGCCGGCGTAGTGCTCAATCAGGAAGCCGATGAACCGTTCGTGCGTGCCGAGGGGCGCGCGATGGATGCAGAGGGGCGTCTTGTCGGTGTTATCGCGATCGCGATAGACGAGACCGAACTTGGCGGGCACGGCAAAATCGACCTGGTTGGTGGCGATGGTGAACTCACGGCCGATCGCGCTCCACACCTGGACGTCGATCTTGGGTCCGTAAAAGGCGGCTTCGTTGGCCACTTCGACGTAGTTGATCCCGGACTCGATGAGGACCTGGCGGACCATGTCCTCAGTCTTCTTCCACAGCTCGGGTTCGTTGACGAATTTCTGTCCGAGCCGCGCCGGATCATGGGTGCTGAAACGCATCTGATACTTCTCGATGCCGAAGATCTTGAAGTATTTCAGGTACATGTCGTTCACCGCGCGGAACTCCTCGGCGAACTGCTCGGCGGTGCAGTAGAGGTGCGCGTCGTTCATGTTCATGGCACGCACACGCATGAGTCCGAACAACTCACCCGACTGCTCGTAGCGATAGCACATGCCGTACTCGGCGAGCCGCAGCGGCAAGTCTCGGTAACTGCGCGGCTCCGCCGCAAAAATGCGGTGGTGATGCGGGCAGTTCATGGCTTTGAGGTAGTAGGTCTGACGGGGGGGGAACTTTTTCAACTGGGTACAGACTTCGTCGAACTTTCCGACCAACTCAGAGGTCACTGGGTCAAGCTTTCCGAGCTTCCGCAACGCGGTCATTTTTTCTAAGATAAAATCCTCTTCTATCCCTTTTTGACGCATTGCCTCGTCCAGTCCTGCAAACAAACCTTCGCCCGTTGATTGCACGGTACCAACTGGAATCTCGAATCCCGCAGCGATCGTTTTCCCCACTTCCAAAATAGAGGAACGCATTTCGATCATCCGGTCTAGCAATCCCTCTTTTTCCGCGATCAAGTCAGGCCTGCCCTTCAATTCGTCCAACTCAATCGACGGGAACATACTATCCGCGTAATACGGCAAGTGCCCGGAAGTCGTGTACATCTTCTTCTTCGCCAGATGCGGCGTCTTCACCCGCACGTAGCCGGCTTGGAATTCGGTTTCCTTGGCCAGTTTTTCCAACTCCTCGACCAACACCGTGCCCTTCGGCAGCCACAGGACGAAACCGGGGCCGACATATTCAGCGTCGAACGCGAACAGGCCCATCTCGGTGCCGATCTTGCGGTGATCCCGTTTCTTCGCTTCTTCCTGGAGGGTCACCCAGGCGTCCAGTTCTTCCTTGTTCTTGAATGCCGTTCCGTACAAGCGCTGGAGTTGCGGGTTCTTCTCGTTCCCGCGGAAATAGGCACTGGCCACCTTCAGCATCTTGATGCCGCCCGGCTTCACATTGCCGGTGCGCATGACGTGCGGTCCGGCACAGAGGTCCACGAACTCACCGTTCTGGAAGAAGGTGATCGTCTCGCCCTCGGGAATGTCGCCGAGGCGCTCGACCTTGAACTTCTGTCCCTTGCCTTCGAAATAGGCCAGGGCTTCGGCGCGGGTCTTGACCGATTTCTCGAACACCTGGTTTTCCTTGGTGATCTTGCGCATCTCCTCCTCGATCTTCGGGAAATCCTCGGGCGAGAAACGGTGTTGGAGATCGAAGTCGTAATAGAACCCCTCCGACGTCGGCGGCCCGATGTCCAGCAGCGCGTCCGGCCAGAGCCGAAGGACGGCGGTGGCGAGGATGTGGGCGCAGGAATGCCGCAGGCGCATCAACTCATCCATCTGCGACCGCTGATCGAGCGTCTTGCGCTGCACGTCGGTCTTGGCCTCGGCAAAGGGCGTGGAAGCGGGAGGAGGCGTCGGCTGGGGTTGGAGGTCTTCTGGCATGGTGGGAAAGTTTTCGGTTTTCAGTTTTCGGTTTTCAGCACGGCAGGTCGGGCCGGAAGCGATGGCTCCGGCTGAACACTGAAAACTGGAAACTGAAAACTCATAAATAAAAACGCCCCGGACCCGATGGAGGTGCGAGGCGTGAGGCGTCCGGCAGCGACGGGCTGCGGACGCTAACGGGTAGTCGACGTGTTGACCGCGACGGAAATCACGCGGTGACTAAGCCGGAAAGCCCCGGTCCAGGCAATCCGATTTTCGGCGGGCTGCGAGCCGCGGATAGCGCGCACTTTTTGGAGTGCAGCGGGAAGCGTAGCGCCACGCCGCTATGCCGCGGGATTCTAACTTCGAACGGAGGATCCTTCCACCCCTCCCATCTCAACCCCACACCCGCCCTGCCCCCTCCGTTTGGGAACGCCAGGTCGTTCATTCGACCGCGGGTCAAGCGGTGCACCGGCGGTGTTTCGCAACATCCGGGCTCGATAGCGGTGTCGACGCTTCGCTCTGCCACCGCACTCCATAACCCGGCGGCGCGCGCACTTTTTGGAGTGCGGCGGGAAGCGGAGCGCCACGCCGCTATGCCGCGGGATTCTAACTCCGAACGGAGGATCCTTCCACCCCTCCCATCTCAACCCCACACCCGCCCTGCCTCCTCCGTTTGGGAACGCCAGGTCGTTCATTCGACCGCTGGTCAAGCGGTGCACCGGCGGTGTTTCGCAACACCCGGGCTCGACAGCGGTGTCGACGCTTCGCTCTGCCACCGCACTCCATAACCCGGCGGCGCGCGCACTTTTTGGAGTGCGGCGGGAAGCG
>CAIVQB010000035.1 GCA_903907925.1 uncultured Verrucomicrobiota bacterium
AAAAGAGGACACGAATTTCACGAATTCTCACGGATTGAAACCGGATGAAGACGAATGAACCGAAATCGATCTACCCTTCCCCAATCCGTGTAAATCCGTGCAATCCGTGTCCACATTCCGACGGGTTACATCTCACGCGCCCCCAGTCCATCGCTGCAGCTTGGCATGGAGCCGCGCCTGTCGCTCGGGATCGACCTGCAATCCGGGAAAATCCGCCTGAAGTTGCGCTTCGGTCGGCACATTGCCCCATGCGGTGACCGTGAACACTTCCCAGGTTCGCTCCGGTGGCAGACCCAGCTCGCGGGCCTGGCGTTGGAATCGGGATCGGAGCCGGGCTTTCCAACCGTCGAGATCGGCGGTCGGTTCGATGTGATGCCGGGCCACCCACGGCAGCCATTCGTTGATCTGGCTCTGATGACACCACGATTCCCGTGCCACCAGATCGAAGACACTTTCCACATCCACGGCGAGGTCCACAGCATTGGCACCCGCCATGTAGCCGTCGTAGGTGTTCAGGATCACCGGTGTTTTCACCCAGCGGGAGACGGTTTCGTCGGCGACCGGGTATTCGCCGAGGAAGGCGTGTGGCACGTTGATCATGTACGCCACCCTGCGGATGGCTTCCGCGACGGTGATGTGATCGGGATGCACCCCGGCGTGGGGATCGTTGGGCAGGGGCGGGCAGAGCAGGTAATCCGGTTCGAACTCGCGAATTGCCTTCCACAACGCCGCGAGCAGATCGGTGGTCAACGTGCGGCACGCTTCTTCAAACGGGCGACCGTCGGGCCGTTTCAAGAGCTCGAATTCGTATCTACCCAACGCCGCGCTGGCTTCCTGTTCAGCGAGGCGGACTCGTGCGGTTTCCTCGCGGGTGCGGAATTGGTGACCACTGCGGCCGTCGGTGCAGACGAGGACCCGCCCGCGGAATTCGGGATGGGATCGCCGCCAGAGTTCGAAGGTGCCCGCGGCGACGAACTCGAAATCGTCGAAGTGGGCGTGGACGTGAAGAACGCGCATGGAGGTAGTCGGAATTCCGCCGTTCAGGGCTTGGGAGTGGCGACGTCCGCCGGAGTCGACGGTTCGAATTCAAACCAGGCGAAGTTGTTGCCCTTGCCGTAGTGGAAGGTGAGCAACTGCGGGCCGGCCTCGGGAAAGGTCAGCGTGCCGATCACCGCGGAATTCCAATGATGATAGCTGGGTGTCGCCTCCGGCAAACGGCAGACGCTCGCCGCTTTGCCGTTCAGATCAAAGGTCACCTGGTTGGTCTGGAACGCATACAACGCCCGGATCTGGTATATCCCCGGTTTCGCGACATTCACCGTGTAGTTGCACCACTCGCCGTCGGCGGTCCAGCCGATGTAGAACTGGTTGATCGGCGGACAGACCCGGTTGGTGTGATTGAGGTCGGCCCAGTCCTTCACGAATGAGACATCCACACCCTCATCCTTCCGAAACTGCCAGATATACGGCCCGGCATGGACGCGCTGATGGCCCGGCTTGAGATTCAATTCGCCGCTGCCGTGGTTGATGGGATCGGTGTCGTGATACGCCACGCCCTCACCGCCGAGATCGTACAGGGCGCATTGAACGAGCCCTGGAATCATCGGAGGATCGACCTTGTGGGCGGCATCGGAAAACGGGAGCCCGGCGTATCCGGCCGGAACATCGGCGGCCGCCATGAATGAAATCCAAACGGTAAGAGCGGATGCCAGGAGACGGCGGGAGGCTGGGGAAATCACGCCGCGAGGATTTGGCAAATCCGGCGGGATGCGAGTGGAAAAACGATCCCGCATTTGCCGGTGGCGTTCCGTTCGTTGTGGGGCACGCCGGGAGACGAAGCTGGATTCGCCGTCGGCGACGGGTTACGACGCGCGGTGGTTCCCCGGCGAAACGGGGGACATCCTCCGACACCCAATCTCATGAAAACCTGGTTGAAACGTTTCGCGCTCGCTGTTGCGGTGCTCGTCCTGTTGGTGGCGTTGATCGTGGGTTCCGTGTGGATCTACCTCACGCCAACGATCGAACGACAGCATCGCATCGTGTACGGACAACGCCACGGACAGGACCTGACCCTGGACATCGTTCGACCCACCCACCCGAACGGTCTCGGTGTCGCGTTCATGGTCAGTGGCGGATGGAAATCCGGAACCAATGCATTCCGCACCTGGATGGTGGCCCCACTGCTGCGCCATGGATACACGGTATTCGCCGTCTGCCACGTATCCCAACCCGAGGCGACAGTCATGGAAATCTTCGACGATGTCAGTCGCGGGATCCGGTTCATCCGGGCGCATGCGAAGGACTATGGCATCGACCCCGCCCACCTCGGGGTGACCGGTGGCAGTGCCGGCGGTCATCTCAGCCTGATGCTGGCGACTCGTGGTGGTCCGGGGCCCGCGTCCGCCTCGGATCCGGTGGATCGTGAAAGCAATGCCGTCCAGGCCGTCGCCATTTTCTATCCGGTCACCGACCTCATCAACCTCGGTCCATCGACGGAGAATCTTCACGACGGTGGACCGCCGAAGAGTTTCGTGCAGGCGTTCGGGATGGATCGCCCCAACCACGCGCCGTGGGCGTTGGTCGGTCACGAAATGTCCCCGATTTATTACGTCTCCTCCAACCTTCCGCCGATGCTCATTTACCACGGCGACGCCGACACTCTGGTGCCACTCGAGCAATCGCAACGGTTCCAGGCCCGCGCCCGTGAACTCGGCAACACAGTGGAATTGGTCGTCCATCACAAAGGCAAACACGGCTGGCTCAGCATGGTCTGGGACATCCTCAGCTTCGCCAACTGGTTCGATCGATACCTCAAACCCGCGGGAGCCCAATAACACCGGGTCGCCCTCCCGGCCGGTAAGCCCTTCGGCACCGCCTTCGTTCTTCTCAACTGTCGGATCGGTCCTAGAGTCGCCGCATGATTTACCGGACCTTCCTTCGTCTTGCCCTTGTTTGTCTCTGGCTGGGTCGGCTGGTGTCGAGCCCGGTCAATGCTGCGGAACCCCTGCGGTTGGCGGTGTTTGACATCGACGTCACCCCACCGGTCGGAAGCCGGATGGCGTACGATCCCGTCACCAATCTCTGGGACCTGGGATTGCGCGCCCGCGGCGTGGTGCTGCTTGGGTCGGGCGACCCCATCGTTCTATGCGCCGTGGACTGGATCGGAATCGGCAACGAAGGACATGACGCTTTTCAGGAGGGATTGGCGGCGGCGGCGGGCACCACGGCTTCCCGGGTCGCGGTCCACACGCTGCACCAACACGATGCGCCGGACTGCGATTTCGGTGCGGAAAAAATCCTGAAAAGCGCCGGTGTGGATCCCCTGAGTTACGAGAGTTCCTTTGCGCGCTCGGCGTTGCAACGGCTGCAGGGTGCCGTCCACGAATCGTTGAAGACCGCCCGCCCGGTGACTCATCTCGGCCTTGGCACGGCTCTCGTGTCGCAGGTCGCCTCCAACCGCCGCATTCTCGGACCGGACGGCAAGGTCCGCGCGGTCCGCTACACCGCCTGTCCGGATCCCGCGCTGCGAGCGGAACCGGAGGGAACCATCGACCCGCAGGTTTCCCTGGTGAGCTTTTGGAATGGGGCAGAACCGCTGGCGGTGCTGAGCTATTACGCGGTCCATCCGCAGAGCTATTACCGGACCGGAGTGCCCAATCCGGACATCCCCGGTGTCGCACGTTTCCTGCGGCAACTGGCCGTTCCCGGAGCGCTGCACGTTCATTTCAATGGAGCGGGTGGCAATCTTGGAGCCGGAAAATACAACGACGGCTCCAAGGAAAACCGCCGCATCCTGGGAGAACGCCTCGCCGACGGCATGCGCCGCGCGTGGGAGGACACGAAACGCGAGCCGGTGACCGCCGCCGACGTGGGCTGGCAGGTCGAGCCGGTGTTATTGCCGCCGGCCCGTCACTTGAAGGAGGCGGAACTTCAAGCGCGGCTCAAGGCGCGGGACGCCGCATTTTTCCTCACCGGCGGTGCGGCGCAACTCGCCTGGCTCCATCGCTGCGAATCAAACCATCCGATCGAAGTCACCTGCCTCACCCTCGGCCGCGCGCGCCTGCTGCACCTACCCGGCGAATTGTTCGTCGAATACCAACTGGCGGCCAAGGCGGCCCGACCGGACCGATTCGTCGCCATGGCATCTTACGGCGACTACGGACCGGGCTACATCGGCACCGCAGTGGCCTATCAAGAAGGCGGCTACGAAACCGGTCCGAACGCCTCCAACGTAGCCCCCGAAGTGGAAGGTGTCCTCATGGGAGCGATCCGCCGGCTGCTGAAGAATCCGTGATCTTCACCCGCGCTCCAGCGGATTGAACGGGCGCTTTAACATTCCATCCAGATGTTAAAAGATCGGATACGACCGGAATGGCTCCGAACTTTGGTTGTTATCATTATGATGACAACTGGATGTAGCGATGCTGGCACCGTGGACTCTGGGA
>CAIVQB010000036.1 GCA_903907925.1 uncultured Verrucomicrobiota bacterium
CCAGCCTCCAGATTCCACGTCACTCAGACACAAGCCGCCGACTAGTCGAGCCCGCCGGCGTGCTGAGAGCAGAAAGCTCGCGCCGACGGGCGGGTGGACTCCCCATTCCTCGAATCACCCACACAAACTCATCAGGAGCCGAATGTTGGTAGTTGTATCGTTCTCCATCGGAGATCCCCTGAGCCACACAGCAAGCGCGGCCTTTCCACCGGACTCCTTGTAAGCGGTGAGCCCATTGCTGACGATTGGTGGCACGCCTGTTTGTGCGTGAACTGAGATGGTGAAGCAAAAAGCGGCGACGAATGCGAATATGATCGTTTTCATAGTGAACCTGTGTAGTTGATTAACATTGAGCAAGGCAATGGGGTTGTATCTAATCATTTGATATTTGAAATTGAATTGTGGCGAGGAGATGGATGGGGCTCGATCCTTCAATTCCCGTCGTTCAACGGCTGTGTTGAACGCAGGTAGGCGAAGAGGTCGCGGACTTCCTGATCCTTGAGGCCGCCCAGAAGTCCCTCGGGCATCAGTGAACTGCCGGCCGGCTCCAGTTTCAGGATTTCGGAACGGGGTAGGGGTACGGTCTGGCCGTCCGGGGTCCGCAGCACGATGATCTGAGTGTCTTTGTCGGCCAGAAATCCGGTGAGGTTTCGTCCATCCCGAGTTTCGACGGAGAAGCTTTCATAACCCTCTCGGATCTCGGCATTGGGATTGATCACGTTCAAGAGCAGGCTGCCCAGGTCCGAACGTTGGTAGGTGGTGAGGTCCGGGCCGATTTCAGCGCCTTTTCCGAACAGTTTATGGCAGACCCCGCATTGGGCCATGAACAGTTTCTTGCCGGTGTAGGGGCTTCCGGTGGTCAACGAAATGACCTCGGAGAGCCTCCCGATCTCGTGTTCCAGTTCCGCACTCGTTGCCTGCCGGATATTGGGCCACAGCTTCGCGGTGAGTTGCGCGAGTTCGTCGCCGGGCATCGATTTGATTTTCCGCACGGAATCCGCTGGTACGAGGCTTTTTGGGAGGCGGCCGGAATCCACCGCACGCAGCAGATCGAGCGCCAGCGTCGGTCGACTGGTCAGCAAGCCCAGCGCCGCGGGCTGCAATGGGACGGGAAAGGTCGGAAACTGGGTGAGGATTTCCGAAGCGATTTCGGGCGAGGCGTATAGTTGGAGCGCACCCAGGGCCGCCCGGCGCAACTCAACCTCCCGCGCATCACGAACCACTGCCAGCAGAACCGGAACCGCCGACGGCTGCCGGGTTTCTCCAAATACCTGGATCAACTGAAGGCGCTGGGTCATGTCTGTGGATGCAGAGCGAACCAGTTCGAGAGCCTTCTCCACGGCCGCTGGCCGGCCGCGGCGGGCACCGATCATCACTGATTCACCGCCGGCGCGCTCCATCGCGGTCAACAATTCCTCGGGCAATCCCACCAGCGGGCGTCCCTTGAACGCTTCCTCAAATCCCTGGGTGAGACGGGCCGTCTCGGTGGGGCCCGGTGACAGCGCGAACAGGCGGGCGCAGGTCAGGAGATCCTCACGCCGTCCGGTCGCCGCGAACCGCCGCATCAGACGCGACAGGATGTGACTTTGAACCATCGGCGCTCTCCACAGTTCCCGGTCTGAAAACAGCGCCAGAACCGCTTCCCGGTCGGTCGCGCATTTTTCCTCGATCGCCCACCAGAGCATCAGGGGTTGGCGTGCATCGCCGGTGTCGGCATCGCGGGCCAGCAGGGCGCGCACGAGATCCAATCCCTCCCGGGCGGGCAGTCGACGCGCGCTTGCGGCCAGTTGAGATCGGACTTCGATGTTGGGCTCAGTGGACGCCAGATCCGTCAATCGACGGCTGATCGGTGCCGAGACACGTCGCTCATCGCCCAGCAATCGGACGGCCCACGCCCGGATCTGAGGATGCGGATGGGACAGCGCCTTCTCCGCCGCGGCGTCGGACCACTGTCCCAACCGGTACAAGGCCCAGAACGCCTCGAGCGGCGTGTTCGACGTTTCGGGTCCGCTCAACATTTGCTGGAGAGCCGGTACCACGGATGAATCCTGGCGTTCGGCGAGAAGCTGGAGCGATTGCTGGCGGATGAACCGGTTGGAGTTCTTGAGCTGATTTACCAGGGCGTCGGAACGCGCTGCCGACAGATCGAGAGCCTGGACTGGTTTCGCGGAACGAGGCCGGAGTCGATAGATTCGCCCGTTCGACGCATCCATCTGGCCTTCGTGATTGCGGTAGTGGTTGACCTGGCGGTCGTACCAATCGCAGACGTAGATCGCGCCATCGGGCCCCAACTTGATGTCCACCGGTCGAAACCACTTGTCATCGGAGGTCACCGGGTACCCGAGATCCCGGGTGCGAAAGCTCGATCCCTCGGCGGTGATCTCGCTCATCACGATCCGTCCCTGCAGCGGTTCCACGCCAAGCAGTCGGCCTTGATAGACCTCACCCAAAGCTTCGCTGTCGTAGATCAGGAAGTTATGGGTGAATCGGTCCACATCTGGGTGGGGCATTTGCGGGAAATAGCCGAAGGCGTATGGATTGGACAATGGGCCGTGCTTGTCGAATCCCTTCTGGAGATAGGCACCCTGTTGATAGTGAAATCCGCGGGTGTTGCCGCCGTTGTGCCCGCTGAAGATCCGGCCGGCGGAATCCAGCTCCAGCCCAAACGCATTGCCGCCGCCTTCGCTGAAGATTTCATAAACCCGCCGTTGGGGATGATAGCGCCAGATGTTCTGGCCCTGCGAAAACATGGGCTTCGGCTGGATCGGTTTTCCGTCCGCGCCGTAGACCAGAATGTTGCCGGTGACGGTCGAACCCTGGCATCCGTAAAGCCACCCATCCGGTCCCCAACGCAGTGAGTTGGCGACCGAATGAGTGTCCTCCAGGCCGAATCCGGACAGCAACACCTGCGGATCTCCGTCCGGCACGTCGTCATGATTGCGGTCCGGATAGAAGAGCAGGTACGGCGGATTGAGAACATAAACGCCGTCCGCACCGAAGGCGACGCTGGTGGCGATATTGAGGCCGTCCACAAACGTGGTGTGCTTGTCGAAGACGCCATTGCCATGGGTGTCCTCGTGGATGGTGATGCGATCAGCCCCTTTGAAATGATTCGGAGGGGGAGGCGGAACCTTGTCATAGACGGCGCGCCAGAAGTTGTCCCGGCTCACCATCTTGAGTCCTGCGGGGTGCGGGTATTGGCGGTATTGAACCACCCACATACGCCCGCGTGCGTCAAAGGTCAGGAATACCGGTTGGGCGACGATGGGCTCACTCAGAACCTGTTCGAACACCAAATCCTCGGCCACATGAAACTTCTTTGCCGATTCCGCCGGGGTCATCGGTCCGAGTTGTCCCTCCTCGGATTTCTTCGGACCGCGGGCGAGGGTGTCGGCTGCGATGACGGTGGTGAATCGACCGGCGACGGGAGGTGTCTCGGTGCCTGGCTTGGCCCATGCGAGTTCGTTGCCGGTGCGGAATTGCCAGTCACCGGAAAGGGCAATGGCCTGGTTCCCGACCCGCAGATAGGGAGCAACACCTTTGAATCCGCCCCGACCGCCGTTGTCGAAAACTTGAATGGCGATGAGATTCCAGAGGCTTGGTCGGAAAGCCGTGTTTCCCAAGTTGTAGGCTTTGGGTTGATCCAATCCGCTGGCGAAGTTCGGCGGAAATGCGCCGGCCATCCCAACCTTCTGGCCGTTGACATAGGCCGCGTGGGCGTCGTCAACGGATTCTACCACCAGTTCGGCCGTTCGTCCGGCCCAGTCGGCCGGGACTTGAACCCAACAGCGGTACCAGGCAAATCCGTCGTATTGAGACAGGGCGCCGCCGGAATTCTCATCCCAGGTGCCGGGCACCTTCATGGGATGCCAGTCGGCCGCGTGATCCACCTTCTTCGGGACTGCCGGCGGGATCATGTCGCCCACCGACCAGAGAACTCCGTTGAGCAGCAAACGGCGGAAATCCGGGTCGCGAAAATCATCCGGACTGCCCAGCGAAGTGTAGAACACCCGACGATTGTCGGCCGTATTGACCCACGCCACGGGTTCCACCTCCGAGGTTCCGTCCTCGGTTCGTCCGTTGAGGAGCGGGGTGACGGTGTTCTTCAGTTTTCGGCTGCGATACAAATGGGACTTGGAGGCGAACTCCGACTTCAACCCGGTGAGGATCGGATGGGCTGCGGTTTCAGCGATCTGCCGGACCACAGTGGCCTTTCCCGGACCGGTGCCATAGTGATCCTGATAGTCGGCTCCGATGATCTCCTCGTCGAAATTGGGCCAGGTCTGTTCGGCGGGCGCTGTCTGGCCGCGCAGTTCAAAGGCGTGGATAGCGGTCCGGATGCCGGCGACAGGCTTTCCGGCGGCGATATGGGCCCGGATGGCGGCCATCATGCCCGCGGGCGGGGCGCGCCGGCGAACGCTGATCACCAGCAGATCGGCCTGGGGTATGATCTCCCAATTTTTAAAATCGCCGTCTCCCTCACGAGTGGAGGCGGTCACGTAACTGATTTTGTATCCGCGCCAGGCCAGTTCCTTGCGGGCGAACTCGGGCAGCGTTTCCCATGTGTGATACTCGTTTTCACCGATCACGAAAACGATGTGCTTCGGATGATCCGCCTTGAATCGAAAGGGCTCGCCGCCGAGGAGATCGACGCTGGTGATGCTGGGACACCAGTATTGTTCGATGTGTTCGGTGACCAACTCGGTCCCGCGGAAATGGGAAACCCATGGTGATTTCCGGTGATTGTACATGCTGTCGGTCAGGTCGCGCATCAGAACCACGTTCTGTCCCTGGGTGACCATCTGCCGTATTGAAAAGGGCCGTCCCAGTACGCACATATTGATGTGAACGCCCATCACGATGACGTTGGTGATGCCGCGTTGGCGCATCAGGTAGTAGGCCTCGGTGGAATCGGTAATGGCGTCGCCGTCCTGAATCTCCAGCCCGGGATGTTGTCGGGTCCAAGCCTTGTAACTCGGGCAATCGGGGCACCCGTCGCAGCCGCCGTCGGAATCATCAATCGGGAGGGCCGGTTCGGTGCCTCCATTCAAGGAACACCAGCCTTGCAACGGGATCCGGGTGGCCACTTTCGGGGCGGATTGAGCCAGTTTCCGACCGGGGTGATCCTTGTAGAAATCCATCGTGTCGCTGGGGCAATGCAGAATCAACATGCCGCGGGCGCGTGCCGCCTTGATGACTTCGTTCATTCGCGGAACGAGTTCCCCCACCCGTTCAGTGGCATCCGGGCAGTGGTGTTTGTCCCACATGTCGCAGATGACGATGGCGGTGCGGGAGGGCTCCCATTGAAGGTTCTTTTCCACCACGTCGAACGCGTTGGTGTCCGACCGGGATCGCACCCGTGCGCGTCCGTGAAGAGTGATGGGGTCGCCGAGCGCGGAAGCGGTCAGGACGAGAAAAAGGGCCGTCCAGCAACCGCCCCAAAACCGTCGGGAGAGCAAAGGGAGGGACTTCATGCCGGGAGGATGACCAATCCCATCTGAAAATCCCAAGCGAACTCTTTGTTTGTTGAATCGGGCTACCCCGCGTTAGAACGCGTCTGAAAATCAGGAAGAGACCTGCGGCAAAGCATTTTGTCTTCTGCCAAGGCGACGAAGTTCGAGCATCCCCAAAGTGGGCTGCTCCCTCGTTGCGCCTCGCCATCCAGCCCTTTCCTCAATTTCAGACGCGCTCTTGGCCGGATCGATTCAGTAGAACTGGGCCTTCACCACAGATTCATACTGATGGAGGCAGATCCTTGCGGATTCGGTGCCAGATTCTCCCTTCCCCACGGTAGGGCGAACCTCCCGGTGAGCCGCGGTGGACGGACGGATTCCGCTTCGCAGCGCGGCGTCCCTCGTCCTGCCACGCACCCGGCTCGGCGGGAGCCTTGCCCTACCGGTGAACCGTACGTGGTTTCTACTGAGATGTTCCGGCTAGGCACCGAGACCGGCCTTTCTTGCCGTCCGAGGAGTCGTTGCCGTGCGAAGGCTCCGTCAGTTCTCGCCGGCCGGAATTAATTCGAGTGCGGAATGGATGCCGGGACGGCCCTCGCAGGGACAGCCCGGCTGATAGAAAACCGCTCCACCTGCACCAATGACCGTGATTTCAGAATAGCTTACCGTTCCGGCGTCTTCCCGGTGAACACAATGGGAAAAGGGGCCGCGCTTCGGAAGGTGCGACCCATGGAGGGCGCGAAGCCAAGTGTGATCACCCGCGTCGGTACGCCTGGAAAACCGGCGGAAAACATCAGATCGAACCTTCTGGGAGGCCGGTTCATCCAGGCCCGATGAAATCCATTGTCGAGGTGCCCACGGATGAGACAAGGCCTTGAGTTCCTTGCCGTCCCATCGCCATTCCATGACCACTCGAAGCCGATCGAACAGTCCCATCACCCGGAAGGGTTTGAGCCGTTTCAGGGGCAACGCCCCTAGATAGGCATCCGCGTCCACCGGTTTGCTGGTCGACAACAACCATTCCACCACCCGCCCGCGCGAGATCGATCCGGCCGAGGGCGGGGGCTCGACGGCGTACCAGTTGATCAGGGCGAACGCGACTCCCGCGTCGTTGAGACCGATCCAGGTGCCACCTCCGGCCTCCACTGGACAGAGCGCCCGGCGTCGACTGGCCTGGCGTTGAATCGGTGGGAGGGCAACCGGCCTCGACCAGCGTTCGTCCCGGTTCATCCCCAGTCGGAATCCCGAGCGGCGCGGCCAAAAAGTTACGGTACACATGAAGGCGCAGATCCATTTCAGGGAGTGTCGGATTCGGCCTGTTAGGTGGCACGAATTCCCACCGAACATTGGGGTGCAGAGGCGCGGCTGATCCACGGTAGCTCGGTTCGGCGCAGCCAGACTACCAGTCCGCCCGACATCCAGACCGTAACCGCCAGCACGAAAAGTAAACCGCCATCGTCCCGGACCTCCAACCCCAGCCGGGTCAGGTGGGCGAGGATCGCTCCGGACATCAGGCCGACCGAAAGGATTCCGCCCCAGACGGCCGTACGAGGAAACAACAGCAGACCCACGGCGACCGTTTCCAGACAGGCGGTGCCAATGCGCCCCCACGGCTCAATTCCCAACGCGGAGAAAATGTGTCGGGACTCTTCGGAGCCGCCAAATTTGAAGAACAACGTTTGACCGAGAATCACCGCGGCAAGGATCTGGAAACACCAGGTTGTCCGGCGGTGACACGAACAGGAATGTTTCATCGAGCTAAGTCGGAATGGGGTGTCCTCCCTTACGATGCGAGAACGACAGAGTCACAATAAACCGTGTAAGGATCAACCCGGAAGCCCGACACTGACCCAATGAATCGGTTCACCAACACCGCCTTCTCACTCGGCCTTGGCTGGGTCTGTTTTGGTCTGAGTAGCAGTCTTATCGGGAGAGTTGCAGCGGCCCCCGCCTCACCTGACTCAGGCGCAGCACCTGAAACACGGGGAATGTCGATGGAACCCGCGGTGCGCCCCATTTTGTTTCACAGCGCCGAAGAGCGGACCGCTCTCATCGAATTGTTCACGAGTGAAGGTTGCAGCAGTTGTCCGGTGGCGGATCGATGGCTGGGCGGGCTTTCGACTTCGGGACGTCTCTGGAAGGACTTCGTCCCGGTGGCGTGGCATGTCGATTATTGGGATGGCCTGGGATGGGTGGATGCGCTGGCATCACCCGGCAATACCCGCCGGCAGGAAACCTATGTCAAACTCTGGCACGCGCGCAGCCCATACACCCCCGGTTTGGTCGTGAATGGTCGCGAATGGCGGGATTGGAGCCCGTCCGAATCCGTACCCGCGCTGGATGGAACGCGAGTCGGTGTCCTCGATCTGAAGGCGACCGCTGCTGGCGAATTCGAGGTTTCATTCCGTCCGGGTTCGAAGCGGCTGGAAACTGATTCCCGGGAATCGTTGGAAGTGACGATTGCCTGGCTCGGCAACGGGTTGGAGAGCGCAGTCCGTCGCGGAGAGAATTCAGGGAAGACCCTGCGCCATTCGTTTGTCGTTCTGTCTTCGATTACGGGGCCGCTCGCGCCTTCGAAGGGAGCCGACGGAGGTTGGTCGGCCCGGATCAATTTTCCCCTCCCCAGCGTCAAAGCGAAACAGCGTGCGGTGGCAGCCTGGGTGTCAAAAGCTGGAAATCCCAGTCCCGTGCAGGTGGTCGGAGGTGTGTGGCCCAACCCATAATAACGGGACGTGGCAGCGGTTCAAAGGAGGGGCGTTGAAACGTCACCTCAGTACGAAGAATCCCCCGGAACATCCGGGTCGGCGGCGGCGGTTGAAAAGCAGTCCGCTGGACCACGAGCAGCGGTCACGGCCGGCGATCGCCGCATCTGCCGTTCAATCTCTGGATCGTTCGCAACGAATCCGTTGCTTGAGTCGGTTTCGAATTGCCGAGGTGGAGGCCGAAGTGGTGTCAGCTTGGGTGCTTTCGGATGGATGGATGTTTGAGGAACGAGCGGCAGCCGTCCGGAGCACGTCAAGTTGTCGAACATACCGGGCGCAGGCCTTGCAGGTCCACAGGTGGAACCGAAGTCTCAGGGACGCCCAAAGGCCGATGGGCCGATCCTGCCGTTGCGAAGCGAGTTGGATCATCCCGCGACAGTGGGGGAGGGACGCCGCCAGCCGGCGAGCGATCCCAAGGAACCACCACTGAGGCGCGGCTTTCACTCGTCTGCCTTGTCGTGGCGGCGAAACCAGTGGACTTCCAGGCATCGTCGAAGAGCCATTCTTGCGCGATGAAGCATCACCCAAAGATTGTTGGGAGATATGTTAAGCGTCGAACAAATTTCATCGGACGGAATCTGGTCCACCTCTCGGAGTAGGAACACGCGGGAAATCCGGTCGGGCAATTTATCGCTGCAACTGTGAAACACCTTCCAGAAGTCCTCTCGATCCAATGCCGAACCGGCGTTGTCCCAGCGTCCGGGAGCATGGGAATCATTCCAGTGATTGGGGTGATCGGCATTTTCGAACGAACGATCCTCCTCCTCGGAATAGAATTCGAGGTCGGTGAAATTGGTTTCGCGGCCCGACTTGCGGAAATGGTCGAGGAGCTTGTTTCGCAGAATCCCGGTGAGCCAGGTTCGCTCCGATGAACGCCCCTGATAACGATTGATCCCGCGGATGCCCGCGAGCAATGCCTCCTGAACAAAATCCTCGGCCTGGGCGGTATTGCGGAGGCGCGACAGCGCGTAGTGGAACAAATAATCACCATGCTCATCGACCCAGCGTTCCGGGTCGGGAGCTGAAATTGGAGCCTGCACTGGCGTTGCGTTTCCTGGTTGGGAGATGGGGTTCGGATCGGATGTGTCAGCCATCGGAATTGGGGTGGGTCGCGGCGGAATCCATCGGGGCTTTGGGTGCCAGACCGTTCTCGGATTGTATCGAAGTTGTGAGCTGCTGTTTCAGTCTCAGGCGCGCCTCCGGAGAGAGCGTCGATGGAGGCGGCCTTTGGGCGACCTGCGCGGCAGGCGCGGTGTGCAGCCAGCGAATCTGCGTCCGATACCTGCGACACACCTGGCAGAGCAGGTAGTGCAGGAAAACACCCGGTCGTCTCCAAAACGGCAACGCGTGTTCAACAAGATCGGAAGTATGCCGACTCATTTCCCGGCAGTTGGGAAACACAGCGGCTCTGAACCCGCCATGGCTTCCGGCACCTCCAGGGATTCCAGCGATTCTGTTTCGCTCCGGTGTGTTGGGCGTCGGTTTCGAAGATGCAGGCATTGAAGGGAGCCGTTTCAATCGTTCGGCCGCCTGTCAAATGAGTTGCGGGAGGTGGCCGAACCTTACGTCAATTCCATCCGAGCCCGGCGGCAATCCATCCAGACGATCCTGCGGCGACCATTGGCCATACTGACGCAACGTGCCACCTGAAAAGTGCGAGAACGGAACCCACCAAAACGAGCATCGAAAAGGCATTCCAATGGACCTGGATGCTCAATTGAAGTGCGACCCATACCAGAAGTGCCCATGACGCGGTGTTGAGCCCGTCGAGAACAGACCGGGCCATGGACGATCTCCGAATTCCTTCAATGATTCTTCCCCCGATTGCCACCCAGCAAAAGGCCGGAAGAAAGATTCCCACGGTGGCGGCAATGGCTGCGATGGGGCCCCCGAGGATGAATCCAATGAAAGTCGCCGTTGTGAAAACTGGGCCGGGCGTTAATTGCCCGACCGCAACCGCATCCATCAATTGTTGCTCGCTCAACCAATGCCACCGATCCACGAGATCAGATCGAAGAAACGCCAGCAGAACGTAGCCGCTGCCGAACAATACCGAGCCGGTCTTGAGGAAGAAGAGGAACAACTTCCCGGTGGAAAAGGCACTGACGGTCCCAACATCCACCGAAGTCCCAGCGGCGGAACTCCAGCCGCTGATAAATGGAATGATGCCGGCCGATGTCGGACCGGAATCCGGTTCCGGCTTCTGAATGATCCGGTGCCCCAGTCCGGCGACGCCCGCGGCGAGGAGGAGAATCAATTCGTGAATGCCACCCGCGGCACCCAGGACCGTCAGCAGACCGATGCCGGCCTGCAATCGCGTTTTCAGTGCCGTCCGTCCGAGACCGATTGCCGCCTGCAGGATGATGAGAAGGAGAACCGGTTGCAGCCCCGCCAGGAGTCCGTGGGTTTCGGGCAAACCTCCCCACCGAAGATAGGCCCAGGCAATCGCACTGGTGAGAAGGGCAGCCGGAAGAATAAATGCAATGCCCGCCGCCAGCAGGCCCGGCAGACCAGCTCGGCGCTGTCCCAGAAAGAGCGCCATTTCGGTGGAGTTGGGTCCCGGTATGACATTGGTAATCCCGAGTAAATCGAGAAACTCCTCACGCGAAACCCAGTGCCGCCGCCGGACGAACTCCTCTTCCATCAGTGCGATGTGCGCCGCGGGTCCCCCAAACGCAATGAATCCCAGGCGAAGAAAAACGGCCGCAACTTCCCGGATTCGGCCGGCCCGGTTTTGCTCCTGCGACGTTGAAGGTTGCGAATCCATTCGGGGGTTGGAGTCTTGCCGGTCCGTCCGCGTGAGCAAGGATTCCCGCGAACTCTGCTGTGGTGCGTTCCAACTTGCCGGCCGCCCTTCAACGGGCCACCCTCGGAAAGATTCACCCCTGATTAGTCCTGCCATGCGCCCCACCTTTTCAAAATCGTATTCCCGCCGCCACTTCCTGGGCAGCGCCACGTCGGCCGCGTTTGCCTTCAGCTTCCTGCCCAGCCGCGTTTGGGGCGCCAATGATCGCCTGCGCATCGGCGGAATCGGCGTGGGCGGGAAGGGGAGCGGCGATGTGGATCAGGCGGGCCGTCTGGGTGACATCGTGGCCCTCTGCGATTGCGATGAAACCACGCTCAACGCGAAATTGCAGAAGTTTCCCAGCGCACGGACGTTCGTGGACTTCCGCAAGTTTTTCGACGCCATGGACGGCAAGGTGGATGCCGTCACCGTCAGCACGCCGGACAACTGCCATGCGTTGGCGGCCGCGCTGGCGATGAAACGCGGGATCCATGTCTACGTTCAGAAGCCGCTCACCCACGACGTCTGGGAAGCCCGCTGGCTGCGCGATCTGGCCCGGAAGCACCATGTTGTTTCCCAGATGGGCAACCAGGGAACCGCAGAAGACGGACTCCGACGCGGAGTCGAGGCCATCCGGGCCGATGCCATCGGTCCGGTCCGGGAATTCCACGTCTGGACCAACCGCCCGCAATGGCCTCAATCCCCCTCGGTGACCGCGCGACCGACGGAGATCCAGCCCGTTCCGGCGAACCTCCATTGGGAACAGTTCATCGGCCCGGCTCCGATGCGTCCGTACAACAAGGCGTACCATCCCTTCGCCTGGCGGGGTTGGTGGGATTTCGGTACCGGCGCCCTCGGCGACATGGGCTGCCACACCGCCAATCTCCCGTTCATGGCTCTCAAGCTTGAACATCCGACGGCCATTCACGCGGAGAGCGAGACCCTCAATCCCGAGACCTATCCCGGCTGGGCGACCGTTCGCTACCAATTCCCAGCCCGTGGCGATATGCCGCCGGTCCGGATGAATTGGTACGAGGGCAAACTGCCGAACGGACTCAAGAATCTGCCGCCCCTCGAACTGTTCCACGGCGAAAGCCCGTCGGACAGCGGCTCGCTGATGGTTGGTGACAAGGGCGTCCTGTATTCGCCGTCCGACTACGGCGCCAGTTGGAAGCTGTTGCCCGGTGACGCCTTCGCTGGGTATGTCGCGCCCGCTCCCACCTTGGCGCGGAACGGCAAGGGTGACTTCGGAATGAAGGAGGAATGGGTGGCCGCGATCCGCGGTGGACCCAAGCCCTTCTCCAATTTCGACTACAGCTCGCTTCTCACTGAAACGATCCTGCTCGGCAATGTCGCTATTCGGGCCGGAGTGCCGTTGGTCTGGGACGGACCCAAGTTCCGGTTCACCACCGGCGCCCGGGAAGCCACCAAATTCCTCAAGCGCGATTACCGCCGTGGCTGGCGCGCCTAACGCTGCCACTCGGGCTTGGTGATCGCCCGGATCACTCGCATGGAACAAAGCGAAATCGTGCAATGCCCCTACTGTGGGCAGTCCATGACGCTTTCCATCGACACCTCGATTCCGGAGCAGCGGTTCACGACCGATTGCGAGGTCTGCTGCCGGCCGTTCGAAGTCTTCGCCGAATGCGAACCCGGCGAAATCGTGGCCCTCGAAGTCCAAGCCTGACCGCGCCGCCACCTTTGGACTTGGGACTTTAAACTTGGGACTTCCCATCCCACTCCACCGTTGACGGTTGATCGATCCCCGCCAACGCTCCGCGCCTTCTATGGCAAAAATCACCCGTGCCCTGCTTTCCGTGTCCGATAAATCCGGCCTGGCCATATTGGCGCGGGTTCTCGCGGAAGCCGGCGTGGAATTGATCTCCACCGGTGGCACGGCAAAGGCGTTGCGCGCCGAGGGCCTGACCGTCATCGAGTTGAGCGATTACACCGGATTTCCCGAAATGCTGGATGGTCGGGTGAAGACACTTCATCCCAAGGTGCACGGCGGGTTGCTCCATTTGCGGGACAACGCCGAGCATACCGCCACGGTGAAGGCTCACGGCATCGCGCCGATCGATCTCGTGGTGGTCAACCTGTATCCCTTCGAACAAACGGTGGCGAAGCCCGACGTCACGCTGCATGACGCGATTGAGAACATCGATATTGGCGGGCCCTCCATGCTGCGCAGTGCCGCCAAGAATCACGAATCCGTCACCGTGATCGTGGATCCCGCCGACTATCAAACGGTGGCCGATCAGGTCCGCTCGACCGGCGAAACCACGCTGGAATTGCGCAGCAGGCTTGCGGCCAAGGTGTTCGCCCGCACCGCGGCCTACGATGCCGCGATTGCCGCCCATTTGACGCGCGCCTTTTCCGGTGGAACCGAGCCGCTGCCGACGCTGGCGATCAGTGCTCCATTGGCTCAATCGCTGCGGTACGGCGAGAATCCGCATCAAAAGGCGGCTTTGTACGGACGCTTTTCAGAGTACTACCGCCAGCTTCACGGCAAGGAATTGTCGTATAACAACATTCTCGATCTGACCGCCGCCGCGGCGTTGATCGCCGAGTTCGCTGAGGAGGCACCGACGCTGGCCATACTCAAACACACCAATCCGTGCGGAATGGGCCGGGGTGTGACGCTTCGCGAGGCTTGGGATCGTGCCTATGCCACCGATCGACAGGCACCGTTCGGCGGCATCATCGCGGTCAATCAGCCGTTGGATGGTGCGTGCGCCGAGGCCATCGCCGAGATCTTCAGTGAGGTTATCGTCGCCCCCAGCTTCACTCCCGAAGCGCTCGCCATTCTTCAGCAGAAAAAGAACCTGCGGTTGATCCAACTGCTCAAGGATCAATCTCCCGCCGGGGCGGTCGATATCCGGAGCGTCGGTGCCGATTCCTTCCTCTGGCAACAGCGCGATACAAAACGTACCGAAGCCGCTGAACTGAAGTTGGTGACCCGCCGGGCCCCGACCACCGACGAATTGAACGCCATGTTGTTCGGATGGCGCATCGTCAAGCATGTGAAATCCAACGCGATTGTGTATTGCGGCGCCGATAGGACAATCGGGATTGGTGCCGGCCAGATGAGCCGCGTGGACTCTAGCCGCATTGCCGTCTGGAAGGCCGGTGAGGCCGGTTTGTCCCTCAAGGGCAGCGTTGTGTGCAGCGACGCCTTTTTCCCCTTCCCGGACGGCCTGATCGCCGCTGCTGAAGCTGGAGCAACTGCCGCCATTCAACCCGGCGGCTCCATGCGCGACCCCGAGGTCATTAAGGCCGCCGACGAACGCGGCATCGCCATGATGTTCACCGGCCACCGGCATTTCCGGCATTGAGGTCTGATACACAGGTAACGTGATACCAAACACATAGCCGAGAGGGATTCAGATGGTGACCGTCCGAAACGTAATAATTATGGCGATGGCACAAGTCGCGGTGATTGTGGCAGGCGTTTTGGCGGCCGCCGTCGCGTTGAAGGTCATGACCACCGGAAGCATCGAGGTTTCCAGCGAAACTTCGGCATTCGCGACCTACGGCGCAGCACTACTTCTTCTGCCGCTGGCCTGGATTACGGTTCTGCTCAGCATTCTTCGATCGCCCAATGCAGTTGGGAGGTATGCCGGCATTGTCTATCTGATGGGAATCGTATTGCTGGCCGGATTGTTGTGGGCCGCTTGGAGCACCGCGATCGGCCCTTTTTTCAGGGTTTGTTTTTTCTCAATCGGTGGCTGACGACTGTGCCGTCTAAAATACTGAGCCAGTGTGGGCAATCGGAGTCACCGGCGTGGAGACTTCAGACGGCAACGGCAATTGGGGCGGAATCGCGCCGGGCAGGGGATTCAGTTCAAACCGGTGGAGTTCAATCCGGTTTCGCCAGTCGGCAATCATCGCCAGCGCGACGGTTACGTTGAAGCCATCGTGGATCGCGGGATATTGCTGGAGATTGGCGTCGGCGAGATTGAACAGGGCGACCGACGGTTTGAGTCGATTTTTTTGGAGGTGGACGAAGGCACCGGCGAGTTGGATGAGGCCCTTGTAAAACGAGTAGTTCGAACCGGTCCGTCCCTGGGCGAGCCATAATTCCTCGAGCACGTCATGCGCTTCGTAAAAGAGTTGGCGATTGAAACAGTCAAAGAACCCCAGGAAATGCGGGTCGTGCCCTCCGCCGCGACTTCCGGCGATCAGGTTGGCGATTTTCTCAGACTTTCGGCTCACGCGGGTCAGCGTAGCCGAGATGAGCTCACCGCAAAAGAAGGCATCCGGGCGTTTCCGTCTTGGCCGTCACGGTGGCAATCTCATAGCCTTCCTCCGGATGGCTTCACCGAAAAACGCTTCGTTCGATCTTTCCACCTGGGTTTCCAAGAAGGCCAGGGCGGTGGATGCCGCCCTGGACCGCTCGCTGCCGAAAGCCAGTGCCAAGCCGGCGACGATTCACAAGTCGATGCGGTATTCGCTGTTCGCCGGCGGCAAACGGATGCGTCCGGCCCTGATCCTGGCGGCCGCCGAGGCGTGCGGCGGAACCGATGCCGGCGCACTGCCCTTCGCCTGCGCGGTGGAATGCATCCACACCTACTCGCTGATCCACGACGATCTGCCGGCGATGGACAACGACGATTTCCGCCGGGGAAAACCGACCAACCACAAGGTATTCGGCGACGGCATCGCCGTGCTCGCCGGTGACGCGCTGCTCACCCAGGCCTTCGAGATCGCGGCCCTGGCCAAGATCGGTCCGAAATACACTCATCAGGAAGTCATCCTCGAACTCGCCCGGGCCTCGGGTTCCTTGCAACTGATCGCCGGTCAGGTGGCCGATCTCGAAGGCGAAGGACGCGAACTTTCCGTGCCGGAGTTGCGCTACATTCACGAACGCAAGACCAGCGCGTTGCTGACCTGCTCGGTCCGCTTGGGCGGCATGAGTGCCAATTGCACGCCTGGACAACTGCGCGCCTTGACCGACTTCGGCTACAATGTCGGCCTCGCCTTCCAGGTAATCGACGACATCCTCGACGTCACCCAAACCTCGGAAACGCTCGGCAAAACGGCCGGGAAAGATGTCGCCGCTCAGAAGGCGACCTATCCGCGTCTCGTTGGCCTCGAAAAATCGAAGAAGATCGCCGCGCAACTGACCGCCAAAGCGTTTGCCGCCCTCAAGCCGTTCAAGGGCCGGTCCGTTGCATTGGAAGCCCTCGCCCGCTACCTCCTCGAGCGCGATCGCTGATCCATTCGCCCGAACTGCCCCCGGTTTTGGGGCCAAAAGCCCGCTCCATACCAGCCTGGGGCAGCGCCCCAGGAAGACGTCCGAAGTGTTATTGAGGGCTGAAAGCGCGTTCCATTCCTGAACGGACCGATGGATCGGGCCTTCAGCCCTCCGGAGGGGGGAACGTTCCGAATCCTGGGGCGCTGCCCCAGGCTGATATGTGACTGCGCCGTTGGCGCTGCAAAAGGCCCAACGGGAAGAGGCCCAGAGGCCGACTGGCCGGCAGGATGCCGGCGCTCCCAGGGGTAATCGCCTCGTGTTCAGCGTTGCGCGGCGGTTATGAACCCTGCGTTCGTCCAGTTGGCGAGGTCACCCCAGAAGCCGTCGCCGGCGTCGGTCGAGGCCAGGGTGATCCGTTTCGACCCGGCGGGGATCGGAACATCGAATCGCCAGGGTTCCAGTCCGATGCGCGAGGTCGGACTTTCCGCCACCAGCTTCCCGTCGATGAACACCCGGAAAATCACGCTGGGATGCATGGCGATATTGCTGCCGTTGTTCACGTCGAGGATTCGATCATCCATTCCGGCGAGCGCCACGAACCGGGTCCAGCCCGGTTGAATCTCGTAGATCAAATGGTTCGGCGCATGGACCCCGATGCCTTGTTCGAACGTGTGGCCGGCGATTCGGAGCGGCTTGCCTTCGTTGGACAGATTGGTCTGCGGCGGATTCACGCCGGGCGAAAGACGGTGATCGTTGAAGGCGGGCGAATGACCCAACCCGACCCAGCGCCAGGGTTTGATGCTGCCCAACGCCACTTCGGGTGGCGGCGGCATCACGCCCAGACGGGCAGCGTACGATTCGGAAATCCGCGTCACCCGCCGACCCTTCTGAAATGCTGCGGCACGGACCGTCGTGGCCCGGTCGAAGTGCAATGGAGTCAGGTACCGCGGGGAGTTCGCGCCCGGTTCCGTTCCATCGAGCGTGTAGTGGATCTCGGCGTCATGCGGGCCTGGCTGGGTCAAGGTGACGATCAATTCGTTCTCAAACAAATGCGGTCGTGACCGCGTACCCCAGGGTGCGTGTCGAACCACGTCGACGATCCATTCGTCTTTCCACAGGTGATTGCGTCGAAGCGTTTCGGCGAAATCCATAGTCGGCGCGAGATGCTTCTCGAAATGGGCGACGACTTTCGCGGTGAAGTCGTCGGGCGTCTCGACTCCCGGTTCGTAGCGGCCGTGGGCGTCGGTCAGATCCCGGGACAGGTAGCAATGAAAGCCGGCCTCGGTCATGGCCTTCAATCCGATGCTTTTTCCAAGCAGGCAGACTTGGGTGTGGACACCCATGAACACCAGGTGGGTGATGCCGCGCTGCTTGCAAATGGCATACAGCCGGCCGGGATCGTTCGGCATGAGATCGTCAGTGCCGACGATGAGATCCGGATGCATCCCGTCCCAACCGTAGTTCACGTGACAGCGCTCGGGTCCGCAGGTGCAGCCGCCGCCGTCGGGGGCGGCGGGACAGACCACATGCGTCACTTGAGGGAGGGGCAGGGGATCGATCGCGATCACTTTT
Organism: uncultured Verrucomicrobiota bacterium; assembly: GCA_903907925.1. GTDB lineage: Bacteria > Verrucomicrobiota > Verrucomicrobiia > Limisphaerales > UBA9464 > CAIVQB01. Next base: position 17,770 of record CAIVQB010000036.1, read on the forward strand.
TCGACCATCGGGGTTCCGACGTAGTTGTCGGCGACATCGGTCGGACAGAGGAAGATCGTCATGCCCTGGGCCCGGGCCACTTCGAGGCAGCGGTTCATCCGTGGCACCAAGGCACCGACCCGCTCGGTCGACGTTTTGCACCAGTGATAATTCCACATGTCGACCACGACGATACCGACATGGCGGGGGTCCAGATCCTCCAAAGCCACGGTGGGAACACCGGTCACCGGGTCCCGTCGTTGCGATTCAATCGTGAGCGCGTTGGCCGCGAGAAGGAGCGCCAGACCCCAGAGCGAAAGGAGCCGGCGAACGAGTTTTTGGAAGGCACCGGAGGCGTTCATGGAAGGACGACATCAAAAGGCCGCCTGCCAATTCGAGGCAAGCGGCCATTCAACAAAGACAGGATCAACCAAATGAACCGGATCCGATCAGTTGTTCAAGAATCCCTGAAAATCCGTGAAATCCGTGTCGTCCTTCGGCTCCCGACTAAACCGCCGGCGGATCGAGTGGGCCGGTCGCCGCTTCTTCATCGTTCTCGGAAATGACCGGCGCGATCGCCTGAAGCTTGTCCTTGTCGTCGAGGTTGATGAGTTTGACGCCCATCGTGTTGCGGCCGGCCTCGCGGATATCCTTCACCGGGGTTCGGACCATTTGGCCACCATTGGTGATCAGCATGATCTCGTCGGAATCACGCACGGCCAGGGCTCCGACCACACGGCCGGTCTTGTCGCCGGTCTTCATGGTGATGATGCCTTTGCCGCCGCGGGATTGGAGGCGGTATTCCCCGAAATCGGTCCGCTTGCCGATGCCGTTCTCGCCAGCGACGAGCAGCGTGGCGTCGGCCTCGACGATGGCGCAGGCGACGACGGCGTCGGTCTTCTCCAGTTCGATGCCCTTTACGCCGGCTGCGTTGCGGCCCATGGAACGGACCTGATCTTCGATGAAGCGGATGCTCATGCCCTCCTTGGTGATGAGGACGATCTCGTTCTGGCCGCTGGTGAGCCTGACCTCGACGAGGTCATCGCCCGGCTCGAGGGTGATGGCGATGATTCCGCCCTTGCGAACGTTCTGGAAATCGCTGAGGGCGGTCCGCTTGGCCGTGCCCTGACGGGTGACGAAGAACAATTCGTTCGTCTGCTGCCAGGTAAGGTCCTCTTTGTTTGCACCATACTTCGCGTTGATGCGCACCAGGGTCTGAACCTTTTCCTCGGCCCGGAGCTCGAGCAGGTTGGCGATGCTGCGTCCCTTGGCGGCACGTCCCATGTCGGGGATTTCGTGGACCCGCTCGACATAGACCCGGCCGAGGTTCGTGAAGAACATCAGGTAGTCGTGCGTGCTGGCGGTGAACAGGCGCTCGATGAAATCCTCATCCTCGGGCTTCTCGGCTTCCCGGGTGGCCATGCCGATGACGCCTTTGCCGCCGCGTCGCTGGGCCCGGTAGCTGGACACGTTGGTGCGCTTGATCAGTCCGTTGTGGGTGAGCGTGACGATGACGCCCTCGTTGGCGATGAGATCCTCGATGGCGATCTCGCCCTCGTCCGGCACGATATCCGTCCGGCGCGCATTGCCGTGCTTGTCTTTGATGTCCTTCAGCTCCTTCTTGATGATCGACATCACGCGGGACTCCTTGGCGAGGATGTCCAGGAGGTCCTTGATGCGCTCGATCAACTCGGCGTATTCGGCGCGGACCTTGTCGATTTCCAATCCGGTGAGCTGGTACAGGCGGAGTTCCAGGATGGCGTCGACCTGGCGTTCGGAGAGCTTGTAGCCATTTTCTACGAGCTGGGATTCTCGCCGGATTAGAATTCCCCAACGCTCTACCTGCGTACGAGTCCACTTAAAGACGAGTAGACGATCTCTTGCTTCATCGCGGTTCTTGGAATTCCGGATGATGCGGATGAATTCGTCGAGGTTGTTGAGGGCGCAGACGTAGCCTTCGAGGATTTCGGCGCGATCCTCGGCCTTGTTGAGTTCGAAACGGGTGCGGCGAAGCACCACTTCACGGCGGTGATCGATGTAAGCCGCGATCATCTCCCGCATGCTGAGCGTCTTGGGCTTGCCGTGATCGATAGCGAGCGCGTTGACGCTGAAGCTCACTTCAAGCTGCGTGTGCTTGAAGAGGTTGTTGATGACGACCTTGGGGATCGCATCGCGCTTCAGTTCGATGACCAGGCGGCAATTCTCGTCGGACTCGTTTCGCACCCCGCTGATGTCGGTGACGATCTTGTTGTTCACCAGATCGGCGATCTGCTCCTCCAGCGTCGCCCGGTTCACATTGTAGGGAATCTCGGTGATGATGAGCTGTTCGCGGTTGCCCTTCATCTGCTCGATGCCGACCTTGCCGCGCAGCTTGATGCTGCCGCGACCGGTCTCGAAGTAATTCTTGATGCCTTCGATGCCGCAAATGATGCCGCCGGTGGGAAAGTCGGGGCCCTTGATGAGTTTCTGCAACTGGGCGTTGGTGATCTCCGGCTTGTCGATTTGGGCGCAGATTCCCTCGATGACCTCGGCGAGATTATGCGGGGCCATGTTGGTGGCCATGCCGACCGCGATGCCGGTGCCGCCGTTGACAATGAGGTTCGGGAATGCGGCCGGAAGGACGGAAGGCTCGAGGAGACGTTCGTCATAGTTCGGGACAAAGTTCACCGTGTCCTTGTCCATGTCCTGCATCAGCGTCGCACCGAGGTGTGTCAGCCGTGCCTCAGTGTACCGCATGGCGGCGGGCGGATCGTTTTCGACCGAACCGAAGTTGCCCTTGCCGTCCACGAGCTTCTCCCGCATCGCCCATGGCTGGGCCATGTGGACGAGCGTGGGATAGATCACGGCTTCACCGTGCGGGTGGAAATCGCCGGAAGTATTGCCGCAGATTTTCGCGCACTTGAGATGCTTCCGGCCCGGGAACAACGACAGCTCGTGCATCGCGTACAGGATGCGGCGTTGCGAGGGCTTCAGGCCGTCGCGCACGTCGGGCAGGGCGCGCGAGATGATCACCGACATCGAGTAGTCGAGGAACGACGCCTTGATCTCGTCGGCGACGTTGATCTTGGCGACTTTCTCGCCCGCGGAATAGGCGCCTCCGGACGGGGCGGGGGAGTTCGGTGGGACTTGCGGATCGGATTCGTCGGGCATGATTAAAGATTCAGTTCAATTGGGACGCGTCACGAGGGACAGACCGATGAAGTCCGACGCGTCACACACTCTCTGGTCACTGCTGCATACTTCCTCGCCGCCATGTAGTTCCGCCGTCGCGACATGGATCGCATCCAGCGTCCGCAACGGCACGTTCGGGTGGCACTGGTCAATGACCGCGCCCGCCCGCTCGATCACATGACGGGTAATCGGCAGCAGTACAAATTCCTGGTCGCGCACCTTGTCCTGAAACAATCGCCAGCCGGTCATCCGCGCCTGGCGGGAGATCCGCCCCGCCCGTTCTTTGGCGAGCAGGGCGGAACGAACTTCCGCCACGGCCAATTCCGAAGTGACAACGGCGGAGCCCGCCACTAGCCCATGATAGGCGGCGCTATCCGGCTCGTGGCTGACCAGTTTGACGATGACGCAGGAATCGAGATACATCGTCGTTACCAGCCTCGTCCGTCGCGGTCGGCGCGGATGATTTCCTCGGCGAACGGTCCCTCGGTTTGCACCGGCAGCTTTTTGAGCTGATCCCAGGTGCCGGTGAACACTTTGCGGGCTTTGCCTTCGTTCACCGGCGACAAGACGGCCTTCGGTTTGCCGTCGCTGGTGATGGTGATTTCCCGCCCGCCCGCCACCAGATCCAGCAACGCCGAAAGGTGCGCCTTGGCCGACCGAACGCTGATACTCGAACCCATGCCGGGTGCCGTGGCAATTTCGCGCAACACCGCCGGCTCCGCCTCTGGGGAAGCGGTGTATTTGAACGGCGTAATCGGTTTCATGCGAGAATGTAGTCACGCGTGACTACATAAGTCAAGCCGCTTTCTTCAAACGTCGAGGTTCCGGACGTTGAGGGCATTGTCCTCGATGAACTGGCGGCGGGGTTCGACCTCATCGCCCATCAAACGGGTGAACATCTCCTCCGCCTCGACGGCGTCGGTGAGATCAATCCGCAGCAGCTTGCGCTTTTTCGGATCCATCGTGGTCTCGAACAGCTCCTTGGCGTCCATTTCACCCAGCCCCTTGAACCGGTAGATCTGAATGCCCTTCTTGCCGACGGCCTTCACACTGGAAAGGATTTCAGGAATCGAGAACAGGGGTGTAACCGTTTCCTTTTCGCCTTCGCCCTCGATCAATTCAAACAGCGGTTTGTCCTGGGCCGAGTAGTGTTCCACGGCGAGACCGCGTTTGGAGAGTTTGGCCAGGATTTCACCGATGGCCTTGTTCTCCAAGTGGAGATCGTGGTGTTTGGCGCGGCGGATGAAGCCCTTCTTTTCCGCCTTGGAACGATCTTCGGCGTCGCCGAGCAGATCGAGGTTCTTGGCCTTGAAGACCTCGAACGACTCGTTGGTGACAAAATAGTGCACCGTCTCGTCATTGCCCTCGCGGACCTTGACCAGATGCAGGGGCAGGGAACCGTCGGGTCCGCGCTGCTCGACGTATTTGGAGAAGTTGCCTCCAACCCGCTGAATGTAGGTCGCGTGTTTGTCCAGCGTTTCCAGCAATCCGAGGATCTCCTCGAGTTGTTTGGCGGGAATCTCCCGGCCGTCGGCCATGATCTTCAGCCGGACTTCTTCGGTGCCGTTCTGGAGAAGGATGCGGTTCAGTTGAACATCGTCGTCGACGTAGTCCGTGCGCTTTTTGCGGGTGACGGAATAGAGCGGCGGTTGGGCGATGTAGACGTAGCCGTCGCGGACAAGCTGGGTCATCTGCCGGTAGAAGAAGGTCAACAGCAGCGTCCGGATGTGGGAGCCGTCCACATCGGCGTCGGTCATGATGATGATCTTGTGGTAGCGAAGGCGTTCGATGTTGAAGGCACCCTCACCCTCGCCGGCACCGATTCCAGTGCCGATCGCGGTGATCATGGTCCGGATTTCGTTGTTCTGAAGCACCTTGTCGAGCCGGGCTTTCTCCACGTTGATCAACTTGCCGCGGATCGGGAGAATGGCCTGGAACTTCCGGTCACGACCCTGCTTGGCGGAGCCACCTGCAGAATCACCTTCGACGATGTAGAGTTCGGTGTTGGCGGGGTCGCGGTCGGAACAATCGGCGAGCTTGCCGGGAAGACCACCGCCGGAGAGCGAGGTTTTGCGGACGGCTTCACGGGCCTTGCGCGCGGCCTCGCGGGCGCGGGCGGCGTTGAGCGCCTTCTCGACGATCCGCTTTGCGATCGGCGGATTGTCATCGAAATAGTTCATCAGGCCCTCGTACGAGGCCGACCCGACGATGCTTTCGACCTCGGGTGAGAGCAGCTTCACCTTCGTCTGCGACTCAAACTTGGGATCGCTGTGCTTGATGGAAATGACGGCGGCGAGGCCTTCGCGGACGTCATCGCCGGTGATCTGGGGATCCTTGTCCTTCAGCAGGCTGTTGGCCTTGGCATATTGATTGATCGAGCGGGTGAGGGCGTTGCGAAACCCGGTCAGATGCGCACCGCCGTCGGGGTTGTAGATCGTGTTGGTGTAACAGAGAACCTGATCGGTGTAGGAATCGTTGTATTGCAGGACGACCTCGGTGTGGATCTCGATCTCCTTTTCGGAGGTCTCCTGTTTCATCTCCTTGCGGATGGAGATGGGCTTGGGATGCAGCACAGACTTGCTCTTGTTGAGCTGCTTCACGAACTCCTCGGTGCCGTCCTTGTAGAAAAAGCGTTCCGGTTGCGCCTCGGGGAGGCGTTCGTCGGTGAACACGATTTCCAGGCCCGAATTGAGAAAGGCGAGTTCGCGAAGGCGTTGGGAAATGCGGTCGGATTTGAATTCAATGGTGTCGCGAAAAATTTCGAAGTCCGGCTTGAAGGTGATGAGCGTGCCGGTCTCCTTCGACTTGCCGATGACCTCCAGTTTCTTGGTCACTTTTCCGCGCGCGAACTCCATGTGGTAGACCTTGAGATCGCGGGAAACCTCGACCTCAAACCACTCGGAGACCGCATTGACGCACTTGGCACCGACCCCGTGGGTGCCACCGGAGAATTTATAGCCGCCCTGACCGTATTTTCCGCCGGAATGGAGCGTGGTGAGGACGAGTTCGACCGTGGGGATTTTTTTGACCGGGTGAGGATCCACCGGGATGCCCCGTCCGTTGTCGTGGATGGAGATCGATCCATCGACGTGGATGTTTACTTCGATGCGGGTGCAGTGGCCGGCCAGATGCTCGTCGACCGAGTTGTCGAGGACTTCGGAGACGCAGTGGTGGAGCGCCCGCTCGTCCGTACCACCGATATACATCCCCGGCTTTTTTCGGACAGCCTCAAGGCCCTCCAAAGTACTGATTTTCGAGCCGTCGTAAACGGAACTGGATGTGGAGTTGGAAGCGGCGGTTTGATCAGCCATGGCAATGCAGACGGCGGACCAAAAACGGTCCGCAACTTAAGCGGGTGTAACGTACCAGCGGTGGAGGGAGGAACAACAGGATTCTGGGCCAAGGAAGCCCTACCGATGGTGGACCTCACGATCCTGCCAACCAACCCATTGTGGTTTTTCGCCCACGCTAGGCACAGGGCGTTGCCCGCTCCGAAGCGACTCTACTCGGCTGAGGTCACAATGACCAGCCAGGCGTCGTCCCATTTTTCCTTGGTATCACCGGCGAAGGCGAAAATGTGGCCCGCCTTGAGCTTTTCGATCGGACAAGACTCGGTCTTGAGCAAGGCGGGTTGGCCGCCGGGGTTGACCCCAAAAATCCGGATTTCCAAGTTGCCATCGCCGACATCGCGCAAGGCGAGGGAGCATTTGTCGCTGAGGACAACCTTTTGAACGGCCTTGGGGGCGATCGCGGTGGTCTGCGCTTTGACGACGAAATAGTTCTTCCAGCGCAAGTGCCGGAATTTCTCGCGAAGCTTGGGATCCAGTTCGTGCAACTCTTTTCCGGGAGGCTTGGAATCGTCGGTGCCCCAGGCGAGTTGAGCCTTGATCCGGAGGTCAGTGGCCGTCGCGGCGAGCGGGAGCGCGATGACCGCGGCCCAGAGCACCGGCAGTGCAGCAAACCGCCGCAAATTCATTTTCATCAGATGGGTTGGAAAACCAGGGAGGCGGACGGCAAATCAGTCGATCCAGTGAATGGTCACCCCGTCGGTTTCACTGGTGTAGGTCATGGCGCTGGCTTCGGTCACGCCAGAAGTGGCAGATCCCGACTGCCAGGGATGGAGCGTTGCCAGCAACGTCACGGCGGCCACCCCGGTCACCGGCACCAGCCATGCCATCCAGTCGGCGAAGCGGCTGCGTGACGGCCGCGCGGCCGCTGCGGTGACGGCATCGGCCTGCTCGATCCGACGGCGGATCTGCGACCAGTAAAATTCGCGGCTGTCAGGGACCTGGCCCAGTGGCTCGTGCGAACGGACCGCCTGCCGCACCCAGGACAATTCGTCCCGCAATGCGACGGCGGCGGGATCGGCGGCCAGCCAAGCTTCGACGGCTTTTCGACGGCCGGCCGATTCGACCCCGTCCAAATGGGCCATCAGTTCCAATGATTGTTCCAACGACTTCTTCTCGTCCATAAACTGGTTTCCTAAGCTTTCCGCTCGCGTTTCAAACCCTGAAGGAGCGACGCCATGCGGCGCCGCGCATAAAACAGCCGGGACATCACCGTCCCGATGGAAATCCCCACCTTTTTGGCGATTTCCTTGTATTCGAGCCCCTGAAACTCATGGAGCACGAGCACCGTTCGGTGCGCTTCGGTCAATTTCGCCATGGCTTCATCGATCCGGATCCGGAGTTCCTCTTTTTCGAGACCCTCGGTTGGGTTGACATGCTCCACCGGCATTTGCCGCTCGACGCCGCCCGCTTCCTCCTCGATTTGCTCGATGGATTCCGCCCGCATTTTCTTCTGCCGACGAATCTGATCCAGACACAGATTGATGACGATCCGGGTCATCCACGTGGCGAAGGAGGAATCGCCCTGAAATTGATGCAGACGCTGCCATGCTTTTACCCATGCTTCCTGGGACAAATCGAGGGCTTCATCCTCGTTCCGCATCATCATCATCGCCCGTGCGTAAATCTTATCGCGATGCCGAAAAATGAGCTCTTCGAAGGCTTCCGTATCGCCTTTCTGAGCCCAACCGACCAGAGCCTCGTCCGGTGATGACGGATAGTCATTGTTCAACGACGGGGGCATGGACGGCATCCGGAGCAGGGGAATTCAGTGAAGTTGAAGGCGATATCCGAAATACAGAACCATCACATCATCAAAGAGTTCCCTTTGAACTCGGAATTTGATCCGAAATTCGGGGATCCCGTTGGCAGGCAAAATCGACTGCGCGGGCAAACGCCTTAAATAACGCCTCCACAACATGATGCGGTTCCCCGGGGGTCAGTAGTTCCAGGTGCAGGTTGCATTTCGCCTCATTGGTGAACGCCTGAAAGAATTCGCGGGCCAATCCAAAACGGAAGGCTGACGACATGTCCTGTGTCTTATCCTCCAATGAGATGCGTCGCTGTGCCAGATCGTCCATCCGGCGCCAGACCAGGTGCGGGCGGCCGGAAAAATCGATGACGCACCGGGCCAGGCATTCGTCCATGGGTACGAACGCCTCGCCCGTAAATGGGTTTCGCGGGTCGAATCCGGCTCCGTAACGGCGGAGGCCCCGCTTGTCGCCCAACGCCTGCAGGAAGGCTTGTCCGAGGGCCAGACCACAATCCTCGACGGTGTGATGCGCATCGATGTGGAGATCACCGCGGCAGCGCAGGGTGAGGTCGCAGAGGGAATGCCGCGCGAACGCGGTGAGCATGTGGTCGAAGAATCCGACGCCCGTTCGGATCTTCGAACGGCCTTTTCCATCGATCTCCAGCTTCAACTCGATGTTCGTCTCGGAGGTCGCCCTGCGGACGGTTGCAATGCGCGGCGGCATATCCGGAACCTAGGGTCTTTCCCACCGGGTCCCAAAAGGTTTTTCTTGGAGAAGGGTTAGAAAACGGCGCAGGGCGGTCCGACGGACGACGCATTCCTTTGAGCCAGATGACGCTTGTTTCGAACCCGGGTGGGACTCACGCTTTCCGGGTAAACATGGCCGCCGAGGCGCTCATCATTGTTCCCACCTACAACGAGCGGGACAACCTGCCGCAACTGGTCAAGCGGTTGATGGCCCAGCCGGTCGTGCTCGACGTGGTCGTGGTGGACGACAATTCACCCGATGGTACCGGACAGATCGCCGACGCGATTGCCGCGACGAATCCCAACGTCCACGTCATTCACCGAAGCGAAAAAGCGGGGCTCGGCCGCGCCTACATCGCGGGATTCCAGTGGGCCCTCGCCAGGGACTACACCTTCATCTTCGAGATGGACGCGGATTTTTCCCATAACCCGGCGGATATTCCGCGCTTCCTCGACGCCGCGCGTTCCGGGGATTGCGATCTGGTTCTGGGTTCGCGCTATAGAGACGGCATACGGGTGATCAATTGGCCGCTCAAACGTCTTTTGCTCAGCATCGCGGCGGCGCGCTACGTGCAAATCATCACCGGCATGACGATTTCCGATCCGACTGGAGGCTACAAATGCTTTCACCGTCGCGCGCTGGTGGCGCTGGACCTTGAGACCGTCAGCAGCAACGGCTATAGCTTTCAGATTGAGCTGACCCACCGGATTTGGCGGCGGGGCGGGCGGATTGCCGAGGTTCCGATCGTGTTCACCGATCGTTTTCTGGGGACTTCAAAAATGTCCCGCGGCATTGTCCGTGAAGCCCTGTGGATGGTGTGGAAGCTGTGGTGGCAAAACGGATTTCGCCGCGGTCCCACCCAGGTCACCATACCCGATTCCGTTTCACCCACGCCGGTTGCCCGGCCTAGTTCTTCCGCCTTAACGGCGACTTCTCCTCTGGCGGAGTCCAAGGAAGCGCCGCGTCGTTCATGAGCTTCTCCAATCGGGCCACCACCTCCGGGTGACCGGCGGCGAGGTCGTTCTTTTCGGCCGGGTCGTTCACCAAGTTGTAGAGTTCGATGGAAGCTCCCTCCGCCAGTCGAACCGCTTTCCATTCGCCGGATCGAATGGCGCGTTGATAGCCCTTCTCATGGAATTCCCAGTAGAAGTATTCGTGAGCCGCGGTCGGCGGCTTTCCGCGCAGGGTGGTGGCGAATGAAATGCCGTCGGTCTTGACCGGCAGGTTGGTCTGAAGCACCTCCGCCAGGGTCGGGAGAATATCCCAGAAGGCGACGGGCAGATCGGAGGTGGTCCCCGGCCGGATCTTCCCCGGCCAGCGTGCAATCAGCGGCACCCGGATTCCGCCTTCATACAGATCCCGTTTGATCCCGCGCAACCCTCCCGAGCTTTGGAAAAAAGCCGGATCAACGCCGCCTTCCTGGTGCGGACCGTTGTCGCTGGTAAAGAGGATGAGGGTGTCCTCGTCGATCTTTCGCGCCTTCAACTGTTCCATCAACCGCCCCACCGTCGCGTCCAACCGCGAGATCATCGCCGCCTTCGCTTTTTCCGGTCCCGGCCACGGACGGTCGCGGTAGATTCCCAAAGTAGGTACCTCCATGCCGTTGGTTCCCATTTCGTTGTTCGCGTGGGGAATGATCGTCGGAAAATAGAGCAGGAACGGTCGATCCTCATTGATCCGGATGAAATTGGTCGCCGCCCGCTCAAACCAGTCGGGTGCGTAGTCACGACGCTGCCCACCCTGATTTCCCGGCAACAACCAAGTCTGACCGTTCCGCCAGAGAAACGATGGGTAGTAGTCGTGCGCGTGGTTCTGGTCCAGGTACCCGAACCATTCGCCAAACCCACGGCGGTTGGGCTCACCGGTGCTCCCTTCCCATCCCATGGCCCATTTCCCGAACACTGCCGTTTGATACCCGGAACGTTTCGCGAGATCGCCCAGGGTGAAATCCTCCGGAGTCAACGGCACTTGAACATTGCTTCGAATCCGTCCGTGGCCGGAATGAAGACCGGTCATCAACGAGCAGCGGCTCGGGGCGCAGACCGTGTTGCCGGCGTAGGCCTGGGTGAACCGGATGCCTTCGGCGGCCAATCGGTCCAGATTGGGCGTGAGGATCTGCTTCTGGCCGTAGCATCCGAGCTCGCCATACCCCAGGTCGTCCGCAACGATCAAAATGACGTTCGGTGTGGTTGCGGTTCGACGAGGATTGGTTTCGCCTGTCACGACATCCAGCCCCGCCCAAACGACCAGCCAGAGAATAACGAGTCGGTACAGCCTCATGTCGACGCGAGATAGGGAATGGTGAGCGGGCCCTGGGGCAACACTGCGACCCGTGCAGCGGGGCCGAGCCGGTCGAGTTCGGCACGCACCGCGGCACCGATGTCTGGACACGGAGTGAGATGCGCCGCGCGAAGCACTTCCACGGGCATGGAAGAATGAAGCTGGACCCGGGCGCGCCGTTGGATCAATGACTGGATCTGCGCCTGCCATTGTTCCGGTCGAACAAATCCCGGTGTGGCCAACAGCGTGAGAATCTCTTCCGGCGAACCTCCCTCGCGCAACAGCCGGTCGAACGGACTTCCGGCCGGCACACCCTCGCTGCATTCCGCGGCGAGGATCAGCAATCCATCGGGAGCCAGGATGCGCGCACCGGCGCTCATTCCTTTGACGCCCTGATACAGATTCATGTCCAGCGGGTAACCGGAGTTGGTGGTCACCACCACTTCGTAGGGCCGGTCCACTCGTTGCATCGCGGCGGTCCGGACATATTCACGACCGACCTGATGGGCCTCGACCAGGTCGCCGGCGAAAACGCGGGTGATTTCCCGGTGCTCATTGAGGGTGACGTTGAGAAGAAAACTCGGTCCCACGCGAAGGGCGATCTCCAGCAACTCGTCCCAAAGCGGATTGCCTTCGCAGATGCCGAAGGTGGAACGGGAATCGTTCAGGTTGTCGACCCCGTGATTGCTCATCACGGTTTCCAAATGGGCGACTCCGGGCATCAACGCCTTGGGTCCGCCGCTGAAGCCCGCGAAGAAATGCGGCTCGATGAATCCGGTGAGAATCCGGACATCCGCCTCGACCGCGATACGATTGATCAGCGCGGGCACGCCGGTGCGGGTCGTGCCCAGCGCGACGCAGGCCGCGTGGTTTTCGGGTTCGTGATTCACCACCCGCCATCCGGCCACGACTTCGGGCGTGAGCATCTTTTCCAGTTCGGCCTTTGTGTTGGGACGATGAGTGCCCAATTGATTCAACAGTGTCACTTGCTCGCGCCGGACGCCTGCCCCCTCGAGGAACGCCAGGAGCCAGGGGATGAGCCGGTGATTCGGAGTGGCGCGGGTGATGTCGGTGAAGAGGATGACGATCTTGGCGTTGGGCTTGAGCCAGTCGCGAAGCGGTGGACATCCAATCGGGTGCTCGAGTGATTCCAGCACCGCGCCCCGTTCATCGGCCAACCCGGATCGGAACGAAGGTTCGATCACCGTGATCCGGCCGTCCGGGAATTCCACCGGCAGGCCGCCACGTCCGTAGGCGAGATTGACGTTCATGTTTTAACGACTCTAGCGGGTTGAAGCGTTGAATCCACGGGAATGATGCCTCCAGAAACGGCCTCGCTGAATTCAGCAAATCAAAACAGCCCGCCGGGGTGATTCGTGACGGCCATGACGATCACGCTCATCCACCCAAGGCAGAGGACGGAAGCGGCGAACCAGCCTGCTCGTTTCCAACCCCGAAGAACGTTGGGCGACCAATAGGACTTTCGCAACCCGATGCGAAAAACGAGAAACACCCAAGCAGCCAACAGCGAGAGGCCGCCTTCGAGTGCCGTCGCTCGAACTGCGGGGCTGGCACCGGATTGTTCCAGATGAGCCATCAACTGAGTGAAACCGATCAGGGAGCCTTGAGACAAAACCGCGAGGAACAACGCCTGGCTCCAACCCAGCAAGCGAGCGGCACCGCAGGCGATGAAAAGGCCACCGGGCAGAAACAAAATGGCGAGACCCCAGGCCCAAGTGCGGAGTGGACGCGGTGCTGGAACGACCATGGGGAGGGCGATCCAAAGCCTCTAGAAACCCGCACCCCGGGTGCGGGTGGCGATTCGCAGTAGATGGTGATTGGACGTGATGTAGAGCGTTGAACCGTCATCGCCCCAGGCGCAATTGCCGGTGGGATTCCCGGTCACCAAGGTTCCGAGGTGCCGGCCTTTCGGGCTCACGATCAGGACGCCGCCCGGACCCGTGGTCCACAGATTTCCGGCGGCATCCACCTTCATCCCGTCCGGCAGACCGGGGCGATCGGCGCGGACCAGTGGTTTTGCATCGAAGAAGACCCGGCTGGATCCCAGGCTTCCGTCGGCCTTGACCTCAAACGCCTTCACGATGGGCTCTGCCGGATCGCTTTGCGTGACATAAAGAGTGCGGTGATCGGGCGACAGGGCGATGCCATTGGGAAAGGTCATCCCACCTTCCACGAGGACGACTTCCCCGGACGGGCGCCGCAGAAACACTCCGTTGTACGCCAGCTCCTTCAGCGGGCTTTTGTTGACGCCTTTGTGCGCGTACGGCGGATCGGTGAAGTAAAGGTTCCCCTGGCGATCGAAGACCAGATCGTTGGGGGAATTGAATCGTCGGCCTTCAAAGTACGTGATCAGCGGCTCAAAGGTTCCCGTCTTGCCGTCGTGTTTCACCAACCGCGAAATCTTCCGATCGCCGTGCTGGCAGAGGACCAGGCGTCCGGCGGAATCCGTGGTCAATCCATTTGAGCCGGGTTCCTGCCAGTCGATCCCGGTTCCGGTGTAGCCGCTGGGTTCGAGAAAAACACGGACACCGTCGCGCTCCGACCAGCGGTAGATGCGGTTGGCCGGAACATCGGAGAAGACCAATGCCTTCTCCCGCTTCAGCCAGGTGGGTCCCTCCGACCAGGTGAATCCCTCGGCGAGGTCCTCCATCCGCGCGGTCGGCGCCAGGACGGCGTCCAGCGCTGGCGCCAGCCGCTCGATGGTGCCGTAGGACGGGTGCGGTAGTCCGGATGCCGAGATGCTCGGTACGGTCGAGGCCGCTGAAATCCGGGCGGAGAACGAAACGAACGCGCAGAAGCTGACGGCCACGAGGGACGACAAGGACGGGGTCATGGGCTGAGATTAAGTGGCATCCGCGGCCAAGGTCAATGCGGGCCGAACGACACTGGAAACGAAAAAGCCGCCGCGAATTTCGCGGCGGCTTTGTGAAGGAATTGTCCGATCCGGCGACTAGTTGCGCAGACGGAAGAACTGCGTTGTCGCCGATACATTCAGCGTGACGGAGTTGCCGGAAACGCCAGGAACGGCGACCCACGCGGGGCTGCCGATCGAGGGTGATCCTTCGAGTGTATAACCCGAGACCGACAACGGCCACGAGACGGTGACCTGGCCCGCACCCAGAAGGATGGAGAGGGCGGGGGCTGGTTGCACGGTGATCGCCAAGGGGAGGGCGGCACCATCCGGGGCACCCATCGCCGCCATTTCGGCGTCGCTGAGTTTGCCCGAGCGGATCTGGATCGAACTGACGTACATGTCGCGACGTTCGTCGTGATCGCCGTCGCCGAAGAGAACGGCGTAGGGCAGGAGCGCACGGCGCGGATTGTCGAGGCCCTGATTGGCCGTCCAATCGTCCTGCTTGATGCCATCCACGAACTTGGTCACGACGGGCGGCTTGGCCGCTTCGTCATAGGCTGCAATCACCCGGTGCCACGCGCCCGCGGTGAAGGCACCCGTGCCGTTGTATCCTCCGGCACCCTGGCCGAAGTTGCTGCCCTGCCAGAACAGATCACCGTCATCGCCCTCCGCATTGTTGGTCGAACTGATCTGGAGCAGTGAGGCCGCGCCCGGACCGGACGTGCCGACCAGGATGTCGAAGGCGATGGTGTATTGGTTCACCCGGGTTCCGCCGCCGTTGGGCTTGATCTGGTGATCCATGATCAGACCGATCTCACGCTTCAGATCCCCCGGCACCAGCATGATGGCGGCGTCGTTGGTTCCGATCAGCGGGACACCGAGAACCGAGCAAAGTCCGAATACCGTTCCCTGCTGGGTCAGGCCCGTCGGACCGTCGAGGTATTGCAGTGGCTTGCCGACCGTCGCCGCCAGGTTGCCGAACTCGAAGTCCCACTGGCCGGTTACAGTGGAATCGGGGAGGATCACCGGAATCGGTCCGCCGTCCGGAGCGCCGAGGAGTGCAAGCTGAACGTCGCTCAACTTTCCGGCGCGGATCTGGACCGAGTTCACGTACATGTCGCGACGCTCGTCGTGATCGCCGTCGCCGAAGAGGACGGCGTAGGGCAGGAGAGCGCGGCGGGGATTATCGAGACCCTGGTTGGCGGTCCAATCGTCCTGTTTGATGCCATCGACGTACTTGGTCACGACCGGCGGGTTCGCCGCCTCGTCGTAAGCTGCCGCCACACGGTGCCAGGCTCCGGCGGTGAAGGCTCCGGTGCCGTTGTAGCCGCCGCTACCCTGACCGAAGTTGCTGCCCTGCCAGAACAAATCGCCGTCGTCGCCTTCGGCATTGTTGGTCGAACTGATCTGGAGCAGCGACGCGGCACCCGGGCCGGATGTCCCGACGTAGATGTCGTAGACGATGGTGTATTGATTGACCCGGGTTCCACCGCCGTTGGGCTTGATCTGGTGATCCATGATCAAACCGATTTCCCGTTTCAGATCGCCGGGGATTTTGACGATCTTGGCATCCTTGCCGGCAATCAAAGGAACGCCGAGGTCGCTGCAGGCACCGTAGAGCGTGCCCTGCTGGGTCAGACCCGTCGGACCGTCGAGGTATTGTAGCGGCTTGCCGATGCTGGCGGCGAGATTGCCGGCATCAAAGTCCCATTGGCCGGTGACCGTGCTGGAGGGGATTACCTGCGGGATGCCGTCGGCCGTCGGTCCACCGAGCGCATACAGCTCGGCGTCACTGAGTTTGCCGGCGCGGATTTGGATGGAGTTCACGAACATGTCACGACGCTCGTCATGATCGCCGTCGCCGAAGAGAACGGCGTAGGGCAGGAGCGCGCGACGGGGATTGTCGAGACCCTGATTGGCCGTCCAATCGTCCTGTTTGACGCCGTCGACGTACTTGGTCACGACCGGCGGATTCGCCGCCTCGTCATAGGCCGCGGAGACGCGGTGCCAGGCTCCGGCGGTGAAGGCACCTGTGCCGTTGTAGCCGCCGCTGACCTGACCGAAGTTGCTGCCCTGCCAGAACAGATCGCCGTCATCGCCTTCGGCATTGTTGGTCGAGCTGATCTGGAGCAGCGACGCGGCACCCGGGCCGGACGTTCCGACGTAGATGTCGTAGATGATGGTGTATTGATTGACCCGGGTTCCGCCGCCGTTGGGCTTGATTCCGTGATCCATGATCAGACCGATCTGGCGTTTCAAATCGCCGGGGATCTTGATGATCTTGGCATCCTTGCCGCCGATCAGGTCGATACCCAACGCCGAGCAGGTTCCATAAACCGATCCTTGCTGGGTCAGGCCCGTCGGGCCGTCCAGATAAGCGAGCGGCTTGCCGACGGTGGCGGAAAGATCACCGTGATCGAAATCCCACTGTCCGGTCACCTGCGTCGAGGAGCCGGCACCCACGATGATGTCAAAGGTCCAACTATTGGTGCGGCTGGTCCCGGCGGAATCCTTGTACTCCAACCGGACGAGATTGGCCTTGTCGGTTCGCGCCGCGTTCGGGTCGTAGCGCAGGCTCAAGTTTCCGCCGGTCTTGCTTAGCCCCTGCGGTGCCACGGCCGTGCCATTCAGGTACAGTTTAACGTCCGATGTAGCGACCGTTGTGGAGCCGTCAACGATCAATGCGGAGACGGCCGCGGTGGCACTGTTGCCGGCGGAACCGGGAGCCGGACTGACTTCCGCGAGATACGCGCCGGTGGCGACGCTGCTGTTGGAATCGCGGAAGGCCTTGATCGCGCGCGGATCGCTGCTGTCGTTGACAAGGATCCGGTCACCGGTCGTCGAATCGATGGTGTAAAACTCCAGGTTGGCGCCGTGACCGGTTTGCCAGTGGAGGAGTCGGAACGGATAAATGCCGGCGACCGGCGCATTGAGCGACCAGGTGTTTTCGGAGTGCTGATTGCTGTTGAACGCGCGGACCCCGAGGCGCTCGTAGGCACCCACCGGTGTGGCAAAGTAGTCGCGTGGATTCTGCCCGACGAAGGCCACATAACTGTCGTCGTCGTTCACGTCCGTGCGATCCGCCCCGACGCTCACCGCGAAGGTGGTGACGCCGGCCGGCAATTGCAGGAAGGCGACCCCTTCGGTTGAAAAATTCAGGGGGTGGCTGCCGGTGCCCGGGATGCCCGGAAAGAGATTGGGGCTGAAGGTGAACAGGACATTTCCGTCGGGGTCGGTGATGTCAACGCTGTTGCCATCGACCTCGAAATCGAGGGTGTCGGTGGCATAACTTCCATCCGCGGCGGGCCCGGGAAACGCCTCATTGGGGATCAAAACACCGTCGGCATCCACCAGGGTTTGGTTGAGCTGCTTGATGGCGCGGAGCAGGCTGTTGCCCACGACTGCGGTTTCGGGAGCCTGGGCCGTGCGAACCACAAATCCCCGCACGCTCGATGAGCCGAGCGGGAGCGCCAGTGAGGCGGAGAGATCGTTGGTGGCCGCTTCCGTGCGGTTCAAGGCGAGGGACAGGACAACTCCGGTGAGGAGGATGGGAATGGTGTTGGATTTCATGGCGACGATGGGGCTGAACGCTTCTGCAGGTCAGGGGGATTACGGCTTCGGGAATAGCCGCGACCCTCGTATTGAGAGCCGAAATCCCGGGACGCTGTCCAGCACAACTGCTGGGAGCACCCAAATTGGGGGAGATGCGGTGGCCGGTCGGAAGGACGAACGGATTCACCCTGCACCGAATGGCGAAAATGCAAGTCGACCCCAATTCCCGACGTGTCGCCGGTTCCGCCGGTTTCGTCTTTGATCCGGACTGCGGTCCCGCCACGCTTGGGCCATGGAAACACCCGACCAGTTGCGTGAACTCTTCCGGATGCAGAAGGCCCTCAACAGCCGGATTGGCGTCGTCACCGACGGAATGGATGAGGCGGAGAAAACGAAATGGATCCTCAACTACTGCCGCGCTATGTCGCAGGAAATGGCCGAGCTCACCGACAGTGTTCCTTGGAAATGGTGGGCCAAGTATCAGAAGTTCGATGAACAGAACGCGCGGGTGGAGGTCGTCGACCTGCTCCATTTTCTGATCTCGATGGCTCAAGTCCTTGGAATGAGCGCCGACGATGTCTTCCAAGCCTACGTCAAAAAGAATGAGGTGAATTTCAAACGTCAGGACAGCGGCTACACGGCCAAGGATCAGGACGATTCCAAGCATATCTGATCGGAATCGGCGCCTGAGCGGGGCATTGCGGCATTGACCGCCGTGGAAAAACGACGGACGAATCCTGCCGCCGCTCCGACCCAGGCGGCCCGCCAACCATGCCCTCATCCCCGCTGCCCCGCACGCCGCTCTCCGCGCCTCCGCACGTCAGGACCAGCAGGGCCGTGGTCCCACGAGGTCACAGTCGCGACATCGCCGCGGTGCTGATCCCGCAACTCCGCATCCAACGGCGGGTCGCCGAACTGGCGGCCGCCATTTCGGCGGACTACCGCGACCAGGAGCTTCTTGTGGTGGCCCTGTTGAACGGCACGGTGGCATTCCTGGCGGATCTGATGCGGCAGATGGAGTTTCCGCTGACGATGGACTTGATGGGTGTGAGCAGCTACCGGTCTGGCACCACTTCGGGCGATCTGGCGTATACCAAACGTTTGAAGGTCGATGTCCGCGGCCGCCAGGTCCTGGTGGTCGATGACATCCTCGACACCGGAAAGACCCTGACCGCGGTGACACGGGAGTTGAAGGCGCTCGGCGCGGCAGGTCTCCGCACCTGCGTGCTGCTCGACAAGCCGACCAGTCGCTCCGGTGGCTTCGAGGCGGACTACGTCGGATTCGTAGTGCCGCACCTGTTCGTGGTCGGCTACGGCCTCGACTACGCGGAAAAATATCGGAACCTTCCCTTCGTCGGAGTTCTCAAGAAGGAAGTCTACGCCCCGGAAACTCCTGAATGACGGTTTCAATCCAGTTTTGGTCCTATTTCCGGGACCTGACCGGCACCGCGGTCGACACCCTCGAGGTCGCGGAAGGTTCCACGGTCGGCACGGTGTTGGATGCGTTGTACTGCCGCTATCCGGCGCTGCAACCCCTCCGGGCCAGCACGCTGGTCGCCGTTGGCGTCGAATACGCCGATCCCCAACAGGTTCTTCGGGCGAATGAGGAAGTCTCGCTGTTCCCCCCGGTCCAGGGTGGGTAGGCCCCGGTTGGATCACTCCAAGCTTCCGCGTGAAACGTTCCATCACATTGACCGGAGCGCCGATTGACGAGGCGGCCCTGGTGGCTTCGCGAACGCCCTCCGGTTCGGCGGGTGCGGTGGTGTGTTTCAGTGGCTGCGTCCGTGGTCGGGAGGCCGACCGGAGGATCGAAGCCATCGATTACGAAGCCTTCCCGGCGATGGTGCATCGGCAATTCGAAGCCATTTTTGACGCGGCCGAGCAGCGGTGGCCGCTCGAGTCGGTGGAAGTGGTTCATCGCACCGGCCGGGTCGCCACCGGAGAACCGTCCTTGTGGATTCGGGTGACCTCTCCCCACCGCGCCGAGGCGCTGGCCGCCTGTGGCTGGATCATCGACGAAATGAAACGCGTCGTGCCGATCTGGAAACGGCCGCTCTGGGGTGCCGGTCGCGGTGGTTAATGGGTTGCCGGCCTGAACTGGAAAAGAAGGCGAAAGGCTTCCTGAGACGCTCGTTTCGGGTTTGCGCACACCCTTCCGTTTCCGAGTTTCTCCGAATGTAACCCATCCTGGTCCACCATCCCGGTTCGAGCCTTTCTTAGGCGCTTTACCGGGCCTGCGAACAACGCCAAACATGCGAGGATCTTGCCCGGTTCGATCGGCACTCAGGCCGTTTGGAATCCTCACCGATGACCTCCCCCAAGCACCCGGCGGACCCACGACAGGAAGTGGCTTGGAACAGCCGTCACACATTATGTAGTGTTTTGTCTTGAGTTTGGCCAAAATACTGCTTAGAAGCATCCAGCCGCTTTCAATTGTACGGGTGGACCATTTGGGGCGAAGCCCCGCGGTCGATGCCTGTCGTTCCGCAGGCATCGGGCAGGCTGGGGTTTGAGTGCTCTGGCGCAGAGTCTCTCAGGCGGAAGTTCGACAGATGAGCAACAAACGGTTTCGCATAGTGGTCCGGCACCTTTGTGTCGGTTTTATCTTGGCCCTCCTGGCGAGGTCGTCGTTCCGCGTCGATGCCCAGACCAACATCAATTTCACCGCCGGCACGCTGGAAATTCACCTGAACTACGGGGATCGCGCGTGGACGGCCGTCGGGGCGGCTGGAAGTATTCGGGTGGTGGCGGACGGCGTCTTGAGTTCCATCCTGGCGCAGGACGTGAATTCCCTCGATCGCCTCCCCCCCACCAACACGGTTCTCCACGTTCGCTTCGGCGGATCCACGATCGACACCACTTCTCCGGACCTCCTGCCTCCCATTCCCATCACTTTGGTGGCTGGAAAGACCAATCGGGTGGATTTGGACCTCTGTGGGCCGCTCGGCTTGGTGATGGGTCGGGTTTCGCTCAATGGAATCCCACCGCCCGCCTTTCGGTTGGTGAACCTGTTTGATTCCAATGGTGGACTTCTGGTGGGTGCGCGGACAGACACCAATGGGGTTTTCCGCGCTCTGATTCCGGCCGGCAGCGGCACCGGCCAGGCGCAGGCGGTGGATGGCCAGGGGCGCTTCTCCTACAGCGTGGCCGGGTGTGAAACAACCGACGTGGGTGAAATCGCCCTGACCTCGGCGGCCCTTCGGTTGGACCTTTTCTACAACGGCAAACCCGTCGCCGATCTCGCCGCGGCCGGCACGCTGGCGGTCATGGGTGGCGACGCATTCGGACGCATCCTGTCTCTGGACTCCAGTTCGACGCTGATCCCGAACCTCGCCTCCGGACCACTGTCTCTGAGGGTTGGCTATGGGGCATTGGCGTTTGAACCGGGTTCCACCGACCTCGTTCCTCAGATCGCTGTCACATTGGTGAGTGGAACCACCAACGTGGTGGCCGTCGAACTCGGCGGAGGTCTGGGGTTGCTGCAGGGCAGGGTGGTGTTGAATGGGAAACCGGCTCCTGCGGGAAAGGCGGTTTCACTGTTCACCTCCGACGGCCGGGTCTTGGTCGGAACGGTGACCGGCTCCGACGGATCGTTTCGAATCATGGCACCCGTGGGTGCCGGCAAGGGACATGCGTTCCTGGTCGATGAGCAGGGGGATTTTTCCTATAACATCACCGCGGGCCGAATCACCGACCTGGGCGATCTCAACATCCAGTCCGGCGCGCTCCAGATCCTCCTGAGCTATCACGGGACCAACATCTCGACGCTCCAGGCGGGCGTCGCGATCCGGGTGAATGCGGCCGGCCTCTTCAATACGGTCATCTCCGACGACACCAACTTTTTCCCCAACCTGATTCCGGGCGACTACCTGATGCGCATTGGTTACGGAAGTGCCGTCCAGGCGACGGAAACCGATTTTATCGCCCCACCGGTGTCGTTTTCCATCGTGGCCGGCGCGACTAACATCATTCCCCTCGATCTTTGCGGGCCCATCGGAATGGTTCAGGGACGGGTCTATCTCAACGGCAATCCGGTACCTGCCGGAACACCGGTCAATCTGTTCGACTATGCGAGGCATGGATTGATCGGCATCACCACCGACGCCACCGGCACGTTTCGCGCGCTGGTCCCCGCCGGGCCGGGGAGGGGCCGGGTGACCCTGGTGTCGGGCCAGGGGGATTTCTCGTTTCACGTCGCTCCGTGTGAAACCACCGTTCTCACCACCACCGGACAAAATCAAATTCCGATCCTGACGCCGGTGCCGCCCCAGGAAGTGATGGAGGGCAATGAGGTTCAATTCACGGTCCAGGGCACGGACCCCGACGGTGGCGGCCAACCCCTGACCTACAGTCTCGAACCCGGTGCGCCCGTCGATGCCGTCGTCGACCCCGTCACCGGCGTTTTCAAATGGACCCCACCGCTCGGCCCGGGTGCTCGAACCGTCCGCGTGCTCATCACCGGCACGGATTCCGGATCGCCGCCCTCCAGCGACAGCATTCTGGTGACGATCAACGTCAAGGCTCACCTGCCGCCGCAGATCGCGATCCTCACCCCGACCAACGGGCTCACCCTGATGGCGCCGGCGTCCATCCTGGTGGCGGCCACTGCCACCGGACTGGATGCTCCGATCGGCAGGGTGGAATTCTACGCCGGCGGACAGCGCATCGCGACGACCTTGAGCATCCCGTATCAAGCCCGCTGGCAACGGGTGGCTGCGGCGACCTACGATGTCCTGGCAGTGGCGGTGGATCAGGCCGGAGTCCGGGCCACTTCGGCACCGGTTCGAGTTGTCATCACGTCGAACCGTCCGCCGGTCCTCGACCCGATCACCGTTCCGATCCAGGTGGAGGGCCGTGAGGTGGCATTCACCGCCCACGCCACCGATCCCGACAGTCCGGCGCAATCCGTGAGTTACCGTCTCGAATCCGGAGCACCCATCGGAGCCACCCTGGACCCGACGACCGGCCAGTTTCGCTGGACCCCACCGCTCGGCCCCGGTGCCCGCACCAACGAAGTCGTGGTCACCGCGACCGATACCGGCACGCCCCCATTGTCCGTGAGCCAGACGGTTGTCTTGATCATCCGGCCGCACCTTCCGCCGACCGTTTCGATTGCCTCGCCAACCAACGGCTCCACTGCCTTTGCTCCGGCGACGCTTGGGTTGGAGGCCCTGATCAGTCCAGGCGATGACCCGGTGGGATCAGTCAAATTCTATCACGACGGAACTCGAATCGGAACGGTGCTGAATTCTCCCTACCAACTCCGCTGGCCTGCAGTTCCGGTGGGAAATTACACCCTGACCGTGATCGCCACCGACGTAGCCGGCGTGATGGCCACTTCCGCCCCGGTCCACATCGCCATCGTTGTTAAACCCAATCTGCCCCCAACTGTCGCCCTGACCCAGCCCCTCGATGGCGCGAAGTTCACCGCCCCGGCCACCGTCAATCTGGCGGCGTCGGCGTCGGATCCGGACGGCTCGATTGCTTCGGTTGAATTTTGGAACGGAACACAAAAGGTGGGCTCCAGCACGACGGCACCGTACGCCGTTTCCATCAAGAATCTTTCCGCCGGCACCTATACCTTTACGGCAAAGGCCGTCGATAATCAGGGGGCTTCAACCACTTCAACCGCGGTCCGAGTCACGATTGATCCACCGCCGAACCAACCGCCAACTGTTGCCCTGACCCAACCTCTCGATGGCGCGAAGTTCACCGCCCCGGCCACCGTCAATCTGGCGGCGTCGGCGTCGGATCCGGACGGCTCGATTGCTTCGGTTGAATTTTGGAACGGA
>CAIVQB010000037.1 GCA_903907925.1 uncultured Verrucomicrobiota bacterium
CAGCCTCCAGATTCCACGTCACTCAGACACAAGCCGCCGACTAGTCGAGCCCGCCGGCGTGCTGAGAGCAGAAAGCTCGCGCCGACGGGCGGGTGGACTCCCCATTCCTCGAATCACCCACACAAACTCATCAGGAGCCCGAAAAAGACGGCCAGCCCGGCGTCGTCTTCCGCTGGCTGGAGGTTGAGGGACCGATCTACGACGAATGGCCCACGCCCGGACACAAGCTGCTGTTCGGCACCCTGCCGTTGGTGAATCACAAAGCGGCCACTCCGCCACCGGAAACAAATCAAACCAAGGTGGCCCGCCGGTTCACGCCCGCACCGGGCGTGGAGGTGGTTTCAAAACAAACTCGGGAGGATGCCGATCGATTGCTGAAGAACTTCGTTTCGACGGCCTATCGACGCCCGTCGGCGAACGCGGAATACCGGCGCTTCTTGCCCGTCGTGGAAGGCGCACTGAATTCAGGCAACACTTTCACCGATGCGATGATCGCCGGCTACACCGCGGTGTTGTGTTCGCCGGAATTCCTTTGCCTGGAGGAAAAACCGGGCCGGCTGGACGATCACGCCCTCGCCGCCCGTCTCTCGTTCTTTCTCTGGAATTCACCACCGGATGCCGAACTCCGCGAAGCCGCCCTTCGCGGCGACTTGCACAAACCCAACGTGCTGCGGGCGCAAACGGACCGCCTGCTCAACGATCCGAAATCGCGCCGGTTCGTGAACGCTTTCCTCGACTACTGGATCGACCTCCGGAAGATGGAAGGCACCGCACCCGACTCCACGCTGTATCCGGATTACTATCTCGATGATCTGCTCACCGAATCGGCACTGGAGGAGACGCAGAGATTCTTCGCCGAATTAATCCGGGGCAATCTCCCGATCCGTAATCTCGTCGCCTCCGATTTCGCCATGCTGAACGAGCGACTCGCGGTTCACTACGGATTGCCGGCATTTGAGGGAGCTGTCGTGCGTCGCGTCGCATTGCCCGCGGGCAGCCCACGAGGCGGACTCCTCACCCAGGCCAGCGTGCTCAAGGTGACGGCCAACGGAACGACCACGTCCCCCGTTCTGCGTGGCGCGTGGATCATGGAACGATTGCTCGGTCAGCCTCCTCTCCCGCCGCCGACGACCGTGCCTGCGGTCGAACCCGACATTCGCGGTGCTGTCACCATCCGGCAGCAACTTGCCAAACATCGCACCCAGGAAAGCTGCAATGCCTGTCACGCCAAGATCGATCCGGCCGGGTTCGCCCTGGAGAGCTTCGACGTCATGGGCGGCTGGCGTGAGCGCTACCGGGCCGACGGGGACGGCAAACCGGACAAGGGCATCGGCAAAGGCGGACAGAAGTTCACTTTCCACTCGGCGCTGCCAGTCGACGCCAGCGGGGAGATGCCCGATGGCAGGAAGTTCCACGACGTGCGGGACTTCAAAACGCTGCTGCTGGCCGACCAGCGCCAATTGGCGCGCAACCTCGCCCAACAGCTCACGCTTTACGCCACCGGGGCTCCCATCCGCTTCAGCGATCGTCCGGAAATCGAACACATGCTCGACCGCACTGCGGCAGGCCAGTTCGGAGTCCGCAACCTGATCCATGAGCTTGTGCAAAGCCGCCTTTTCCGGGAGAAGTAATTTTATCAAAGCCCCATGAAGCCACCGCAACCTGAGTCCTCCGTGACCCTGCCCTTCGTTTCAACACGGTCGGCCGTGTCGCGCCGGCGCTTCCTGATGGGCACCGGCATTGCCCTCTCCATCCCATGGCTGGAGGCGATGTCCCCGGTCTTCGCCACCGGGACCGACAAGGCGACCGGCGGCACCCCGCGCCGAATGTTCGCCATCTGCAACAATCTCGGGTTGTTGCCGGACGAATTCTTCCCGAAAACGACCGGGCGCAACTATACCCCGTCTCCCTACCTCGAGGTCCTGCGCGATCATCGCGAACAATTCAGCGTCTTCAGTGGCGTGTCGCATCCGGACGTCGATGGCGGTCATCCGGCGGACAATTGCTTTCTAACCGCCGCCCCACATCCCGGCAGCGGTGGTTTTCGAAACACCATTTCCCTCGATCAATACATCGCCGAACGCATCGGCCACCTCACCCGATTCCCCTCGCTCAATCTCGGCGTGAACGTGGACCGCGGGTCACGGAGTCTTTCCTGGACTGGGTCCGGCGTTCTCATTCCCTGCGAGGAAAAAGCATCCGACGTCTTCCGCCGGCTGTTCCTCCAAGGCACCCAGGCGGAGACCGACAACCAGGTCCGAAAACTCGAACTCGGCCAGTCCATCCTCGACGCCGTCGCCGGTCAGGCCAGCGAACTGAAGCGGCATGTCGGCGCGCATGACCGCGATCGTCTGGACCAGTATTTCACCAGTGTTCGCGAGCTGGAGCAGCGGATGCAGATGTCCCGCGAATGGGAGCACAAACCGAAACCCACGGTGTCGGCGAGTGTCCCCCTCGATCCGGCCAGCCCGCGCGAGTACATGGAGAAGGTCCGCCTAATGTACGACCTCGCCCGACTGGCCTTCGAAACCGATTCCACCCGTTCCATCGCCCTGCTCCTCGACAGCGTGAATTCACCGGTCATCGAGCTGGGCGAAACCAAGCTGACAGAGGCCTATCACAACCTGTCCCACCACGGACGTTCCGAGGCCAAACTGGCCCAGTTGAAGGCCATCGACCTCTGGCACATGCAGCTCATCTCCGGATTGCTCACCGGATTGAAGAACGTGCGGGAACAAGGCGAAACACTGTTGGACCGCACCATGGTGCTCTACGGCTCCAACCTCGGAAATGCGAACACTCACGTCACCACCAACCTGCCGACATTGTTCGCCGGCGGTGGGTTCAAGCACGGCCAGCACCTCGCCTTCGATCGCGAACGGAACTACCCGCTACCGAATCTTTTCGTCTCCATGTTGCAACGCATGGGACTCGAGGCCGACAAGTTCGCTTCTTCGACTGGGACCATGCGTGGATTGGAAGTGGGATGATGGGAATGAAAAGTTGAAGAGGTTAAATACTCCATGCGGGCCATTTCACTATAAGATTTTACATCCCAAAGACGGGCACCGACCAAATTGCTGGCCGCAAGCACCGCCCCGTCGCGAGAGAATCTTAGACTGCTCACTTTCGTGGTGCCTTGGCTGAGTGACCTTATCGGGCGTCCGGATACTGCGTTTAAGAGACCGACGGCTCCCTCTGCAGTTCCACACGCAAGCGTGATTCCGTCAGGAGCAAGGGCTGCAGTGAGAGGATTGGCTATCGTGTCCGGAAAGGATCTGCGAACAACTTCTCACAGGCTTGGGATTTCGAAGAGCCATCTCCCATCGGGACTCAAGGTGGCGAAATCTCTTTCAGGCAGACTTTCCAGGTGGCTGCTTTCGTGACGGGTTGTCATCAAACTCCAAACTCGGACTCCACCATCTTTTGCCCCGCTCAAGAGTGTCGTCCCGTCCGGCGAGTAAGCCACCGCCCACACCTCATCGCGGTTACCTCTCAGCGTTCGAACCTCCCTTCCACTCGCAGTGTCCCAAATCCTGATGCTGTGATCACTGCCACCACAGGCGAAGTTTTTGCCGTCCGGAGAAAACGCGATGGAGCTATAAAACCAAACGTCCTGATAGGCCGCGACTGTGAGTTGCAGACCGGTTGCCATACTGCGCAATCGAATCGTTCCATCTTCACTGGAGGATGCGACGGTTTGACCATCCGGGGAAACTGCCACACCCCAGACAACGGACGTATGGTTGGTCCAACTTGAGATCGATATCGCGGACGCCAAATCCCAAACCCTAACCTGTTGATCCCAAGAACCGGAAATCAGTTTGGTGCCGTCCGGAACAAACGCCAAGCATGTCACGCTGCCCCGATGGCCAGCCAAGGTCGCGAGTTTTCGACCGGCCACGATGTCAAACAACGCAATAGATCGGCCCATATCGCCAATGGCCAACAATTTACTATCACGAGAGAAGGCCAAACCATGCGCCCATAAGCTTTGTTTCGCAGGGAACTCAGTCACCACCGCCCGGGTCGAAGTCTCCAAGACTTTGACTCCGTGATGGAGGGTCCCGAAGGTGATATAACGACCGTCGAGCGAAAAGACGACCGACCCGGCGGCATCCTCGGTCAGTGGTGGGGCCAATTGCTTCAGGGAGCGGAGGTCCCAAAGCAATACTTTAGAGCCAGTCTCATCCTCACCGTCCGGAGCATCGGCCGTCGCCGACAACAGGCCATCGGGCGAAAAGGCCACTCCCGTAGCGCGATGGAGATGAATGTCTAAAGTAAATTGTTCATCGCTCCGGCACTGCCGCCAAAGGTAACGCCATTCCCAACCCCGCAGGTCCTTTCGGCCAACCCGAGGACGGTGCCGATCTAGTAAATCGGACGCGACGCCGAGGTTGCCGGCAGCCAATTCCTGTTGCGCGAGGTTGATGTCCGAAGCGTAAAGGCTGGCTTCAGCCAACGACCAATGCGCGTTCCGGGGCCTTCGGTCGAACCCGAGGGATCCATGGAGGTGGACTTCGATGCGGGCCCGGACCCGGCCGGACCCATCGAGCCAGCCGGATTCCGGGGTTGTCCCACCGGGCGTTCGAGGAACGTCTTGGCCTCGTCACTCGCCCGGAGCAGTTCCTCCACGCGGAGACGACGATCAGGGTTCCCGGCGCAAGCTTCGTCCAAATAGGCGGCCCGTTGTTTCGCCGTATCCCATTGAAGGGCAGCAGCAAAGAGAGTTTCGTCCGATTCAGGATCCGGTGGCATGGGTGAGGGTGCTGAAGTCATACCAATCCTTCATGAGCAATTCAGCCCGCAAAAGGATCATCCGTTGAGAAACAATCTGTCATCGGCGGGATCCGGCGGAACCTCGTCCCCAACGCGTTGAGGGGCTTCCGCTGGTCTTCGGTCGCCGTTTTCCATACAACAGGCGGCGATGTCGCGACTGATCATCATCCAGGGTCCGGGAGCCGGCCGAACGATTCTTCGGTCCGAAGCCGGGGCCATCGTGGGCCGTCAAAAGGACCTGGACGTGACCCTCGATACTGCCGCCGTCAGCCGGCGTCACGCGCGGCTGACCTGGGAGGGCGACCGGGTTTTCGTAGAAGACCTCGGCAGCAGCAACGGCACCTTCATTGATGAGGTCCGGATCACCGGCCGGGCGTTTTTGAATCCGGGGAGTCTGCTGCGCATCGGCACCAGCGTGTTCCGACTGGACGCGGAACCGAAGTCGCAGCCGGACGCGGAACTGACGATCCAACGGCAGACCGTCGCGGCAACTTCGAATGCCGAGCTGTTCCAGGACAACTCGGGAACACGACTTCAGGCGGTGTTGCAACTGGCCCATCATCTCGGGCGCTCCATGGACACCGACGCCGTGCTGAGCCGGCTTCTGGAACAATTGTTGGTCCTGTTCCCCGACGCCGACCGGGCGTTGGTGTTGATGCGTGAGGGGGAAGAACCAACGGTCCGCGCGATGAAACACCGGAGCGGTCGAGCACCGGCCGGACCGATGTTCAGCCGCTCGGTGCTGCGCAAAGTATTCACCCACGGCGTGGCCGTTCTGGCCGAAGACGCCCGGCATGAGCAGAGCTACCTGGCCAACGTGACGCTCAACGCCCTGGGCATCCAATCGCTGCTTTGCGTCCCGTTGCAGACCCATGCGGGGCGGGTCTTTGGGGCCCTGCAACTCGATCGGTTCCAGATGGGTCGCCCCTTCAAGCAGGACGACTTGTACCTGTTGACCGCCGTGTCGTTGATGGTCTCCACCGTTCTCGACAACGCTCAACTCTACCAGGAATCCCTGGTCAAGGAGCGCCTGCAACGCGATCTCGCGATGGCGCGGGAAATCCAGCTCGGTTACCTGCCGCGCGATCCGGTCCGGCTCGTTGGCGGAACGGTCGATCTCGTTGCCGAGCTTCATCCCGCACTCGAGGTCTCGGGCGACTTTTACGATTACTTTCCGCTGCCCGACGGTCGGCTGGCATTCGCCGTGGCCGATGTTTCGGGCAAGGGCATGGCTGCGGCACTGTTCATGACGCTGGTTCACGCGCTCGGGCGCCACCTGGCCCAGGGCGTCACGCGACCCGCCGACCTGATCGCCCGGTTGAATGACGCGGTGGCGCAGGACAATCCGAACTTCATGTTCGTGACCCTGGTATTCGGCATTTACGACGCCGCAACAGGTGAAGTGATTCTAGCCCACGGAGGACACCCGCCGGTCTTCGTTCGCCGCCGGGATGGCAGGGTTGAGGAACTGTCCTATCGCGGGGCGCCCCTGCTCGGCATGCAGCAGGATATCCGCCGCTCAGAGGAAGCGACCGTCCACTTGGAACCCGGTGATGTCATTCTGCTCTACACCGACGGTGTGACCGAAAGCCCGGGTCATTCCGACCCGAACGAACTGTTTGGTCCCGGACGTTTGACCGAGGAACTTCGGAATCTGAACTTCGAGAAACCGCTGCCCACCTGGACGGCGGAACTCCGGCAATCCGTCACCCGGTTTTCAGGCACCGGTCCCCTGGCCGACGATATCACCCTGCTGGCCTTGCGCCGTCCCGTGGAACCGGTGGTCTGAGAGCGCGCTCCGGGGGATTCAGAAGAATTCGCGCCGCAGGAGCCAGTGGGTGGCGGCGATCAGGGCGATCGAGACCAGGGACATCTGCCACCAGCTGTCGATGAGATACGAGGCGACAATCATTCCGAGGCCGCCCAGAAACGGGAAAGCCGACTTCTGGCGGCTGCCGTAAACGAGATACCCCGTTCCGACCGAACCCCAGATCAGCGACGCCCAGAGAAAGCCTTCATTGAAGCCGAGGAGCATGAATTGACGAATAAGCCCGGCGGGCGGAAATGGCCAGTGCGGGATTGGGCCGGGCCTTCAGCCCTTGAAGATCATTGGGTGACCCGACCCCGGGGCGCTGCCCCGGGCTGGTATGTGGCCACGCCGTTGGCGCTCGAAAGCAAAACCCAAAATCCGGCCGCGCCGATGGCGCTCGGAACCGAAGCCCAAAATCCGGTTCATTCCGGAATCCAATGGCCCGTCCTGTTCCCAGGGCCGAAGGCCCGTCCCATACCAGCCTGGGGCAGCGCCCCAGGATTCTCATCCCGGTTGATTCATAAGGGCTGAAGGCCCGCCCCATCGCGCGCGCGAACGCCTGCTTCGGTCGCGGGATTGGGCGGGGGTCCCGGTCTGCGGTGTTGTCCCACAACGGCGCTTCCCTGACACTCGCCGGGTGAACCGCACCGCTGTCCTCAATGTCGTCGGCTTGACGCGTGGCCTCATTGGCGAACACACGCCGCGCATCCGGGCCTTCCTGGACCGCGGACACAGCGCGTTGATTGATCCGGCCTTTCCGGCGGTCACCTGCACCGCCCAATCGAATTACCTCACCGGACGCCCGCCTTCGGATCACGGCATCGTGGCCAACGGCTGGTACAATCGCGAGTTGAGCGAAGTCCACTTTTGGAAGCAGTCCAACCACGTCGTCACCGCGCCGAAGATCTGGGACGAACTCAAGGCCACGCGACCGGGGTTCACCTGCGCGCAATTGTTCTGGTGGTACAACATGTACTCGACGGCCGATTGGTCGATCACTCCGCGTCCCATGTACCCCGCGGATGGCCGGAAGTTTTTCGACATCTACAGTTGGCCGTACGACATCCGACCCGCCATCAAGAAGGATCTCGGTGAATTCCCGTTCGCCGGTTTCTGGGGACCCGCCGCCGGGGTTCAATCGCCTCAGGGTGGACCGGATTGCGTCACCTGTTGGATCGCGGAATCCGCGAAATGGATTGAGAAGCGCCATCATCCGACACTCAGTTTCGTCTACCTGCCGCACCTCGATTACAACCTGCAACGGCTGGGTCCAGCGCATCCCGACATCCCGCAGGACCTCCGTCGGATCGACACCATCGTCGGTGATCTGCTCGACTTCTTCACGGCCGCCGGCGTCCAGGTTTTGATTCTCAGCGAATACGGCATTACTTCGGTCGACACGCCGGTCCATCTGAACCGCGAGTTTCGAA
The DNA here is from genome assembly GCA_903907925.1 of uncultured Verrucomicrobiota bacterium. GTDB lineage: Bacteria > Verrucomicrobiota > Verrucomicrobiia > Limisphaerales > UBA9464 > CAIVQB01. The sequence goes on from CAIVQB010000037.1 coordinate 8,020, forward strand.
AGCGGGGATGGTTGACGGTGAAGGAGGAACTCGGGCGCGAAGTGCTCGATGCCGGGAATTCACGGGTGTTCGCCGTTGCTGATCACCAGGTCGCCCACATCCAGGTCAATGACCGAAGCCTGATGGGCGATGTTCAGGAACTGTTGGAGGCGACACGGGGAGTAGCCGACGTCTGGGATTTTGCCGACAAGGTGCACCACGGCATCGCGCATCCCCGCGCCGGCGACCTGATCGCCATCGCGCGGGAGAATGCCTGGTTCACCTACTACTATTGGGAGGACGATGCGCGCGCCCCGGATTTCGCCCGATGCGTCGACATCCATCGGAAGCCCGGCTACGACCCGGTGGAGTTGTTCCTCGATCCAAAGATTCCAGCGGCGAAACTCAAAATCGCCTGGCGGTTGTTGCAGAAGAAACTCGGGTTCCGAATGCTGATGGACGTGATCCCGCTGGACGCAACCCTGGTGAAGGGATCCCACGGTTGCCGTCCCGCGAACCCGTCGGATTGGCCGCTGGTGATTTCGTCCGGGAAACTTCCCGACGGGCCGTTGGAATCGACGGCAATCTACGAAGTTATCCGAAAGGCAGTGCTCGGATAAGGCGAAGACAAAAAGCCGTCCCGGGCAATGAACCCGGGACGGTGATTGATTGGCCGACGGTTACCGCGCCGCTCGCAGCCTCAGTTCGAGGCGATGTTAATCTGCTGGGGTCGGGCGTCGGCGCGTTTCGGGAGGGTCACTGTCAGGAGACCGTCCTTGAACGCAGCGGCGACTTTCTCGGCGTCCACCGGCGAGGGCAGTTCCACCGAACGTTCAAAGCGTCCGTAATGGCGCTCGGTTCGAAGGTATTCACCTTCCTTGACCTCGGTCTCCTGTCGGCGTTCGCCGGAGACCGTCAGGACTCCATCATGCAGGGTGATCGAGACGTCTTTGCGGTCGATTCCGGGAAGCTCGAGGCTGACCGAGACGACATCCTTGCCTTCGTGGAGTTCGGCACGCGGGGCGAACACCGCCTTGGGTTCGGCTCCAGCGCAGGCCGCCTGAGGCGCTTCAAACAGGCGATCGAAATCGCGGGAGAGGTTGAGCAACGAAGCCAGCGGGCTGGCGGGGTAGGAAGCCACACGACGATTGGGGAGCAGAGCGTACATATCTTTAGACAGTACTGTCCGGTTGGATTTCTGGGGAAACGTAGAAGACCGCTGCAAACATTGGCGAGAAGTAGGTTTCGGTGTTTTTTCGATTTGAATTCCCCGGCGGCCAGATGGTGCTTTTCG
>CAIVQB010000038.1 GCA_903907925.1 uncultured Verrucomicrobiota bacterium
CCAGCCTCCAGATTCCACGTCACTCAGACACAAGCCGCCGACTAGTCGAGCCCGCCGGCGTGCTGAGAGCAGAAAGCTCGCGCCGACGGGCGGGTGGACTCCCCATTCCTCGAATCACCCACACAAACTCATCAGGAGCCACAATTGTTCAGTTCGGGCCGCACCAATGAGTCACCCACGGCGATCCAAAAGTTCCTCTCCAATCGCGCGGCGACCCATCATCGTCACCCTGGCCACCACGTTTGTTCTCGGCAGTTTAATCGAGGATCAGATTCGTCGCCATCCAAGTTTCGGAAGCCCTGAAACCAAATCTGAACCCTCCGTTCAACAGCCAATTGCAAGAACCCACCTGACTGCCCAACATACCGGATTGGCCCGCACAGATCATCTCGTTGCGGCACGTGGATCGTTGGCGGACATCGCGGATTTCTCGAATGCCGACACCATCATCGCCGCGGCGATCCGATTTGACGACCCTGCCGCGGAAAAGGTTATTTCGCTGCTTGCAGACGCGGGATGGACAAAATCGGAGCAGGCCCGCTTGTTCCGGGAGACCTACAGCAAGCTTGGAAGCATCTATTTCAACGAGGAGCTGATCGCCGAGGATCGCCTCGAAACCCGAAAGATGCTTTCCGGTGTGGAGACCAACACCGATTTTTCATCCGATCTGAAACGGCAATCGCGAGGACAGTATGAGGGGCTTCGAGCACTGTTCGAAGCTCATATCCGGACGCTGCAGCAGGACTCAATCGCTTCTCTCATGGAGACCCTGGGTGAACCGCCCAATATCGACAAAGACGAACTCCGACGGCGCCTGTTGGAGATCCATCCGCACCTGCCGATCGATGGACCATTGCTGGACCTGATCAAGTCACCGTAGTTGTTGAAGGAACGGATTAATGAAGTTCAGCCGGGATGGGCGGACTTTGGAGCCGGCCCCGGCGATCGGCCACACCTGATGAGGCAACGTGTGAACCCGGTCGCCGCTGACCGATTCGCCGAGCAATGCCGCATTCCAGCGGGCGGAGGGGTCGGCCGGTTTCTGCCCCATCAAAACCACCTGCGCCGTGCGTTTGATGGCCGGTGAAAGTGCGGCCAGAACCAGACGCGCCCGTCCAACGGCACCCAACTGATCCGGACACACAATCCACGGCCGGGCCCGAAGTCCGACGATCAGTTCGCGATTGGAATAGTCCTCACCGAGCGGACTGAGCAATCCCCCGGCCCCCTCGACCAGGAGCAGATCGCACTTCCGGGCGGACTGACGGAGAAAGTCGAGCACCGCATCCTTCGAGACCTGGCGCCGTTCCTGACGGGCGGCGAGGACCGGTGCGATGGGTTTCCTGAAATGCCACGGATTGACGGCATCAAGTGAAATTTCTCCCGCCTGCGCCTCCTGAAGCAGCACGGCATCCTCCCGTCCGCCGGAACACAGGGGTTTGACCGCTCGAACGAAAACTCCGATCGAGCGCAGATAACGGGTCAACAGCACCGTGAAGACGGTCTTCCCCACGCCGGTGTCCGTTCCTGTAATGAACCAGATGTCGCCCATTCCGAGCCGAGTCTGCCGGTTCCAACCGACTCGCGCGAGACCGCGGTGACAACTTCCGAGGCGGCGGCCCCGGAAGTTTACTCCGCAAGTTCACTCTCGCCTTTCCGGCGCCGCCATGGTTTTAAGGGTGCCGCGAGCGCACCGGTAGCTCAATTGGATAGAGCTTCTGACTTCGGATCAGAAGGTTGCAGGTTCGAGTCCTGCCCGGTGC
>CAIVQB010000039.1 GCA_903907925.1 uncultured Verrucomicrobiota bacterium
CGCCCGCATCGTTCACGACTGAGCCTGAGTGATTCGGAAGAAGCCGCAAAGGACACTGATTTCACGGATTCGCACGGATAGAGACGAGACGGGACAGAATGAACCGGACCATTTTTTCTTAGCCGAAACGATGCAGTCAAATCCCGCTTTTGGATGGGGTTTTGAAGCGGCAGTGTTCGCAGATGGGCTCCACCTCTCCCGCCCTGCGGACTCCCTCCCCACCATTCGGAATGGAGGGGAGGGCCGGGGAGAGGCGGCGCCCCACGGTCGCTAAATAGTGCGTGGTATCCGGCCTCGCATGAGCTTCAATCCACTGCGCGAATCGGCAAAAGAATCAATCGCTCAAAGCAGTTTCAACTGCATCGTTTCGGCTTAGAGCCCGTCTGAAAATGAGGAAGGGTCCTCATTTTCAGGCAGGCTCTTAATCCGTGTTAATCCGCGCAATTCGTGTCCTGTCTTCGCAACCAAAGACACGGCAGCGGCACGGTTGAACTCGCGCGGCGAAACGGCACGCGCCTTACTTCCCGAACAGCATCCGGACGCCGACCAGCAGCATGAAGCCGCCGAACACGCGCTTCAGGTCGGACGCCGGCAGTTTGTTGAAGATCCACTGTCCGACCAGGCTTCCCAGGATGGCCAGTGGCATCATCTGGAGCGCGGCGTTCCAGTCCATCAGTCCACCCTTCCACTTCTGCGCCACGCTGATGAGGGAGGTCGGGATGATTACCAGGAGCGAAGTGGCGACCGCCCTCTTTGTGTCGTAGGCCAGCAACAAGGTCATCGCGGGCACCATGACCACGCCACCTCCGACGCCGAACAGGGCGTTGGTGATGCCGCTGAAAAAGCCGATGACGAGGATGAGAATGAGGTTCATGGAGTGAGACGGGCAGAGACGGTGATCAGCAGGTTCAAAACGAAATGGATGCCGGCGTATCGGCGCGCAGGACGGATTCATGATGGAACCGCTCCTTGAATTGACTCCGGATTTCCTCGATCGCGCCCGAGGTCGTGGATGTCCCCGGATGCAGGATCACCAGAATCCGCGTGGGCAATCGGTGGATGGTGGAATCGCGTCCGCGCCATTGACCACTGGCTTCAATCACCGTCAGTCCGGCCGGAAATCGAGGGGTGACCACCTCGGCCAGGAAGGTGTTCCAGGAATCGGTGGCGATCCCACCGAAATAAAGTTCGGTGCGAACCCACCTGGCGGCTGCCGCGGGACGGTCGGGATCGGGCTTTGTCGGCGAGGAACGTCGTTGTGTCACGCAGCCGGCCATCAGAAGCGCGGACAGCACCAGAAGACCGCGCATCGCGGTGTGAACCCATCGGGAAATTCGCGATCCCCGATCGGCACTGGGGCACGAAACAAGCGGCGTGGGCGAGGGCATCGGCATCGGTTTCCGGAGCGAGAATCCCGGGTTTGGGGCCGACAGATTCCGTTCGCGGATAGTGACCGCGATTCGAATCAGCGCAAGGCGGCGTTCCGTCGGGCCTTGGCGGGAATTCGCCGACGGCAAGGACCCTTGCCACCAGGCCGCGCTGCGGGGCACCTTTCGTCCAGTGAATCGAATCGAGCAACGTTTTGCCAGTCTGCGGGCTGCTGGCCGCAAGGGCCTGGTGATCTACATCGGCGCGGGTGATCCCGATCTGGAATCCACCCGGCAACTCGCTCTGGCGTTCGACCGCGTGGGTGTCGACATCCTGGAGCTGGGAGTGCCTTTCAGCGATCCGCTCGCGGATGGCATCGTCAATCAATTGGCCGCGCAGCGGGGGCTGGAATCGGGAACGACCCCTCCCCGGGTCCTGGAAACCGTCGCAGCGATCCGGCGCGACTCGTTGATCCCCATCGTCCTCTACATCTATTTCAACCTGCTGCACCGGGTGGGATTGGACCGTTTCATTCGTGACGCCGCCGAGGCCGGTGTGGACGGACTGCTCGTTCTCGATCTGCCCCCCGAGGAATCCGCCAACTACGAGACGCTGATGGCCGCAGCCGGTCTTTGCCCGATCTATCTCATTGCTCCGACGACACCGGATGAACGCATCGCGCTGATCGCGCCGCGCGCCCGGGGATTCATCTATTACGTGAGCCGCGAGGGAGTCACCGGAATGCAGGCCGAGGTCAGCCGTTCGATCGGCTCGGCCGTGGCCCGAATCCGCGCTCACAGCACGCTTCCGGTTGCCGTCGGATTCGGAATCTCGAATCCCGACCAAGCCAGACAGGTGGCCGCCGATTCCGAGGCCATCGTCGTCGGCAGCGCCGTCGTCAACCGCATCGCTTCCCTCGGCCGTACTCCAAACCTGGTTTCCGAAGTGGCCGGCTTTGTCAAAACCCTCAGTGACGCTTTACATCCATGAGCCGCAGTCGTTCCAAACAATCGAAACCCGTGAAACCGGTAACCCGTACTGCCGGCAACGCCAGGAAGGCATCGAAACCGATGGTGAAGAAGCCGACGGTTAAGAAACCTGGGGCCAAAAAACCCGCTCCGACCCGCGCTACTGCGGCCGCTTCCGACCGGTACATCATCATCATGGCCGGCGGCCGGGGTGAACGATTCTGGCCCGTCAGCCGCGAGGCCAGTCCGAAGCAGCTCATCACGCTTCTGGGCGACCGCTCCTTTCTCCAACAGGCAGTGGACCGGGTTCGCCCGCTGGTGCCGGCGCAAAACATTCTGATCATCACCAACGCGGTCCAGGCCGCCGCCGTGCGACGTCAGTTGCCCGAGCTTCCTGCCGACAACATCATCGCCGAACCGGTCGGTCGTGATACTTGTGCCGCGGTCACCCTCGGCGCGGCCATCGTCGGGGCCCGGTCGACCACCGCCACCATGGCCGTGCTCCCGGCCGACCACGTCATTCCGGATCCGGTTCATTTCCGTCGCGTGCTCGGTGATGCGATGGATCTCGCCGCCCGCGGCCAGGTGATCGTTACCCTCGGCATCAAGGCCACCGGCCCGGAGACGGGCTACGGATATATCCGGCATGATCTTACAGAATTGCCGCCCCCGGCTGGGGTGAAGCCGTACAAGACCCGGTTTTATCGGGCCGAACAATTCGTCGAAAAACCGGACCACGCGCGGGCGGTGGAATACGTGAACGCGGGCAACTACCGGTGGAATGCGGGGATGTTCGTGTGGTCGTTTGTCACCTTGACCAATGCGCTCGAGGCGCACCAACCGGAGATGAACGCCGCCTGTCACCGTTGGTTCGCCGCGGCGGCTCAGGGTGGGAAATCGCTCGCCCGAATTCTGGCCCGGGAATATCCCGAGATTCGCAAGATCAGCGTGGACTACGCCCTGATGGAACGAGCTCACAACGTCGTCGTGGCGGACGGCGATTTCGACTGGGACGACCTCGGTGCCTGGCCGGCGCTGGCCCGGCACATTCGGCAGGATGCGGAGGGGAACGCGGCGGTCGGAACGCTGATTCACGTCGATTCCGCCCGCAATGTGGTCTACGACGCCCGCACCAAAAGCCGTTCACCGATCACGCTCGTGGGGGTGAAGGATTGCATCATCGTTCTGGCGGACGATGCCACTCTCGTGGCGGCGAAAGGGGAGTCTCAAAAGATCAAGGACCTGGTCCGCAAACTCGCCGCCGATCCGGCACTCAAGAAACTGGTTTAATTCCGCTCGAATCTCTCCGACAGCACCCGCTCATCACTTCTTTTCCGGTTTCTCCGCGGCCTTTTGCAGGGCCTCGTGTTCCTTCTTCACCTGCTCCACGAGGGCGTTGTAGTCGGTCACGACCTTGTTGTAGTCCTCCGCCAGTTTGTTGAACTTGGTGGCGAGTTCAGCGCGTTGTTCGGCGATCTGTTTGATCGCGGCATTCTGCTGTTTGACCGATTCGTTCTGTTGCAGGATGGCGGCGTTGGCCTTGTCCAGGCTGTCCTTGAACATCACGATCTGATTGGTCGAACGGGAGAGATCGAAATCCGCGCGCTTGAGCTCAGCCTTCAGCCGGCTGAGTTCGCTCTTGTTTGTCCTGACGACCTCGTCGAGATCCTTCCGAAGCCCCTCCAACCGGGTGATCTCGTCGGAATACCGGCGGTTCGCCTGGTCTTTTTCCTGAAGCTGGGTCTGCAGCGTGACCTTCTCCTTCCGCTCCGCCTCCACCTGACGGGTGAGGTGGGTCTGATCCACCCACTGCACCACGGCCATGATGCAGAGGAGGGCGGCGAGTACGATGAGGATGGAAACGCCGATCGTGGCGTGTTCGTGGCGACGATGGGAAGCAACGGGAGCGTTCATCGATGGTCTGAAGGGTGGAGTCCGGGCTGTGGGTCGCAGTCCGGGCGGAAGGGTGACTTCAGAACGAGGGTTTGTCAAAGGGACGGCGGTTGGGATTGGCGTGCCCGGTGCGTCCATGATGGAAGGCGTGGATTGAAACGGTGCCGGGTTGCGATTCGAAGGTTGACCTTGCCCTGCGCTGTCCGAACCCGATGCTCTCGGGCTTCATGTCTCGGTTGTTGAAATCCTCCGGAGCCGTTGGAACGGCAACACTGATCAGTCGCGTCCTCGGTTTCGCGCGGGAATCGGTTTACGCCAGCTTCATGGGGGTGGGGCTGGTTTCGGATGCGTTTTTCTACGCCCTCACCATTCCCAACCTATTTCGACGCCTGCTCGGGGAGGGCGCGCTCACGGCCGCGTTCATCCCGGTGTTCAAAGAGAAGGAAAAAAATGAAGGCGAAGCCGCGATGTGGCACGCCTCGAATGCGATTCTCTCTGGATTGGTGGTGGTCTGCGCCGCCCTGGTGGTGGTGGCGATGGTGACCCTCACCGTCCTGGTCGAATGGGTGCCGATGGAGCAGAAGCACGAACTCATTCTTCGACTGCTCCGGGTGATGTTTCCCTACGTCGGCCTGGCCTGTCTCGCGGCGGTATTCATCGGAATTCTGAACGCGCGGGGGCAGTTCTTTCTGCCGGCTCTCGGTGCGGCGACGCTCAACGTGGTGATGATCGCCTCGGTCTTTTGGCTGGCCCCGCGGTTTGGCATTTTCCAGAACCAACAGGTCTTCGGCCTCGCCTGGGGATTGTTGATCGCCGGTGCCGTTCAAGCCGTGGTCCAGTGGCCCTCGCTGCGTCGCCAGGGATTCCGGTATCGCTGGGTGAATCCCTTCACCGATCCCACCGTGCGGGTGGTCGTCCGGCGGATGGGACCCGCCACGCTCGGAGTGGCGGCGTATCAGTTCAACGTCGTGTTGACCCAGACCATTGCCGTCGACACCGCCGACAGCATCGTATCGTCCTTCAACTACGCGGTGCGCCTGATGGAACTACCCCAGGGTGTGGTCGGTGTTTCACTCGCGACGTATCTGCTCACCGAATTGAGCGGACTGGCGGTGGAGAAGAAATTTCCCGAGTTCCGCAAAAGCCTTCAGGAAGGACTGCTGCAGTTGATTTTCATCAACGCCCTGGCGACAGGACTCCTGCTGGTGCTGGCAGAACCGATGATCCGTTTGCTGTTCGAATACCGGAGTTTCAAGCCCGAGGCGACCGAGCTGTGCACCGTGGCACTCCGCTGTCTGGCGCCGGGTCTGATCGCGTTTTCGATGAACAACATTCTTGCCCGGGCGTTTTATGCGTTGGGCGATACCAAAACCCCGATGCGCATTAGCGTGGTCTGTCTGGGCATCAATCTCATTCTGGGCGTGATCCTCATTCCGATGCTGAAGCAGGCGGGAATGGGCATCGCCAACACTCTCAGCGCGGTGACCAATACCGTCCTGCTCGGCTACGCCCTGCGCCGCGCGCTGCCCAAGATGTCGTTCGCCGACCTGATTCCCAATGGACTGTCGGTCGCCGGCGCGGGGCTGCTGGCGTCGCTGGTGGCCTGGGCCGGTCATGTCGCGTGGGAATCCCATCTCGGCCACACCACGGTAGCGATGCGTGTGGGAGCGGTCTTTCTTCCCATGGTTTTTGCAACCGCTGTCTACGGCGGCGCGGCCTGGTATCTGGGTCTGCCGCAGGTTCAGGAACTGGTCGCCCTCGTGTCCCGCCGGCGCAGCAAGCCCTCGGCCTCCTGACGCTCCATTCACGCCCGTCCCGCATTGATTCATGGATCCCTCCTTCCAACGCCAGCGTCAACTCGTCGAGCAATACCCCGACAATGAGATGGCCCGCTTCAGTCTGGGGAAGGCGCTTTACGACGCAGGACAGTTCGCCGAGGCGCGGGATCAATTCCGAGTGGCGCTGGCGAAGAAGCCGGAGTGGATGGCGGTTCACATCCTGACCGGGCGCTGCGAACTGTCATTGGGGGACCGATCGGCGGCGCGGGCGGCATTCGAACGCGCCCGGGATCTCGCGATCGCGCAGCATCACGAAGGGCCCCTCGCCGAAATGGAGCAGGCGCTTTCGGAGTTGTAACCGCCCGGGTCCCACCTAGGTTGAACCCGCATTACCCGTATTCTCCGTCTCATGAATTCCCGCCGCGCCCGTTCCGGATTTACGCTCATCGAACTGCTGGTGGTGATCGCGATCATCGCCATCCTGGCCGGCATGCTTCTGCCCGGATTGGCTCGCGCCAAACAGAAGGCCACCGGGATCAGTTGCCTGAACAACGAGAAGCAAATGATCCTGGCGTCGCTGGTGTACGCCACCGATTTTCAGGACAATTTCGCCCCCAACGGTGAAGGCGATGCGGCCCTCAACCTCACCAATCCGCCCGCTTCGTTCGTTCCACGACTGTGGTGCGAGGGTCGGGAGGGCAGCAATTTGATGGAAGGCACGGCGGATGCCATGATCAATCCCCGCGTGTCGGTACTGGCCCCGTACCTGCACGCCAAGGGCAGTTTCAAGTGCCCCGGTGACAATTACACCATCAAGGTCGCCGGACGGATCGCCCGGAATCCGCGCAGTTACGGGATGAACTCCTTCGTCGGTTGGATTGATGCCGCGTATGGGCCCGGCGATCAGGGCAGTTCGGCCATCTACGAGGTTTCCAAGAAGACGTCGCAGGTGGGGCAGGCCTCCGACATCTTCGTGTTTGGAGAAATCCATCCGCAGAGCATCTGCCGGCCCTTTTTTGGGGTGCTGATGACCGGCACGGCCGGCATGTACCACGTGCCCGGCAACTACCACGGCAAAGTCTCCAACTTCGCCTTCGCCGACGGGCACGCGGAAATGCACAAGTGGGTCGACTGGAAGGTGCCCAATCCGGGTTACACCGGCGACTATCACGCGGCGCATAGCGGGGTTCCGGGAACCGCCGGGGTTGCTGACAACACCTGGTTGCGCGAACATACCACCCGGAAAAAGTAGGTCTCCCTCCGCTGTTAGGCGGCCTATGTATGAGTGCTAATCGGGACGAGCAAGACGTCTGGTGGTTGAGATGGCTGAAGTTTGTTTCAGTGATTGTTGTGCCCGCTGTTATTTTGGGAGTTGGCTTCCTTTTCGGACCCTACTTTCTGGACGAACAAATTAGCAGATCATACCGGATCCACAATTCAGACCTAATGATGAGTGATACGATTTGGCTGATGAAGTTTAGGTTTTGGCTCGGTGTAGCTCTGGGTGGTGGTTTTGGGATGATTTACGTTTTCAAATGCATTATTCGCAAGGTTGATCCATGATCGAGCGGCCTGACCATCGGTTCGAGCCAACTGCCATGGGCGCTCAGTTTCCAGTCCGCCGTCAGCGGCTGGCGGTGGCTCACCCGTAGCGTTACGCAGCCTGCCGTGAAGCCACTCTGGGCATCCCGTCTCTACACCTTCGTCGACACCGCCTATCTGGCCGGTCGCGATCCGGCTTCCCTGGCACAAGCCCTTTGCGACGGCGGGTCTGACCTCATCCAGGTCCGCGCCAAGGACCGCCCCGTTGACGAGGTTCGACGACTCGCCGAGGCAGTGTTGACGGTGACCCAGCGCGCCGGCGTCCGGATGGTGCTCAACGATCATTGGGAATTGGCGGTCGAACTCGGAGCCGATCTGGCCCATCTCGGTCAGGAGGATTTCTTCGATGCCGGCCACCGGCAGGTTTCCGATCTCCGTCAGGGACCGGGTGGCCCCGGAATAGGCCTTAGCACGCATGCTCCGCAGCAGGCGGAACGCGCGGTGGCAGCCGGTCCCGAGTATGTGGCGATCGGCCCCGTTTTCGCCACACCGACCAAGCCGGGGAAGCCGGCGGTGACGCTGGATTACGTCCGTTGGGCCGCGGGTGCCCTGAACCTGCCGTGGTTTGCCATCGGCGGCATCAACCTCCAAACCCTCGATGCCGTACTGGAAGCCGGCGCGCGCCGAGTGTGTGTGGTTTCAGCGATCTTGAACGCCACGGATCCTGAAGCGACGTGCCGGGAATTTCGGCGGCGTCTCGATTCCGTGCCGATCAGTCCGCCGCCAATCGGATGATCGCCGTTGCGGTGGCGACGCCGTCGATGCGAAACACCTTGTGCGGCGAGGTGGCACCGCGGATCAGCGTGATCTGGCGGCGCGGGCATCCGATCCGTTCTGCCAGCCAATCTACCAGGGCCTCGTTGGCCGCGGAATCCACCGGCGGCGCGGTGATCTTCACCTTCAGTTCACTGCCCACTGTTCCGGCGATCTCATTCCTCCGGGCCCGTGGCTGGGCCTTCACCTGGAGCCACAGCGCTCCGTCCCGCTCGCTGAGGTGCGGGGGAAGTGTCATCGACCCAGGAGATAGAACGCCCGGGCGAGGGCATTGTCCGCCAGAGCACCAAGGACGATCACCGCGACCGCGGCGATCAGCGGTGTGAGGTCGAGCCGACCGATTCGCACCGGCAGCCACGAAAGCGCCCGGACCAGCGGCGAGGCGGCGGCCCGGACCCAGCCCCAGAGCGGGTGATCGCCGAGGTAGACGTACTCATGGACGAATCGGATCACGAGCAACGCGGCCACGAGCCATCGTGAGGGGAGCCACGCCGAGAAGCCGATGATCAACGATTGCAGCGCGAGGCGACCGACACCCGGTACCGGCGGCAACATTCCCCGGGCGGCCAACGGTGGAGCGAGGACCGCCCACAACGCGGCACCCGCGAGAAGGGGCATCACGGCAACAATCCATCCAGGCCATCGTGCTGGAAACGCGCCGAGTTCCTGGAACCAGCGGAGTCCGGCGGTCCGATCGCCGAGCCGGGCCAGTCGCGAAAACAAACTGACTCCGGCCTGCCAGACGACCAGCGCCCAGACGAAGCTCAGAGCGGAGAAGAACCACAGGCGGGCTGGAAAATCCTCCCGGAACGGCACGCTCACCGGCCCTGGATTCCATACGGCCGCACTTTCCATCAACCGTGCGAGTGGGCCGTAGAGCAGGGGGCGTCCGGCGATCAGGATCAGCAGTCCGACCGGATTCAACCACCGCGCGGAAGCTGGCGTCTCGACCGGCTTGAGATTGGAAACGAGCGTGCCGGCACCGAGTCCGCGGGCCGGACGCAGCGATCCGCACCAGGAAAGCCAGAACGCCAGTCCGACGACGTTCAAGATGAGATCAACCCAACCCATTCAGGACTCCAGTCTCCGGATGCGGGCGGGTCGACGACACGAGCACGGTTATGAATCGCAGGAAACCGGGCCCAACCGGCTGCCAGCGCCTTTTCAGGACAGTGTGACGCCGGATCGCTGGGCGGCCCGGATCAACGCATCGGCCATGTCGCTCGGAGTGGTGGCCACTTCGATGCCGCATTCCTGGAACACGGCAATCTTGGCGGCCGCGGTGTCTTCTGCTCCGCCAATGACGGCACCTGCATGGCCCATGCGGCGTCCCGCAGGCGCAGTCGCGCCGGCGATGAATCCGGCCACCGGCTTGCGGCAGTTTTCCTTGATCCAACGCGCCGCCTCGACCTCAGCGCTGCCGCCGATTTCGCCGATCATGATGATGCCGACCGTCTCGGGATCCTCGTTGAAGAGACGGACGACATCGAGATGCGAGGTGCCGTTGACGGGATCACCGCCAATGCCCACGCAGGTGCTCTGACCGATTCCCTTCGAGGTGAGCTGGAACACCGCCTCATAGGTCAGCGTTCCGGAACGGGAGACCACGCCGACCCGGCCTTTCTTGTGAATGTAGCCCGGGGCAATGCCGATGCGGCAGCCACCGTGGGAGTTGGCACCGGTCCCGGGAGTGACGACGCCGGGACAGTTCGGACCGACCAGCCGGGTGCGGCTGCCCTGCATGGCGCGCTTCACGCGGATCATGTCCTTGACCGGAATGCCCTCGGTGATTGCGACGGCGAGATCCAGACCGGCGGCCACACCCTCGAGGATGGCGTCGCCCGCAAACGGCGGCGGCACAAAGATGGCGGAGACCGTGGCACCCGTTTCCCGTGCGGCGTCGGCGACTGAATTGAAGATCGGAACCTTTTGGCCGGCGTGTTCGAAAAACTGGCCGCCCTTGCCCGGAGTGACGCCAGCGACCACCAGGGTGCCGTAGTCGATGGAGAGCCGGGCGTGACGCCCGCCGAAGTCGCCGGTGATGCCCTGGACAAGAATCCGGGACTGGGGAGTGACAAGAATGGCCATGTCAAAAAAGGGTGGTCAGTGGACGGGAATCAGAACGGCCGCACTGCAATCGGAGAGGCGGCACACGTTGTTTTCGGTATGAAGAGGATTTGGAGGCGATGCAATGGATGGGCGGTGAAACAGTTCAGGCGACCAGTTTGACGATCTTCTGCGCGGCATCGGCCATGGTGTCACCGGAGACCAGTGCCAGACCGGATTGGGCGAGGGTTGCCTTGCCCGCGGCGACGTTGTTGCCTTCGAGACGCACCACCAGCGGCAGCGTCATTCCCACCTCGCGGACCGCCTCCACGATGCCCGAGGCGATCACGTTGCAATCCATGATGCCGCCGAAGATGTTGACGAAGATCCCCTTCACGTTGGGGTCGCCGAGGATGATTTTGAACGCCGCGACCACTTGATCCTTGGAGGCGCCACCCCCGACATCGAGGAAGTTGGCCGGGTTTCCGCCGAAATGCTTGATGATGTCCATCGTGCTCATCGCCAGGCCGGCACCGTTGACCAGGCAGGCGATGTTTCCATCGAGCGCGATGTAGCTGAGCCCGAACTTCGAAGCCTCAATTTCCTTGGAGTCTTCCTCGTTGAGATCACGCAGGGCAACGATCTCCGGATGCCGGTACAGGGCGTTGTCGTCAAAGGACACCTTGGCATCGAGGGCCAGCACGCGGTCGTCCGGAGTGGTGATCAGCGGATTCACCTCGATCATCGAGGCGTCGCTCTCCCAGAACATCTGATACAGCGAACGGATCAGCCGGGCGGCGTTCTTCGATTCCGCGGGATTGAAGCCCAGCTTGAACACCAGTTCCCGTACCTGGAAATCGGCGAGACCGTAGGCCGGGTCCACCTGCACCTTGTGAATCCGATCCGGGGTTTCGTGCGCGACCTTCTCGATCTCAACGCCGCCCTCGGTGGATGCAACAATCACCGGTCGGGAACTGGCACGATCGAGCAGGATCGCAAGATAATACTCCTTCTTGATGTCGCTCGCGACGGTGAAGTAAACGGTCTGCACCTTGCGACCGGCGGGTCCGGTCTGCGCGGTGACCAATGTATTGCCCAACATTTTGCCGGCGATTTCGCGGGCATCGGCCTTGGTCTTGCAGAATTTCACGCCCCCCTTGTAGCCATCGGTGAACGTGCCCTTGCCGCGTCCACCCGCGTGGATCTGCGATTTCACCATGGTGGGACCTTCCGGCAGCGTTGCCAGGGCGGTGTCGAATTCAGCGACCGAGCGGGCGGGCGCGCCCTGGGGAACGGGCACGCCAAAGGTTTGGAAGAGGGACTTGGCCTGATACTCGTGAATGTTCATTCGGCAACTGGGGCGGGTTGGACTGCGTGCAAATTCCGGAGGCGGACGGGAAGGGCGGTTGAGTTGTTCGCTGGTTTGAAACTACGGATGACGGCCCGGTCGGCCGTTTGACATCCAGAAAAAGAGACGACTACTTCAGCGTTGCTCGATCGGCACCACTTTGAGGCCGACCTGGCCGGTGTAGACCGACTGCGGGCGGATCAACCGGTTGTCGGCGAGCTGTTCGAGGACGTGGGCGGTCCAGCCGCTGGTTCGGGCGATCGCGAAGATCGGCGTGAACAGGTCGGTGGGAATCCCGAGGCTGTAATAGACCGTGGCGCTGTAGAAATCGACGTTCGCGTGAAGCCCCTTCTTTTCCAGCATCAGCGCGGCAATCCGGTCGGACATTTGGATCCATTTCGGCTCGCCGAGCTTGGCGGAAAGCACTTGGGCCATCCGTTTGAGATGGGGCGCCCGCGGATCGAGCACTTTGTAAACCCGGTGGCCGATGCCCATGATCTTCCGTTTTTGAGCCAGGCATTCCTCGACGAAGGCATCGACCTTGTCCAGCGAACCGATCTCCTGAAGCATTTTGATGACGCCCTCGTTGGCGCCGCCGTGCAACGGGCCCTTGAGTGTTCCGATCGCGGTGGTGATCGCCGAGTACATGTCGCTCAACGTCGCGATCGTGACCCGCGCGCTGAACGTCGAGGCGTTCATGCCGTGATCGGCGTGCAGCACGTAACACAGGTCCATCGTATTGACCTTCTCGGTCGAAGGCTTTTCGCCGTCGATCATGTAGAGAAAGTTCGCCGCTTCCCCGAGCGAGGCGTCGGGGTGGACGAGCGGCAGGCCCTGACGGGAACGATGGAAATAGGCCATCACCACCGGGATCTGGGCGATCAGACGCTGGGCCTTGCGACGCTGGGCATCCATCGTGTCGTCATCGGCGACAGTGTCGTAGCAACCCAGGGCGCTCACGCCGGTCCGGATGGCATGCATCGGCGGACAATCTTTGGGAAGGTTGGTGATCAGATCGATCACGCCCTGCGGAATCTCCCGGTAGCCGGCCAGCACCGCCTTCAGCTCGGCCAGTTCGCTGACGTTGGGCAGGTGATTGTGGTGCAGCAGATGGACGACCTCCTCGTAGCTGACCTTGCCGGCCAGTTCATTGATGTCGTAACCGCAGTAGATCAACTGACCAATGTCGCCCCGGACGTCGCTCAGGCGGGTGTGGGCGGCGATCACCCCCTCAAGGCCTTTGGCGACGTTGGAGGCACTGGCGGCGGGGGTGGGGGCGGAGCTCATCGGTTAAAAGGGTTCAAAACCACTGCAAAACGGGGCGCAGTCTGTTGGGCGGTGCTCGGCAGCGTCAACGGATTTCCAACCCCGTCGTCCACAACCGTTCCTGATGCAATCCATTTGGCATTCCACCGGCCGTGGGGAATGGTCCATCCGCGTGAACCTGTCGATCGTCATTCCGGCCTACAACGAGGAGCGGTTGCTCCCGGCGACGTTGTCCGCGGTGGACCGGGCGAGAACGGTCCTGACCGCCCGCGGGTGGGACAGCGAGGTGATTGTCTGCAACAACAACTCCACTGATCGGACCGCCCTCGTCGCCCAGGAAGCCGGTGCCCGGGTGGTTTTCGAACCGGTCAACCAAATCGGCCGGGCTCGGAATACGGGTGCGGCGGCGGCCACCGGAGAGTGGATTGTCTTCATCGACGCCGATTCCGAGCCTTCACCCGGTTTGTTTGAGGACATGGCCAATGCCATCGCGAGCGGGCGCGTTCTCGCCGGGGGATCCACCCTGCGAACCGAGCCGTTGAGCCCGTGGTACTCGGCGTTTGCCTTCCTGTGGTGCACCTGGAGCCGATTGGCCCGGCACATGGCCGGCTCCTTCATTTTCGTCGAAACCCGGGCCTTCCGCGAAATCGGCGGATTTTCCAACACTTTGTTTGCGGCTGAAGAACTCGAATTGTCGTCCAAGTTGAAGCGGATGGCCCGACAGGAAGGGAAGCGTGTGGTGATTCTCCACCGTCATCCGTTGCTGACCTCGTCCCGGAAGGCCCACCTGTACTCGTTCCGGGAGACCATCGTGTTCCTGATCAAGGCCACCTTCCGGCCGAAGAAGATCCTGTCCGATCGCGACGCCTGCGCGCTGTGGTACGACGGACGACGGTGAGTGCGAATTGACAACCCGGTCGGCTGAGTCT
Organism: uncultured Verrucomicrobiota bacterium; assembly: GCA_903907925.1. GTDB lineage: Bacteria > Verrucomicrobiota > Verrucomicrobiia > Limisphaerales > UBA9464 > CAIVQB01. The sequence goes on from CAIVQB010000039.1 coordinate 13,973, forward strand.
GCCACCGGCGAGCTTCAGCCGGGGCCGGACCGTCGCGACACGTAGACCTCCGGACGGCCACTACCGGAGCGCTGGCATCCTGCCGGCGAGTCCGTGTTTGACGCGGCTCCCCGAACCGCGTGAACGCGGGACTCCGGGAGCGCCGTCATCCTGCCGGTAAGTTGGCGTCCACGCCTTCCGCAAAAGCTCTCGGAACTCTCCGAGCCGCCAGGATGGCAGCGCTCCCAGGAATCTGCAGAGACACGACTATACGGCGGGAAAAGTGATGATCTTGAGTTCGCGCAGCGCGTTGAGGAGGAACTGGCAGGCGATGGCGGCCAGCAACAATCCCATAATCCGGGTGGTGACCCGCAAGGCGATGGGACTGATCCATCGGGTGCCACGGGCGGCGAGGATCAGGATGAAATGGCTGACGAAGCATACCGCGAGGATGGCCACGATCAGGATGATGTATCGAGCGACTGAGTCTGCCTTGGCCTGAAGAAGGATGACGGTGGAGATGGCTCCTGGGCCGGCAAGCATGGGGACAGCCAGCGGCGTGATGGCAATGTCGTCCTTGACTGTGCCAGCGTCGGTTTCTTCCTGGGTTTCATGAACCCGGGATCGTTTGGCGTTCAGCATGTCGAGCGCGATCAACAGCAGGACGATGCTGCCGGCCATCTGGAAGGCGGGCAGGGTGATGCCGAGGAAGTGGAAGATCCAATGCCCGGCGAGGGCGAAGGCGATGAGCAACCCGGCACAGACCGAGCAGGCCAGCCGGGCCATGCGCTCGCGCTCGGCGGGCCGGTTGCCGGCGGTCATCGCCAGGAACGCCGGGACGGTCGCCACTGGATCAATGATGACGAACAGCGAACTCAGGGCGAGCAGGGCGTATTCGGTCAGGCTCACGTCCTCGCACTGTGGCTTGCTGCACCCGCGCCCGCAACCCGGCTGAGACCCGGCCGAGACCCGGCGCACGCGGCGGCGAATCAACCGATCGAAAGCAACTCCACTTCGAAGGTCAGCGTTGAATTGGGCGGAATCGCTCCGGGATAGCCGGCTTTTCCATAGGCCAATTCCGGCGGAATCGTGAGGCGTGCTTTTTCACCGACGCGCAACTGAGCGACCCCAATGTCCCATCCGGCGATCACTTGACCGGCTCCCAGTTGAAACTGAAACGGATCACGACGATCGACCGAGCTGTCGAACTTTTTGCCGTCGAGAAACCATCCGGTGTAGTGAACCGTCACGAGGTCGCCTTTCGCGGGCAAAGCCCCAGTGGAGGTGGTCAGCTTTTCGAGCTTCAATTCGGGTGCAGCCATTGGGGAGAAGAGATTGGGAATCGGGTTGAGACGGACGGTGTTGTTTCAGTTCCGGCGGAGGATCAAAGCGACCATCCCTTTCGGTAACGATACTGGATGAAGGCGTCGGCGGCCGGGCAATGGGTCGCTTTCATCGCCGCGGCGTTCCAAACGATCTCGGTGCCGGTCCGATGGGCGACATTTCCGAGCAGTACCGCCTCGGTCAGCGGACCCGAATAGTCGAAGTTGCAGAGGGTCGTTCCCCCGGTTTTGCAGGCTTCGGTCCATTCCCGGTGATGTCCCTTGGAATTGGGAATGAACGGCGCGGGCGCCTGGAAACCGGCGAAATCCTTCTCCGGAAGCAGTGCCCGCTTGTCGTAATCGGCCAGCAGCATGCCCTTGGAGCCCACGAACAGCGTTCCGTTTCCCCACTTGGGCAAAAGCCCCTGGGCAAACTGCGGCGGCCGCCGATCACCGTGGTACCAGCGCAGTTTGACCGGCGGCTGCTTGCCGCGGGCACCATAGTGATACTCCACGATCAACCAGGTCGGCGGACATTCGGGATCGGGTTCCGGACCATCCACCACCCGGACCCGTTCCGGCGTGCGAAGGTTGAGCGCCCAATGGGAGAGATCGACATGATGGCATCCGAGATCGGCCAAAGTGCCGCCGCCGAAGGCCCACCAATTGCGCCAGACGAAGGGCAGGTACTCGGGATGATACGGCCGGGGTTCCACCGGGCCCAGCCAGAGATCGTAGTCGAGCGTTGCCGGTACCGGCGGGGTAGCCGTTGGACGTTTCTTTCCGCCAAAGCCGCCTCCAACCCAGACGTGAACCTCGGCGACATCACCGATCGCGCCGCTTTGGATCAATTCGACCACGCGACGATAATTGGCACCGCCGTGAATCTGGGTCCCGATCTGGGTCACCCGTTTCTTCTTCCGGGCGAGTTCGGTGATGGCTCGCACCTCACCAATGCTGCGGGCCAACGGTTTTTCGCAGTACACATGCAACCCGGCGTGCAGCGCAGCCGCACTGATCACCGCATGGGTATGATCCGGAGTTCCGACGGTGACGGCATCGATGCCGCCGGCATCGAGTAGTCGTCGGAAATCACTAAACCGTTTGGCATTCGGATACTTTTGCGATGCCGCATTGAGGAAATTCTCATCGACATCGCAGAGCGCCACGATGTTTTCGTGGGCGACATTGTCGAGATCGTAGCGCCCCTGATTCGCGACTCCGATCGAGGCGATGTTGAGTTTCTCGTTCGGCGAGACCGCCCAGGCCGGACCGGCGTAGCTGAGGAGACGTGTGGTGGCGGCGGCCTGTAGCGTGCGGGTGACAAAGCGGCGGCGGGAAATGCGGGTGCTCATGGAAAGACGATTCGCCAAGTCTTATGCGGCACGGTCGATCGGGCAAAGCCTGGAATTCATGGCGCGGCCGGAATGTGGACACGGATTCCACGGATTTTCACGGATTCGGACGCGATGAAATCGAACAAACTCCACCCGACCGGATCTTCAATAGTCCGTGAGAATCCGTGTCAACTCTTCAGACGATTTTTCAGCCCGACGAGGGTTCGTCCTCCGGCTTTCCGCTGGGCTGGAACGGGCGCCGAAAGGCGTCCTGAAAATCGAACCCACCGGAGAAGTCCTCCTGACAATCGTTGTCGGTCTTGGACAGGATTTCATGCTCCACCAGGTTGAACACGATCGCCCCAAAATCCTCGCATTTCCGGATGCCCCATTCCTCCAGGACGCAGCATGCCATGGGGCCGAACTGTTGCAGGGCGAAGGCCTTGATTCCGCAGAGCAGTTCCTGGCCGGTGATGTGGTGGCCCAGCTTCGGACGGGGCAGTGCCTCACCCCGGCGCCGGATCAATTCCTGGGTGAAATCGAGCGCCTCGCGCACGAAATGATAGGCCTCGCGGGTGTACCGCGGATCCTTCACCAGCACCGGCGTTAGAGCTTCGTCGAAATCCTTCGGCATGTCAGCGGTTCACCGGGTTTCAGCGGAGGCGGGTAGTGGCGTGAGCGGCGTCGACGGGTGGGTGGACAACCACACCTTGCCGGCGAGGCCCACCCCGATCAGCAGCAGGAGGAGCGTCAGGATCCATTGCTCATGTCGGGTCAACCGGGTCACGTGGGAACGCTAGCACAAAGGCCGGGCCTCGGGAAGTGGCCGGTTCCACGGCTCGGGATCGCGCGATCACCCGACGACAATGTTCACCAGTTTTTTTGGAACGACGATGATCTTGCGAACCGTCTTGGCCTCCAGAAACGGTCGCGCCTTTTCAGCGACGAGTGCGGCGGCTTCGAGATCCGCCGGGGTGGCGGCGGCCGGGACCCGGATGACATCCCGTACCTTGCCGTTCACCTGAACGGCGATTTCCAGAGTGTCCTCGACCAACAGAGCCGGGTCGAAAACCGGCCACGCGGAATAGGTGAGCGACGGAACCGGTGATACGCCAACGAGTCCGTGGACCTTCTCCCATAGTTCCTCGGCCAGATGCGGCGCAAAGGGCGCCAGCAATTGCAGGAAGGTTTTGAGCACAATCACCGGACGGGTTTCCCAGGTCATCGCCTCGTTGATGAACATCATCATCGCGGAGATCGCGGTGTTGAACCGCAGGCCGTCGAGATCCTCGGTGACTTTCCGAATGCAGGCATGCAGGGCCTTGAGTTGCGGCGCGGTCGCCGGAACGTCGCGGAGGCGTGGATCCAGCCGGATGTCCGCCACAAAGCCAGATTCCGCGTCCGGATTGACTGCGGTTTTCAGTTCGTAATCGGTCTCCGATTTCTCATCCACGAACAACCGCCAGACCCGGCCGAGAAATCGGTACACGCCCTCCACGCCACGGGTGTTCCACGGCTTCACCTCCTGCAACGGGCCCATGAACATTTCGTACAACCGGAACGCATCGGCGCCGAATTCACCCAGGACATCATCAGGGTTTACCACGTTGCCGCGGGACTTGGACATCTTGACGCCGTCCTCTCCGAGAATGAGCCCCTGGTTGACCAGTTTGAAGAACGGCTCCGGCGTGGAAACATGGCCGAGGTCGAAGAGAACCTTGTGCCAGAACCGGGCGTACAACAGGTGCAGCACCGCGTGTTCGGTGCCGCCGACGTAGAGGTCCACGCCGGGTGTCACCGTGCTGCCGGCCTGGCCACCCATCCAATACGCTTCGGCATCGCGAGCCACGAACGCACCAGCGTTCTTGGTGTCGAGATAGCGGAGATAGTACCAGCAGGAGCCCGCCCACTGGGGCATGGTGTTGGTTTCGCGAACCGCGCCGTCGGGCAGGGTGACCCATTCCTTGGCACGGGCCAGCGGCGGCAGTCCTTCCGCGGTCGGCTTGTAGTCTTCCAACGTCGGCGGGAGCAGCGGCAACGCGGATTCCGGCAACGCTTCGTGAAACAGATTTCCCGAGGTGTCCCGACGCCAGATGATCGGAAAAGGCTCGCCCCAGTACCGCTGCCGGCTGAACAGCCAGTCGCGCAGCTTGTAGTTAATCGTCTTCTTGCCGAGACCTTTCGCCTCAAGCCACTCGGTGATCTTCTTTTTCGCCGCGACGGTCGGAAGCCCGTTCAGATTTATCTCAGCCCCGGCCGAATTGACGGCAGTTCCTTCGTCGCAAAACCCGCGCCAGTCCTTCTTTTCATCGGACGGTTGAACGACCTGCAACACGGGAAGGTCGAAGGCTTCCGCGAACTCGAGATCCCGCTCGTCATGCGCCGGAACCGCCATGATCGCACCCGTCCCGTAGCTCGCCAGGACGTAGTCGGCAATCCAGATGGGAATGCGCGCACCGTTGACCGGATTGATGGCATAGGCACCGGTGAATTCGCCGGTCTTCTCTTTCGCGAGTTCGGTGCGGTCCAGATCGCTCCGCGCCGCGGCCGTGGCCTGGTATTTCCGAACCGCCTCCTGCTGTCCCGCGGTGGAGATGTCCGCCACCAGACGATGTTCCGGTGACAACACCATGTACGTTGCGCCGAACAACGTGTCGGGGCGGGTGGTGAAGACCGTGATCTTGGACGCAGAACCCTCGACCTGGAAATCGACCCACGCCCCTTCGCTGCGGCCGATCCAGTTGCGCTGCATTTCCTTCAACGACTCGGTCCATTCCAGAAGATCGAGATCGGCCAGCAATCGTTCGGCAAAGGAGGTGATCCGAAGCATCCACTGGCGCATCGGTTTCCGGATGACCGGGAATCCACCGACCTCGCTCTTGCCATCGATGACCTCCTCGTTGGCCAGAACGGTTCCCAATTCGGGACACCAATTCACCGGGGCTTCGCTCACGAAGGCCAGACGTTTGGAATCACGGTGAGCGCGGCGCTTGTCCTCGGTGTCGCAGTCGGCCGGGAAAATCAGCGTGCCGATCGGTTCGGCGCGGTTCGTCTCCGGATTGAACCAAGCGTTGTAAATCTGGAGAAAGATCCACTGGGTCCACTTGAAGTACTCCGGATCGGTGGTGGCGATTTCACGCGACCAGTCGTAGCTGAATCCGAGCGAACGGATCTGTCGCGTGAAATTGGCGATGTTAGTCTCGGTGGTTTTGCGGGGATGCTGACCGGTCTTGACCGCGTACTGTTCGGCAGGGAGACCAAAGGAATCCCAGCCCATCGGGTGCAAAACATTCCGACCCACAGCCCGGCGATAGCGGGCCAGGATGTCGGTGGCGGTGTAGCCTTCCGGATGGCCGACGTGCAATCCCGCCCCGGACGGGTAGGGGAACATGTCGAGGATGTAGTACTTCGGCGGGAGGGCTCCCGTGGTGGCTTGCTGGCCGTCGAGTGCGTGACGAATCCCGAACGGATGCGTGGCTGGGATGGCGTCCCCGGGATTCCAGGCACGGAACGTTTGTTCCGACTCCCAACGGTGCTGCCACTTGGGTTCAATGACGTGAAACGGATACTGGCGCCTCGACATAAGGGGGCGGAGAATGATTAAAGGAGGGGTCGCAACGCAACAGATGATGACGCCAACCGTTCGACCACTGGCACCCCACCCATTCCAACGTTCCCATGCTTGAAACCCGTCGCCAACGTGTTGCCTCCCGCGGACGATTCGCCCGCCGCATGGCGTTGTACCTCCTCCTGGCGGCCGGTGTGGCGGCGGTCGCCTTGGGAGTGGGAGTGGTGGGTTACCATGTTTTCGCCGGGTTCGGCTGGATCGATTCCTTCCTCAACGCGGCCATGATTCTTACCGGAATGGGTCCGGTCGGAACCCTCAACGGAAGGGCCGCAAAGCTGTTCGCCTCGTTTTACGCGCTGTTCAGCGGATTGGTTTTTCTAACGCTGATCGTGACTCTCCTGACGCCGGTGGTCCATCGCGTCCTCCACCGGTTTCATGTCGACGAACCGGAATAGTGTCGTTCGGCACTATCCTCACGGCTGGGAATCCGGCCAATCCAAGAGGCTCATGCGACAAGCGCGGAGCGGCGTTTTGAAACAGGTTTCCGCAGACTGCCGCCCTCCACTTCCGTGAATCGCATCATCCATCGCCTCCTGGCTCCAGCACTGTTGGCCGGCTTCATCGCCGGCGAATGCCGCCTGATGGCGAGCGATGAACCCTTCGAGCAGGCGCCGATCTCCTATTCCGCAACCGCGCCGAACGACGTGATTCGGCGATTGGAAACCCGGATTGCCGCCGGTGAATTCCGGTTTCAAGGGAGCGATCGCGAGGTGGCCCGCGCGTTGTTGCAGGCTCTGAACATTCCGGAATCCAGCCAGGTGCTGGTGTTTTCCAAGACGAGTTTCCAACTGAGCCTCATCCATCCGAACACCCCGAGGGCGCTCTACTTTTCCAGCGAGTGCTATGTGGGGTGGGTTCCCGGCGGATTGATGGAAGTGACCAGCATCGATCCCCGGCTGGGACCAGTCTTCTACACCTTCGATCCCCACCTGCCCGAAGGTGGACAAACCCGATTTCATCGGGACTCCGACTGTTTGCGGTGCCACGGCGGGACGTTTGTCCGCGAGATTCCGGCCCTCTTTGTGCGTTCGATCGCCACCGACCGCAACGGTCAGCCGATCTTCAGCCAGGGTTCAACAGTGGTCGACGACACGACTCCCTTCAACGAGCGATGGGCCGGATGGTACGTGACCGGAACGGGCGGATTAGTTCGGCACCGCGGCAACATTCTCAGCCGGGAACGCGATGGCGGATTGGTGGTGGATGTCGATTTTGGCGGGAATCGAACCCAGCTTCCGTCGGCCGTCGATGCGAACCGGTTCCTCGGAGCGGGGAGCGACGTGGTGGCGTTGCTGATGCTGGAACACCAATGCGGCATGCAAAACGCCTTGACCCGTGCCGCCCATCAATGTCGTCGAATCCTGCAGTACCAGCACAACCTGCAGCGCGATCTGAAGGAGACGATCACCGAGGGGCCGACCTACGACAGCGCCCGGCGGGTGTACGATTCCTGCGCGCAGGAGGTGCTGGACCGGTTGCTGTTCCGGGAGGCTGCAACGTTTCCCGAGGGCAGTCTCGCTGGAGATCACCTCTTCGCTAGGGACTACAGCCATCGCGGAATTCGCACCCGTGACGGACGGTCGTTGGCCGACCTGGATCTCGGAACCCGGCTCTTCAAGCTGCGGTGCAGTCCGTTGATCTATTCCGACACCTTCCGCCAATTGCCGGAACACCTTCGCGACCGGATTTTGGAACGATTGCACCGGATTCTCGATGAACCGGAACTCGAACCCCGGTACGCCCATTTGGAAGCGGCCGAACGCAAATCCATCCGCGAAATCCTGACCGAGACCCTGCCGGGGTTCGCCCGGAGGTAGGCCAATCGAAGTGCGGCGGGTCACAAAAACCGCAACGCACGCTTGACGGGTCCGGGTCGGGAGGAGGACCACTTTCGTCAGCGCGATGAATTCCCCGATTGTTGGCATCATCATGGGCAGCCGTTCCGATTGGGACGTGCTGCAACACGCCGCCGCCACGCTCGACACCCTCGCCGTTCCGTACGAGGTCAGCGTGGTGTCCGCGCACCGGACGCCGGACCTGCTGTTCGAGTACGCCGGCAGCGCTGCTGGACGCGGTCTCGAAGTGATCATCGCCGGCGCCGGGGGAGCCGCGCACCTGCCCGGAATGTGCGCCAGCAAGACGGCGCTCCCGGTATTGGGTGTACCCGTGCCCGGCAAGACCCTCGACGGAATGGATTCGTTGCTGAGCATGGTCCAGATGCCGGCGGGAGTTCCGGTCGGGACGTTGGCCATCGGCAAATCGGGAGCCATCAACGCCGCCCTGCTGGCCGCGGCGATCACAGGCAATCGTCATCCCCAACACCGCGCCGCGTATGAGCGGTTCCGCACCGCCCAGACGGAAAGCGTGCTCGCGAACCGCGATCCCCGCAGCCCGGCGTAACCCATTCCGCGCGCAACGGAGAGTCATCCTGCCATGACGATTCCCAATCCTCGCCGGCCGAACGCCTTCACCTTGATTGAACTGTTGGTGGTGATCGCGATCATCGCGATCCTGGCGGGGATGCTGTTGCCGGCATTGGCACGCGCGAAGGAAAAGGCCAAGGCGACGAGTTGCATCAACAGCCTCCGCCAGATGTCGCTCGCCACCCGGTTGTACGGCGATGATCACGGCGGCCGGTATCCGTTCACCTTCCAGGTCCGTGGCGACAACGTCTTTCGCAAGGGTTGGTTCAATTTCCTCCAACCCTATCAGCAGACCACCAATCTCCTGATCTGCCCCTCGCGCTCCAAGAAGTTCAACGAACTCGTCGCGCTCTATCCGAGCGACCAGCAGGACAAGGCGGTGTCCAACTACGCGATGAACTTCCGTCTGGGCGGTTGCGACTGGCCCAACGTCTGGGATGCCAGGGACTGGCCATCGGCAAAGGATTCGGCCATTCGCAATCCGGTGGGCACGGTGCATCTCACTGATGGCGGCAGTCAGCCGAAGAACACCCGGGATCCGCAGAAGTGCGTGACCGTCGCCTCCGTCGAGAAACCCGGATGCTGGATCGTCCATGATCCGGAATCCGATGCGCCCTGTGGCGGATGCGTCACTTCCTCGTCGGATCCGAACTGGGGCGGCCCGCATCTCCGACACAGCACCCGCAGCAACATCGCCTTCGCGGACGCCCACGTGGAACCGCTCAAGGCTTCGCAATGGTACTACGGTGGAACCCCGTGGTTGAAGCCCTCCGACGGTGGTCCGTAGGGCTTGTCCGGGCGTTTCCCGGAGCGAATTCGAGGTGTTCTTTCCGGTCCAACGGACAAAATCGACGGGCAAGTTGGCAACGATTCCTATTGACCGTCCCCGGCTGGTTTAGAGAGAAGATGGCTTACTACGTTGTCGCGTTAGTCTGCCATGCCGAGAATTGCCCGAAAATCCACCCCGGTCACCCGACCGTCCGCCGCCGCCACAAAATATGACGCCCATCACAAGGTGCTCAACACGACCTACGGGTCGTTTGCCGATCTCCGACGGGAGCTGGCCGACTCGCGGGAGAAGGTCGCCGACCGTGAGGCTGTCCTGAAGTTGCTGGGGACGTGCGCCGATCCCCAGCGGGCCTATCTGCTGTTCGACGACTACCTCGAAAAGCTGAATCTGCGGCGGAACGATTTTGGTGCGACCGAATGGTGGCCCCGCATCCAGACCGCCAACGGCAAGAGCCGGCTGGAAGAGGTCGCAATGCTGTTCCTCCGTGCCAATCGCTCGCTGCCCACCGAGTTGCTGCCGTACGCCAACTTCGATCGCTTTCAGGAAGTGGAGCAGTCCGAGAAGGAAACCCAGTTCGTCCAGGAGCTGGAGAACTGGTTGCTGCCAGCGACCCACACCCATCTCGACGCCCCCAAGGCCGCCATCCGCATTCTCTGCGAAGTTTGCCGCGCGGGTGAGGCGATCAACCATTGGCGGCTCGCCATCCGCTTTCTGTTGTTCCGTTCCCGGTCTGGTGAGAAGGAGCGGTTTCTCTCCGATCTCTGCGATCTCCGGACCCGTGCGGCGCATGAGGCGGAGTTGTTTCCCGCGGACGACTGGGCGGTGATCGACTGGCTCCATTCCAATTGGAGCGACAAGACCAAGGACGGCGAAGTCTTGTTGCTCGAAGGTGCCGACCTCTTGACCTGGCTGGCCATGTGGGCCCACGGCCAACGCCTCGAACTGACCGGACAGGCGACCAATCTTCAATTCCACGGACAGCTCGCGGAATTGAAGCCGCATCTCGAAACGGTCGAGGGCGATCTGAGCTTCACCCATTTGCTGGCATTGCCCGACGGCCAGGTGCGGCCGTTGGCGGAATGTTTCTTCATGGTCGGTTCGCCCCAGCTCGTGCTGGTCGAAAACGAATTCTACATCCTGCGCAATGCGCCGCCGGCGAGCCTGCTCGGTGCCTGGGCGCAACGACCGGTGTTGCCGGTCAAGAAACTGTCCCACCGGCTTCTCAACGAGCTGCGCAAATCGCAAACCACCAAGCCACGCGGTTCATCAGCGGCCGTCGCCGTGCCGGAAACCAACGGTGGCAACGGCAGCAACGGTCATTCGATGACCGCAGCCACCGAGGCCGATTGGAGCCAGTTGTGCATCACCCACACCGCCCGGCCGCAGTTTGTGTTCGAGCTGGCGGATGAAGTGGTCCGCCTGCGCCTGCTCGCCACCAGCGATCGGGATGGTTCGGAATGGCAGTGGTCCGGACACGAATGGTCCCGCACCAAGGCGGCTTCCATCAACGCCGACCGACCGGAGTTGATCGACGATCAGCGGGTGCAGGCCGCGATTCAATGGCTCCAGCAACTCGATTGGTTCACACCGGATCCCGGCCTTTGGGTCGGTGACGCCAACGAAGCCTTCCTCAGCCAGTTGGCCAACGCCTGGCCAGATCGCCCGCGCGAAGCGGAATTCCTCGGCAACGTCGGATTCCAGCGCCTGTTCCTTAATCGCAAGCTCGTTAAACCCAAGCTCGTCCTGAAGGGCTCCGGAATCGACTGGCTCAGCGTCAGTGCGGAATGGGAAGTGGAGGGAATGAAACTGTCGGTGGCGGACGTTCAACGGCTCGCCTCGGCCACCACGCGGTTCGTCAAGTTGCCCGACGGCGGTTGGGTCGAAATCGACACCGATGCCAACCGGAAGGCCCACGAAACAGCGGCAACGCTCGGTCTCGAAGGACTCAGCGCCGATGCCCAGAAGGCTTCGCTCATCCACGCCACGCATCTCGACGAGCAGACGTTGGCGGATCTCGGTGCTGAAAAAGCCGTCGCTGCGCTCAAGGAGAAGCTGCGCAATTTCAAGGGCGTCCCCGACACCAAGCTCCCGGACAACATTCACGCCGATCTCCGGCCCTACCAAAAGGACGGGTTCGATTTCCTGGCGAATCTCTCCCGGCTCCGCCTCGGCGGCATCCTGGCCGACGACATGGGTCTCGGCAAAACCCTGCAAACCCTCGTCTGGCTCACCTGGTTGCACGATCAGCACAAGAAGGACCGCAAGCCGTCGCTGGTGTTGTGTCCGGCCTCGGTGCTGCACAACTGGCGACGTGAGGCGGAAAAGTTCACGCCGCATTTCAAGGTGCTCGTCCTGCAATCCGGCCAGGCGCGTCATAATCTCCGGAAACAGATTCCGGAAAACGACATCGTCGTCACCAACTACGCCATCCTCCGGCGCGATCTGGAGGAATTGTGCAAGTTCGAGTTCCGCGCCCTGGTGCTCGACGAGGCGCAGTTCATCAAGAATCCCAACGCCCAGGTCACCCAGGCGGTGAAGGAGATCGAGTCCGACCAGCGCCTCGCCCTGACCGGTACGCCGCTGGAAAATCGGCTGCTGGATCTCTGGAGCATCGTCGATTTCATCCAGCCGAACTATCTCGGCAGTCAGGCGAGTTTTCACGAGACCTACGAGCCGAAGGGCAACGGTCCGGAATGGGAATCGAACGCCGCCCGTCGCCGACTCAGTGCGCGGCTCCGGCCCCTGATGTTGCGCCGCCTCAAGAAACAGGTGGCCAAGGATCTGCCCGACCGCATCGAGGAACGCCGCGACTGCGATCTCGGTGAGGAGCAACGCAAGTTGTACCTGGCCGAGTTGCGACGTAGCCGCGAGCAGGTGATGAAAACACTCCAGGAAAAGGGCGTCGCGAAGTCGAAGATGCACGTCCTCGCCGCGCTGACCCGCCTGCGTCAGATCTGCTGCCATCCAAAGCTGGTTGGCAACGACAGCGCCAGCGGCAAGACGGACACGCTCTTCGAACTGCTCGAGCCGATTCTGCAATCCGGCAACAAGGTCCTGCTCTTCTCGCAGTTCGTCGAGATGCTGCGCTTGTTGGAAACCGCGTGCCGCGAGCGCGGCATCAAGACCCACATTCTCACCGGCGAAACCAAGAGCCGGCAGGAGGTGGTGAATTCATTCCAGGCTGAGACGGAACCTTGTGTGTTTTTGCTGTCGCTCCGGGCGGCGGGAACAGGACTCAACCTGACCACCGCCAGTTATGTGGTGTTGTACGATCCGTGGTGGAATCCGGCCGTCGAGGCGCAGGCCATCGACCGGTCCCATCGGATCGGCCAGACCCGCACAGTGAATGCGTATCGGTTGATCGCGCCGGGAACGGTTGAGGAAAAGATCTGGGAACTGCAGCAGCGCAAATCGCAGACGATTTCCGATGTTCTCGGCGAGGAAGGCTTCGCCAGCAATCTGTCCAAGGACGATCTGGAATACCTGTTCAGCGAGGATTGATGCCGGGACGAACCGTCCACGAATTGGGAAACGCCTTGGGGACCCGGGGCGTTTCCAGCCCGATCATCGCACTTCTGGAGCCGGCGGCATCGTGACGACGATTCGGGGTGTTGTCGCGTGGCGGACCACCTGTTCCGCCGCCAACGTCTCCTGTTCCATTGCCCAAAGCTGGCCGCTGGCGCCGAAGCCCTGTGGCGTCCCGGGGAACTCCCGGATCAGGCGTTCGAGGATCGTTTTAGCCCCCACGCGGTCGCCCAGATGCCGGAGCCGCCAGCCCGCAACGTGAGCCAGCCACGCCGGAATCCGGTCGGCGGGAACACAGTTGCGGGACAAGAGCTCTTCCAATTCACGGACCGCCGCCCGGGCTTCACCCAGTTCTTCCGCCAGCAAGACAGCTCGTTGTTCCCGAAGCGCGAAATCCTCCGGTGTGGCGGCGATCCGGGTGGCGAGTCGGGCGAGGCGACGGCGCGCGGCATCCTTGGCCGTGGTACCGGGTCCAGGAGCAGTCGTCGGGGCGGGGGAATCGCTGAGCGAAGGTAGCCGGAGGCGTTTCACCTGCCGGCTTTCCTGCAACTCTTCCCGGTCCATTGGAAGTTGGGCGATGCGCTGCGTCGCTGTGCGGGCAAACGGCGTGTCCGGAATACGCCGGACGATTTCCTCGAGCGCCGACCGCGCCGCCTTGGGATCGCCGGGTCCGGACAACTGCCAATCCGCCAGTCGTTGGAATGCCCGTGAAATATGAAACGGAGTCACACCAGGCTGATCGCATAAGTCGTGGACCGTGGTGGCCGCGTTGGCGATTTCACCAAATTGTTCCGCATAGAGCTGGGCCAGCAGCATCCAGCCTTCGTAGTCGTCCTCGCAAAGTTCCAGTTGCCGGATGATTTCCTGTTCCGCTTGGCGGTAATCGCCGAATTTCATCCGCGCGACCGCACGACCGTAGGCCGGAACGTGACGCCGGGGTTCCACCGTGAAGCATTGCACCGACGGCCACAGCACCACCACGGCGGCCAATCCCCAACCCGCCGGCCCCAGCCACCAGGCCGTCAGCGCTGCGATCGGAAAAATGAACAATCCAAAGAGAGCCTTCCAGAACCTGGGATCCTCCTTGTACTCGGCACGCGAAAAGGCGGAGAGAAGGTTGATCTCGGTGAAGGCCATCCAGTAGGTCGTCACGGTGAACACCACGAGGGCACCGCTGTGGGCGACCATCGCACCCAGTTCAGCGCGCGGGACGGGGCCCAGCGGCACGCCGGGCAGGAGCGGGATGACCCCGTTCAACCATCCGGCAAAGACGCTGATGTTCCAGCACAGCCAGAGAGCCACCGGAGTGACCCATCCCCGGATCATCCACCCGAACAATTGATGGGAGGCGCGCGGATTTTCAAACGACCGCAACTTCATCCAATCACGGGTCGCCAGCGCCATGACGATGGCGGACAACCCGAGCATCGACGCGAGTTCGGCATAACCGGCGTACATCCGCCCCCATCTGAATCCAACCGCGCTCCAAGACAAGCGCGATGTTCCGAGGGGCGCTTCAGCGTGCGATGGATTGCCGTCATGGAACCTGGCGGCGACGGAGTGGATTGCGTGCCGGAATCCGTCTGAATTCCTGCTGGCAGACGGCGGCGGCTCGGGCTACCAGAGAGCCATGAAATCCATCCGCTGCCTCGGAGTTCTTGCCGGAATGGTTTGGATCGCCACAACGGCTACATGGGCGCAGCAAGCGTCCACGGTGGCGTTGGCACCGGGTGGAGCGCAAGGGCAGGGGCAGGCTCGTGGCATACGAGCAGTGACTCGCCGAACCCTGATGTCCGGTTACGGCGCGGATTCCCAAGCGATGTTCAGTGCCGCCGGAATGGCAGGATTTCAGGGGGCCGCAACGCTTCCAGGGGGCGCACCCGCTGCCGCTGCGGTCGCACCGACTCCAACCGTCGCGATGAACCCGGCACTTCAACGGCGCGACGTCCAG
>CAIVQB010000040.1 GCA_903907925.1 uncultured Verrucomicrobiota bacterium
CCTCGAACTGGAAACCCCAGCCAGTTTGAATCCCTCAGAATCACTGGCTTCACATCCTCCCTGGGAAACTCACCCGCGCAACAGGGGGTTCACCGAGCGCTTACTGTTATGCGCGAAGTCACGGATGTTTTCCGTGAACGAATAGATCGGAAATGCGATCGACACCGCCAACAGGACTGCGAACAACGCTTTCATGATTTGCCCCCATCGTTTTCCGTCCAAAGATTAGCTCCGCCAATCGTCCAACGATTCAAGAGGAGCGCTGTCTCGGATTCTCTCCGGGAAGCAGGCGAAGCGCCGGGAACCCATCCAGTACAATTTCGGGGACCTATATCCGCGCCGATGTTGAGGTGTGAAGACTTGACCGGTACCTGCTTGCCAAGCGTTCATCCAACTCGCTCCCAATCGGTGAACTGCTCTTCGCAAATCTACGGGGTCTGACCTCAAATAAACCCTCTGAAAATGAAACGACTTCAATCCAAACGCGCGTTGGTCACGGGTGGCGGGCAGGGACTGGGGCGGGCGATTGTCGAGGAACTCTTGAGTCAGGGATGTGACGTCGCCGTTCACTATCACAGCAGCGCTGCGGGTGCTGAGGCGTTGCGGCAGGCGGCTCCCGCCGAGGCCACGGTCCGGTGTTTCCGGGCTGATCTGACCCGCGAGGGGGAAGCCCGTGAATTGGTCGAGGCGGCGGCGGAGTTTCTCGGAGGCCTCGACATCCTGGTGAACAATACCGGCGATTTGATTGGCCGGCGCAAGCTGGAGGCGCTCGATCTGGAGTTCTGGCAGCGCGTCATGGATGTCAATGTCACCAGTACACTCCTGGTGACCCGCCATGCCGTGCCGCATCTCGCAGCCGCGAAACAGAGCAGCATCGTGAACCTGGCTTCACTGGCCGGACGCATGGGAGGCCATGCGGGTGCGTTGGCGTATTCCACGGCGAAGGGGGCGATCCTCACCTGGACCCGATCCCTGGCGAAGGAACTGGGACCTCGTGGCATCCGGGTCAATGCGGTGGCTCCTGGATTGATCCTTGGCACTTCCTTCCATCAGACGCATACGACGCCCGAGGCTGCTGCGGCGACCATTGCCGGCATTCCGTTGGGGCGAGCGGGGAATCCTTCCGATGTCGCTCGGGCCGTCGCCTTCCTCGCTGGCGAGTTCGACGGCTTCATCACCGGTGCCACTCTGGACATCAACGGCGGCGTGTACGGATCCTGATCCGAATCGATGCGGTCAAACTGCCTTTTCGAAGGTAGGGCCAGCTTTCCCGAGTGGATTTGGATAAGTGGGATCTTGAATCTACGATCTGGATCATTGTTAATCGTCACAAGTGTCGAAAAAAAGTTGATAAAGTTGAATAAAGCGTCATAAGTGACGAGTAGTGAAGATTGAAAAACAGATGGCGGACGCCATAGTTCTCCGAGAATTGGGTGAGCGTCTGATGGCGTCCCGTTTGGATCGGAACCTGACCCAGGCTGCGCTGGCGGAGCAGTCCGGCGTTTCCAAGCGCACGGTTGAGCGTCTTGAATCCGGCGAAGTGGCCACCCAACTCTCCAGCTTCGTGCGGGTGTGCCGGGTTCTGGGGATGTTGGAACGGTTCGACACCTTGATTCCGGAGCCGGTTCCGAGCCCGATCACCCAACTCAAGCTGCAGGGTCGGCAACGCAGGCGGGCTTCCGGCCAACGCGCCGGAAAGATCGACCCCAAGAAATGGACCTGGGGTGAATCGTCATGATTGCCCGGGTGGAACTGTGGGGACGGCTCATCGGTGCCGTTTCGACGGACGAGAACCGGGACTATGCGGCCTTCCAGTACGACCCGGAATTCGCCCGGAGTGGCATCGAGCTTTCGCCGATCGTCCTTCCGCTGAGCGACCGGGTCCACACCTTCGCGGAATTGCCGCGGCGAACCTTTCATGGATTGCCGGGGTTGTTGTCGGATTCCCTGCCCGATAAATTCGGCAATGCCCTGATTGATGCCTGGCTGGCGGGCCAGGGGCGGACGCCGGAAGGCTTCAGTGCCGTGGAGCGACTTTGCTACACCGGTGCGCGGGGAATGGGTGCCCTGGAATTTGCGCCAACCCTGGGTCCGAAACCCCGGAAAGCCGCGAAGATCGAAATCGATTCCCTGGTTCGGCTGGCGTCCGAGGTGCTCGCCCAGCGGAGCGGACTGAAGGCGAGCTTCAATGGCCCGGCCCGCGTCAAGGCATTGAACGACATCCTGCGGGTCGGAACCTCCGCCGGTGGAGCGCGGGCCAAGGCGGTGATCGCTTGGAATCGGGAGACCCACGAGGTGCGCTCGGGCCAGATTTCCGCCGGAGACGGATTTGAATACTGGCTGCTGAAATTCGACGGCGTTTCCGGGAACAGGGACAAGGAGCTTGAGGATCCGCAGGGCTATGGCGCCATCGAATACGCCTATCACCGGATGGCGCTGGCCGCAGGAATCACCATGAGTGAGTGCCGCCTGCTCGAGGAAAACGGTCGACGCCACTTCATGACCCGGCGCTTCGACCGGTTGGACCGCGGAGAAAAGCTCCACATGCAATCGTTGTGCGCGCTGGCCCATTTTGATTTCAACCAGCCGGGCGCGTATTCCTACGAACAGGCGTTGATGACGATCCGTCGACTCAACCTCCCCATGGCGGCGGTGGAGGAGCAGTTCCGGCGGATGGTGTTCAACATCGTCGCCCGGAATCAGGACGATCATGTGAAGAACATCGCCTTCCTGATGGATCCGCAGGGGCGATGGTCGCTGGCCCCGGCCTTCGACGTGATCTACAGCCACAACCCGTCGGGGGCCTGGACCGCCGCGCATCAGATGACAGTGAATGGCAAGCGCGACGGATTCGCATTGGAAGACCTCCGGGCGGTGGCGAAGACCGCAACGATGAAGCGCGGACGCGCCGAAGCGATCCTGGAGGAAGTCCGATCCGCGGTTGCCCGGTGGCCGGAGTTCGCCGCTAAATCCCGGGTGCCGGAGGATCAAGCGCGCGCCATCGGGAAGGCGCACCGGATGGAGATTCCGGGTAACTGATCCGGATCACTGCGCGACGGTTCGCTGCGATGGGGTTCTCAAGGTTGAACCCGGACCTGGAAGAATCCGATATCGGGGTCGAACGGGACGGTCAATGGCGCGGCGGCAGGCACGTCGGACCAGACGCCGGTGCCGAGGTCGGCGGTGGTTTGCAGGATGTACCGGGAATCCCAGACTAAGGTAAACTGCCCGGCGGCCGGCGGCGCTGGGATGAACAGAAGGACTGGCTGGAGGATGAACCCACCGCGTGTGGCCACGATCTGCCCGGTGAATCGGAGGGTGGTCTCGCCGGCCGGAGTGGATTGGATGGGCAAGGTCAGGTCGACCGGCAGTGTCAGGACCGTGCCCACATCGGGATTGAGTGGTTTCGCCAGGGTACCCGGCAGCGCGGTGTTGGAGGTGGAGAGGCCGCCGAGCGCGCGTTGACCGGCGACGATGAGGAGTCCATTGGAGCGGTAGTCCAGAACAGGGTTTCCCCTGGTCGGAATCGTGAAGGTGACCGTCGACGCGCCGAACTGGCCGTTCGAAAGTGCGGTGGGATCGCTGGCAAGATCGAAGGCGAGGTTCCGGATGGCGGTGACTTGATGACCCGCACCAATCCCGCCGCCGGTGGCAATGGTTCCACCGTAGTTGGCCGGCGTATTGGTCACCGCACCACGCGGTCCGGGCTGCCAGGCGTTGGTTTGGAGACCGATGGCGCTGCTACCGACAATGAACTGGATGGACGCCGAACCGACGTCGACGGCCAACCAGCCTTGAAAACTTGCTGAAAGACCGCCGGCACCTTGCGGCTGCATTTCGATCCCGGCCGTCGTTCCGTGAAGCGCCAGCGACGACTGATTTGGATCAATCTGGAACAATTGAACCTCAGCCAAGGCGGGGAATACGGCGGCCAGGATGGCGAACACCGATCGGAATAGAGGGCGAGCCCAGTTGTCCGTTGGAACGTTGGTTTTCATCGTGGGTAAGAATCGATTCTGCAGCCCCCCCTCGTTCGGACGAGCCTACATCGAAACACTGGCGAGGTCACGCAGGGTTCGGTGATGAATTGACCAGCCGGGACGGCTGCGGCTAGTCCGTCCGGCGAGGGCCAGTTCAAGGTAGGAATCTTACTGGGCAGATCCTTCCGGGATAATGTAGTAGGAGCCCTCGTTTGGATAGCCGTTGACCTCGCCGATCCCGCGACCGAACCCGGGCAGTGTATTCAGCCCAAGTCCTTTGGCCTTCCGCCATACAACCCGCCCATCGCCATAGAGCTGGTGTTGGCCCGCCATGAGAGGCGTTCCGACACGCTGCCAATCCGGTGTCGAAGGATAGTGCAGTGCGGCCTTGGGGTCGCCGTGATTGTAGAACCACGCGTCGGTCCCCCACCAGTGAAACCAACTGTCAGACATCAGCAGTCGCACCGGATCCAGGTTGAGATCGGTCAGATCCGATGGTCGAGAAACGACCCCGGGCTCCCAATGCTCGGAACCGGCATAGTAGGCGTAGGAAGCTTGGAAATACCCGACGCCTTGCACTCCCAGCTTGATAATTGGGCGTTGCACGGCGACGGGTGAACTCGGACACCACCAGATGCCCGTGACTTCCAGAGAGTTGGTGTCCACGCCGGGGACATAGCTGCGAAAGGTCTCGGCGTTGAAGTATTGGTCGCCGTCGGACTTGAACATGAAGGTCGCCACCGGATAGCGATAGCCGTCCCGGCTGCGGATGGTTTGTAACAGCCGGTCCTGATTGTCGTTGGCGTACAGGGTTATCGAAACGCCGAACTGCCGGAGGTTGGACTTGCAAACCGCCCTGTTGGCCTGCTCGCGCGCCCGGCTCAGCGCAGGCAGCAACAGCGCGGCCAGAATGGCAATGATCGCAACCACCACCAGCAATTCAATCAGCGTAAAGGCGGGCGTCACCCCAGGTTTAGCCCAAGGTACAAAACAATTCCGTGCACATCTCCCAGGTGTCGAGGTCAAATCAGTCTATGGACCGCTCCGAATATAGCAGGAAGAATGCGGAATGGCTAGCGTATTGGCCAGTGGCGAGGATAGCGTTGGGCACCGCCGATGGCATCCCTTGAGACGGCCGGCTGGACTTTTTCTATGCCATTAACTGCGATCCAGATCAATTGGCTGTTCGAGGATCTGGAGAAGCTTGGATGGCAACGACGGGACGGCTTCTTGTTCGCACCCTACGACTCTATGTTTCTCTCCCTTTTGGGTCCGTGGGAAGGTGATCTCGTGGACTTTCACTCCCGCATGACCGGGAGACTTGAACGCATTCATCAGCAACGAGCGACCTTTTCGGAGATTCAATTCCCGCAAATCGTAAGCGATGTAACGGGCCTAGTGCAGGTCCTTCAGCAGTTGATTTTGAATGAGGCCGAGGCAACGTAGCGCGGCAACGGAACGAACTGCCAGTGGCCTTGGTTCACATTTGTTCACGCGGCCATGAAAATGACACCCACCCTTCTGTTTGGACTGGCGCTTGTGGCGTACGCGTTGACCCGGGTTCCAGGCAAATACAGGCCGGCGTGGATGCATCGCCTGAACTCGTGGCAGGTCCTGCTCGGGGTGGTGGCGGTGGTGATGGCGCTATTGATCGTCATGAACCCGGAGTTTTATGTCCTGGGCATTTTTGGGGACTCGGCGTTCTTCGACCTCTTGGTGCTGGCCATCAGCGTGGAACTGCAGGTGGTGATGTCGCGGGTGTGGCGTTTCGTGGCCGCACGGATCACTCGTGTTCGCTGGGAGATTTCGATGGAGTATCGTTTGGTGGCTTGGGCCTTCGTGACTCTTTTAGCCACATCGATCGCCTCGATTCAAAAGGTCATGCATCGACTCTCGTCCTGAAATGCAACGCAGCCATGATCTCCTTCATTGTTCCCGCCCATAACGAGGAACGCTGGCTGGGCCAGTGCCTGGGCAGTATTCGCGTCACCATGGAAAAGATCGCCGAGCCGTACGAGGTGATCGTCGTGGATGACGCCTCCACTGATTCGACGCATCGGATTGCCGAACAGATGGGCGTCCGGACACTTCAGGTTGAGCTTCGAAAGATTTCCGCCGTACGCAATGCCGGTGCGCGGCTGGCGAAGGGTGAGGTATTTTTCTTCGTCGATGCCGACACGCAGATCAACGAACGGGCGGTCGGTGCGGCGCTCGAAGTCCTCCGTGGCGGTGCTGCGGGTGGAGGATGCGTCTTTGATTTCGACGGCCCGATTCCCATCTGGGGCCGCGTCATGCATTTCATCGGCGTCGTGCTGGGCCGGCTCATTCGATGGGTCGGAGGGTGTTTCATTTTCTGCACCCGGGATGCGTTCCATGCGGCGGGGGGATTTCCCGAGGGTTTGTATGCGGGCGAGGACATCGGGTTTATTCAGAGGCTCAAGAAAGTCGGACGGTTTGAGGTCCCGAAACCGACGGTGCTCACCTCGGGACGCAAGCTGGAGGTGGTGGGCCCGTGGGAGGTGACGATGCTCCTGTTGCGAATCGCGATCCGGGGTCCGCGCTACGAAAACAAGATGGCCATGGATATTCTGTACGGCCCCCGCTCGGAGGCGTGCAAACGGCCGGTCAAATCGGCCCCGTGATCGTTCGCCGATGCCCTACGCAGCGCCGCGAGTTCGGCTGAAACGAACTTTTCGAATCTGCGGGCTGGCTCCTATTTCAACTGAAGCTGGATGTGGTTCTTTTCCAGCGTCCGACCCTCGCTCAGGGCGAGTTGCGCCAGGGCGAGATTGTAGTCGGCCAGGGCGCGGATTTCGATGGTGTGCGCCTCGGTCAGTTTTTGTTGATACTGAAGGACGAAGAACGCCGTGCTCACGCCGTCCGCCAACTTCTGTTGCTCGCCGGTCAACGCCATCTCGGCGTACTGACGCGCCTGGCGGGCGGACTCCGTGCGGTGAAAGGCGGATTGCACCTGATTGAGGGAGTCGTCCACCTGTACGAGGACGTTTTGCTCCATCTTCTTCAACTGGAGCACGGCCTGTTGTTTGGCGGCCTGGCTCGCCTTGTAGCTGTTGCGGGCGGCCTGATTCCCGCTTAACGGGATGCTGAGTACCAAGCCGAATCCGTACTGCGGTTTGGAACGATCCCGGATGTCGGCGAGACTGGACTCGCTCGAATTCTCCTGGCTCTGCAGGCCGTATCCGCCGACCAGGTCGAGGCTCGGGAACAATTGGTTGAAGCGGTAGCGCACAATGATCCCCTGCTTTTCCAGATCGATGCGGAGTTCGGTCAGGTCTGGGCGTCGATCCAGAGCGGTTCGCCAGCTCTCGATGCGATCCGAGACGTACGGGACCGTCACGAGGGTTTCAGAAGGATCGATGTTCACGCCCGCCCCACTGCGAAAGTCATCGGAAATCAGATTCTTGAGAACGTTTCGTTGGCGGGCGAGTGCCTGTTGGGACGCGAAAGAAGTGGTCCGCGCGGTCTCCAGTTGAGAGGAAGCCTGTTGGATCTCCAACGCGGGTGTCTTGCCGACTTCGACCTGCCTGCGGATCCCGAGAACCAGTTGGTCCGCCAGATGGACCGCCTGTTCGTCGACCTGCACCTTTTCCCGGGCGTAGACCAGTTCGTAGTAGGCCTGTTGCACCGCGTAGACGAGGTTCATCATCCGCCACCGCAACCCCATCTCGGTGGTTTTCAGGTTCTTCTGACTGACCAGGATGGTTTGACGATATTTGTCGATCCATAAGTCCCTGAGCAGGGGTTGCTGCAGGGTGATGGCGGCCGTTGACGTGTACTGGTTGGTGTTTCGGATTCCGTACGGTGGGTAAAGAAACAAGAAACCCGGGACGGCACCGAAGTCCGTCAGCTCCTTCAACCGACTGGAGGTCGCCTGGATTCCATACTGAAGGCCCGTCGGCAGGACGCCGGAGACGCCCATGCCGACCGAATCCGTCGTCAACTCATAGGGCGAATCGATGCCCGATTTCTTGGGGTCGATCCCTCCCGGGACTGTGAGTAGCTGTTCCCCGGCCCGGAAGGTGAAGACCGGTTCATAGGCTCCATCAGCCCCGGACAGATTGTAACGGGCGATCTCCGGATTCAGCCGCTCAATCCGGAGATCGTAGTTGTTTCTCAACGCGAGTTGGATGCATTCGTCCAATGACAATGGCCGAAGACCCGCTGCCTCACCCGCGATTCCCGGCATGACAACCCACAGGATCAGGAAGATTCTCAACAGGCGCGGCATAGCAGAAAGTGATCCGATCTACTCAAGTGGGTGGGGAAACACGAAGCGACGCTACGCAATCCAACCTGATTGGTCGAGCAGTTCATCTGATGGCGGCGGGCGTTCATTCCCGGCCGCGGTGCGGCGTTGAGCTGGTCGTCGATTCGGTGTAGTTCCAACACAGCCATGACGACTCCCGATCCGCAGGCTCCTGTTTCGCGCCGGAACTTTATGCGCGCTGCGTCAGTTCTGGCGACGGCGTTGAGCGGAGGGATTGCGGGCTCAATGGCAACGTCGGAGGGGCGCGCGGCGTCGGCCGTTGGGTTGGAGTCGGAGAAGTCCGCGGGCACCGTCCCGACGCATCCGCTGCTGACGCCCGCCGGAGAGTTCCGGGATGTGTCCCGCGGCGATCCCAAGATTCATTTACTTCCGGCCGAAGCGTTGGTTCGCGGTCGCCTCACACCCGAGACGTGGCGCCTGGAGATTACCGCCGATCATACGCCGAATCCGGCGATCAAAGACCTCGCGGGAATTTCCAAGCCCCTCACCCTCGCGGACGGCACCGCGCTGGATCTGGCGACCTTGATGGAGTTGGGTCGGAAGCACGGGGTGAAATACCTCAAGGCGATGCAATGCATGAACATTCCCACACCGCTCGGCCAGGGATTGTGGGAGGGGGTTCCATTGCGCGATGTGCTGCGCCTTTGTGGAGCGATGCGGAATGTGCGGCGCATCTACTATTGGGGCTTCCACAACAACGACCCGAAGCAACGGTTCCAGTCGTCGTTGAGCTACACGCAGGTAATGGAAACCGCGCCCGGCGAATTGCCCGCGTTCCTCGCCTACCGGTTGAACGGCGAACCCATTTCGCTCATGCGAGGAGGCCCGGTTCGCATGGTGATTCCCTGGGCTCACGGGTTCAAATCCATCAAGTGGCTCCAGCAAATCGTGGTCACCAACGATTACAAAACCAACGACACCTACGCGGAACAGAACAACGATCCGGAGTCGCATCTCAAGACGGCGGCGTACTTGGACGATCTTCCCAAACGCCATCGCACTGGGCAGCCGATCCAGATCAGCGGTTTGGCGATCTCCGGTTTGTCAGGATTGAAACGGGTGGAGTATGCGTTGAGCCGCGAGGATTCAAAGCCAAGCGCGCAGGCGGGAAACGAAGTGGAACGATGGATCGCGTGCCAGTTGGAGGAGCCTCCGCGTGATTGGCGGCGGATTCTGCCGACTGGAGTGTCGGCGCGAGAGGTTCTCGGATTTGACCCCAAGTCCGGAAAGCCCGCGAGTTGGCCCCTGCGTTACAGCATGATTTCCTGGTCGGCGACACTCAAAAGCCTGCCGTCGGGGAAGTACACCGTGCGCGCACGCGCGGTGGATTTGAACGGATTCGAGCAACCGGAGCCACGACCCAATCAAAGGTCGGGAGGCAACGCCCTCGAAGTGCGCGAGTTTGAAGTCGGGTAGACGATGTTGTGGGCCGGCCTCCGGGCACACAGACGGAAATGCTTCAGGAATAGCCGCAACGGGGCATCAATTTACGGATTTGGACAGAATGGACGGAATGAACAGGATTCGATTGGGACTTCAGGAATCGGTGTAAATCCGTGTAGTTCCATCGTGGAGCGCCGGTTTCGGCTGGTCGGCGAACATTGACAATCGGTTCGACCTGCATGTCGCTCTGGGTTGGCCGCTGACGACGACCCCCTTCAGTCGCTCGGGCGAACCCCGAACACAATTCAGTCTCGGAGGACAATTTTGAAGATGTCCCGCAGCACTCAACATTTCATCAGGCCGGGATCGGGAACACTGTTCCTCACCGCCTGGTTTGTCGTCGCGAGCGGTCTCAGCGGGAGGGCCAACCCCGTGGGTCTGGCGGTCCAAAGCGGTGCAGCGACCGCTACTGCGACCGGCCCGCAGCTCAATGTCACGGCGTCGCAGAACGCGGTCTTGAGCTGGCAGAGTTTCAACATCCGCGCGGGCGAGACGACAACCTTTCAGCAGCCTTCCGCCGCGTCGATCGTCTGGAACCGGATTAGTGATCAGAATCCGTCCCAGATCTGGGGAACTCTGAACGCCAATGGCGTCGTGGTGCTGATGAACCCGTCCGGATTCTACTTCGGTCCGAATTCAATGGTGCGCGCCGCCGGGCTGGTCGTCTCGACTGCGAACGGTGCTCCGGTGGATTCCATCGGCGGGATGTCGTGGCAGTTCAACGGCCCACCTCCACAGGCGAGCGTCATCAACTACGGCCGGATTGATATCGGTCGTGGTGGCGCGGCTTTTCTCATTGCGGAACATGTCGAGAATCACGGTTCCATCATCGCCCCGGAAGGCACCGTCGGCCTGCTGGCCGGTCGTGAGGTCCTCCTGTCCACCCGACCGGATGGCCTGGGATTGAGCGCGAAAGTGCAATGGCCCAGCGGATCAGTTGACAACACGGGCCGGCTTGTCGCGGACGCGGGCACCCTCGTGATGCAGGCGCAGGTGGTGAATCAAAACGGCCGGGTGCAGGCCGATTCCATCCGCGAACAGAACGGCGTGATTGAACTCTTTGCGGCGGACGCCGTGAATCTCGGCGCGAACGCAGTTGCTGAGGCTCACGGGGACAACCGCGTCAGCAATGGTGGACGGATTCAAATCGTGTCCGGCGGTTCTTATTCGGACACGACCTCCTCGCGGATGGATGTTTCCGGCGGCCTCCAAGGCGGAGCCGGCGGGCAGGTGGAGATCTCCGCACCGATTTTGCCTGCGATCCGTTCGCGGATTGATGGACATGCCAATGGCAATGGTTTGGGCGGACGTCTGTTGATTGATCCGACCGACATTGCGTTATCGGCCACGGGCAATGGCGCTGCCGGGTCCGGCATCGTCAACGCGGGGGACCTGCCAGGCACGCTTCAGCTCGATGTGAATTCCGCCTTCGTTGGTTTCTCGCAGATCAATCTTCAGGCCACCTACGACATCCGACTGGCCGCCGGCACAACCTGGGATTTGGTTCAGAGCACCGGAATTGCGGCCGCAGGCAGTCGTCTCACGCTCGAGGCCGGCAACAACATCACCATCGGTGACAATGCCAACTTGCTCGCGGGTCCGGGCTGGTCGGTGACCTTGCAAGCGGGGCGGACTTTCCCCTCGGCGAACGTCGTCGCGCCCGGCGTCGGCTCGATCACATTCCAAGGCAGTGGGGCGCTGGAGGCCCAGGATGGGTCGGTGAGCCTGCTCGCCGGCCGGGACATCAGCGTCGGCAGCGGGTTTGTCCGCACCGTAAATGGCGGCAACATTGAAGTGACCGCACTCGCCGGGAATGTGAACACCGGCACGCGCCCCAACGGCTTCAGTTTTCGCCCCGCCGGATCCGGATATGTCGTGGACCCGGACCTCGGGGGCATCAGCACGGCCAACGGCGGAAACGTGAGCCTGACTGCCGGGCTGAACATCATCAGTTACCTTCCGCCTGCGAACGGTGTTCCGACCGACGGTGGCAGCGGTACGTTCGGGACCGCGCCCGGAAATGTTACTGTGACCGCCGGCCAGAACGTGGTGGGGCATTTTGTCGTTCGCAATGGAACCGGAAACATCAATGTTGGCCACGACGCGGGAATCGACACCCGGGAACTGGCTTTGAGTCTCGTCACCGGCGGATGGAACGTGACGGCGGCCAACGACATCGTGTTGCAGGAGGTTCGCAACCCGAACGGTATTTTCAACAACCTCGGTTTCGTTTCCTCGGCCACCAAGCATTTCTTCGACTACTCCGCCGACGCCTACACCGTGCTTCGCGCCGGAGACGCGGTTCGACTCACCGGCAGCGCCCTGCCGCGCAACGACGACAGTTTTGAGCGTGGCATTCCCCCACTCTATCCGGGCCGGCTCGAAGTGAACGCCGGCCCCGGCGGAGTGACCCTGGGCAACGACGTCACGTTGTTCCCATCGTCCCAAGGCGAGCTTCGCGTCTCAACAACCAGCGGAGGATCACTCATCGGCACCAAGGCGGGCGACCTCGCGCAGCTTGTGATGTCCGACAGTGGCAGGACGCAATACCGGGCCGCAGGTGATTTTGACATCAACGATCACGCGGCGATCCCGGTGCAGTTGAACAATCCGAATCCGGTTGAATTTCACATCGCGGGTGACTTGAACAACCTGTTCATCGGCGTCCCCAAGCGTGCGGAGATTGATGTCGGTGGCGACATGATCAACAGCCGCTTTGATGGGCAAAACCTGCACGCCGGTGAGGTCACTCGCATTCACGTGGCCGGAGACATTTTGAACCGGAATGAATTCACCAGCGTGTCCGTGAGTACGCCGCCAAACTTCCTGGGTCTGGACTCGTCGTATCCGCCGTTGCCTGCGCTACTGGCCAACCTGCCGGGCCAGTTCTCCTACAACGTCACGACGAAGACGCTGACGTTCCAGGGTCGCATGAACAACGATCAGGTGCAGGCGTTGTTGAATCTGCAGGTGCCGCTCGTGGATCGATATGGCCAACCGGTGTTTGATGTGCAGGGGAATCTGGTCACGGAGCCGGCGCAGTTCGTCGATCCGGCGGTCGTACGGCGGTTGTTTGCGGACAGCCAGGACATCCCGCTCAATCCGAACACCGGCTACCGTCTCGGCGGCGGTTCCTTCGACATCACGGCGCGAAACCTCGATCTCGGTGCGACCGCCGGAGTTGTCTCGCAAGGGCCGCGGGCGAATCCGGCGCTCGCAAACTACTTCACGCACGGCGCGGACATTGGCATTACGCTCGGCGGCAATCTTGACCTGTTTTCCACGACCATCTCCGCGCCCAACGGTGGGAACATCACGGTCGTCGCCGGTGGATCCGTCAGTGTCGGTTCAAAGGAATTCCTCGGTCGCAGCGACGTGGCGCGCGGCATTTACACGGTTGATCAAGGTGCTGTGACCGTGATCGCCAAGGGTGACATCAGCGTGAACGGGTCCCGCATCGCCGCTTATGACGGTGGCAATGTCACGGTCCGTTCGCTGGAGGGGAATGTGGACGCCGGAACAGGCGGAATCGGCTCGGTGGGCGTCGAGGAGATCCACGTCGATCCGGTCACCCGCGCTGTTCTGACTGACACGCCGACCATTCCTGGCAGCGGAATTCTGGCCACAACCTTTCCATCTTCCCCCAATCCACAATTTCCAAAATCGCAGGCGACGGTCGGCGATATTCTTGTGGAGACGCCCCGCGGCAGCATCTTCGCCGGTTCCGGCGGAATTGTGCAGCTCCCGTTGAACGGTCTGAACGAAGAGGCGGGCTCGGTGACGCTCAATGCTGGTACCAAAAACGCGGCGGGCGATGTGATTCATGTTGGGAACATCGACGTTAGCGGTTCCGGCGTCATCGGGAGCACGGTGAGGCTCAACGCGAGCGGCGGCATCCAAGGTTTTGTCGTTGCACGTGGCAACCTCGACATTGTCGCGCAACAAAGCGTGGATGTCGGCGCGCTGGCCCAGGGCAATCTCAGCATTCGATCCGGCGGCACGGTGTCCGGCGTCCTCGTCGGGATCGGAGGAATCGGCGCCCAGGGAGTGAGGGTCGATGCGACATTGCTCTCACAAAACATCACCACGAGCGGAACGGTCAGTTCGGCGCAAATTGGTTTTTCCCAGGGAACGACGGCCAATGCGGCCAGCCAAAGTCTTCAAAAGGATGACATTCAACAGATCGTCGCCACCGCCGCGAAAAAGGAGGACGACGAAAGCGATCTGAAGAAGAAGGGCGTCGACCGTCTGCCCCGATTGACCAAAACCGTGGGGCGCGTGACCGTGATTCTGCCCAAGGAATAATCGCAATCTCATGAGCACAATGCCCATTCATCCGATGTTTGCGAACGCCCTTCAATTCGCCTTCGAAAAGGCGACCGCCGAAGGCCGGTTGACGGTGGTCGCGCTGATCCTTGTTTCCCTGTTGAGCTGGACGGTCATTGCCAGCAAGACGCTGCAACTGGCGCGCGCCAGCCAGGCCAGCAAACGGTTCCTCGCCGCCTATCGCGCATCGCGGGACCCGCTGGAGTTGCAGCGCAGTGGGGCGGTGTTTGAAGGGGCTCCCGCTTATGAAGTTTACGCCGCCGCCGTGGGGGAATTGAAGCATCATCTTGCAATCGCAGCCGCCACACCGGGAGGCGGGCGCAGGATCAGCCCGTCCGCCTTTGAATCCATCCGTGTGACCGTTGAGGAGGCAGCGATTGGGGAAGCGCAACGTTTGGAGAAGGGCATGATCGTGCTTTCCACCGCCGTTTCGGGCGGCCCGTTCATCGGCCTGCTGGGCACCGTGTGGGGAGTGATGGACACCTTTGCTGGAATTGCCCGCGTCAACAGCGCCAGCCTGACGGCAATGGCCCCCGGTGTTGCGGGAGCCTTGATTGCCACGGTCGTTGGTCTGCTCGTCGCCATACCCGCGATGTTCGCCCATAATTTCATGGTCACACGCATCCGGCTGTTCACCCAGGAGCTCGATGGGTTTGCGATCCGCTTCGTGACCCAGGTCGAGCAACACTATGTCGCGGGAGGCGAAATCTCGCCGTCGAGGTCATGAGAAAGTGCACCAGGATCGTCGACGGTTCGCTAAGTGAGTTGAACGTTGTGCCGCTGCTGGACCTGGCGTTCGTGTTGCTGGTGATTTTCATCATCACCACGACGCCGGTGGTCAACGATCTGGCGTTGAATCTTCCCACGGCGTCGATCCATCCCAAGGACGCGCCGCGGAAGGCCAACTACGTGACAGTGGAGACTTCGGGAGCAATCTTCCTGAACAAAAAGCGTGTGGGGTTTGATGAATTGCGCGACGAACTCGTGCAATTGCGGGTCAACGACCCGGACCTGAACGTCATCGTGCGCGCCGACGGGAGAGTGAAATATCGCCTGATGGCGCGGGTGATGGAGGTGTTGCAACAGGTCCATGTGTTCAAGGTGGAGTTGGCGACCGAAGCCGCCGATGTCAGAGCGAATTAGTCCGCATGGCCTATCATCGCAAAGAGCCAAGGATGTCCGGAGTTGGTGCGGCGGTTTCCGTTGCGCTTCACCTGGCTGCCCTGGCGATCATTGCGATCATCGCCGCCCGGGAAGGTGTGTTGGGTAAACGATTTCGAACCATCGCTGTCACGATAGAATCCAAGGAAGCGCCCAAGGAGCAACCGAGACAGAAACCCGCCGAACAACCGCCCGAACCCGGTCCGATTTCACCCAAAGCCGCGGCTCCCACCGTGGTTGTCGCGGTCCGGGCCTCCAGTCAACCCGTCCCGTCCCCGGCGGTGAATTCTTCCGTCGCGCCACCGCCTTCGGTCGAACCCGACTTTCTGTTTGGCGAAGGCAAATTGGTCGAATCCGGCTCTGACCCCAAGGTCCTCTATAAGACTTTCGTGGAATACGCGCTGCGTTCGAATTGGAAAAGACCGGCCCACAGCGTCGATCTGAACTACGTCGCAGAGGTGGAGGTGGGAATTGATCGATTGGGCCGGATCGTCAGTCGCGAGTGGAAGAAAGCCTCCGGAAACGAGGCATGGGACAATTCGGTGCGTCAGGCGCTGGCGCAAACGAGGTCGCTGGAACGCACGCCGCCGGGAGGATTCCCGGAAAAGGTGCTGGTTCGCTTTGACGTGCAAGTGGAGACCGACGCGCTGAGACCATGAAACGAGAGTTGCGCCGCGTTCACCGGTCTCGTCACCACTCGCTGAGCGAGCTGAACATCACGCCGTTGCTGGATCTCGTCTTCGTGCTGCTCGTGATCTTCATCATCACCACGCCGCAACTGACCAACAATCTGGAGTTGACCCTGCCTTCGGGTATTCCGACTCCGCAGGCGGGTCCGAAGTCGAAGAATCCGACGGTGTTTGTCTCGGAACAGGGAGGCATCATTTTGAACGATCAAGCAGTGACTCCGACCCAGCTCAAGACGTCGTTGGAGCGACTCAAGCATGCCGACCCGGAGCTGGGCGTGGTCGTGCGGGGATCGGGCGAGGTGGATTTTCAGAAAATGATCGACGTGCTCGATCTGATCCACCAGTTGGACATCATCAAGGTGGGCCTTTCAACGGACACCGTCAGAACAACGCCGGAATAGCATCGGAACGCCTCCCGCCCGTGTTTGTGAACTGGACGGCGGCCGTTTTCCCGCGACCTTCCGGGGCGTGAGTGTTGAGGCCCGTTCCGACAAGCATACCGTCCATTCCATTGCCGCCCTCAAAGGCGGCGCGAAACTGGCGGCGTTGACGGCGTATGACTATCCGTCGGCCCGCCTGTTGGATGAGGCCGGCGTGCCGTTTCTGCTGGTGGGCGATTCCCTCGGAATGGTGGTGCTCGGGCATCCCGACACCACGCATGTGACGCTCGACGACATGGTGCATCACACCCGGGCGGTGGCCCGCGCCCGTCCGCGAGCCCTGGTCGGAGCCGATTTGCCCTATCGCAGTTACGATACACCCGCCGACGCAGTGGCGAACGCGCGGCGGCTCGTCGAGGCCGGTGCCGAATTCGTGAAGGCCGAGGGTGGCGTGGAAATTCTTCCGCAGATTAAGGCCCTTCTTGCCACTGGCATTCCATTTTGCGGCCATCTGGGAATGTTGCCGCAACACGTCGTTGAGGAAGGCGGGAAGTATCGGATCAAGGGTCGCGATGAAGATGGCCGGAACCGGTTGTTGCGCGACGCGGTTGCGTTGGAGGCCGCGGGGGTGTTCGCGTGCGTGCTCGAATTGGTGACTCCTCCCGTCGCTCTGGAAATCACCCAATCGTGTTCCCGGATGCTGACGATCGGCATTGGCAGCGGCGACGGTTGTGATGGTCAGATTCTGGTGACACCCGATCTGGTTGGCGCATTCCCCTGGTTCACTCCGCGTTTCGTCACTCCCAAAGCCCAGACCGGCGAAACCATCCGATACGCAGTGAAAGACTGGATGAACGACTTGGAGAAACGCTGATCCGGGGTTGGTTCATCGGATGGGGAGGGGATAAATTTGGAAAGCATGAAAGCAGGAGAAGAGAATCCTGACACCACCTCACCGGGCCTCGTCAGTTCCTTCTAAGAAACTGCGAGAGTGGATGGCGGTTGGGGAGTAAGCATGAAGCCGAGATTGGCGGCGGTTTTGTTGAGGTGATGGAGCATTCTTTCGCGGTATTTGCGCTCGTAGTCTTCGAGGCCTTGCCTGACGTAGAGTTCGCCGTGTTTGAGGAGGCGA
>CAIVQB010000041.1 GCA_903907925.1 uncultured Verrucomicrobiota bacterium
CGGTGGTACGCGTTGGGGTTTCTACAACGCGGTGTCGGACCGGCGGGCACGGGCAAGACCTACCTGGCCATGGCGATGGCCGTCTCTGCACTCAAGGACGGCAAGGTCGGCCGTATCATTCTCACCCGGCCCGCCGTTGAGGCGGGTGAAGCCCTCGGTTTTCTCCCCGGCGATCTGTATCAGAAACTCGATCCGTACCTCCGCCCGTTGCACGACGCGTTGCACGACATGATGCCGGCGGATGAGATCGAACGGAACATGGAGCGGGGGATCATCGAAATCGCGCCGCTGGCCTACATGCGGGGACGGACGCTCAATCAATCCTTCATCATTCTCGACGAAGCACAGAACACCACCGCTGAGCAGATGCTGATGTTTCTCACCCGGCTCGGCTATGGATCCCGCGTGGTGGTCACGGGCGATCCCACTCAGATCGATCTTCCCGCCACCAAGAAATCAGGGCTGATCGAGGCACAACGGGCGCTTCAAAAGGTGGAGGGCATCGCCATCATCCAGTTTGAGAAGCGCGATGTCGTCCGGCATCCGTTGGTTCAACGCATCGTTCACGCCTACGAATTGCATCGCGGCACGCAGACCACCCCGTGAACCGGTGAAACCTCGCGGACAACGTCAACCGGAACCGCCGAAGGTCCACCCTGGCTCGCCGCCGGTTGGCCGGGTCACCGAATCCGAAGTAGCCGTCGTCAATCGTCAACGCGTGTGCCGGGTCGATACCGCGGCGCTCCGGGATCTGGCGGTTTCCGTTGCGGGCCGGTTGGGCCGGGAGATTGAAGTGGCGATCCACCTGGTGTCCGCGCGGGAAATGGGGCGGATCAACGGGCAGTTTCTCGGTCATGTCGGATCGACTGATGTCATCACTTTCGACCAGGGCAGTACGTCCGAACGGTTGAAGGGGGAACTCTTCATTTCGATCGCCGACGCCGTGAAGCAGGCCGTCGAATTCCGCACCCGCTGGTCGGGTGAACTGGCCCGCTACGTCATTCACGGCCTGTTGCACTTGAACGGCTACGATGATCTGGAACCCGCCGCGCGCCGAGTCATGAAGCGACAGGAGACTCGATTGCTCCGCCTCGAATCGCGACGCCGGTCTTTGTTGGAACGCCCGGTTCGCGGCCGACGGGGTTCGCCGGGAGGATCATGATCGCCGAGCGTGCCAGCGGGATCATACTCCGGGTCCGGCCGCTGACCGACTCGAGCCTGATCATCCACTGGCTCAGTCCCGACTTCGGCCGGATCGGCACGGTCGCGAAGGGGGCGCGGAATGCGAAATCCCCGTTTGCCGGAAAGCTCGATCTGGCGTTTGAAGCGGAGTTTGGCTTCGTTCGTTCCACCCGTTCGGACCTTCACACCCTTCGTGAAGTGATGATCGTCGCCCTTCATGCCGGGCTCCGTGGAGACTACACCCGGCTGACTCATTGGGCCTATGCGGTGGCGTTGATCGAGGCCTTGACCGAGACCGAGACGCCGTTGCCCGAGGTGTACGCGGAGGTGCGTGGGTTCCTGCGCCATCTCGCCGGGCCGCCGCCCCAGCCGCGATCCGTGCTGGCGCTTGAGGTGCGGTTGCTCTCAGTGCTCGGTCTGGAGCCGGCCGTCGAATCAGCGAGAGGCGGCACCGCGGTCGGTGAGTTGTTGCGCAGTCTGATCGACACCGAATGGGACGAATTGCCGACACTTCGACCTCCTGCGGCCGCGGTGCGTTCGCTCAAGGCCCACCTCGAGCGATCCCTGTTGGACCACTGCGGACGACTGCCGAAGGGACGTGCGGCCGCGGTGGGCTGACGATGCATCCTCCCGCCCCCAGTTGCGCCGTCACGATGTCGCACTAGACTCGGCGGGAAGTTCCGTGCGGATACGAAGCCCTCAACGTTTTCATGAATCCCATTTCCACGCAGACCCTTCTCGAAGCTCTGAATTGGCGTTACGCCGTCAAAAAATTTGATCCGTCCCGCAAGATTCCAGCCGACATCTGGTCGGCATTGGAGCAGGCCTTGGTTTTGAGTCCCAGTTCCTGTGGCCTTCAACCGTGGCGTTTTCTGGTGGTCACCGATCCGGCGGTGAAGGCGAAGCTGGTGCAGGCTTCCTGGGGCCAGACCCAGCCGGCGGATTGTTCCCATCACGTGGTCTTCGCGGTGAAGAAGGGATTGGGTGAACCGGAGATCACCCGCTTCATCGCCCGAACCGCCGAGGTTCGCGGAGTGACACCGGCATCCCTCAATGGCTTCAAGAACATGATACTGGGCAGTGTACAAAAAGCCGCGGCGGCGGGGGCTCTCGACGTCTGGCAGACCCACCAAGTTTACATTGCCCTCGGACAGTTCATGGCCAGTGCGGCACTGGTCGGCATTGATGCCTGCCCGATGGAAGGCATCGAACCGTCACGATACGATGAGATTCTTGGCCTCGCCGGAACCGGGTACGCGACGGTGGTCACCTGCGCGGCGGGTTATCGCGCCGTTGACGACAAATACGCCTCGCAGGCCAAGGTGCGATTCCCGCTCGGTGAAGTGGTTCAGCACATTTGAAGACCTGAAAACAGGGTCTTTCCACGGTGTCGCACGATCGTCCCGCCGTTTTCCTGCGGGCCGGTTCGATCACGGTTCGCTGTCCAGAATGCGGGGTCCCGGAAGGGTCCAGGCGCGGGCGATTCGATCCCCGCGAACCTCGTAGATCATCACCAATTCGATCGTGCCCGTGCCCTCGGGAAACGTGCGGGTGACCTGTTCGTGGTCCACGACGATTTGACCCATCACGATGCGGTGGGACAGGCGGGCGTGAAGATTGAGTTCCTGGAAGCGGAGTGAAAAGCGTTCGCGGATTTCGTCCGTGCCGCTGGCCAGGAGGCGCGCGGGGTGTTCGAAGAGTTGGACATCGTCGGCGTAGATCCGGAGCAGGGCGTCCAGGTCGCGGGCGTTGTAGGCGTCCAATTGCTTCTGGACGACTGCTTCCGGAGGCATCGGGTTATTCATGGTTGGGGCGTTCTGGATCAGGTCCGGATGTTTCGAGGCCGGACCGGTTGCGACTCAATCGGGCTGGGAAGACTGCTGCGAGTCAGCGTGAGGGCGATATCGAAGCGCGCGACCACACCGCCACGCGACCCAACCCAGTCCCGCGGCGAGCAGCGGAAAAACGACCGCCCCCACATACGCTCCGCGTCCACCGGAGCGAAGGGTTTGCAATCCGTGGGTCACCCAGAGCAGGCGAAGGGTGTAGAACACGAAGAAGGCTCCCGCCAATCCGGAAAGAATCGCAGCCAACATCAGAACGACGGTGCGCATCGTGGACAGACCATCAACTGCTCCAGCCCACGGTCGGAGTCAATATCAGATTGGCAGGCTACGAAATGACAGACCCCGAATCGCTCGTCCGAAAGAGTCTCAGCATCCGATTTCCGCCGCGTTGAAGCTCGTAGTCGACCGAAAGAATCTCGCTCGAGCCGCCGCTGGCCGCGACCGCAGCGCGCACTGAGTCCACATGGGGCGATGCTTGTCGCCGCAGATTGAGCAGAGGGAAGATTCGGACCTCCCGGGCGACCCGGAAGAGTTCCAGTGCGGCCCGGACGTGAAAAGTTTCATCGAGCAGATCGGAGTAAAGAAAGAGAAGGTGCGAACACAGCGCGATGCCGAACGAGCCGGTGCCAAACGGAAGTGAGGGAAGGGCTGCAACTTGATACCGTTTGGCCGCGAGGCCGGCGGCGTAGTCCTCGAGAAATCGTTCCAGGGCTTTCCTGCGCCGCGCGAGAAGAGCGTCGGGATCCCGGTGGTAGGTCCAAACCCAATCGGCAGGTGTGGCTCGCACCTGGGACAACATGGAATCGGCGACTTCCTCGAATCGCGAGCGGATGATCGCGGCGGGGGCGGCGTAAATGGGATCCACCGCGACCACCGCATGTCCGGCCGCGGTCGCTTCCGCGGTGAAGCTGGCGGGCCCGCCGCCGCAGTCCAGGATGCCGCTGGCGAGATCGGCCGGCGTCAGGGCGAACATCCGGGAGTATTCGTCTCCGGTGCGACCCCAAGGGACAATTTGATCCAGTTCGACGGACATCAAGAGAGAGGCGGGTATGGTGGATCCGAAGGAGTTTTGCGGAAACGCTCCATCAAGGCAACCGAACGTCCCGAACGCCCTCCGCGGCTGCGGACGGGTCGGTCTTCTCCCGTGTTGCAGTTCACGACGGGGGTGGGTCAGGCTGACGGAGTTCGCCACGGTCGGGATGCCTGTGCCGGACGTGTCTTGTTCCAATCATGAAAGCCGTCGTTTTATCGGGAGTCCAGAGCCTGGCCATTGATCACGTCGCCAATCCGGTGGCCGCACCCGGCGAGGTGATCGTGCAGCTCAAGGCGGCGGCGTTGAATCATCGCGAT
The DNA here is from genome assembly GCA_903907925.1 of uncultured Verrucomicrobiota bacterium. Classification (GTDB taxonomy): domain Bacteria; phylum Verrucomicrobiota; class Verrucomicrobiia; order Limisphaerales; family UBA9464; genus CAIVQB01. The sequence goes on from CAIVQB010000041.1 coordinate 4,380, forward strand.
GTCTGGATCAAGGGCGGTCAATACGCCGGCCTCAAGTTCCCGATCATTCCAGGCTCCGACGGCGCCGGGGTGGTGACGGAGGTGGGCGACGGCGTTGATCCGTCCTGGATGGGGCGCGAGGTGATCGTCAACCCGGCCCTGGATTGGGGACACCACGAACGGGCGCAGGAACCGCGCTTCTCGATTCTCGGTCTGCCAAAGGATGGAACGCTGGCCGAAGCGATTCACATCCCGGTCGGTCAACTCGCCCCCAAGCCGGCTCATCTGACCTGGGAGGAGGCGGCGGCGTTGCCGTTGGCCGGATTGACGGCGTATCGGGCGGTGTTCAGCCGCGCCAATCTTCAGGCGCATGAAAAAATTCTGATCAATGGGATTGGCGCCGGAACGGCGATGTTTGCGCTGCAGTTCGCGGTGGCGGCCGGTGCCGTTCCGTTTGTGACGTCGAGTTCACCAGAGAAGCTGTTGAAGGCCGCTCAGCTGGGTGCCCGACATGGCGTGCTTTACACCCATGGAGGCTGGGCTCGTGAGTTTGGGGATCTCTATGGTCCGTTTGACGTGGTGGTGGACAGTGCCGGCGGGCCCGGATTCGGAGAACTCGTGGATCTCGCAGCGCCTGGGGGACGAATCGTGTTTTTTGGTGCCACCCGGGGAAATCCGGCAGAGCTCCCGACGCGGAAGATTTTCTGGAAGCAGCTTTCGCTCCTGGGGACCACGATGGGTAGTCCGGCGGATTTCGCCGCCATGACCGAATTCGTGACCCGGAAAGGAATTCATCCGGTGGTGGGATCGGTGTTTTCACTGGATCAGGCGGCCGAGGCTTTTGAACTGATGGAACGTGGCGGTCAGTGCGGAAAAATCGTGATCCGCATTTCAGAATAGTTTGGCTGGCGCCCCGTCGACCGGCTGGCAACGATCAGCGCCGCCCCGGGTTCCCTGCGGAGTTCGGGCCTCATACGGAGTCGTTATGAATGCCAGAAAAGACCCTCGGGTGGATGCCTACATCGCCGCGTCGGCGCCTTTTGCGCGACCGATTCTCACTCACCTGCGCACTTTGGCGCACCAAGCTTGTCCGCAGATTGAGGAGACTTTGAAATGGAGTTTCCCGCATTTTGTCCACCACGGGATCGTCTGCAGCATGGCGTCCTTTTCCAAACACTGTGCCTTGGGATTCTGGCATCAAGGCGTGTCCAAGGCGGCGGCCAAGGGCTCCGTGAAATCCAATGATGCCATGGGGCAGTGCGGGAGGATCACCTGTCGGGAAGACCTCCCGCCGGACAGCGTCCTGTTGGGATGGATTCGCGAAGCCGTGCGATTGAATGAGGCGGGCGTTCCCGCCCGGCCGACTCGGAAACCCAAGGCGCCATTGCCGTTGCCTGCCGACCTTGCCGCGCTTCTAAAGCAACATCCCGTGGCCAAAGTGGCGTGGGATCGACTGCCGCCCGGTCAGCGCCGGGAGTATCTCGAATGGATTGCCGAGGCCAAGCGGGAGGAGACGCGGCAGAAACGTCTTGCGACGACTGTGGAATGGGTGGGTGAAGGCAAATCCCTCCACTGGAAGTACAAGGATTGTTGAGAGCCCCGGGGTTCTTCAATCGGGGCAGGCGACCGATCCTTGGAGCGGATTCTTCAGACAGGAGCTAAAGCCTGCGCGGTGGCTGCCGATAAAAGGTGAATGGACGACCCCGTCGACGTGTGGCTCGTGGCGATCCGTCGCGATCCGAAGGTCCGATGGGTCCGGCCGGCCCGTTCAATCCTTTCCGAACGGGTTGAAGGAATCTTCGCATGATCGAGATCAACCGCCTGATCGAACAGGCCCACAGTCTGACTCCGCTTCCGGCAACGACCGTCCGGTTGGCGCAGTTGGTTTGCAGTCCGGACTGCTACCTGGAGGATGTCGCCGAATTGATCGGATTCGATTCGGCGCTCACCATGAAACTGTTGCGGGCGGCGAATTCCGCGGCGAGCGCCAGTGCGGTGCATTACGGGACCGTAAAAGAAGCGGTGTCGCGACTTGGCACGGCGCAGGTTCTGGCCTTTGCCGTGGCGTGCAGCACGCGGCCGTTTTTGCAGCGGGGGCTCCCGGAATATGGTCTCGATGAAGGCGCGCTCTGGCGCCATTCGGTTGCCGCCGCGGTTGCTGCCGAAGTGGTACCCGAACTGTGTCGCGTCGATGTGCCGCCGGAGTCCTTCACCGCCGCATTGCTGCACGATGTCGGGAAGCTGGTAATGGCCCGGTTTCTTACCCCTGAAATCCGCGGCTCCATTCAACGGGCCAACGAGCTGGACCATCTCTCACAGCGGGAGGCGGAAACGCTTCTCCTCAGCGTTCACCACGGCGAATTGGGCGGCATCATTGCTCAACACTGGAAGCTGCCGGTCCGCGTGGTTCAGGGCATCACCCATCACCACACGCCCGATCAGGGCATGGATGTGATCTGTGATGTCACCTATCTGGCGAACGAGATCGCCAAGGACATTGAAGCGGGTGTCGACGGCCGGCCCTTTGAGTTCGTCATCAGTCCCGAGGTCGCCGTTCGGCTTCACATCTCGCCCAAAATCATGGAAAGCCTCTGCCCGATCGCGGCACTGCGATACGCGCAGGTGAGCCGGCGTTACAGCGCGGTGTGATCGCGGCCGGCGGGAACGGTCCCTTCACGGGAACCGCCCCGCCCGCAGACCCTCACAATGACCGGACGAAACGGTCCAGGCGGTCCAGACCCTTCTCGATATTGGCGAGGCTGGTGGCGTAGCTGATCCGCAAATAATCATCGGCACCGAAGGCAATGCCGGGGACCGCGGCGACCTTCTCCTTTTCCAGGAGGCGCGCGCAGAAATCGGCGGACTTCAACCCGGTCGCTGAGATGTTGGGGACCAGGTAGAACGCGCCCTTGCTGTTCACACACGTGATTCCGGGAATGCTGTTGAGCTTCTGCCAGGCGTAGGTCCGGCGTCGCGCGTATTCCGCCAACCAGCGGGGCAGGTGGTCCTGCGGCCCGGTGAGCGCGGCCACGCCCCCCTTCTGGGCGAACGAACAGGGATTGCTGGTGCTGTGCGACTGGACGGCATCGATTGCCCTGGCAATCGGTTCCGGAGCCGCAAGGAATCCCAGGCGCCATCCGGTCATGCTCCAGGCCTTGGCGAATCCATGGACAATGATCGTGTGTTCCTGATGGGCCGGACTGAAACTCGCCACGCTCTTCACCACCGCGCCGTCATAGGTGAGATGCTCATAAATCTCGTCGCTCATGATGAGCACGTCTTTTTCAACGCAGAGATCGCCCAGCGCCTTGATCTCGTCTGGCGTATAGACGCTGCCGGTCGGATTGCTGTGCGAATTGAGAATGAACAGCCGGGTGCGTGGAGTGATCGCCGCCCTCAATTGCTCCGGGGTGACCTTGAACTCGGTGCGGTCTGTCGTGGTGAGGATCACCGGCGTGGCCCCCGCCAGCTTCACCATTTCCGGATAACTCAGCCAGTAGGGGGAGGGGATGATGACCTCGTCGCCCTCCTCGCAGGTCGCCAGGATGACGTTGTAGCAGGAATGCTTGCCACCGTTGCTGACGATGATCTGCGAGGCCTTGTAGGTCAGACCGTTTTCACGCTGAAACTTGTCGGCGATCGCCTGTCGAAGCTCGGGAATGCCCGAGCTGGGCGTGTACTTGGTGAAGCCGGCCGCTATGGCCGCTGAGGCCGCGTCCTTGATGTGCTGCGGCGTGTCGAAATCGGGTTCGCCGGCACCGAAGCCGACGACATCCTCGCCGGCGGCCTTCATGGCCTTGGCTTTGGAATCAATGGCCAGGGTGAGGGACGGCGACAGTGAGGCGGCGCGATGCGCGATCTTGTAGTTCATAACTGAGCGCGCGGAGGTTGGGGAAGCCGCGCCCGGAGGCAAGCGGAACTTCAACCGGAACTTCAACCGGGCGGCTGTTTGGGCGCATCTTAACACTGCTTCCGAACGCCGCGGCCCGAAGGTTTGGAGTCCCGCGTTGACGCGGTCGGCGTGAGCCCAAGCCCGCAGCGCTGCTCTCAGGGCCGACGGCCCGCCCCATACCAGCCTTGGGCACCGCCCAAGGTGGAGGGCCCGGTTCAACCCGAGCCCGATATTCGTTTTGGTACGCGATGGATCGGCCGCCGTGGGTCGGATGCATGCCCAACGTTGTTCCAACGGGCTTTCATAGGGGGCAGTGTCGAGGTTCGGCCGGTTGAAGGGGGAACGCCGAGCGAGCTGGCCGGTTGAAGGGGGAACGCCGAGCGAGCTGGCCGGTGCTCTAACCCCGCGCTTGTGCCGCGCGAAAGAGGCGGAGGCGGCCGTAGTCGATGCGGCCGTCGAGAAGGTTGTGGGCTCCGCTCAGGGTGTTCCATCCGGCCTTTTCGAAGGCGGCCTGGATTTCGGCCTGCTCGCCGGGGCTGATAATTTGATCCAGATCGATGGCTTCGCCGGCTTCCAATGCACTGGCCAGATGGCCGGTGATGGTGCTCTCGGCGAGTTCGCGGGCGGTGCCGATCTGGCCCAGCGGGACTCCCGCCCGATACTGTCGCAGCGTTTCGCGCACGCTGTCGTTCATGAGTTCACCCCGCGTTTTCTTTGCCGCCGATGCCGCGACCGGCTTGAACGAGTCGTCTGCGAAGATCTGACGCGGATTGGTCTGCAGGTGAGCCGCGATCTCTGCCATGAACTCGGTGCCGTAGGATTCCAATTTGGTGGCACCCACTCCCGAGATGCGGCGGAATTCGTCACCGGTGACCGGGTATTGGCGGGCCATGAGCCGAAGGGAGTTGTCGCCAAAAATGATGTAGGATGGGACGCCCTTTTCATCCGCGATCCGTTTTCGGGTCTGGCGCAGCTTCTCGAACAACAACTCGTCGCAGCCGATTTCTCCCACCCGTTCCACGCGGATCCCGGCGGATTCCATCGGGCGGGTCAGCATGATCTGTCGGCGGTCCTTCAACGCGGCAAACCCGAGCGGGGTCACTTCCACGGTGGGGAACTGGCCTGCCGCCTGTCGAAGAAACCCGAGCCGCATCAGTTCCCGGGCGATGGCCCCCCATTCCGATCGCGAATGTTCGCCGCCAATCCCATAGGTGGAGAGGGTGTCGTGTCCCCACTGGCGGACCTTCTCCGTATCGCCGCCGAGCAACACCGCCACGACGTGGTTCAATCCCACCGCAAAGCCGTTTTTCTGCCGGATGCGATACACGCAACTGAGCAGCTTCTGCGCGGATTGCGTTCCGTCCCAGGTGGCCCGTGGATTCAGGCAGTTGTCGCAGGCGCCGCAGTTGGACTCGGGAAACTCCTCGCCAAAATAGTCCAGCAACGCCGCCCGCCGGCATTCACCGATCTCGGCGTAGTGGACCATCTGCTGGAGCTGTTCGCGGGCGCGGGCGCGATCGTCCTCGTCGGGTTTTTCTTCGATGAAGACGTTTTGCTTGGTGACATCGCCCGGACTGAACAGCAGCAGGCATTCGCCCGGCAGACCATCGCGGCCCGCACGACCGGTTTCCTGATAGTAGCCCTCCAGATTTTTCGGCAGATCATGGTGGATGACGAACCGGACATTGGGTTTGTTGATCCCCATGCCGAAGGCGATGGTGGCACAGACCACCCGGGTTTCGTCGCGCAGGAACGCCTCCTGGTTCCGTGACCGTTCGCGCGGATCCAATCCCGCGTGGTACGGCACGGCTTTGATGCCGTCCTCGACGAGTTTTGACGCGAGCGATTCGGTCCCCGCACGGCTCGCGCAGTAGATGATGCCGCCGTCCCGGGGACGGGACCGAAGATAGTCGAGGACCTGTCGATAACCGGAAGACTTGGGGGCCACCCGGTAGGTGAGATTGGGGCGGTTGAAGCTGGCGACGAAAACTCCGGGATCCTTCAGGTGCAGTTGTTCAACAATGTCCTCCCGCACGCGTCCGGTCGCGGTGGCGGTTAGCGCCATGAAGGGAATTCCCTCCGGAAGCCGCTCGCGCAGGGTGCGCAACTGCCGGTATTCCGGCCGGAAATCATGTCCCCATTCGCTGATGCAATGCGCCTCGTCGACGGCGACACAACTCACGCCCCATCGGCGCAGATCGTCGATCAAAGAGCCGACCATCAACCGCTCCGGGGCGAGATACAGCAGCCGGTATTCCCGATTGTTCAGACCTCGCCAACGTGCGCCCGCCTCGGCTTCGGTCAGCGATGAATTCAGGAAAGTGGCGGGAACTCCGGTGGCGGTCAGGGAGTCGACTTGATCCTTCATCAACGCGATCAGGGGTGAAATCACCACCGTGAGACCGGGTCGGACCAACGCCGGCAGTTGGAAGCACAGCGATTTCCCGCCGCCGGTGGGCAGCAGGGCAAAGACATCCCGTCCTTCGAGCGAGGCGCGGATGATCTCTTCCTGCAGCGGACGAAAGGTCGCGTAACCGAAGACATCCTTCAGCGGCTTGAATAAATCAGGATCGGATTGCGAGACAACGGACACGGCGGCAAGAGTGGGTGAAATTTCGCCAACCGTGGAAGAAAAACGAATTCACCGCCAAGTGTGTACTTGAGGCACGGGATTCCTGCTTTCCGACGCGATCTAACGGCCCGTGCGATTTCCCACGGCGCTTGCGGCACCGAGGATCATTTGAATCGAACTGGCCGAGGTTGTAATCTGATCGGGTTGGCTTCCCCGAACGTACCACCGCGATCCGGGGCCTTCGGCTGGGCCGTTCCAAGTTCCGCCGTAGTGGCCGTCGGACGTGCGCGCATTTTGGAAAATGGACCGACCCGTTGCCCGGAGTAGATCCGCGTGAACCGGGGAAATCCCTCTCAGGGACAGCACTTCCTCCACCCATCGCTGGACGAACGCGCCTTCTGTCCAGGCGTCGCGGTCGTTCAGGTAGATGCCGTCGGAGGTCACGAGATGCGATCGGATGGCGTCGGCGGTGCGAAGGACGCGCAGGCGATACAATTCCTTTCCCGTGAGGCGATGCAGCGCGCCGTGCAGTGCGGCCATCCCCATGTTCCCGCCCAGAAACACAACGCTGCCGGCCTCGGTGATGTGGTTGGGGTGGCTTTTTCCCACCGGGCCATTGGTTCCCCATTCGACCCAGTACAGTCCGTCGGGACGCAGGAGGTGTGATTCCATCCAGCGGTACGAACGCAGGGCGCTGTTTAGGAACTCGCGCTCGTGAGTGGTCTCGTGAATTCGGAGGGCCGTTTCGGTCAGGGCGACTTGATAGAGCGATTTCACCCGTCGCTCGTCGCTGTACCAAAGGCCGCCGTCCCGATGTGGATCCTCCCAGCGTGCAAAGGCCGCGCGGACTAATCCCTTGGCCCGTTCGAGGGCGTACGGATCGCCGGTGACCCGGTAAGCGTCGAGATACATGCGGGCCGACCATCCGGCATCGTCGGCGGCCGGATTGATACCCGATGGGGCACCGCAGGACTCCAACTCTGCGGCCGAAAAGATCGTCTTGGTGTGAAGCCAGTCGGATTGGAGTCGGCGCGTCAATCCCGCGTCGCTGGTGGTTTTCCAGGCATGAATCAGGGCTCCATAGGCCATCGCTCGTTCCCACAACATGCCGCGTGGATTCGGCAGGTTCCGCGAACGTCCGCCCCAGGTCGGAATCCACCAACCGGTTTCCGGGGAGCCGGTCCAGAAGTTCCGGATCAAATCGTCCGTGGCTTGAATCGCGTTGTACCGGAGCTCGGTGGCGTCGGCCGTCCCGGCTTTCAATCCAGCGGCCGTGAGGAGGCATCCCCCCAGCAGAACCATCCAGACAGCGATGCGCCCGGGCTTGGCGAATCGATCGGTCGGAGTTGGTGGGCAACGGGGCTGATGGGAAGAAGCCATCGGGCAAACAGTCGGAACAGGTTCCTTTTTGAAAACTGGATCAGAATTGAAGGTTTGTGAAGTGGATGAGGTCAACCGCGTCGGAGGCACGAGAAGGACTGAATCTTTCGAGAGGCTATGTCAGGCTTTTTTCATCTGATGAATCGAATTCCATTCAACGGGATTGCCACGGGCGTTTCTCTGCTCTTGGCCACGATGGCGAGCCTGGCGGCTGTCGAAGCAACTTCACCGGCGAGTGCCAACCCGCTTCTTCCCGGGGCCGACCCTCATGGCATGGTGGTCGGAGACACAGTCTGGATTTATCCCACCTGGAGCGATGAACCTCGGGGTCAACGTTTCTTCGCCTTCTCGGCGACCGACGCGACGTTGACCCATTGGCAACGGCACGGTCCGGTCCTGGATTTCACCGACGTGACCTGGATCAAGGATGACGGACAGGAACGGCATCACGCCTGGGCTCCGTCGGTTCTCGAACAGAACGGAAAATACTACTTCTACTACTCGGTCGGACCGCAGCATCCGACCCCGTCGCGCATCGGGGTGGCGGTCGGGGATCGACCTCAGGGGCCATTCCATGATTCTGGCAAACCGCTGCTCACCGGAGATGAACATTTCGAAGCCATCGATCCGATGGTCTTCACCGATCCCAAGTCGGGAAAGACCTTCCTTTACGCTGGTGGAAGCGCGGGCGCGAAGCTGAGGATGTTCGAGCTGAAACCGGATCTGTTGAGTCTGGATCATGAGGTTCCGGTCGAGACGCCTCCGAACTTCACAGAAGGCGTGTTCATGCACTTTCGAGACGGGCGCTACTATCTGTCCTACAGCCATGGCGGCTGGCAGCGTTCGTCGTATTCGGTCCACTACGCGACGGCGGACTCGCCCACCGGACCCTGGACCTATCGCGGTGCCATTCTCACCAGCGACGCGACTCGCAAAGGCCCGGGCCATCACTCCTTCATTCGAAAACCAAGAAGCGAGCAATGGCTGATCGTCTATCACCGCTGGGAGAATCAAACCGGCGACGGCCCCTACCAGGGTTCCCGCCAAGTTTGCATCGACCCCGTGGACTTCGACTCCACCGGCCTGATCCGTCCCATCGTGATGACCGGTCGATAGGGCGTTTTCAAGTGCCTCTCGGCGCATTTCGTGAACTCCGTTGAATCGTCGGCCAATGCGGAGCAGGGGTGCGGCGAATGGCCCCGTCAATAGACGTAGACAAACTCGTTCGAGCAGAGCAGGGCTTGGGTGTAGCTATCCCACGCGTTGAGCGCGCCGCGCTGGACGGTGACGCCGGAGTTTTGCAGCGCGGCGTATTTGTCTTTGAGAACGGCGCTCTTTTTGTAAATGGACTTGGCTGTCCTCGGTGTCTTGGGTCGCTCGGTGCCGTAGAGAACCTGGTGAAGCTTGTCGAGGGCCTCATGGGACCACTGGATTTCCCGGGGCTGGGGAGCGCGCTGGAACAGGATCCGGTAGATGGCCGTGATGCGACCGTCGTCGCCTTCCGCGTCGTCGACCTCGGGTCGGCCCATGATGTGACGCGCGGCGTCGACGGTCATGGGACTGTTCATGAAGAACAGCGCCTGCTGTGGAACGATGGTGCTGATGCGCCTCGAATTCACCATTTCCGGGTCGCTGAAATCGAACTGCGACATCAGGTCGGAGAGTCGGAGTCGGTCGACATAGCCGTAGATGCTGCGCCGATTGCTGTAGGGTTCATCCGTGATGTTTACCGGTTTTCCGCCGACCGTCGGGTCCATCTTGCCCGTCAGCCACACCAGCGAATCGCGGATGGCTTCGAAGTCGAGACGGCGCAGGTTCGCCCGCCAGAGGAGCCGGTTTTCAGGATCCCGGGCAGCGAAGTCCGGTTGATTGTCGGCGCTTTGCTGATACGCGGCGGACAGCATGATCTGCTTGTGCAAGCGACGCAGGGACCAGCCGTTTGCCATGAAGTCACTCGCGAGGAAATCCAGCAATTCGGGATGGCTGGGCGGCTCGGACATGTTGCCAAGGTCATCGGGCGTCGGCACGAATCCTCGGCCGAAATGGTGCATCCACACCCGGTTCACTGCGACGCGCGCTGTGAGCGGATTGCCCGGATCGACGATGGATTGTGCGAGTTCCAGTCGTCCACTGCCTTGAGTGAATCGCTTTCGATCGGGACCACCTGCAATTTCGAGAAACCGCCGCGGCACGATGGGGCCCCGTTTTGCTCGATCGCCACGGATGTGGATGTAGCTGTCGACCGGTTTCGCCTTGTCCGCGACGACCATGGCAAATCCGGGCGCGCCGGGATGGGTCAGGCGGAGCTGGTTGATCGCGGAGAACTGGAAGGCACCCATCGTCTTTTGTTCGAAGGGCGGCGCGGCTTCCCACGGTTTCCGGCCCGGCGAACCCGCGAGGTACGAGCGAAGTTTCTCCGTGGTGGCCAGCTCGGCGAACCGCGGAATATAGTAAGGGGTCTGCACCAATTCCGTCAGGGCGGAGTCGTCCAGACTGTTGGTTCCAGGCTCCTTGCTGCGCAAATGGACGAGTGTCGTTGTTTGAGCCGGCACGCTGGCAAAAAGTCGGCCGTAAACTCGCGCGACCTCGGTCATGGTGGCCGGTTTGAGGCCGGCAAATGCCTCGGCGACGATCCGGTTGACCGGTGCCTTGCGGTCGATTAAGGCCTTGGCGATGATCTCCGGAGCTTTTGCCGCAAAGTCGTTGGTCGGGATGCGAATCAGCCGGGCAAACAGGCCAAGCACCGGATGCTCGGGTGAAAGTCGGAGTCCTTTGACGATTTCGGGATCCTCTGGATAGAGCTGATATTCCCTGGCGATGGCCTGTCGACCGGGCGAACGCCCCTTCTCGGTGGTCAACATGAGGAATCCCTCCGCGTTCTGCTGAAACTCCGTGTTGCGACGCTGGAGGAAATTGTAAAAAACGGACCGATTCTTCGCCTCCAGTTCCCCCAATTTGTGTTGGAAACTGGCGCGTTCTTCGGGATCCGCGGTGCCGGGCATTTCCGGCTGGTCATAAGGTTCGGTGAGATTGGCAAAGATGCCGTGCAGGGAGTAATAATCGGCCGTGGGAACCGGATCGAACTTGTGGTCGTGACAGCGCGCGCACGACACGGTGAGGCCCAACATCCCCTTGGTCGTGGCGTCGATGCGCTCGTCGATGAGGTCGTCCCCGCTGTCGAATCGTTTGCCAACGGTCAGGAATCCCAGCGCGGCCAGCCGCGGATCGTTGGGCTTGATATCGGGCAACTGATCGGCGGCCAGTTGTTCGGTGAGGAAGGTGTTCCACGGCTTGTCGGCGTTGATGGCCTGGATGACGTAGTCGCGGTAGGTCCAGGCGTACTCATACCGATAGTCCTGATATCGATTCTTCCCGCCGTCCCCGGAAATTCCAGTGGTGTCGCTGTATCGTGCCGTGTCCAGCCAATGCCGGGCCCAGCGTTCGCCGTAGTGAGGCGACGCGAGCAAACGGTCCACGACCTTCTCGAAGGCGCGCGGGGATGGGTCCTGCACGAACGCCTGCACTTCCTCGACCGTCGGCGGCAGTCCGATCAGATCGTAGCTCGCGCGGCGGATCAGCGCTTCTTTCGCGGCCGGTGGATTCGGCCGCATGTCGTTCTTTTCAAGTTTGGCGAGGATGAACGCATCCACGTCGTTCTTCACCCAGGCGGAATCCTTGACCGCCGGGGGAGTCACCGCCTTGACCGGTTGAAACGCCCAATGCGAACGCGCCGTGGCGGAAAGGCCGGTGAGCCGTTTCACCCCGCCGCGCCGTGGGTCGACTGCGCCGTCAGCGATCCATTTTCGCAGAATCGCGATCTCCTCGTCCCGGAGTTTGCCGCCCTCCTTTTTGGGTGGCATGCGCAAATCGTCATCGGTGTAGCTCACGGCCTTCAGCAGGAGGCTGTCGGCCGGTTTGCCGGCGACGACGGCCCGACCGTGTTCGCCGCCCTTTTCCCAGCCGTCCCGTGAGTCAAGCGTCAGATCGCCCTTCGATTTACCCTCTGCGGCGCTATGACATTTCTCGCAATGCTCCACCAGCAACGGCCGCACCTTGCCTTCAAAAAATTCCACCTTCGACGGGTCCAAAACCGGCGTTTCGGCAGCGGTCATCGAACCGGCACAGGCCGCGAGCAGGAACAACCTCCACCCTGTCGGAATGATTCGGATCATACGCCTCACGCGATGATGGACTCCGCGACCTTGCCGAAGTTGTCGGTGAGCCTGAAATCGCGGCCGTTGTAGCGGTAGGTGAGCCGGGTGTGGTCGAAACCCAGGAGGCGCAGGATGGTCGCGTGCAGGTCGTGAACATGAAGGCCATTCTGGACGACTTCCTGGCCAAGTTCGTCGGTTGATCCGTACGCCATGCCGCCCTTCACGCCGCCACCCGCCATCCAGAGTGAGAAGCACTTCGCGTGATGATCGCGGCCCGAGTCGGCGGCGACCTTGCCGGCGGTCGAGGCGGTTCGCCCGAATTCACCGCCCCAGATGACCAGGGTGGAATCGAGGAGGCCGCGCGATTTGAGATCGGAGATGAGGGCCGCAGCCGCCTGGTCCACGGCCTTGGCGGTGCCCGCGATGGCGGTGGCGAGGTTGGTGTGATGATCCCAGCCGCCGGCGTCGACCTGCACGAAGCGGACTCCGCGCTCCACGAGTCGGCGGGCGCACAACAGCTTCGCCGCGAGTTCGCCCCTGCCGTAAAGCTCGCGTGTTTCCTTGGATTCCCTGGAAAGATCGAACGCCTCCGGTGCCTCGGTCTGCATCCGGAAGGCCAGCTCAAACGAATCGATGCGCGCCTCCAACTGATCGTCGTGCGGTGCGCGTTCCATGTGGGCGGCGTCCAGCTTGTGCATCAGGTCGAGTTGGATGCGCTGCTGCTCGCGCGAGGCAAATTCACTTTTCAGGTTCAGCAGCACCTTTTCCGGCGCGCGTCCTTGGGCGAAGTCCGCCTTGGCGCCCTGGAACGGACCCGGCAGGAACGCCGCCTGACGCCATTCCACATTGCCGCCAAAGGTGATGAAACCCGGCAGGCTGGCGTTCTCCGATCCGAGGCCGTAGAGGGTCCATGCGCCCAGGCTCGGACGGGTGAGGGTGATCGAGCCGGTATGCAGCAGCTTGGCCGCGGCCCCGTGCGCCGGCACGTCGGTGAACATCGAACGAACCACGCACAATTCATCCGCCACGGTACCCAGTCGCGGAAAGATCTCGCTGAGTTCCAGACCACTCCGTCCGCACTTGGGGAATTTGAATGGCGATGGAAAACCAACGCCCGATTCGCCCGGCAATGACAGGTCACGGAATTTATCCAGCGCCGGCTTGGGATCGAGAGTGTCCAGGTGGCTGGGAGCGCCCCCGGCGAAGATGTGGATGACGTGTTTGGCCCTGGCGGGGAGCGGCGGCCGGCGGGGCGCGAGCGAGGCGATCGGCTCGGCACCCGCAGTTTCGTTCAGCAGGCAGGCCATGGCCAATCCGCCGATACCGAGGCCGGTTTGCTGCAGGAACCTTCGGCGGCTGGTGAAAACAGCCGAATTCGCGCAATTGGGAAGGAGCGCATTCATGCGAAGGGACTAAGCAGGGATCGGACCGAGCAAGCGAGCCTGGCATTTACCCGCAAGCGAATTGTTGCGGAGCCATCCGTCGTGGTAGGGATTCCCCAGCCATTGCTTCATCCAACGGGAAACGGCATTGGAGATTGAGATGAACGGAAGGCATCGCGGTGGAAGAGTCGCGCGTGGGGTGGGACATCTGTGGTCCGATCCACTCGATGGCTGGAAATGGGGTGCCCGTCGAATCATCGTTGCGAGGATCGGCACCGGGTGTGGCGATCGTCGGGTTGAGGTTGACATTGGAAACGCAGCGCTCAGAGGGCAATGGGTCTCGGAATCCTTGGAAGCGCCCATTGGTTATTCCGCCCGAGCGGCGGGTGCAATCTCGGAATGCGCGGGGGCTTGGATTTCTCGTCCTCGGCGGTATGGAGCTTGCCGGTGGAGAGCATTGCGAGCCGAAGGCTTTTCTTTTTTCAGCTTGCCGTTGAATCGGGCAAACAAGTAGTAGACTCCCGTCTGTCGGTCGTTCCGGCGATGGCTAAACCCCATCGTTTTGGAGAATGTTCGAAGGACAGAGCAAATACGGGTCGTGGAAGGGTGGCTGAGTGGTTAAAGGCACCTGACTCGAAATTGTATTCATATCTTTGGACAGAGTTGGACACCGCTGTCCTAAGATGCCTAAAACAAATCGTTTATGGTGCAAACAAGCCGCCTAAAATGGACAACAGCTTCCTTTTATGGCCGTGTTTTCCCGATAAAAGTATGCAACAGAGTATGCATCTTGGCCGCGGGCTAGCTGGTGAGTTTTAAGGCGATAGGGCCTATTTTCGCGCCGATTTCCAAGGCCGATTTGGGTACTTCATCGGGCGACTTAGTCGCCGACTCCCGAGAAGGCTGGAAAGGGTCATCGGTTGCAGCGGACCAGCGGTTTATCCGGGGCAGGGCATTGGCTTCAATTCCCCGGACACGAACAAAGGGCGGAAGAAAATTCCCTATTTCGCCCAATCCACGCCGATCCCGGGTCGTCCGGAAAACCCCGGCATTCCTCTCGCCGCCATCTGTGGACCCGCTGCCGCCTCTTTCCAACCCGAGGAATAGACATTTGGGACCAGTTAAAGAACCATTGGCCCACCAAGGCCACAATGAAACGGCTCCTTCTTTCCATCACCAAACCGGCGACTGCCGGAAAGGTCGCGGCCTTCCTTATTTGTGAGTTTCTTGCCCTTTCTTCAATATCTCTCCTAAAGAATTGGGAAACCTACGATCTACTTTTTGAACTGGTTTTCTTCGGCGCTCTCGTCGCCTGTCCGGCTACGCTCATTCTGAGCGGATTCGTCGCGGCCATCTTGGGGCGAGTTTCCAGACGGCGGCTTCTGGTTTATGCGTCCCTTCTCCCGGTCAATTTCCTGTTGGCGTTATTCTATCAGGCTTTCTTTCCTTTGGCGTTTGTCTCGGTGTTTCCACTGCTTTATGTCATTGGAGCAGTGATTGGTCGGAGGGTGAATGAACGGTCGCCACAATTCGGCGCGGACTTAAGGGCGGGATGTTCACCGACGAAATGCGGGCCTGCGCCAATATCCGCCAATCCGACCCCATAGCGCCTAAGGTCCGGGGTAGAGGGGACTCAGAAAGAATGTTAATTGTGCCTATCGCTCAATGATTTGAGTCGGCCGAAGAAGTAAGCAGAGGGTGTTCTCGCTGTTGGTTGTTTCCGCGAACTGGGGGAACATCGCCACGAAACGCGAAGTGGACATTTTGATCCAAACAAACAAACATCAATCACGCCACGAATCTCGCGGTGTGGTTGTTGAGTTTAGGCGGGATCGTTGGAGGAATAGGAAAACAGAACAGTCGAAACAACTTCAGACAACACAGTCAACCAAAGGAACGGTTTATGTCTAGGTGGAAAACAACTTTCGACAATCAAAATATTGTTCCGCAGGTCCAAGTCTGCTCGACTCTATTGGAAAGCATTTCAATTGCCGATCTTTCAGGGGACATTCTGAATGAGTATTCGCGCCTTCTAAAGATTCTCAAGATCCTATCCGTCCGACTTTCAAAACTAGATCCCGATTTATTCGGCTTGAATTCATGGGGCAATTTCACGAGTTGGCTTAATGAGTGCAAGTCGGAGATAACAAACTTCAATAATACTCGCAATATTGGATATCTTCAGAATGCGAACGCGAACATCGATCAGATCATAGCAGTCCTACGTCCACTTGATGCAGGCCTGACCGTCGAGGAATTCAAATCTATTGCAGATGCGAATGCGATCTTTCAAAACAAGATTGTAGGAGAACTTCACCGGGTTCAGCTTCGAGGGAAGGAGGTTGAGGCCCAATTTGATTCGTTATCTAAGGCCATTGCAGAGCGAAATGTGCGCCTTGATGAGAATAATCAAATAATCCAATCTCAAAAGAATCGCCTAGATCAGGCAATCGCTGATTTTCAAAAGCAATTCTCAGACGCTCAAGAAAAACGGACTAATGATTTCGCTGATTCACTAAAAGATATTCATTTGAGCAATTCTTCAAAAGAACGTGAGTTTGAGACCAAGTTTGAAGAAACCTCTGCAATGCGGAAGAAAGAATATGAAGCATTCTTTAAATACGCAAAAGACCAAAGCGATAAACACCTGACGTTTCTTCAAAAACGAGAAGAAGAAGTAGATAAGATTTTTGGTGCGATTGGTACAACTGCATTTGCGGGAGAGTTCAGGAATACCGCAGACTATGAAGCACAACAGGCTAATCTGTGGAGGTGGATCGCTTTAGGATTAATGGGCGCAATGATTTGCGTCGGCGCATTCGCCTTTGTATACAGCATTGGGCACGAAACCGATTGGCGTGTATTTGGATTTCGACTTGGAACTGTATTAATCTTGGCGTTTCCGGCCGGATACGCCGCGAATGAGTCAACAAAGCATAGAGACCGAGAGCGCCAAAATCGAAAGATACATCTTGAATTGGCATCGTTAGATGCCTATTTGGTGCTTCTGCCGGAAGCTGATAAGGTTAAGATAAAGGGTAACCTAACTGAAAGGTTCTTCGGTGTTCCGGTTGTTGCAGATTCGAATGAGAAGGTTACTCAAAAAGACATGTTTGGAGTCCTAACCTCGGTTTTAAATAACCTCACGAAGGGTAGATGATGAGGATGTCTTCGATTTCGATGGTCTTAGAACAATTATTCCGGAATGAGAACACTATATGGACGAAAGGGCGATTCGAAAACCATTTAGAGATTTTCTGGAATCGGGGTGAGCTAGATCGCGGCATGACGAGAGCAGTTCTTCGCTGTAAAAGGAGGTAAATGCCCCGCCGCGAAGAACCCTCCACCGAGGGCTGTGCATTTGCTCACCATGGTATAGATCAGCGCACCATTCCCAACAGTTTCCGCTTAAATCATAAATGCCATATTGGTTTGGGTTGAAAGATCCAACTGGTGAGGTTGTTGAATAACCGTCCCTGTAATTGTGAATCCATGCAGATGTTTGAAACAGTTCACGTTTACACTCATCGCCAAAGTTTCCAGCGTTTGGAGGAGGCGGCCAATTGCTTCCCCATGGGAATGTGAATGGGTGCGCCTTTGACCAAGGATACTTCGGGAGATCGATCGCTTGATTCTTTTCGTGGGGAGTAGTTCGTGAGCGGGAGTTGAGTTCAGCCTGTCCGATTCCAACAGCCCAACTCCATTCTGCATCGGTAGGGAGGCGATACTCTTTGGAGTTTGAGATTAGTCCAATCCGTCGCTCTTTCTCTGTCAGCCACCGACAAAAGCGGTTTGCATCAACCCAACTAACGCAAACAACTGGGTAATCGGGTCCTACCGAAATAGGCACTCCTTCTATAGATGGTTCCTTCCAACTGTTGTCGATATTCGATTCTGATTCCGCAAAGCGCCGATTTGATTCCGAATCTGCGAAATGCCTATAGTCTTGAACTCTTGTTAGCCAAATCGAGAACATTACATCGTCTGATGGAATGTAGA
>CAIVQB010000042.1 GCA_903907925.1 uncultured Verrucomicrobiota bacterium
AACAATCCCGGCGGACCACGTCCGATTGAAACTCGTCAATGGCTGCATCTCGCCAGTCCCGTCGAGGGCCACACGGAACACTTCCGCGGGCTCCGTCAGTCGGCTCCGGGTGAACACGACGTGGCCATCCGGCGCCACTGCCGCCTCGGCCGACGCACCGCCCCGGGTCAACGCCCGTGGAGTTCCACCGGTGACGGGCAGGGTCCATAGCAGTTTGGTGGCGTGGGATTCCGCGGCGATGACCAACGCCTTGGAATCGGTCGACCAACAGAGGTCTTCCACCGACGCGTCCCACGCCGAGGTCAGGCTCCGC
This sequence comes from uncultured Verrucomicrobiota bacterium, assembly GCA_903907925.1. Lineage (GTDB taxonomy): Bacteria > Verrucomicrobiota > Verrucomicrobiia > Limisphaerales > UBA9464 > CAIVQB01. The sequence continues at coordinate 314 of CAIVQB010000042.1, forward strand.
GTCACACCAGAAGCGCGGTCAAGCAACATCAATTGCCATCGGTCAGCTTCGTAACCGGCCCGCGATTGGGCGCGATAGGCCAGCCACTTTCCATCCTTCGAATACTTCGGGCAGCCATCCGCAGCCGGATTTGAAGTCACTTGACGCCGTCGTCCGGTTTTTACGTCGACCACCCATAGATCATGATTGGTGTTCCATGCCTCGGTGCGGGCAGGTTCCGGAGTGGCGGTGTAGGCGATCTCGCCGCCGTCGGGTGAAAAGGCGAACTCATCGCCGGCTTCGAAGGTGGTCGAAGTCGGGACCGCGTCGCGATTGCCGGGTGTCAAATCCCGCGGTTCTCCCGCGGCGCGGCCTTCGTTGACCGGCGCGACAAACAGATGCTGCCGGCGGCCGTCCACCCACGAATCCCAATGTCGGTAGAGCAACTGGGTCATGACACGGGCCTTTACCGGACTCTTTTCGCGGGCTTCGAGCGCCGCCTTGTTCGCAGAATCGGACGCGGCAAACGGTTGTTCGGAATACTCGGGCAACACCGATGAGATGAAGGCGATGGTCGATCCGTCCGGCGACCACACCGGCCGTTCGGCACCCGTCGAAAGAGTTGTCACCTTGCGGGCCTCGCCGCCGTCGACCGGGATGATCCAAACTTGAAACTCACCGTCGCGATTGGACTCGAAGGCGATCCATTTCCCGTCGGGCGACCATGAAGGATGGCGATCCTGCTTGGGCGATGACGTCAACGGATGCGGCGCGCCACCGGCAACCGGCATCAGCCAGAGATCGGAATTGCCGCGGTTGGCCGCCTTGTCGATGTCGGTGATCACGCAGGCGATCCAGCGTCCGTCCGGCGAGGGCGTGGGAGAAGAAACCCGGTGCGGCGCGAGAAGATCGTCGAAAGCCATCGGCCGCGGAGAGGGTTCCGCTGCGGAGGCGATGCAAGGGGCGAGTGAGAGGGCGAGGGCCAACGCGCCTGCGTATCCCCGGGATTGGAGTGACCGCGACATGCCCGGGAGGATGGCTACGTTCCACCGCCGCGGGCCAATGAAAAGCGGGGGAGGCGGTGAGGCATCGCCCGGGTCGTTGGCCGGTCGCGGGCGTACGAGCGATCCAAAAATCAGAAAAAACGCCGGGCAGACGGTGCAATGGAGCGCCCCTCCAGGGCTCGGAGATTTGTGGCGACCCATGTCCTTGGGCGATGCCCAAGGCTGGTATGGTGCGGGCCTTTGGCCCTTGCGGAAGGCCCGCGTGAACGCGGAACTCCGGGCTAACTGGCGGTGCGGATCGCTTCGAGCTCCTCCCAGCGGGCGTAGAGTTTCACGGCCTTGTCCTTCAGCCCTTCCAGTTCGGCGATGACGGAGTTGGCTTTCGCACCCTGGGTTTTGAAGAATTCCGGCGAGGCCAATAGCGTCTCCAGACGGACGACTTCGGCTTCGGTGGATTGGATCAGCGGTTCCATGCCCTCGAGTTCGCGCTGTTCCTTGAAGCTCAACTTGCGTCCCTTGGGTTTCGCCGGGGCCGCGGGTGCAACGGAGACGGAAACGGGCGTCGCAGCGGCTGCAGCTCGCGGGGCCGGGCCGGAAGAAACGGGGCGCACTCCGGCCGCTTCGGCACGTTTCTTTTTGTCGACGTAGTAATCGTAGTTGCCCTCGCTGAACGCCACCCGTCCATCTCCCTCGAAGGCAAGGATTCCGGTGCAGACGCGGTTCAGGAAATAGCGGTCGTGGCTGACCACCAGGACGCATCCCGGGAAGTTGATCAACGCCTCTTCCAACACGCGCAGGGTCGGGAGATCGAGGTCGTTGGTCGGTTCGTCGAGAATCAGGAAATTGCCGCCGCGTTTGAGCACCTTCGCCAGGAGCAACCGGCTGCGCTCCCCGCCGCTCAACCATTTCACGGCGGCGGTGATCCGATCATCGGTGAACAGGAACCGCTTGAGATAGCCGCGGAGCGAGAGCTTGGTTTCACCCCACTGCACCCACTCGGTGCCATCGCCAACTTCGTCCAACACCGTCCGGTCTTCGCGCAACTGCAGGCGCGACTGATCGACGTAGTTGAAGCGGGTCAACTGCCCGATGCGAATCTCGCCGGCCGTCGGTTTGAGTTCCCCGAGAATCAGTTTCAGCAGGGTCGTCTTGCCCACACCGTTCCGCCCGGTGATGCCAATGCGCGTGCCGTTGGCGAAACTGTGGCTGAGGTTGGCAAACAGCGGTTTTCCGCCGAAATCCATCGAGATGGCGTCCAGGTCCACCACGCGATTGCCCATCTGGGGCGGCGGCGGCACGACAAGCTCCATGTCCGTCTCGACGACAGCCGGTCCCTGTTCGTCGACCTCGAAAAAGCGATCCAGGCGGGCCTTGGATTTGCTGGTCTGGGCCTTGGGCCGACGCCGGACCCATTCGAGCTCCTTGCGCAGGAACATCTGCCGCTTGTGCTCCACCAGTTCCTCCGAGGCGAGCTTTTCGGCGCGCGCAATGAGGTAATCGGTGTAGTTGCCTTCGTAGCGTTCGAACACGCCGTTGCGCAGTTCGACGATGGCGTTAACCACCTGATCGAGAAAATGGCGGTCGTGGGTGACGACCAATAGAGCGCCGGGGTAGCTGGCGAGGAACCCGGTGATCCATTCCACCGAGTCGGTGTCGAGATGGTTGGTCGGTTCATCGAGCATCAACACGTCCGGCTGGGACACCAGCGCGCGGGCCAGGGCGACGCGACGACGTTCGCCGCCGGACAGCCGGACCACGGGGCTGTCATCGGGCGGACAGGACAACTGGTTCAGAGCGGTGCGGATCCGGGTGTCGAGGTTCCATCCATCGTGATGGACGATCTGTTCCTCGAGTTCCTCATGGCGCCGCGTGTGGCCGGGCAGCGTCTCATATTCGTGGATCAGATCGAGAACCAGCCGGCCACCTTCGCGGACGCATTCGTACACGGTCTTGGTCGGATCCAGGTCGAAGGTCTGTGGCAGATACCCCACGATCGTCCCGCGTTGACGGGTGATGAGGCCTTCGTCGGGTTGCAGTTCACCAGCGAGGATGCGCAGGAACGTGGACTTCCCGGCGCCGTTGCGGCCGACGAGTCCGACACGATCGCCGGGCGCGAGCCCGAAGGAGGCATGGTCCAGGAGGACCCGTTCGTTGTGCCGCAGGAGAATCTCCTGGGCGGTAAGGATGGCAGCTTCCGAACTCACAGTGGCCGCCGAGCCTACAGGTTTCCCCGTGCAGTTACCAATCTTCCTGCACGACATCTCACCATCAGGCCCGTTTGGACCGATCCACGGGAGTCACCTTCGCGCATTCCGTTCCACCCGGAGCCCCTCGCTCTTGCCGTCGAGTTGGTCGCGCACGCTGGCCGCACGGTTGGCGAAGAAGCGTTTGAGCTGCCAGACCGGGCGATTCGGATCATCCGGGGAACGGGCATCACGCGGTCCATCGTAGAATTTCGAGGAGACGGCGACATCGAATCGGGCGAGTCGATTGGTGGAGACCTCGGCAATTACCGGCCGGACGACTGGAGCGAGTTCATCCACTCGACGGCTCAATCGGGCCGGAACAAATACGGTGGTCACCAGGTGTTCCAATTCCCGGCGATAGGCCTCCTTGAAGACCGGTGCCGAGAAAAGGCGTTCGAGAAAATGGTTTTTGCCCACCCACGGATGCCAAATGCTGGCGTGCTCCCGCTGGTCCACCGTGCCCAGAAATGGGAATTCGCCCCAGGAATGATCGAGGTCCCAGGGAATCAGCCCAAACCGCTGGGTTCGCGGATCGAGATACATCAGGAAATTCTGTCCGGTGGTGTAAATTCCATCGTAGTTCGACAGGAGAGTTTCACAGGCGAAATACCGGGCCACCTCCTCCACATCGAGGTGGTTGCCAAGTTCCGCAGCGAACGCCGCATCCGGGGCCTTCGCGACGAACCGGGCCAGCGCCATCAACCGCTCCTCTTGATCCGTCGTGATCTTGGTCTTGGGATCGTAGATGCCGGAATAGGCGGACCAGTTCGTTCCCAAATCGGAGAACAATTCATAGGTCACCGGCTTGAAGATCGCCGTTCCCTTTTGACCGAAACGATCCCGAGCCCAGACGTCGTCGGGATTCTCGGCCATGACATACAGTCCCAGGGGCCGGTGATCCTCACGGCCGGTGATCGACAGGAGCATTCGCGCAAAGGCGGTCCGCGGAGCGGGCACTCCGGCATCGCGAAAGAACTCGTATCCCAGCGCGTCGCCGAGACAGGAAAAATCGGCGTTCAGATTCCCGAAATTCAACGTCCCCTTGCCCGCAAGCCGCTGGCCCTTCACGTAATGGTTCAGCTCCACTTTGAACGGGTGCTTGTAGCTGCCGAGCGAGGCCAGGAAGGTGCCGTTCCCCTTGATGCGAACTCCCACGTTGGTGAAGGACACGCCGCCGAACTCGACCGCCGCCGTGGACCACGGAAAATTGAACCCGAGGACGCCCGCCAAACCGGAGCGCATGGCGTTGGTATTGCGCAGCAAGGGGCGGCCGTCCGCCTGCATGAATCCGGGCATGGGCGCAATCCGCTGGGGTCCGAGCGCCTTCCATTGATCCTCACTGAAGGCGAGGTGAACCTTCCAGACGTTCGTGGTTTGGAAGAGCCCCGCGGTGTCATTGAGGGCACGGGCGTCAGGTTCAAACCCGTGATAGCTCGGAAGCGGCGCCGGTGCCTTGTCGCTCTCTTCCTTGAACGCCGGCGACATGCGATCGACGAACTGGGTAAAAACCCACGCCTGAAAGTTTGGGTTCTGCCAGGCCAGCATCACTGAGACCACGAGCGTCACCACCAGCAGGACAAAACCACCGATCGTGATCCCGATAAGGGCCAGCCAACGTTTCCAGCCGGACTTCGGCAGGAGTTTCCAGGGGTTTCGCACGGAGTTTGTTACGATGAGGTGTCTCAGGATACAAGCGTCGGGATCGCCCAACGCGGGTGGGCACCTCTTTGTACCCGACACGAATGTCGCCAGTTTCAAAACAATTCCAGCCGTTCTCCGGTAGAATCATTCTGTCCAGTAAACCGGGGGCGAACGAGGCATCCGCAACCGGAAGACCTTGCCCCGTGGCGAACGGTCCCTTTTGATCCGCGAACCCATCATGCCCTGGTCTCAAACCTACGATCCGTTCCACCGACCGGCGATTTCGACCGCAGTGGCGCTGATTCCGGTGTTGGTGTTGCTGGGTCTGATTGCACTCGGCCACGTCCGGGCCTGGACGGCTGCGTTGATCGGGCTGTTGACGGCCCTCCTGGTGGCAGTCGGGGCCTTCGGCATGCCCGCTTCGGCAGCCCTCGGTGCCGCAGGTTACGGCACCGCGTACGGCCTGTTCCCCATCGGTTGGATCGTGCTCAACGTGCTCTTTCTGCACCGGTTGACCGTGGAATCCGGGCGGTTTGAAGCGCTGCGAATCCAATTGGCCGGAATCGCACCGGATCCAAGAGTGCAGGTCATCCTCATCGCCTTCTGCTTTGGGGCGTTCATTGAAGGCGCGGCCGGATTCGGTGCACCGGTCGCCATCACCGCCGCACTACTGATGCAACTGGGCTTCAGTCCGGTTCACGCCAGCGGACTTTCCCTCATCGCCAACACAGCGCCGGTGGCCTTCGGCAGCATCGGGATTCCGATCACCACGCTCGCCCAGGTGACGGGACTCGACGTCCTGAAACTCTCGGCGATGGCCGGTCGGCAGTTGCCGGTGTTTTCCGCGATCATCCCGTTCTGGATCGTTTGCGCGATGGGCGGATGGCGGTCCGCACTCGGGGTCTGGCCGGTCGCAGTGGCGGCGGGCGGCGCCTTTGCGATCACCCAATTCCTCGTCAGCAACTTCCACGGACCGTGGGTGGTCGATTCCCTGGCGGCGCTCGCCAGCATCGCCGCAGTCCTCGCCGTGCTGCGGTTCTGGCAACCCTCGGATTCGCCGGTGTTCACAAGACACCCGACGGATTCAGCAGCGAAACCGGAATTGACGACGCCCCCTCTCAATACCGTTGCGGGCTCTCACTCCAAACTTTCCGCCTGGGTTCCCTGGCTGGTGTTGACCGGGTTCATCTTCGTGTGGGGCATGCAACCGGTGAAGGAATCATTGGACCGGTTGGCGGCCACCTCCTTCGCCGTCCCCGGACTTCATTTGAAGGTCCAGCGCGTTCCACCCGTGGTCGCCGAACCGCGGCCCGAAAAGGCGGAGTTTAAACTCAACCTCCTGTCCGCCACCGGAACCGGAATCCTTCTCGCCGGCATTTGTTCCGGATTCATCCTCGGATTCTCGCCGAGGCAATTGCTCCGCATCTGGCTGGCCACGGCGGTCCGCATCCGGGGATCACTGCTGACCATCGCGGCGATGCTGGCCCTGGGAAACGTCACCAAGTATTCCGGAACCGACGCCACGCTGGGCCTGGCCCTGGCGCATACCGGTGCGTTTTATCCGTTTTTCGGCACGTTGCTGGGCTGGCTCGGGGTGGCGCTCACTGGATCCGACACCGCCTCCAACGTCCTGTTCGGATCGCTCCAACGCATCACCGCCGAGCAACTCGGATTAAGCCCTTACCTCATGGCGGCGGCCAATTCCACGGGCGGTGTGATGGGGAAAATGATCGACGCCCAAAGCATCGTGGTGGCGGGTACGGCCACCCAACAGCACGGACACGAGGGCCGGATTCTGCGGTTCGTTTTCCTGCACTCGCTGGTGCTCGCAGTGCTGATGGGCCTGTGGATCGCCTTGATGGCCGGTTGGCCCTGGCTCTCGCGATTCGTCATCCGCTAACTGATGAGCGCCGGAATTTTGCCGGCCGCGGAAACTGGCCGGCAGGATGACGGCGCTCCCAGCTTTATCGGCGCTTCTTTCCGGGTCCGAAATAGTAGCCGCCGGTCAACCGGACACCCTTCACCTTGCGATCCGCCATCGATCCGCGACCGTCCTTGCCGTCATCAAACAGTGCGGTGTAGTCGTATTTGAAACTCTCGATCTTTACCCGGGGAATGGTCTGGCTGATGAAGCGTTCGATCGAACGAACCGCCGCGGCATCCTCGGCGACCATCAGGGTCAATGCATCGCCAGTGGCCTTGGCACGACCGGTCCGGCCGATCCGGTGGACGTAGTCCTCGGGATGCTGCGGCACGTCGTAGTTGATGACGTGGGTGACATCGGCGATGTCGAGCCCGCGGGCGGCGATATCCGTGGCCACCAGCACCTCATACTTGCCGTCCTTGAAGCCCGCGAGCGCGCCTTCGCGATCCTTCTGGGACCGATCGCTATGAATCGCGGCGGCGCGGTGATTGTTCCGCTTGAGCAGCGCCTCGATGTCATCCGCCCGGCGGCGGGTCCGGCAGAAAATGATCACCGACTCGTAATGAACATGATCCAGCAACGCGCGGAGCAGATCCTTCTTCTGCTTCTCGGCGACCGGATAGAGCATGTGTTTCACCGTCTCGGCCGGCGTGCGGCGCTGGCCGATTTCGATGGTCACCGGCGAACGCATCGCCCAGTGGATCAGCGTTTCGATCGCCGGCGGAATGGTGGCGGAAAACAGCGCGGTCTGCCGGTCCTTGCCGCAACGGTCGATGATGCGTTTGACGTCGGGCAGGAATCCCATGTCCAGCATGCGATCCGCCTCGTCGAGCACCAGATGCCGGATGCCGCTGAGATCGACCAACCGTTCCTGGATGTGGTCCAGCAGACGACCGGGAGTGGCGACGAGAACATCGACGCCGGCCTTCAGTTCATCCCGCTGTTTGCCATAGCCGACGCCGCCGAACACGACGCTGACGCTGAGATTGGTGAAGCGCGCGAATTTCTTGAAGCTCTCCTCGGTCTGGGAGGCCAGTTCACGGGTGGGTTCCAGGATCAGGCATCGCGGACCGGGGCCGTGGGTGCCGATCTGATGAATGATCGGGAGGGCAAAGGCCGCGGTTTTGCCGGTGCCGGTCTGCGCGGAACCAATGACGTCCTTCCCTTCCAGCATCAGCGGAATCGCCTGTTCCTGGATCGGGGTCGGCTCCTTGTAGCCCATCGCCTGAACGGCATCGAGCAGGGCAAGACGGAGACCGAATTCGTGAAACTGCATGGCGGAATCTACTAAAATTCCGGCCTGGGCGGAAGCGGTTTCGCGGCGGAGACCCGATTGTCAGTCTGTCCGATTCCGCGTTGGAGACTCCGGCGGCGGGATCCGATCGGCAGGCCGAACCTCACCGGAATCGTCTTCAGCAACGGGTGTCAAACCATCCGGACCAACCCGCACAAACGTCCCCAGTGATGTCCACGGACGACGACGGGGACCCGCCAAACCGACGCCCAGCCGGCGGAGTTGACTCCCTCGAATCAACCGCCGACTGATCGCTGCTGAACTCATGTCAACCGGGGGCATCGGGAGCCTCCAGTCGTTCAATGTCCACCCAATCCTGCGGCCTGCCCGCCTGCCGTTTCATCGCCACCAGCGCCTCCCGGCTAATCGTTCGAACCGGTCCCCACTGTGTCGCAAGGTCCGCCCGTGATTCCCATGCGGAACGTGTAACATCCGTCACCAGCAGCAGGTCCAACACCAGGTAGTCCTCGCTGTCGGCCGAGGTTTTGATGATTCGTGCGAGCTTGGGTCCCGTCCGAAACGGCAATTCCGTGCCCTTCAATCGGAAACCGCAATCCGCGGCAACGCTCCGAGCCTTGTCCAGGTCTGATTCCTCAATCAGCAGGTCAATGTCCTCGGTCGCACGAATGAATCCATGGATCATGACCGCCAATCCGCCGCACAACGCATGGTCAACGCCGGCCACTCGAAATGCCTTTGCCAGCCTGATCAGCTCTTCAACGACATCAAACATGGCCGGCTCGGATCCGGGCTTGGCTCACGCCCCGTACTTGTCGAACATCTTCGCGTTGGCCTGCATGAGGCGCATGAGGTATTTCGCCTCGAAAATCCCCAGGCTTCCGTTGTTCGCACCGGTCTCGGTGAAACGCTGGAGCTTGTCGGATCCGGTGGACGCCGCATGCAGAAGCACCGGCTGCGGGTGCCAGGAATGGCCCTTCAACGGCGCGGGGGTCGAATGGTCGCCGGTGATGGCCAGGACGTCCGGCTTGCGCGCCAGCAGGATCGGCAATGCCGCGTCGAAATCCTCAATCGCCTTCACCTTGGCGGCGAAGTTTCCGTCCTCACCCGCCTTGTCGGTGTACTTGTAGTGGATGAAGAAATAGTCGTAGTTCTCGTACTCGGCGACGTAGCGCTCGAATTGCTGGGCGATGGTTTCCGGCCCCTCAATCTTGGTCATCCCGACGAGCTGGCTGAGACCCTTGTACATCGGATAAACCGCCAGCGCGGCGGCCTTCAAACCGTAACGCTGCTCGAACGTCGGGATGTCCGGCTGGTGCGCGACGCCGCGCATCAGGAAGCCATTCGCAGTCTTCTCCTTGGCGAGCAACGGCAGGGCCGCCTTGTAGAATTCGGCGACCAACTTCGCGACCTTCTTCTGGCCCGCGCTCTTGGGATCCACCGGCTTCGCCTCAGCGATTGGCAGGCCCTCGCGATTCGGATCGGTATCTGTCAACGGTCCTTCGAGTCCGGCACCGCGGAACACGATGGCAAATCGGTGTTCTTTGCCCGGATAGATGAACACCTGCGAGGTGCCGATCTTCTTGATCTTCGCCGAGAGAATGCCGCAGAGCCGCTCGCAAACCTCGGTGGCGATGCGCCCCGCGCGGCGGTCGGTGACGATGCCCTTCGGGTTCAAGGTGCAGAAATTCGCGCGGGCGGCGACGTCGCCGTTCTTCAACTCGATGCCCAGACCCAGCGTCTCGATCACGCCACGGCCGACTTCCCATTCGATGGGGTCATATCCGAACAGGCCGAGATGGCCGGGACCGGAACCCGGTGTGATTCCGGGAGCGACGGGAATCATCCGTCCCTGGGCACAACCCTGGGCCACCAACGCGTCGAGATGAGGCGTCCGGGCCGCTTCCAACGGGGTCATCCAACCTTGTTCACGGGTGGCGATATCGCCGAGTCCGTCGAGGACCACCAAGGCGATTTTGGCACCGGTTTTGACCTGAAGTTTTGCGTAAACGTCGTCGAGTTTGCTCATAAAGCGGGCGGAGGGTGCGGATCCGGAGCATCGCGGTCAATCGTCGTTCAGGTGGCGATTGGGTACGCCGCGGCACTGCCCCGGCTGAGGGCCGGTCGTGAATCCGTTCCAAGTCGTTCGGGGGATTGAGATTATGAGTAAGATTAAGAAGGAGAGGAACCTGAATGAAGGCGACCGACGGAGGGATACTTGACTCGACCGGTTCCGGGCGGGTTTGCTGCAGGGATGATCCGGTCCGGCATTCTGAACCCCCACCTGCTCGCCTTGCTGGCGCGGGTGCGGCACACCAACACCCTGGTCATCGCCGACTCCATGTTCCCCCACTGGCCCGGGCTGACCGAGGTCGATTTGTCGCTGGTGTACGGAATTCCGACGGTGCCCGAGGTCGTTCGCGCCGTTCTCCAACAGTGGAACGCCGGCACGGCCTGGATGGCCGCTGAATTCCAGCAGTTCAATCCGCCGGAGGTGCTGGAGGAATTCCGGGGCGCCTTCGGATCCACGCGGCTCGAGTTCGAACCCCACCTTCAACTCAAGGCGCGGGTGCCGGGTGCCATCGGTCTGATCCGGACCGGCGAACGGCGGATCTACACCAACGTGGTCTTGGAATCCGCCTGACAAGGAACGATGCAAAAGAAGTCGAGCGGACACGGATTACACGGATTTGCACGGATGGAGACAGAATGAACCCCAGCAGACCCTTTCTTCCGGAATCCGTGTGAATCAGTGCAATCCGTGTCCCGCTGTGCGAAGCAGTGTCGGTCGCTTTTTTTCGACGGAGAGTCAACGTGAACCGCCAGCCCGCGCTCAAGTGTCCTACTTCGAGATCCCGCGCGCGCTGGTGCGGCAAAACGTGACCAGGTGATCGAGCTCGGGTGACGAGGGCAGCTCGGCGACGATCCGGGCCAGCGCGTTGGAAACGGTCAATCCCTCGCGGAACAGGATCTTGTACGCCTGGGTCAGGCTCTTGATCACCTCGGGGTTGAAGCCGTTGCGCTCCAGACCGACCTTGTTGATAAACCGGGTTTCCGCCGGATTGCCATCCCCCATCATGAAGGGCGGGATGTCCTGCACCACCTTGGAACAGCCGCCGATCATCGCGAACCGGCCGATGCGACAGAATTGGTGCACCGCCGCCAACCCCCCGATGATCACATGGTCCTCCACCGTGACATGCCCCGCCAGCGTGCCGACGTTGGACATGACGATGTGGTTGCCGAGTTGGACATCGTGCGCCAGGTGGACGTAGGCGAGGAAATGATTGTCGGATCCAACCCGGGTCACGCCCCCATCGGAAGTTGCGCTGTGGACGGTCACGTATTCGCGGAACACGTTGCGGTCACCGATCTCCACGCGCGTCACGCCGCCTTTCCATTTCAAGTCCTGGGTCTTCAATCCCAGGCAGGCGAAGGGGAAGATCTCGTTGTCCGATCCGAGCGTGGTGGTGCCGTCGAGCACGACATGCGAGTGCAGCCGGCAGCGGTCCCCGAGCCGCACTCCGGCACCGAGCACGCAATAGGGCCCAATGTCGCAATCGGTCCCGAGCACGGCCGCGGGATCAATGACCGCCGTGGGATGAATCCGGTGGGCCATGGTCAGCGATCCATGAACATGCAGGTCACCACGGCTTCGCTCACCACGTCGCCGTCGACGAGACAAGTGCCACGGGCGCGCCCGATTTTGCCGCGCGATTTGGTCAGCTCGACTTCAATGATCAGCGAATCCCCCGGCCGCACCGGTTTCCGCCATTTCACGTCCTCGGCCGACATGAAATAGGCCAGCTTTCCGGCGTTCTCCGCCTGACGCATCATCAGGATACCCGCCACCTGCGCGATCGCCTCCAACTGGAGCACCCCGGGCATGATGGGGTGTCCCGGAAAATGGCCGGCGAAGTACGGCTCGCCGATGGTCACCTGTTTCAAGGCGGTGATCTTGTTCCCCTCAATGCGGAGGACACGGTCCACCATCAGGAACGGCGGGCGGTGCGGAAGAAGTTTCATCACCTCGCCGATGTCGAGGGAGATGCCGTCCCGGACGACGGCTTCGGAAGCTGGGGTGGAGGACACGGGACGGGGTTCGGAAGGAGGCGGCTCGTGCTTGGGTTTGGCGGGCGGTTTTTCCACAGCGGGCGGCGGTGGGGCGAAGGTTTGCGCCTGTTCCAACGGGCGTCGCATCTGGCCGAGAATGGCCCGGGTCAGTTCGGCATTCGCGTGATGACTCGGCTTCACCGCGATCACATGGCCGCGGATCGGCCGGCCGGCGAGCGAAAGGTCGCCCACGATGTCGAGGATCTTGTGTCGGACGAATTCCTCGGGATACCGCAGCGGTTCGGTGGTCAGGACCGCATCTTCACGGATGACAATGGCGTTCTCCAGACTGCCGCCCTTGATCAGGCCGTTGCGGATCAGGTACTCGATCTCTTCGAAAAAACAGAACGTCCGGGCATGACTCAATTCCCGTTCCCACGTTTCCGGTGTGACCTCGAGCGAGTAGAACTGGGTGAAACGTCCGCCCTTGTCGGCACTGGTGCAGGTGATCTTGAAACCCGGATGCGGGAAGACCGCCATCTGAGTGTCGCCGAGCGTGATCTCAATGGGCTGGGTCACGGCGTAGGGCTCCACCACATCCGCCTGCGCCACCCGCCCCGCCTCGTGGATCATTCGCGCGAACTCCCGCGAACTGCCATCTGCGATCGGCGGCTCGTTGGCGTCGAGTTCGACGACGGCATTGTGGATCTCCGCTCCCGCCAGGGCCGCGAGGACATGTTCCACCGTATGGACCTTCACCGATCCTTTGCCGAGCGTGGTGGAACGCTGGGTGTCGGTCACATGATCGACCCGGGCTTCGACCTCCGGCTTGCCTTCGAGGTCAATCCGCCGGAACCGGATGCCGCTGTTCGGCGGGGCCGGTTGCAAACTCATGCTCACCCGGTTCCCGGAATGCAGGCCAATGCCCACAAAGGACACGGATTGTCGGAGAGTATGTTGCTGCGGCACCGGCCGTTTGTAGCCAATCCGGGAAGTACTAGGCAACCGCCCCTTTTTCGGAGCCGACGGTGGCGTTCTCTTCTTCCGGACCCGGAATCGTCAACATCCGCCATGTTCCCGGGGCGAGATCGTCCAAAGTATAGGCGCCGAAACGGCTGCGATGCAGACGCGTCACGTTCAGGCCGTGGGCCTCGAACATCCGCTTCACCTGATGGAACCGTCCCTCGGTCAGTTCCAAGCGCGCTTCCTTGGGACTGAGAATCTCCAGCACCGCCGGTTGGCACGGCCGCTCTTCGTCTTCGAGCATCAACTCGCCGCGGGCGAATATCTCGACGAGCGTCACCGGAATCGGCTTGTCCACGGTGACTTCGTACACCTTGGGCACCTTGTGACGCGGCGACGTCCACTGCTGCACCAGCGAGCCGACATCGGTCAGCAGCAACACCCCGGTGGTGTCCTTGTCGAGCCGGCCCACGGTGGTCACCACCGGGTTTCGATCCTGCCAGCGCGGCGGCAGGAGGTCATAAACCGACGGACCCTCGCGGACATCGTGCGAACAGACGCGTCCGGCGGGTTTGTGCATCAACACCAGCAGATCATCGGGCGCATCCAAGGGTTCGGAATCCACCCGAACCGCCGTCGGATCCACCTTGGCACCCGGGTCGATGGCGCGCACGCCGTCGACCGTCACCCGGCCCATCCGAAGCCACACGCGGGCCTCGCTTCGGCTGCAATAGCCGCCATTTGCCAACAATTGATCAATACGTCTGGGTTTAGAGGAAGCCACAAAGCCCATCCTCAACGAGTGCCGGTCTTTCAGCAATGAAAACGACGGGGACCCGCTCGGAACTGCTCGACGCCGGGGATGCCAAACGCAGACTCGGGGCGTGTTGATTCCACTTTTGCCGATCGGTCGCCGGGTTTCAAAAAGCCTCGCGGTACTCGCCGCCGCAGCAGCCTTTGCGGCGTTGCCGACCCGGTTGTCGGGCCAAACGCCAGCCCCCGCTCCCGCCGCCGTCGTCGCTTCCAAATTCCCCTGCCCCGACTCCGAAGTAGCCCACTACACGGCCTATCGCATCGACCAACCGATTGTCGTGGACGGGCATCTCGATGAGTCCGTCTGGAAAAAGGCACCGAAATCCCCACGCTACACCGACATCCTGACCGGTGCCCCGACCGTCCACGAAACCCGGGCGGCCATCCTCTGGGACGCCGAAAACCTCTACATTGGCGTCCATGCCGAGGAACCCTTTCTCCACGCCAACTTCACCAAAAACAATTCGCCCATTTATCAGGACAACGATCTTGAGGTGTTCATCGCCGGTCGCGACGCCTACTACGAATTCGAGATCAACGGGTACAACACGACCTACGAAGTGTTCTTCATCTGGAACGACGCCTACGAACGCGGTGGCTTTTCCGCGGCACCGGAATTCGCCCGTTCCCGGTTGCAACCGTTCAACGGCGTTGGATTCACCACCCACCCGCGCGGGGGACGGCTCGGTCAGTTCGACTGGCATTTTCCCGGCAAACGAACCGCGGTATTTCTCGACGGCACTGTGAACAAGGACGACGACCGCGACCGCGGCTGGAGCGCCGAACTGGCCTTTCCGTGGAAGGGTCTCGAATGGCTGGCCAAAGCCGAAGGACGCTCCCTGCCGCCCAAGGAAGGCGACGTCTGGCGCATCGACCTGTCGCGCTTCAACCAATACAAGGAAGCCGCCCCCGCCCACGACTCCGGAGGCTGGTTCTGGAGCCGGCACGGCGTCTGGGATTCGCATATTCCCGAATGTTTCCCATACATCCGGTTCTCAACGAATCTCGTCTCGGCCGCCGACATTCCGAAGCACTGAACATCCCCGGCCTACCCGGCGTCTAATCTCCATGCCGCTTGAAGTTTCAAGCGGAGACCCGCGACGGGGGATTCGGTAACCGGCTCGGTTCGGAAGCCGTCTCCATCGTCAGGGGAAACAACCCGCGCCCGCGAACATCGCTGGCGCACCTCAGACCATTCTTAACGCAGTGAAAACCTCCTTTTGCTCTCTGTTCGTCTGGATCGGAATCGGCGTGTCGAGCCTCGGAGTCGTGCTTGGGGCCAATACCGCCGCAGTCGATGAAGTCCTGAAACTCAAATCGGCCGGCGTCGGGGAAGACACCCTCATCGCCTTCGTCCGTAGCCGGATTGTGGCCTACGACCTGACCTCCGACGACCTCATCGCCCTGCGCGACAAGGGCCTGCCGCCGGCGGTCCTCAACGCCATGCTGGCAAACTCGAGTTTGCCGACCGGTGCCAACACCTCTCCGGCTTCGGCCCCGGCACCCGCTCCGATCACCTACCCGGGACAATCCACGCCCCAACTGAACCCGCCGTCCGTTCAACCCGCCGTTCCGATGGCTCCGCCGGTTCCGGCCGCGCCAATGTTCACCTCGTCACCGCCGCCGTTGAGCGGCGATGCCGCCCATTTTGCCGGCGAACTGAACACCTACGGCCGCTGGTTGGTGGGTGATGACGGCCAATGGTTCTGGCAGCCGTCGGTGGTGTTGTCCTC
>CAIVQB010000043.1 GCA_903907925.1 uncultured Verrucomicrobiota bacterium
AAAACCGTTCCACAAAACCGTTCCACAACCGTTCCACATGTGGAACGGTAGGGTGCCAAAAGTGGCATCGGTATCGATAACGAAGATGTCTTTTTTGTTACTGTGTCAAAACGGCACTCATCGGACCCCCACGAACACCACCACCCCCCCCCACGAAACCGATTTGAAACCGACTTAAACCCATCGGAAACCCCAAAAAACACCTCGGTCGAAATGTTCTCAACCGTGAGAATAGCGGTCAGTTGTCTTTTTTTGACCACTCGGCATTCCAATTTTGGCGACGCCTGCCTCGGTACAGGCGTCCGAACGAAGGAAGAAGAGGTTTGGTCGATGGGTTTTGAGGGGGGGTCCGATGGACCAGTTTTCCCGAGCCCCGGGCCCCAACCCGCTATCAAACGCACAAATGCAATATCTGATAGCAGGATTACACATTCACCCGCACCCTGCCCCCCGGCTAGTCAGGTAACCTCTCGGAGATTCCGCCGCCCGGTCGAGGCCCCGACGGAATCCTCGGCCGCTCAATCTGGGAACCCGTCAGCACTGTCAGGGAACCGGCGCCGGCGCCGGGCGATCGAGAAAGAACCGCGTTCGGTCAGCACCTCACCAGGGTTCCGGAGATCCAATTCTGGCGGCTAAAACTACCCCCCCTTCCCGGGGTAGCGGTCTGTTCCCCCTGGTTTCTCGCAACGTGAGGTTTCGCCCTGAGCCACGGGCCTTTCGTTGAGGTGATCCGGTTGACGAAATAAGGCGGACGGGCAGCCGGTGATATGGCCCCGCGCATCCCAATCTAGGCGGTGGTTGTTCCCGGGCGGTTCTGCCGGCATCACGCCAGCGGCCTAGGAGCTCCACGGACTCCTAGACATGTCGCAGACCCAAGCCTGCACCCCTTCCGGCACCTTACCAGCAACTGGCAGCCTCCCAGATTGCAGCGGACCCGCTACACCGTTTCCCGGGGCGTTGTTCCATCTGGTTCCGGTGAGCTCCAACATCAAGACAGGACCGATCCCGGTCTCTACTTCAACCCGGGAGACTTGCCCGCCGTCTTGCCCATTCTATTCCCGCGGATGTTATGCCGCCGGCGGCCCTCTGGGGATCCATTGGCGCAAGGTGTCGGGCGGTACCCGCGGGGTTTCCTGGGCGGGATTCCTGGCAGCCGTGGCGAGACTTCGCCCGGGACAACTGTGGCGACACAATCAAGCGGGCGATCTCCCGGGAGCCGGGGACAGCATCGACACGGAAGCCTTGGCTCAGCTGGTTCAGGCTAACCGCAGCAAGCGCGGGTTCACCTATACGCACAAGCCCTGCCTGGGAGACAGTAACCAAGGAACTGCCAACCGTGCGGCGGTTCGATTCGCCAACGGGCACGGGTTTACGATCAATCTGTCAGCTAATAGTCTCGGACACGCCGACACCCTGACAGCATTGGATGCCGGCCCGGTGGTCGCGGTGGTTCCTTCAGACTTCCCAGACCGTGGGGTGACCCCGGCCGGCCGCCGGGTTGTAGTTTGTCCGGCACAGCGTATTCCTGGCATGTCGTGCGACCGATGCCGGCTCTGCAGCCTGGCGGACCGGCCATTCATCGTTGGATTCCGGCCGCATGGATCCGGCCGGAAGGCCGTGGACAGCATCGCGCGCACTAACAATCCGGCGGCCTAGTTCCTCCCCGGCTCCCATTCCAGCAAAGCCGCACGGGCGAGGCTTTACGCCACAAGCGGCCCGCATCCGTCACGCAATCCAACCGAGTCCCCTGCCCTTTGCCCGTTTCGATCCGGCCAATTGCCACGCCTGACTCACGATGAAAGTGGGACCAAAGAACCCATTCGCGGACCGATCCCAGCAGAAATGCCCAATTCCCGAATCAGATCGCAGACCGGCCATTTGCCCTAAACGGCCGACTTTCAAAATCAATTCAGAGTCATCCAACCATCAGCCTTCTTTCCCATGAGTCTCGCCATTCTCTACCGAAGGGTCTCCACCGGAGACCAAGACCTGTCCTTTGATGCTCAAGCCCTGAAGCTCCGAGGCTACGCCGCTTTGCACGAGATGCGCATTGCGGCCGAATTTGCCGACGAAGCTGTATCCGGCGGGAAGCCACTCCGCGACCGGCCAGGCGGAGCCCAACTAATCGCCTACCTCGAACGCTGCAGAGTTTCTCCAGCACCGATCCGGCATCTGGTCGTCGCCAAGATTGATCGCTTGGCACGCTCGGCAGTCGATCTCCTGAACATCGTCGACTATCTGGAAACGGCCGGCGTCACCGTGCACTTCGCCGACATGGGCGGGGATTCGTTCTCCACCGCGGGTGCCTTGGGCCGGTTGTTCATCACTCTAATCGGCGCCTTTGCCGAGTTCGAGCTGTCGATCATCCGCGAACGCACTGCAACCGCCATGGCCCACAAGCGCGGCCTCGGCGAATACACCGGCGGCACCGCCCCGTTCGGCTTCGACATCACCGAAGGCAAATTGATCCCGAATCCGGATGAGCTCGCCGTCATCGAGCGGATGAAGGCGCTTCGAGCCTCTGGGGCCCGGTTCTCAAAGATCGCCCGTTGGCTCAACGATAGCGGCATCCCCACCAAGAAAGGGCTCATCGGCCGTTGGCAAACCGGGAACGTGAAAAGCGTCCTCGAGAGCAAGCTTCGCTGAATAGGGGAAGCTCAATGAATCCTGAAAGGCTTTTGCCGCAATTCTGCCCGGTAACGATTCGGATTCCGGGGGACGGTTGGATCTACGGCCCCGACAACCAACGAATCCGGGAAACGGATTCCGGCATCCTCGATGAAGTCGGGTGGAAAGCGGATTTCTTCCGAATCGAGGCCGATGACTGGGCCAGGGCCATGAAGTGGGCTCTCTCCCACTGCACTGTCTTCGGCGAAGGCCAGGTCCTCAGTCCTTCGATTTCAACCTATGAGTCCATCCCATTCGCCATCCGCCGCTTCTGCTGGTCTTACTGGGTGGGAGGCTTGTCCTTCGGAACCCATGATTCCTGTAGACCACAATGCAATGCTGACAGGGAAAACTTCATCGTGGCCAAGCTGTCCGAACTGCATACCCACTGGCGCACCAACGCCGACCTGTTTGGGCACTGCGTCACCGAACTGAACGCCCGGCAGACATCTCCGCGACCGGTTCAAGTCGCCATCGTCAAACAGGCGCTTCACTTCGAATTCTCTCCTTTCGAACGGGCCCGGTTCCACAATGGCAAACGCTCTTTGGCTCCGGTCCAGCTCTGGCAGGGGCGTTCGATGTCATCCCTGGTCGTCGAACGAAACCAGCGGGACCAACTGAAGTCCTTCTTGGGTTCTGGGATTAGAGTCTGCCCTTCGGTCTGGACCGCCTTCGAGAAAGCCATTCGGGACTATTCCCAAGCACGGGCACCTCTCCGCGCCCTTTCGCCAGAGCTGCGCGTCGGATATCTCGACGAAGCTGACGGGATCACTTGCACAAAGTCCTTCCTCGAGTTCGCTGCCGGACAGGTTTACCCGATCGAAACCAGCCGTTGCTTTTGGTCTCGAGCGTCAACCGGCACAGGGATCTACGGGAGCGAGTTCCCAACTCAACGCGTGGGCAGCGACCTCATGGTCCGGATTGGTAATCACCGGTTCGTTTCACCTCATCTCCTGGCAGGGGGCACCCGGGTGAGACCCGCCCCGACCCACAGCTTCGACGAGTTGCTCGAACATTTTGCGGTCCCAGAAGTCCCGGACGTCTCGGTCGCTCTTCCCCAGGAGTACAGGCAGCACCTGGTAGCGCTGGAAGCCATTGAGCGGACGACAGACCCGATTAGCCCACTCCGGTTCAAGGCCTTTCAAAAAGAGGACCTCGCCCGAGTGGCGTGCGTGGACGGAGCCATCCTGGGTTGGGAGCAGGGGCTGGGCAAAACCCTCGCTCTGTTTAGCCTGCCGCTGCTGAAGTCCGGGTTCGGACCCGGCTTGGTGCCGAAGGCGCCAGCCCTGCTCGTCGCACCTTCCAACCTACTCGGGCAGATCGAAGATGAAGGACGAGCCTTGTTTGGCATCCTGGTGACTCGGATCGAGAGCCAGGAAGCCTTCCTGGAACTGCCGAACCCATTGTCTCCTGGCTTCTACCTCACGTCGTTCACTGAACTGGCCATCAACGGCCCTGAACCGAAGCTTGGTTCACTCCTTCGTCACTCCTTCGAATGCGTCGTTATCGACGAAGGCACCCGGATACAGAAGGATACTTCCAAAACCAGCGCCGCCGTCTGTGGGCTGGAGCCGCGCTACCGCTACGTCCTGACCGGCACCCCGATCAAGAACCGCCTCCGGTCCATCTTCCGTCTCGCCTGGTGGGCAGCCGGCGGATTCCCAGTTCCAACCGCGCGGTTCCCGTTCGGGCCCGACGACGGCAAAGCCTTCGCGGAACAGTTCGCTGTCATTCAGCATTCCGACAAAGGTCGAAAGATCACCGCGGAAGCCTGCAACCTCCACCTCGCGTGGAAGATTCTGGCTCCAATTGTTCTCCGGCGTCGGAAGGACGAGACGGGAGAAAGGATCGTCGCCAAGATCTACAAGGAAATCCTGGTTCCGTTCGGCGCCATCCAAGGCGTTCGATATCGGGAGAACCTTTGCAGCCCCGGAATCGATCGCCGGGGGCGGTCAGCTCCACTCGCCTCCCTGTCAGCACTTCGAATCGCGGCTTCCGTGAACCCCGCTCAACCCGAGGTACTCACCCCGAAGCTCCGAGCTGTTGTTCAACTCCTTCAGACGCTTCAGGATAAGGGCGAGCAAGCGCTCGTCTTTTCATCGTTCCACGTCGTCCTCGATGCCTTGGCGTTCCATCTGGCTGCCAAAGGAATCCCGTTCGCGATCGCAGACGGGCGGGTTGGGCCCAAAGCCTGCGCCGAGTTGGCGCGTAGATTCCGCTCGAAAGGATTCCCGTTCCTTCTTTGCGGGGACGCGATGACGGATGGGCACTCATTCCCCGACGTGACTCACGTCGTCCGTCTGGACCGGCCTTGGGCCCACGATAAGAACACCCAGGCTCCGGACCGCGCGCACCGACTCAACAGCCGGCGCGATGTGACGATCTGGGATTTCATCACCGTCGGTTCGATCGATGAGGCGATCGATTCGCTTTTGGG
>CAIVQB010000044.1 GCA_903907925.1 uncultured Verrucomicrobiota bacterium
CCCGCATCTCTCACTGGTCAGAGGCAGAGGTCGGCATGGCAAGTGCTAAGTAAGTGGCATGAAGGATGATGCAGATTCCAAGAACGAGACACCTGTCCTGACAGAGTGTGGAGAGCAACCCCTGCTGTTTCCGGATTTTGGACCGCGTCCTGTGGTCGTCGACTTCAATGGCGGGGACATCAGTTCGGATGGAGGGTCCGTCCTCTTGGGCCAGACGGACCGGAGCCGGGGTCACCTTCGGCGCTTTGCATCCTGCTTCACGGACCATCGGAGGCCCGAGGCCATCGAACACAGCTTGGAGGAACTCCTGCGGCAGCGGGTTTACGGCTTGGCGCTGGGCTACGAGGACCTCAATGACCATGACCGTTTGGCGCAGGATCCGTTGCTGGCGGCGGTCTGTGGAAAGGCCGACCCCAAAGGAGAGGACCGCCAGCGAAAGGGCGATAAGGGCAAGGCATTGGCGGGCAAGAGCACTCTCAATCGCCTGGAACTCACGCCGGTGGAAGCCGGTGCAGCCAGCCGCTACAAAAAGATCACCGCCAACCATGAGGCGATTGAGGCATTCTTCATCGACGAGTTTGTCCGCTCCCTGGCAAAGGGAACGACCGAAGTGACACTGGACATCGACGCAACTCATGACCCGATCCATGGAGAGCAGGAGGGGCGCTTCTTCAGCGGGTTTTACCGGCAATACTGCTTTCTGCCCCTCTACATCTTCGCCGGACACTGGCCGGTTCTTGCCTGGCTGCGCAGCAGCGACCATCAAGCCAGTCACGGGGCCTTGGAGAAAGTGCAGCTCATCGTCAAGGCGCTGCGGCACCGCTTCCCACAACTTCAAATCCGCCTGCGGGCGGACAGTGGCTTTTGTCGGGATGAACTCATGACCTGGTGCGAAGAAAACGCCGTTCGGTATCTCTTTGGCCTCGCTCGGAACCCAGTTCTCCAGCGCATTCTGCGCGGTTCCCTTCGCACCGCCAAGAGCATGCAGCAATTCAACAACTCCGAGGCCGAACGGGTCTTCAAAGACTTCGGCTACCGGGCCAGGAGTTGGTCCACGACCAAGCGCCGTGTGGTGGGCAAAGCCGAACATACCCGCTTGGGAGCCAATCCCCGGTTCATCATCTCCAACATACCAGCCTCTGAAATCCCTGCCCGGGAGCTGTATGAAGTCCTCTATTGTAGACGGGGCGAGATGGAAAACCGGATCAAGGAACAGCATCTGGACCTCCATGCCGACCGGACCAGTGCCCACACCCTGCGGGCCAATCAACTGCGCCTGTGGTTTTCCACCCTCGCCTACCTGCTCATGAACCAACTCCGCCAGTTGGGGTTGGCGGGAACCGAACTTGCCAGGGCCAGTTGTGGAACCATCCGCACGCGCCTCCTGAAAGTCGGCGTCTTGGTCCGGGTCAGCGTTCGTCGGATTGTGGCTTCGATGAGTTCAGCCTTCCCACTCCACTCACTCTTCGCCTTGGCACTGGGAAGACTCAGACAGCGACCTGCCAGTTAACAGGAAATCAGACAGCTCCAGACATCGGAACGGAGACTATAGGAAAGAGTCTTCAGCCACCGCTTTGACTCCACCGCCATTGAAAATCGGACATTCAACCATCAAAGACCAGTGCACCTCACTTCCCCCCTCATTCCGAGCCTCTCCGTACCATTCTTCAGAACCTTCTCCACCGGATCTCGAAATCATTCAGCCTTTTTGCTCCATTCCCAGAATGCCGTGAGACATGCGGGCTAGAGCTGAATCAATCCGTCAACGTGCCCAGACATGAATTCGAATCCCTGAAAGCTACCCTTCACAATTGCGTCCGCTTCGGACCGTTTGAACAAAACCACAGATCGCTCCCCGATTTTAGGGCTCACCTCATCGGCAGAATCTCGTGGGTTGCCTCGATAAACCCCGCAAGGGGCGCCCGACTCCGAGAGGCGTTCGACCGCATCCAGTGGATTACACCTCCGGCCCGCCACGCCCAAGCGCATGGACCTAAAGAAGGTTAGTGACCCTATCAATTAGCGCCGGCATCCGTTCCGTCGCGCTACCCTTCGTACGGGATTGAATTGAAGAACCGCCTCTCGCTGGCAGTCATGTCTCAGTCAGGTCCTTGCCGATGAGCCCAACCCGTATTGCGCTTCTGTATCTGCCCTGTCACGCGTGTGGTAGTTGGAAAGTCGTCTTTTCCCTCGACCAACCGATTGTCAGTTGCGCTGGAATACCCTGCGACAGTTGTGGATCCCTGCACTACACTTTCGGTACGCGCGGGAAGCGAAGCTGCCGACGGCGACGCTGGATGACTATCTCGCCGTGATCGAACAGTTCCTGAAGGAGGGCAAGGCGGCGGGCGCGGTGTGCCTCAAGACCACCACCGCCTACGAGCGAACACTTCAGTTTGATCGGGTGCCCAAGGAGCGGGCGGCACTGATTTATGGACGACCCAAGTCGTCCCTCACCGACGCCGAGGTGAAGGAGTTCGAGGACTTCATTCTGTGGCAGATCACCCGGCTGAGCGCCCAATTGGAATTGCCGTTCCAAATCCACACCGGGCACGCGCGCATTCAGGGTTCAAATCCAATGAACCTGATGAACTTGATTGAGGCCAACCCGCTCACGAAGTTCATTTTGTTCCATGGCGGTTACCCTTGGATCGGCGAAACCGGTGCGATCATGCAGCGCCACGGCAAGCACGTGTGGATTGATTCCGTCTGGCTGCCGACCATCAGCTACACCATGGCCAAGCGCGCCTATCAGGAGTGGCTCGAGGTGATGCCCAGCAATCACCTGATGTGGGGTGCCGATGCGCATCACGTCGAGGGCATTTACGGAGCCACCGAGTTCACCCGGCGTTGTCTGGCCGAGGCCCTCGCCGAGAAGGTCGAGCGGGGCGAACTCCGCGAGATGGACGCGCTTCACATCGGGCAACAGGTGATGCGCGACAACGCGCTCGAACTCTTTCCGCAGCTAAAGGACCGGCTGTGGAAACACAAGGCGAACTCGCAGCCGCCCTCGAAGTGAGGTCAGTCAGTTGAAGCTGTGACCGAGGACGACGGCAGACGCTTCGTGGGTTCGATCGTCGCGGAAGGCCCGGGGAAGTGGGCCCTGACCTGGAGCGAGCATTGGATTCCAGGACCAGCCGGTGGTGGAGGCACCGACACCGCCGTATTCCCTGGGCGCCGCGGGATTGATGAGCTGCAGCGGATTCATCCGTTGCGGGCGTGCAAACAGCGACCCGAAAAATCCGTGTCGTTCGATCAGTTGATCCGGAGTCGAAGCCGCCAGCCGTTCCTGCGCTCTGGCTTCATTCTCCAGGGTGCTGCGATTCTTCGCCGGTACGTTCGCTGTCCCAACGACGACCATTGCGGGTCTCACAGCAGTCGTCTCGGCATCCTTCGTCACCGCCGGGGCCGGTTTAGGCGTTTCGGCTCCGTGACCGGTGGCCATCAATCCGACCACCGCCAAAAAGACTCCGATGACGTTATGGCACCCCGTTTTCATTGGAACCAAGGATTGTTGTTCTTTTCCTCGCCCACCGTGGTGAGCGGTCCGTGTCCCGAACACACCAGCGTGTCCATGGGCAGTGAAAAAATCTGTTCACGCACCTTCGCCCGGGCTAGCTCCAATTGATCGCGAGCTCCACCCATTGAACCGGCAAACAGCGCGTCTCCCACCACCGCCACAAACGGCGCATCTTCCGGCCAGTTCCCCACCACATAGGTGATTCCATCCTCCGCATGGCCTGGCGTCTCTCGATTGGTGACCCTGAGACTTCCCAGCATGATGAAGTCGTTGGAACGGATTCTTTGATCGACCGGCGCGGTCTTGGATCCCGAATGAACGCGGGTTTTCGACCAGCGTTCCCGGATTGCCGCCAGCGCCGCGATGTGGTCGTGATGCGAATGGGTGATGAAAATGTGTTTCAGCACCAGTTGGTTTTCATCGATCAGCGCCAGAACCGCCGCGGCATTGAATCCGGTATCGAACAGGGCCGCCTCGCGGGTGACTTCGTCCCACACCAGATAGGCGTTCACGGTCATTCCCTCCGATTCCGAAGGGATCACCCGGAGTTCCCGCCAGAGGGTCAGGTCAACGGCTTGGGGTCGCCAGCCGTTCGCCTGCTTCTCCATCCGAGCGCCATCCAGAGAAAGCGCGGTTCCCAACGCCTTCCAGTTGCAGCCCGCCGCTGAACCGGTTTCCTCAAGTCCCGCGTACCCGCTGGCACTCAATCCCGCTGCTGCCGCCGCCTTTTCCAACGAGGCTCCAGCCGAGATACGGGCTTTGCGGAGGATGTCACCAATCGAATCTTCAAGAGTCACAGGCTCCATCCTGCCGGTTTGCCCGCCGACTAGCAACCCGGTCCCGGGATTTCACGGATTGAGACAGAAGGAACGGCATAGCGTTGGTGTCGCTTCCGTTGCGCCAGGGTTTCAGTCCCAACCAATCTTCCGGCCCTTGTTCTGCTCTTCCAGCCATTGGGTCAACGGCTGGAAATAATCCCGCATCGCCCGGGTGCTGAGGTCTTCGCCGGTGGCTTCCTTGAGAAGAACCCGCCAGTCCTTCGTCGCCCCCGCGGAGAGAAATTTGCGCAGGAAATCCCCGACGTCACGATTCCCACTGTAGTTACAGGACTGCGGGGGTTGGTGCAGGATGTTGCGCGCGATGTAGTCGTGGATTTGAAACTTCTGAACCGTGGCGATGGCGTAGCTGTAGTAGTAGGCGGGGTTGTCGATGATGTGGGTCTTGGTCGCCGCGTCGCAGAATTCCTCACCCCGCGATCCCGGGCCCGACGGCGGCTCAACCCCCTGATAGTCAGCGACGTACTTCCACCAGCGGGCGTTGTAGTCCGAGGAGGCCAAGTCCTTGGCGTAAAGATCGTATTCCCAGTGGGTCATGGTGCCACTCGCCCAAAACAGAAAAGGGATCCCGTGACTCAGAGCCGTCTCCAACAAGGTGGCGACCCGGTCCTCCTGGTAGGCCGCGGGGAGTACGCCGACCGATTTGAGATAGGGAATCTGACCGGCCGCGAGGGCGATCTGCTCTCCAATGCCTTCGTGAAACGCGGGATTGGCTCCAATTCGCAGCAACGGCGGGACTTCAGGCCGGGTGTAGGCCAGGAAGTAGTATCCGTGACCCAGTTCATGGTGCGCCGTGTAAAACCACCACGGATTCGATTCCACGCTCATCAACGACCGGATGTCGTGGTCCAAGTCGATATGCCAGCACGAGGCGTGGGAGTTCTTCAACCGTCCCGATCCTGGCACCGCGGGAAAAAGGTCGGAACGCGCCCAAAAGGTCTCCGGCAGCTTGTCGAATCCCAGCCCGACGTAGAATTGTTCCGCGGTCTTGGTGATGCTTTCCGGGGTTCGATTGGTGAAATACGAGTCGAGAGACGCCGCCTCGACTAATCCACCCCATTCCTGCGACCACCGGTTGTTGATCCAATGAGCGGGAATCCGATTCGGAACCGGTTGATGGTAACGCTCGGCGAGCTTGTACTTGGCCCAAGTGTGAAGCTGAAGGTACAGCGGCCTCAGATCCCTGAGGAAACCCTCGTTGAGAGCCACCATTTCCGCGTCGGTCATCCCGTACGCCGCGACCTGCAGGGCGAAATAGTTGGAATGCCCCAACTCCCGCGCCACGCCGTTCCGCAGACCTTGCAGCTCCACCAGCCCCGGCTTGAGCGCTGGCCCCGTCCGTTTGGAAGCGTCCCAGGCGGCTTTCCGGGCACCGAGATCCGTCGAATGAACCAGGATCCGATCCAGGTCATTGGCCAACACGTTGGAGCCTTCCAGCTTGAACTGAAACCCGTTCAAAACCGACGATTCCGCCGTTTCCACAGCAATTCGGCGCTGGACCAAGTCGGGATTGGTCATCGGTCCTTCCGCCGCATTGAGCAGGACCTGACGCAACTGGCGGATCTGAAGGTCGGTCAAGTGGGACGATTGGCTGAGAAGAGCCCGGGCTTCGGTGATGACAGCCGGATTCCCGTTAAACGCGGCATAAGCCCGTCCCGCGGTCTCGCGGGCAGCGTCGTGTTCAGGTTTCACGTCGGTCGACGCGTCCCATTGGGCAATGCTGTTGACCCGATACAGCGCCTGATAGCCGGCATTCATCAGCGTCAGGAACTGGTCCGCCTGCTCGCTGACGCTGTCCGCCCTCGCTTCGAGCTCCAGCCCGGTCAACGCGCCGATCGCCAGTGCCAATCCGAGAAGAATCACGCCCACTGGTCGTCGGAACAATGAGGTCATGGACTGCTTCATGGGCCGAGCCTATCCCATCCGGCAACGGCTGCTAGCCCGAGTTACCGGCTCGGTTTTGGGAGCAACCGTCGAATAACCGGGAATTGGAGGACTGGTTTGTCCGATCCTAGACCCCGAGCCCGGGTTGCTGGACGTTGTTGGTCGGCTGTTCACAATCCCAAAAGGCCATCATCGCCCCTGTGGCAGGCACACCACCGGCTGTTGTGTGTGTTGTTCACACCCCCTACTAATGGCTTTCTTCTTTCAGAGAAGATACAATACTAGGCCCCCGATGAAACTCACGATCGCCAAGGATCAGCTCCTGACCGGCCTTCAGGCAGTTCAAAACGTGGTTGGCTCCCGAACGACGCTTCCGATTCTGTCGAACGTCCTTTTGTCGGCCAGCGACGGCAAACTGGAACTGACCGCCACCGACCTCGACGTCACCATATCGAGCTCGGCCGCCGCCGTCGTCAGCGAACCGGGTCGAGCCACCCTGCCGGTCAAAAAACTGTTCGGCATCTCCCGTGAACTGCCAGCGTCGGAGATCGAGATCGAAATCGACGATAAGGCGGTCTGTTCGCTGCGCGCGGGAGCCTCCTTTTACAAAATCAACGGTCTGCCGGCCGACGAGTTTCCGCCGCTGCCGACCTTCAAGCAGGCGCGGGCGGTGACGGTGCCGCAGGAAAAGCTGCGGATGATGCTGAAAAAGACCAGTTTTGCGGTGTCGACCGACGAAACCCGCTACGTCCTCAACGGCATTTTCTTCAGCTTGAAGGAACACAAGGTGACGCTGGTGGCCACCGACGGACGCCGCCTCGCGATGACCGATGAAGAGGCCGATGTTCCGGTGGAGAGCCAGGCGGATTTCATTGTTCCCACCAAGGCCATCAACGAACTGAACCGGTTGCTCGCGGGAACCGGCACGGTCGAGATGAAATTTTCCGAGAACCAGGTCGCCTTCACCACCAAGTCCGACAGCGGACACGGCGTTCTGATCATCAGTAAACTCGTCGATGGCAACTATCCGAACTACCGGCAGGTGATTCCCGGCGAATGCCAGGAGCGGGTCGCCCTGCCGCGGGAGGAGTTCCTCGGAGCGTTGAGGCGCGCGGAATTGATGACCAGCGATAAGAGCAACTCGGTCAAATTGACCCTCAGCCGCAATCAACTCGCCATCACCGCCAACACGCCGGAAGTCGGCGAGGCCCGCGAAGGCCTGGCCATCAATTACAAGGGTAAGGACTTCGCCATCGCCTTCAATCCGGGGTACCTCATGGACCCGTTGAAGGCGCTCGACACCGAGGAGGTTTTCTTCGAACTGATCGATGAATTGAGCCCGGGTGTCCTCAAGACCAATACTCCGTTCTTATACGTCATCATGCCGATGCGGATGAGTTAAAACGGCCCGGGATTTCAGCTGATAGCAGCAGGTTTCCTGCGGACGGGCCGGCTTGATATAAAAACCCCGCGGGAGCAATGCCCGCGGGGTTTTTCGTGGCTTCGGCCGGTCCACCCGGACCGGGGAATGAAGCGGCAAATCAGACGGCTGCCGGAGTAGCGATCACGGTATCCTCGATCGACGCATTGAGTTCGATGAAGTCGAGTACCTTGCCGGTCAGGATGTCCTGCTGGATTTCAGGGAAGGCATTCCGTTCCTGCAGCACCTTGACCATCTTTTCCGGCGTGGTGTTGTTCTGCTGGGCGAGTCCGACGACGCGCTGGGAGAGTTCGCGTTGATCGACGCTGATCTTCTCCGCCTCGGCAATCCGGTTGAGGATGAAGGCCGCCTTGACGCGGTCCCGGGCGCTGGAGGAGGCGGTCTGGAAGATCTCGTCCTTCTTGCCCTCGATCACTTCCTGGGGCACGCCGCGCTTCTGGTTCTCGTTGACGATGTTGTAGACCAGATTGCGGGTCTCGCTGGAAACCACGCTCTCCGGGAGTTCCACCGTCACCTGTTGGAGCAGGGCGTGGAGCAACTGATCGCGGACCGCCTTCTTGACCCGGAAATCGATCTCGTTCTGGAGATCCCGGCGGACACCGGCGAGGAGGGCCTCGACGTTGGCGGCACCGAATCCCTGGGCGAAGGCGTCGTCGACCTGGGGCAGCACCTTTTCCTTAACGCCGAGGATGTCGACTTCGAATTGACCGGCACGCCCGGCCACTTCGGAGACCACGAAGTCGTTGGGGAAGGTGAGCGTGACCGTCCGCTTGTCACCCGCGCTCGCGCCGATCAACTGGGCGGTGAAGCCCGGAATGAACGAGTTCTCGGCGATCTGCACCCAGGTGTTCTGTTTCTCTGAGAGTCCCTTGGCGGTGGCGTTGTAGTCGGTGATCGGCTTGCCGTCGGCGGTCCCCTTGTAGTTGACCACCAGGATGTCGCCGTCCTGAGCGGCCCGCTGGACGTCGTTGTACTTCACCTGCTGTTCACGAAGGATGTCCAACGCCCGGGTGATGTCGGCGTCGGAGGCGGTGGCAATCTCGCGCTGGGCCTTGAGGCCTTTGTAATTTGGGAGATCGAAATCCGGCGTGTGCTCGAGAGTGACGGTGTAGCCAAAGGGAACGCCGCGGCCGAAGGATTGCTCCTCGACGTCGATGGTGACGATCACCCGCAGCTTCTGCTCCGAAGCGGCGGTGCGGTAGGAGTCCTCGAACAGCTTCTTGCGGGCTTCCTCGGCGATCCGGCCGTCGAAGGATTTGACGACCAGATGGCGCGGGGCCTTCCCGGGCCGGAAGCCAGGGAGTTGGGCCTGCTTTTGAAAAGCGGCAGTCATCTCGTCGAAGGTCGCGTTCACCCTGTCGACGGGTACCTCCACTCGGAGGAGTTTCTTGCACGGACCCAGATTTTCCACGGACACGTTCACAGTATTTCCTTTCAGCTGACGTTCGGACGAACCGCCACACCGCAGAGCGGTGGACCGGCAAAGAACCCGCAAAGTAGGAAACCTGCGGGAAACGGGTCAAGTGCCGCGTTTGGCCAGCTTGAGGCGGCTTCCCCCGACGGAAGACGGTTTTCGCAGGTTCAGTGGGCCGGATTGGGGCCTGCTGGAATCATGGATCGATAGTGCTTGGCCATCCAGTTTCCCCAGGGATCCCAGGTGAGCGATAGATCGAGAAGCTGTCGTGCCTCATTGGTTCGACCACGTTCCAACCAATTCCACGCGACATAGTTGGCGACGGTGACGTCGTTGGTTCCGAGGCGCAGGGCGAGGTCGAAATCGGCGGCGGCGCCGTTGGTGTCGCCGAGCCAGTGGCGGGAGCGCGCGAGGTCGAGACGGGTCCGGGCGTTGTAGGGGTTGAGCTGGGCGCTGCGAATCAGCCATTCCACACTGCGTTCTCCGGTCTGCTTCCAGTCGTGACCCCCGTCGAAACTCAGCCGGCGAAGGTTTTCGCCGATTTCATAGGCGGTCCGCGCATTGTCGGGAACCAGGGTGGCGGCCTGGTAGAGGGTGGTGAGGACGGGTTGGGTGATCACCGGGGCAGCAGCGGCGCGATTGAGAAGCCACGCCTCCTGACCTGCCCGCCAGGAAGCCGTTGCGAGGACCACCGCCGCGGTGAGACCGACGGCCGAAGCCAGGAGTCGAACGGGAAGGATCGACGAAATCCAGAAACGCTCGGTAGCGAAACGGATGTTCGAAGCCAGAAGGCCCGCCAGGAGGGCCGCGGTCAGTCCGATGGCGGGAATGTGGAGGTCGAAATCGACGAGGCAGTGGACCGCGAGGCCCACCAATCCGGAAGTGGCTCCCAGGAAGAACGCGGTACGGTTGCTGGCCTTGAGACCGAGGTCGGAGCCGCGTTCGACGAATCGGCTGGTCTTCACCACACCCCAGATGAAGAGACCGGCACCCACCGCGACGATCAATCCTCCGACAGCCCCGTAGTCGACGAGGACGTTGAGCACTTCGTTGTGGGTCCAGCCGGGATCGTTTTGAATCCAAGGGGTCCGGTAGGCGGGGAAACGAACGTCGAACTGGGCGGGACCCACTCCGAGCTGCCAATGGTCCCGCCACATGCGCACCGCGGGCGACCACAACCACATCCGGGAAGCGCCGGCGTCGATGTTGTTGCTCGCGGTAATGTTGTCGATTCGGGCGCGGGCCTTGTCCACCGTCCGGAGGAAGACATACGCCCCGATGCCCGCAATCACCAGGCAGCTCAACAAGGCCACCCGCAATTCCCGCCGCCGCCAAACCATCCAACCAAAGAGGAAGACAAACGCCACCCCGGCGGCAACCCATCCGCCTCGCGACATGGTGACGGCAATGCCCGCCAGCATGATTAATGCGGCATAACCCATCAGGATCTTGGGAACGGCCTTTTCCCTCCCTACAAAAACCTGCGCCACCGCCAACGGAAACAGGGCGACGAGGAAACCGGCGAGATGATTTGGATTGATGAAGGTTCCGCCAGCCCGTCGAAAATAGCCGGCGGGTTGCTGCATCCAGAGAACGTGATCGGATTGCCGGACGCTTTGGACCACCGCGTAGGCGGCGATCAAGCTGCCAACGGCGATGAGAATCTGGACCGACCAGAGCGTGGTTTCCTGGCGGTTGAGGTTATGGAGGGCGAGCAGAAAGACCGCGACAGCAGTCCCGAGCGACAACAGTTCCATCCGGGCAGGATAGGGAACATCCACCTGATGCGTCCGGTAGGCCGCGTACGCCAGGAAAAGAAGCAGTGGGGCAACGACGGGGTGAAACAGGAGGCGGTGGGATCGGTTGGCCCAGAAACGGATAACCCAGAGCACCAGGGCAACGGCGGCCAGTCCGGAAAACTCGGGGTTCTGCACGCCTCCGAAGAATACCGCGCACAACGCCACCAAGGCGGGCACCAGCACCCCCAACGTCCTCTCGCAGATGTCATCCCAAGTCTTTTTGGCAACCATGCTAGAGGGCTCAGGCTACGCCAGTTGGCGCAAGAGGCAAAAGGGCTAATTCACCTCGATTCGCCCGGGGCCGCCAAAAACGGTCGCCGACCCCGTCGTCGAAACGCTTGTCCCCATCGCTCGATTCCGTACTGTCCGCTGACTCCGGTCGGCACCGAGCCGCCCGGTGTATTTCTTGATGCACGAACCCGCCATAACCCCGGAACTGGTCGCCAAACACAACCTCACCCCGGACGAGTACCAGAAGATCCTCGAAATCCTCGGCCGGCCCCCGGGCTACACCGAGCTCGGCATCTTCTCGGTGATGTGGTCGGAGCATTGCTCCTACAAAAACACCCGACCGGTCCTGCGCACCTTCCCCACCAAGGGATCGGCCATCCTCGTGGGCGCGGGCGAGGAAAACGCCGGCATCGTCGACGTCGGTGACGGCATCGCCATCGCCTTCAAGATCGAGTCGCACAATCATCCGAGCGCGGTCGAACCGTTCCAAGGGGCCGCAACCGGAGTGGGCGGCATCATCCGGGACATTTTCACCATGGGCGCCCGGCCGGTGGCGGCGTTGAACTCGCTCCGGTTCGGCGAATTGACCAATCCCGAAGTCCGCCGGCTGTTCGCCGGAGTGGTCGGGGGAATCGCGCACTACGGGAATTGTTTCGGCATTCCCACCATCGCCGGCGAAGTGGCCTTTGATCGTTCCTACGAGGGCAATCCGCTGGTCAATGCCTTCGCCTTGGGCGTCCTTCGGCACGAACAAATCACCCGCGGCGCGGCGCACGGCGTTGGCAATCCAGTGTTTTATGTCGGTCCCGCCACCGGTAGGGATGGACTCGCGGGAGCCGCCTTCGCCTCCCAGGATTTGACAGAGGAATCCGCGGAACAACAGCGCGGTGCGGTCCAGGTCGGCGATCCGTTCATGGAAAAACTGGTCTGCGAAGCCTGCCTGGAACTCCTCGCCACCGGTGCGGTCGCCGGCATGCAGGATATGGGCGCGGCCGGTCTGACCTGTTCCACCTGCGAAACCGCCGCCCGCGCGGGAACGGGAATTGAGATCGAACTCGACCGAGTCCCCCAGCGGGCCCCGGGTATGTCGAGTTACGAGATCATGCTCTCGGAATCCCAGGAGCGGATGTTGATCGTGGTTCACAAGGGCCGCGAAGAAGAGGTCAAGAGGGTCTTCGACAAATGGGATCTGTCCTGGGCGGAAATCGGTGTGGTGACCGATACCGGACGGATGGTGGTGCGCCATGGTGGCCGCGTGGTGGTGGATCTCCCCGCCAAAAAACTGGCCGACGAAGCGCCGATCTATTTCCGGGAAGCCGCTGAACCGGCCTACCTCGCCGACGTTCGCAGCTTCCGCCTGGATGGCATTCCCGACACCGGAGACCGTTTGGCGGATCTTAAGGTGGTATTGGCGAACTCGACGGTGGCCTCCAAGAACTGGGTTTATCGCCAATACGATCACATGGTCCGCGACGGATCGGTGGTCTGCCCGGGAAGCGATGCCGCAGTGATCCGGATCAAGGCCGATTCACTACCGGTGATGAGTGCCGAGGTTCGGGAAAAGGCAGGCGATCGGCCGGTGCCGGAAAAATTCATCGCCTTCACCGTCGATTGCAACGGGACCCACGTCTATCTGGATCCCTACGAAGGCGGCAAAGCGGCCGTCGCCGAGGCATGTCGAAATCTGGCCTGCACCGGAGCGGTTCCGGTCGGTTCGACAGACAACTTGAATTTCGGCAACCCGCATCATCCGGAGATCTTCTGGCAGTTGCGCGAATCCGTCCGTGGTCTAGCCGAAGCCTGCCGGGCCTTCGAAGCTCCTGTGACTGGTGGCAATGTGTCGCTCTACAACCAGCGGGGATCCCTCGGTGCGATCGATCCCACCCCGACGGTCGCGGTGGTCGGTGTGATCGAGAAGATCGAACACATCACCACCCAATGGTTCAAGGGCGCGGGTGACGCCATCATTCTCCTGGGCGCGGCCGTGGATCTTTCCGATCCGCTCCAGGGATTGGGCGGAAGCATCTGGCTCAAGGCGATCCATGGCCTGAAGACGGGTAGCCCGCCCCGGGTCGATCTCGAAGCCGCAACGAAACTCCATACCACACTGTTGGGCCTGATCCACGAAGGCGTCGTGCGCAGCGCCCACGATTGCAGTGACGGCGGCCTGGCCGTGACTCTCGCGGAATGCTGCTTCAGCCATCAGATTGCCCGCGAGACGTTCCAATTCCTCGGAGCCGATATTGATCTCACCGCAGTGGGAGCGGGCGCCCGCAACGACGCGCTGCTCTTCGGCGAAACTCAAAGCCGTGTGGTGATCTCGGTCTCGAAAACGGACGCTGGCCGCGTCGCCAAACAGGCGCAGTTGATGGGCGTTCCCGCCGCGATCATCGGCACCGTGGGTGGAGATCAACTCACCGTCAAAACGGCCGCGGGCGTGACGTCCGCGCCGGTGGCGGATCTGCACGATCCCTGGTGGAACTCCATCGGACGCGCCATGGCTTGATCGGATTCCGCTGGCCGACGGCGATGGGCTCCGTGAGATTCCGGCCGTGAAACCCGCGTTCCGTCATCTGCTGAGGACCCTCGTGCCGTTGGGCCTCGCCGGGGCACTGGGCGGTTCGGCGGCACTGCAGGCCGCACCGGTGGTAACGGCTCTCTCGAAACCCGCCGTTGGCGACCGCGCGACGCGCACGGTCGGCTTCACCCGCCTCGATCCCGCGATGACAGGCCTGGCATTCACAAATGTCGTCGCCGAAAGCCGTTACCTCACCAATCAGATTTATCTCAATGGATCGGGGGTGGCCTGCGGGGATGTCGACGGCGACGGCCGGCCGGACGTCTTCCTGGGCGGATTGTCGGGCGGCTCCGCTCTCTTTCGCAATTTGGGTGGACTCCACTTCACCAACATCACGGCCGCGGCGTTTCCCGGGGGAGAACCGGCACGGCTCGATGTCACGGGTTGCGTTTTTGCCGACCTCGACGGCGATGGTGACCTCGACCTCGTCCTGAACACCGTCGGACAGGGAACCTGGATTTTTCTTAATGACGGCCACGGTCATCTTGCACCGACCCAGACCTTGAATCCCGGCCGTGGTGGAATGTCGGTCGCGGTCGCGGATGTCGACGGCGACGGTGATCTCGATCTGTACGTGGCGAACTATCGAACGGTGACCGTTCGGGATGATCCCGCGGCGAATTTCCAGGGAAACCACGACGGGGGTTCCGCGCGCGTCACTTCCTACAACGGAAGACCCACCAGCGATCCCGACCTGATCGGCCGCTTCAGCTACATCGGAGGTGCCATCCGCGAAAATGGCGAGCCGCACGTCCTCCTCCTGAATGACGGCCACGGTCACTTCACGCCGGTCAGTTGGACCGACGGGGCGTTCCTCGATGAAGACGGGAAGCCACTGCAGGCTGCACCCTACGACTGGGGTCTAAGCTGCATGCTGCGTGACTTCACCGGCGACGGAAAACCCGACCTCTACGTCTGCAACGATTTCGAATCACCAGACCGGGTGTGGGTAAACGAGACGCAACCCGGTGGACCGGTCCGGTTCCGGGCGATGCGCCCGGTGGCCATGCGGTCGACGCCGGCCTTCTCGATGGGGGTCGACGCCGGCGACATCAACCGCGATGGCCACGATGATCTCATCGCCCTCGACATGCTCAGCCGCAGTCACGCGTTGCGGAACGTTCAGGTGGCGGGCCTGCCACCGAATCATTCCGAGCCGGGAATCTTCAATGACCGTGTCCAGTTTTCGCGCAACATGCTTCAACTGGGTCGTGGCGATGGAACGTTCGCCGAGGTGGGCCGATTGACCGGATTGGCCGCCAGTGAATGGTCCTGGACTCCCATCTTCCTCGACGTCGATCTCGACGGCTGGGAGGACGTCCTGATCAGCAACGGCAACGAGTTGGGCATGATGGATACCGACATCATCGACCGGGTGAATGGTGAGCGCATGAAGCGGCGCATTTCTCCCCGGGAACGAATCGAGATGCGACGCCTCTTTTCCCGCAACAACGCCCCGAATGCCGCCTTTCACAACAACCGGAACCTGACGTTTACGGATGTAAGTAAGGAATGGGGATTCGATCTCGCGGAGGTCAGCCTTGGAATGGCGCTGGTGGATCTCGATGGCGATGGCGACGCGGATGTGGTGCTCAACAATCTCAACGGCGCGGCCGCCATCCTGCGCAACGAGGCAACCGCCCCGCGGATATCCGTTCGATTGAAAGGATCGGGCCCCAACACCCATGGCGTCGGCGGCCGGATTCGGGTAACAGGCGGGCCGGTGGCGCAAAGCCAGGAGATCATCGCCGGCGGCCGGTACCTGAGCAGCGACTCGGCGGAACGCACCTTTGCCACCGGGACAGCGACGACGGTCCGGGTCGACGTGACTTGGCGAACGGGTCGAACCACCGTGGCCACCGGGGTTGCCGCCGGCAGTAACGTGGAATTGGCGGAATCGGATGCGGTGGATTCGCCGGTAACGGCGGCCAAGGAAACCCCGTTATTTGTGGAGAGTGCCGGCCTTCCCCAGCACATTCATCATCAGGAACCGTTCGACGATTTTGCGCGGCAGCCGCTGCTCCCGCGGAACCTGGCGATGATGGGTCCGGGCGCATCGTGGATCGACATCGATGGAGATGGTCGCGATGACTTGGTGATCGGCGGCGGTGTGGGCGGAAGCCTCGCGGTGTTTCACAACGACGGCGAGGGGCGATTCTCGGCAGTGGAGTCGTCGTCGATCACGCGACTGCTGACCCGCGATCTCACCACGATTCTTCCGATGGGTCCGGTTCTGGTGGCGGGTTCGGCGAACTATCAGGACGGCGCGACCAATGGCGGCGTGCTCAAGGTGTGGGACCTGGCGAAAAACGTCTCCGGGGAAAGCGTAAAGGGTCAGGGCATCACCGCGGGACCCTTGGCGATGGCCGATGTGGATGGCGATGGGACACTGGGGATTTTTGTAGGCGGACGGACGATCGTGGGGCGTTGGCCGCAACCCGGACCGGCTGTCCTGCTGAAGGCCGCCGGTGGACGATTCACCGTTTTGCAACGATTCGAAACCCTGGGATCGATTCAAGGTGCCTGCTTCACCGATCTCGATGGGGACGGGAAGCCGGAGTTGGTTGTGGCCGGGGAATGGGGCCCGCCGCGGGTATTTAAGAAGGAGGGTGGAACGTTTCAGGAGAAAACGGCCGCACTCGGTCTGGATCGCTTCACCGGGTGGTGGAACAGCGTCGCTGCCGGTGATTTTGACGGTGACGGCCGGATGGATCTCGTCCTCGGAAACAGCGGGTGGAATCAATTCCCCGGAGTGACGCCGGGCGACACGGAATCGAGAACACCTCCCACCACGCCCCTGCGGCAGGTGCGGTTTGGAGATCTGATGGGCGATGGGATTCCGGCGGTCATCGAATCGTATTTCTCAGAACCGGGACGCGAGTTGCCGTTGCGCAAAGCGGACGCTGCTTTCGCCGCCTTTCCCCAATTGCGCGATCGTTTTCCGACCCGCGCCGCCTACGGAGCCGCGACCGTGACGGAGATTTACGGAACCGCGCTCGCCGCCCTCCCGGTGTTGGAAGCGCGCTGGTTTGCGACCACGGTCTTTCTCAATCGCGGGGATCACTTCGAGGCGCGACCACTGCCGGTGGAGGCTCAGTTTTCGCCGGTCTACGGCATCGCGGTGGCCGACTTCGACGGCGATGGAATTGAAGATCTTGTCCTCGCCCAGAATCACTTCGCAACCCATCGCGATGACGGTCGTCAGGATGCGGGACGTGGACTGTTGCTCCGGGGCGACGGGACCGGTGGATTCCGAACCGTCTCGGCCGGTGCCAGCGGAATCGAAATCTACGGCGAAGGCCGCGCAGTGGCGGTGGCGGATTTCAATGGCGACGGTCGGCCGGACCTGGTGATGACCCAGAACGGTGGTGCGACGCGCCTGTTGGAGAATCGGCGCGGTCGTCCCGGACTCCGGGTCAGGCTCAACGGACCGCCGGGCAACCCGGCCGCGATTGGATCAACGCTGCGTTGGGTGAAGGGCGACAAGAAAGGCCCTAAGCGTGAACTTCATCAGGGCGCCGGCTACTGGAGTTGCGACAGTCCGACGACCGTGATGTCCCTGCCGGAAGGCGTGAGCCAATTGGAAATCCACTGGCCGGGCGGAACCACCACGACGAGCACGTTGCCGCCCGGAGTGCTCGAAGTGCGCGTGGCCCTGGACGGAACCGTGACCCGGGTGCGGTAGAGGACAACTCAACTCACCGCCGGCGGAGTCTCGGTCGATTCCACCGCCGAATCCGCGGAAGGCGCGATTTCGCTCACTGTTTCGGCAGGAGCCGGAGCTGGTTCGGTGGGCAACGTCAGTTGTTCGGTCGGCGCGGTGGCCAGACCGGGATCGACGGTCAGCAGTGAATCCGGACGCTGAACGGGAATCCGACGGAGTTCGTCAGCAGCAGGCAGGGCTTCGAGGGAACTGAGTCCGAAGTATTCGAGAAAGGCGGCGCCAGTGGCGTATTGCATCGGACGGCCGATGACCTCGGCGCGACCGGCTTCCTCGATCAATCCGCGTTCCTTGAGCGTGGCGATCACACCATCCACGGCGACGCCGCGGATCTGTTCGATCTCCGCCCGGGTGACCGGCTGGCGATAGGCGATCACCGCCAGTGATTCCAACGCCGGCTGGGAAAGTTTCGTCGGCCGGTTCTTCACGCCGACGAACGCGCGAAGCCACGGAGCGAACTCGGCGAGGGTCACGAACTGCCACGCGCCCGCGACGCACGCGAGACGATAGCTGCGACCGGCCGCCTCGTGTTCGCGGGCGAGTTCCGTCAGCGCGTCGTTGATCTGTTCGATCGGAAGTTTCCGGCAGGCGCGAACGTGTTCGGCGGCACCTTCTTCATCGGCGGCCTTGGTCAGAATCTCCCTCAGTTCCCCGGGTGCCAGCGGTTTGGGCGCGGCGATTAGCAGCGATTCGAGGATGAACTTGAGTTCCATGAAAAAGAGTTGTTGGACCATCGGGAAGGAAGCGTTCAGACCGACGGTGGGGGAGCGTCAGCGTCGGTCGCCACCTCGGGCACCGCGTCGGGGGCGGATTCCGGAAGTGGATCTTCCGGGGACACGAGGGTGGCAACGGATTCAGCGACCGCTGCCGGTGGGACTGCGTTGGCCTCGGTTGTGCCGTCGGCGGGCGCAGCTTCGGCCGGTGCGGAAGTGGATGAGGGAGCAGCCGATACCTCGATCTCGCCGAAGTCGTCGGGTTGAACCAGAACGAGAAACTTGAGGCGGGTAAGTTCGAGCATCGCCAGGAAGGTGACCACGACTTCACCCCGCGTGGTGGC
>CAIVQB010000045.1 GCA_903907925.1 uncultured Verrucomicrobiota bacterium
AGGCGCGCTCCGGTGAGGACGAGGTCCGGAGGCTGGCTGCCCATCGCGACGGCGGCGAGGCGGCGGGTGACCGTGTGGAGCGGGGCGACGGTGAACCGGTTGAGCGGAGGCATGACTGGGAAGGATGAGGCGACCGAAGCGCGTTCAGGACCGGCGACGACCGGCCGGCACGCCGCGAGGGTGTCGCTGAATTGGAATCTGGAAAGCACGAAAGCGATTGGGAGAGTAGGCAAGTGGGTGAGTCGGTGAATGGGGCGCCGCCGACGGGTCGAACCAGCTTTTCCTCTCCTGCTTTCCTGCCTTCCGGATTCGAAATTCAGAGGAATCGGCGGCCCCGCGGTTGACCCGGCCGGGCTGCGCTGCTTTTGTCAGCGGACAAACATGAAACGCTTTCTGCTGCGTTCACTGGCCGGACTTCTGGCGATCCTTCCGGCACTGGGCCAGGCTATTCCAGTCGTCGAACGCATCCTTCCCAACGGCTTCAAGCTTCTGATGGTGGAGCGTCACGAGGAACCACGGATCTTCGGCGGCTGGGTGGCGCACGTCGGGAGCGCGAATGAACGCCCCGGCATCACCGGAATCGCGCATCTCTTTGAACACATGATGTTCAAGGGAACGCCGACGATCGGCACCAAGGACGCGACGCGCGACTTGGAGATTCTCGCCCAACAGGAACGGTTGCGGGATGAAATGCGGATGGAAGAGGCGAAGATGCGCGACGCCTGGCGGCACGGCACGATGGAGGATCTGACCAATCCGGAGACGAAGACGCCGCGTTGGAAGGAATTGAACGCGGAGTTCAAGAAGTTGATTGATGCCGAACGCGAGGTGCTCGTGAAAAACGAGTTCGACCGCGTGTATACCACCGCCGGCGGATCGGGGATGAATGCGTTCACCTCCGAGGACATGACCGCCTATTTCATCAGCATCCCGGCGAACAAACTAGAACTGTGGGCCTGGATGGAGAGCGATCGATTGCTGCACCCGGTGTTCCGCGAGTTTTACGCCGAACGCGATGTGGTGTTCGAAGAGCGGCGGATGCGGACAGAATCCACGCCGCTGGGCAAATTCACCGAGGAATTCAATTCATTGTTCTGGCAGGCACATCCGTACCACTGGCCGGTGCTCGGCTGGCCCAGCGACATTCCGGCGATTTCGAAGAAGCAGGCCGATGAATTCTACGGCCTCTATTATCAGCCGCAGAATATCACCTTGGTGCTGGTGGGGGACTTCAAGCCCGACGCCGCCGAGGCGATGGTGAAACAGTATTTCGGGCGGATTCCGCGCGGCGCCCAGCCGCCCCCGGATGTGGGTACGTTGGAGCCGGCGCAACTGGCGGAGAAACGAATGTACGCCGAGGCCGAGACCAATCCCCAGGTGGACATCCTCTGGCACACGGTCGGGTTCGGTCATCGCGACAGTTATGCGCTGGACGTGTTGCAGCAGCTGCTGTCGACGCGGACCGGCCGGCTTTACAAGGGGCTGGTGCTCGGACGCGAAACGGCCACCGACGTTTACGCGCAACAGGATTCACGAAAGTGGGGAGGCGCGTTCAACATCGGCGGCGAAGCGCGCGACGGAAAAACTCCGGCCCAAGTCGAAACTGCGATCGAGGAGGAGTTGCAGCGGTTGAAGACCGAAATGGTGCCGTCCGAGGAACTCCAAAAGGTGAAGAACCAGTTCGCCGCCGCGGAGTATCGAAAGCTCTCGGCGAACAATCCGATCTTCATGCAGGTGATCTTCAACGAGGGGCTCGGTGACTGGCGTGAAGTGAACGAGGCGGGGCACAAGATCCAGGCGGTGACCGCCGCCGATCTGCAGCATGTGGTCCAACAATACTTCACCCGCGAAAACCGGGCGGTGGCCACCTACACCCGAAAGGCGGGCACGGGTTCCAAGGAGGAGGATCCCGATCTGGCAGGCTTGGGCGCCGATCAGAAACCGGTGGTGCGGCGCATCATGGATTCACTGAAGGGCGAGTCCGACGTCGCCAAGTTGAAGGAAGCCGCGGGAAAAATGGAGGCCCAGGCGGCCGCGGGTGATCCGAAACGCCAGCAACTCCAAAAGATCATCCTCAAAAAGGTTCGGCAACGGATCGCCGAGCTGGAGAAGAAGTGAAGTTCAACGAACCCGCCGATTCCAACCCCCTTTTCCAAGCCGCATGAACGTTCGATTTCTTCCCCTGTTGACGGGCCTCTGCCTGGGCTGTTGGTTGCAGGCCGCCGACATCCCGGAGCGTCCCGAGAAGCTGAGTTTTCCGCCGCTGACTTATGAACCGCCGAAGGCCGCGCCGTACCGCGTGGAGTTGAAGGCTGGCCCGGTCGCCTATGTGGTGCCCGATCGCACACTGCCGTTGATCAACATTAGCATTCTTGTCCGTGCCGGGAACTACTTGGACCCCGCGGGACGCGAGGGCGTGGCAGGATTCGCGGGGCATTTGCTGACCCGCGGAGGCACCAAGACCAAGACCGCCGAGGAACTGGAGGAACGGCTGGCGTTCCTGGCCGCGAGCCTCACGTCGGGGATTGGCGATGATTCCGGATCGGTGAATCTGAATCTGCTCTCGAAGGATTTGACCGAAGGCCTGTCGCTGTTACGCGAAGTCCTGACCGCGCCGCGGTTCCAGCAGGACAAGCTGGACCTGCACCGCCAGCAGACCCTGCAGGCGATGAAACAGCGCAATGACGACTCGACCTCAATCGAGGCCCGCGAACGGGAACGTCTCGCCTACGGGGAATCGTTCTGGGTGTGTCGCGATACGACCCAGGCGTCGGTGGAAGCCATCACGGCGGCAGATCTTCACGCCTTCCATGAACGTTGGTTTCATCCCGGCAATTTCGTCGTGGCGGTGAATGGCGATTTTGAGCGCGACGCGATGGTGACGAAACTGGAGGAATTGTTCGCCGGTTGGCCGTTCAAGGGGGAGAAGCCGCCGGCGATCCAGACCAACATCGCCATGGCCAAGCCCGGGGTGTACGTGGTCGACAAGGACGTGAACCAGGGCCGGGTTTCGGTGCTGCTGCCGGGCGTCAAAAGGGATGATCCCGACATGCCCGCCCTGATGGTGATGAACGACATTCTCGGCGGTGGCGGTTTCACATCGCGGATCATGAACCGGGTCCGGTCGGACGAGGGTCTGGCCTACGGCGCCGGGAGTTCGTTTCCGGGCGGCGTGTACTACCCGTTGGCGTTTGATGCCGGGTTCGCCTCGAAATCCGGAACGGTGGCCTATGCGACGAGCATTGTCCTGGAGGAGATGAAACGCATCCGCAGTCAGCCGGTGAGCGAGGAAGAACTGAACACCGCCAAGCGCTCGTTCATTGATACTTTTCCGGAGAACTTCAACACCAAGGGCCGGGTGGCTGGACTCTTTGCGCGCGAGGAATTCACCGGGCGTTATGCGACCGACCCCGATCATTTTGCCAAATGGCGGGGACGCATCGAGGCGGTGACGCGCGACGATATTCAACGGGTCGCGGAGAAGCATCTACACCCCGAACAGGCGGTGATCCTCGTCGTCGGCCAGAAGGACTCCATTCTCAAGGGCCATCCGGATCATCCGGTGAAGCTCCCGCAATTGAGTGGCGGACCGATGACCGAACTGCCGTTGCGCGATCCGCTGACTCTTGAGCCCTTGCCCAAGGAAAAAGCGGAGAAGAAGAATGAGTGATGGGGTTGGAATGTCGGCGGTCGGCAATGATTTGCTCCGGACGGTCAGGTAAGTGATTGGCTGGGTCCGCTGTCCGAGGTTCCGCCGGAAACTCCGACTCAACAAAAAGGCCCGCCAAGTGGGCGGGCCTTTGTGGAAACAATTGGTAGCAAACAGTTATTTTGGCCGAGTGCTGCGTTGTTGCAGCCAGTCGAAATCATCTGCGCCTTTGTCGACGGTTCCTGAAAGCTTTGGATAGCCCAGAACTGTTTTGTCGCGCCATTTCCGGATTTCCGAATGGCCGTCAGCGAAGGACAAGCCGCCCGCCTTGTTGTGGTAGGTGGCGGGATAGTCGGTCCACGACTTGGCCTTGGCATCAACGACAAACCAGCCGTCATTGATGCTATTGGGATTTTCATCGATCACGACCCAGCATCCAGCGGGGGAGGGATCTACGATGTCTGCGAGCTTTCGGAAGACGATGCCGGTTCCGGCATTCCATTCGGAAAGCGGGTTCATCCAACAGCTCATCGAAAGACTGCGGACCACCGGCAGCCCGGCTTTGCCACCCTTGTCCTTGGCTGTCGACTTGTCGGACGGACATTTGTAGACCTGCAGACTGTTAATGTATTTGTACAGCAGCGAGTCCTGCATCAGGAGCGAGTTAGTGCAGTCAGGGAAACGATCCATCGTGCCCATGCACCATTGATTCTCTTTGCCGTAGTTCTTATCGGCCTTGAGCGTGGTCACGAGGTGATCGAGACCGCCGCTGGGACAGATCAGATCGTTGTAGTCGCCGGAATATAGGTTCCAGCCAAGCATCAACTGCTTGGTGTTGTTGAGGCAGGCGATGCCCTGCGCCTTGGACTTGGCCTTGGCGAGGGCGGGGAGAAGCATGCCGGCGAGGATCGCTATGATCGCGATCACCACCAGCAGCTCGATCAGGGTGAAGCCCGATTATTTGCGGAAGGGTTGCGTTACTGATTTCATCGGAAAGGGTCGTATGAAGGGTGGGCGCCGGCGTTTGGCAACGGATGGACTTGAAGTTCAGAGCCCGACAGGCTTGGTGGTGTTGATGACCTTCACGCCTTCAACCGACGCGGGTTCAATCGCCTGCAATGCGTTCAGCGCGGTGGTGCCGGTGCTAGCGTCGGGATCGTTCATCAACTCCTTGAGCGCGGGAACGGCCGCCTTCGCCGCCGGTCCGATCCGGTACAGGGCGTACGCGGCGAGACGACGAACGACATGATCCTCGTCTTTAAGCAACGGGATGATGTCGTTCACCGCGGAGGCGGAATTCGGTCCGCCGGTGGCCAGCTCGGTCAGCGCGTTGGCCTTGGCGTCGGCATTCCCCTTGAACTGGCTCACCTGGGCGGCGACGTCGACCTTCTTCGGTGCGTTTTCGTCCTTGGGTCCGCAGCCGGTGAGGAATCCGCCGACCAGAATGGACAGCAGCGTGCATCGAAAGAGACCGCGGGGCGAGTTCATGAGCGTGAAACTACCGAGGTCACGTGGCGGGTCAATGCCAATGGGGCGGGGGTGGA
This sequence comes from uncultured Verrucomicrobiota bacterium, assembly GCA_903907925.1. Classification (GTDB taxonomy): domain Bacteria; phylum Verrucomicrobiota; class Verrucomicrobiia; order Limisphaerales; family UBA9464; genus CAIVQB01. The sequence continues at coordinate 5,194 of CAIVQB010000045.1, forward strand.
AGGTTAGGGCGCATCTTGACACTGCCCCGAACGCCGCGGGCCGGAGGTTTGGAGTCCCGCGTTTACGCGGTCAGCGTGCGCCCACGCTCAGACCGCCTGAATGGCGGAACTCCAAACGGGGGCGGTGTCAAGATGCGCCCGGAAGGTTACCAACCAAAGACTCCGGGTGCTGGCTGCCCGGTGCCGGCGCGGATGGCGTGCACACGGTCTGCCTGGCGAACCCCGAAATCCTCCGCGATGCCGTCGGACCAACGGACCCAAAGATGTCCTTCAGTCGCGGTCGGGCCGAGGCCAAAATGGACTCGCGGATCATTGCTGGAGCAATAGCCCTGATTTGGCTGGTTCTGGCGCCATTGGATGCGTCCTCCGGATTCGAAGCGGAGGATCGAGTTGCGGACGTCCCGCCCATCGCGCCCGGCCAGTTGGAATACGATTCCACGGTGCCCGGCCCCCGCGATGTTCCGGAGCAGGTGGACGGGGCCGTCGCGGTTGATCACCACCAAGTCGAGGGTGCCGTCGTTGTCGAGATCACCCACCGCGAGGCCGCGACTGGTGGCCACCAGGGGTTCCGCCGTTCCCCCGGAGGGTTCCACGGCCTCGAACCGTCCCGCTCCAAGACCGCGCCGCAGCGTGTTGGGTTCGGCATAGGGATCCTGGGGGCTCCAGGTGTTCGAGCCGAGCCGGACGCGGCCGTTGGCGACGTACACGTCCTGTTCACCATCGTTGTCGAAATCGGCAATGGCGGTCCCGAAACCGGTGAAGGAAAAGCTTCCGGCCATCGGACCGTCGGGAGTGACTGAATCGAGGAAGGCCGTCTTCTGGTTGAGGAAGAGGCCGTTTCCCTCGCCGGTCAGATGCGTCACAAAGAGGTCCATCCAGCCGCGTTGGAGGAGGTCGACGGCCACCACGCCCATGCCGGCGCGCGGAACTCCCATCGAATTCAGCGCACAACCGCGCAGGGGTGCGTCGTCGATGAAACGGCCGTTGCCCTGATTGAGCCACAGCTGGTTGGGTGTGGCGTCGTTGGCGATGAAGAAATCGACGTGCCCGTCGTGGTCGAAATCCCCGGTGGCAATCCCGAACCCGTTGCCATAGGCGTGATCGAGTCCCGCCGCCGCCGTGGCATCCTCGAAGGTTCCGTTACCTCGATTGTGGAACAGGGTGGATGGTGCGGGCGCGTGGTAGTTTTTCGGCGAGCAATAATCGCGGCGTCCTCCGGCGGAGAAACATTCCATTTCCTGTTCCGGCGACCACTTCACGTAGTTGACCACCACCAAGTCGAGCCGTCCGTCGCCGTCGTAGTCCACGAACGCCGCACTGGTGCTCCAGGAATGGACGGCCACGCCGGCAGCCTGGGTCACGTCCTCGAAGGTGCCATCGCCGCGGTTGTGATAGAGATGGTTCGATCCAAGTTGGGTGACATAGAGGTCCGGGCGGCCGTCCCCATCGTAGTCGCCCACTGCGCAGCCCATGCCATAGCCGTCCGGACAAACCAGACCGGCGGCCTCAGTGACGTCGGTGAAATGCCAGTTTCCGAGGTTGCGGTAAAGTCTATGCCCGGGCGCGACCGGATGTGCGGGATCCAGCGAACCGCCGCTCACGCAAAACACATCGAGGAGTCCGTCGCCATCGTAGTCGATGAGTCCGACACCACCGGTTTCCATTTCCGGAAGCCAGTACCGTCCTGTCGCACCGGAGTGATGCTGAAAGGTGAGTCCGCTGCCCGAGATGACATTGGTGAACCAGGGAGCGCGGGATGCGCCTGCGGGTTTGGCTGAAGCAGGTGCGAGGGGCGAGGATGGGCCTGAGCCGGGGGCGGAGGTTGTCGGTGTTGATTCGGGAGGTTTCCGGCAGCCGGCGGCGATCAGGCTGCCTAAAAGGAACAGGTGGAGAAATTTCATGGGCGCGCGAGCACGCGCTCGAGTTCGATCCGGTCCTGGGAATCCGGCGCCAACTGCCGAAGGACCATTGCTGCCTGGCGGGCGGCCTCCCGTCCGCCCAGTTCCATTTCGAGCTGTCCCAGGAGTCCGTAGGCGCGGACCAGGGCTGGATTGAGGTCGATTGCTTGGCGGAGATGGGTCAGTGCCGCAGCCTTGTTCGAGAGGTTGCGCCAGAGGATTTCCCCGAGTTCCACGTGGATCTCGGCATTGCCTGGATCGCATTTCGCTGCCTCCTCCAACGCCGCGACCGCTTCCGCGTCGCGTTCCAGGGCGAGGAGGGAATCAGCGAGGGCGAGATGGGCCTGTGACAGGCGGGGCGCGAGTTGGATTGCTTCGTGGGCGTCCTGGAGTCCGGCGGCGGCGTTGCCCATCAGGTCATGGGTGTAGACGCGAGTGATGCGCGGGGCGACTGCGCGCAGATCCTGCGTAATGAGGCGGTTGAGAATCGGAAGTGCCTGGGCTGCTTTTCCGGAACGGTTGAGGGCCACGGCGAGTTGGTTGAGGAGGCCCGCGTGTCCGGGATGAAAGGGGACGGCTTGCTTGAGAAGTTGGACGGCAAGATCCGGCCGGCCGGTCGTGGATAGCCCGTCGGCCTGCACTAAGAGGTCCGGTAAGGCACGCACGTGGTTGGGGGCGGCATCGCCCCACGGATCCGGCATCGGCTGCCGGGCTTCGCCGGTCCCGGCAGCGATGGCGATCCGTGCCTCGTTGGTTCGCCCCACCGCCCGATAGGCCTGACCCAGGAGGTATTGGGCCGGTTTTGATGAACGATCGAGGGAGATTGCGCGTTCCAGGAGCGGCACGGCATCCGTGGCGCGTCCCTGCCGGACGCGGATTTCACCCAAGCCGGCCGGACCCCGCCATTCTGCCGGGGCGAGCTGGGTCAGGCGCTGAAAAGCGGTTTCGGCGGCCTCCAGTTCACCGGCGCGCAGGCTGGCTTCGCCAACCCGGTACCAGCCCGGCGCGAAGTCGGGAAAACGGGCCACGAGCGATCGGAATTCCTTCAGGGCGCCGGCGGTGTCCGACAACTCCTGCAGCGCAACCGCGGCGTACAACGGGGCGAGGGGTTCTCCGGGCGACAACCGGCCGGTGTCGAGGAAGGCCTGTCGCGCCTCGGTCCAGAGGCCGTTGGCGGCGCAGGCAATTCCGAGGGTCGCCCGGATGCTGGAGTCGCGGGGCTGGGTCCGCGCGAGGGCCAGAATCTCGTCGAGATGGCTGCGGACCTGAGGATCGAGCGATTCCGGATGATCGAGATTCTGAACCGGGATCAGCGGGGGCCGAAGGGTCAGATGAAGGGCCACTCCGATCAAGGACGCGAACGCCACCAGCGTCGCCCACCGCGCCGGCCCCGATTTGAGACGGTCGAATCTGCCGGGCGGCTGGATCAAGGGTCTGTTGCGGGCGTTCGACATCAAAAGGCCCCGGAAAAGCAAAATGGTTCGCGTTGCCGCGAACCATTTTGAAGTGGAAGCGGATGCCGGATTTCGCCGGTAGGCCCGGCTCAATCTCGGCACCCCGTTGGAGCGCTCAGCGGGTGGCGCCGGTGACCTTGACCGAGGTTCGCTCCTGCATCCAGGCAACGTCCGGATTGTTGGGCGAGGCCACTCCAAGGGGCGTCGACACGCCAAACTTGAGGACTGGACGGGTCCGGGGGTCCACCCATTTTTTAATTTCCGAATGACCATCGGCGAAAGCGAAACCGCCGGCGCCATTGTGATAGCTCGCGGGGACGTCGACGATGGTGTAGGCGGTCGGACGGATCGGATCGTATCCGTCCATGTTCACTGCGAACCAGCCGTCGTTGATGCTGTCTTCGCGCTCATCGAGGAACACCCAGGTCCCGGAGGCCTTTTGGATGTCGGCGAGCTTCTTGAACTGGGTGTAACCCGCCGTGTAGGGGCCGCTGCGATTGCCGAGATAACCATTCATCGAAATGGAACGAACGCGGGGAACGCCCTGTTTGCCCCGGTTGAGACTCTTGTCAGCCGGGCACTTGTAAACACCCGGCGACCCTGCATACTTGCCGAGTTGGGAGTTCATCAGGAAAACCGTGTTGGTGTTATCCTGACGGTAGGTGGTGTTGTCGAGCCAGCCGACGCACCAGGTGTTATTGGTGTCGCCATAGCTCGTCTGGCCGTCCAAATCGCCGGGGAGGGTGTCCTGATTGTCGCCGCAGAACAATTGATAGGCGAGGCCCATCTGCTTGCCGTTGCTCATGCAGAGAATGCCCTGAGCCTTTTGTTTGGCCTTGGCGAGACCGGGCAGCAGCATGCCGGCCAGAATCGCAATGATCGCGATCACGACCAACAGCTCGATGAGGGTGAAGGCCCGTGAGCGGGCGTTTCGCTGGAGTTGGGGGGTAGGGGACATGACTGTGGGTGAATGGAATTTATCCAGTGGTAAAGTGCTGTATGGGGAGTCTATAACACTTGGCCGTTTGGAGTGCAAGCGGAGGTTTTTCAGAAATGTGACCCCTGCGTTGCCTCGTGTTGGCTGGCGGAAGTGGTTCCGGCGTGCGGTTTTGTTGGAGTTCCGCAATCCTTGAGGGCATGACCCGTCGTTGGATTACCTGCCTTCTGCTGGTGATCGCTTTCGATTTCGGGGCGCTGTGGTACTGGCGCTGGCGCAAAGAGCAGCGGTTCGACGACCTGATCCGGGCGGCGGCTCACCAGTATCAATTACCTCCGGCATTGGTGAAGGCGGTGGTGTGGCGGGAAAGCGATTTTGATCCCCGATCGGTGGGCAAGGCTGGCGAGATCGGCCTCATGCAATTGATGGACGAAGCCGCTCACGAATGGGCGGGCTCCATGCGACTTGCGCATTTTGCGCACGAAGACGTGTTCGATCCCCGCACCAACACCCTGGCTGGCTCCTATTACCTCGCCAAACTGCTGCGGCGATACACGGGGACCGATGACCCTCTGCCGTATGCCCTGGCGGACTACAATGCCGGTCGTGGCAATGTGCTGAAATGGATGACCGGTCCCGCCCGGACCAACAGCACAGCCTTCCTGAATCAAGTCGGTTTTCCCTCCACCCGAGCCTACGTGCAGGCGATCACCGGGCGTTATGCGGAGTATCGGCGGGAATTTCGCTGAGCCGGGATGCGGTCGAAGAGAGACGGGGTCACTTCCAATCGGCATTTCTGGAATCGGTACGAATCCGTGAAATCAGTGTCCTCTCTGCGTTTTCTGAATCGAAAACCCGGGTTTGGCGCAGGACAGCAATCCCGGTAGCGTCGCGGGGTGTTTGAATCGGTTCAGCGTTCCATCGACGCCCTGCTGCAGCCCATCGGCCTGATTTGGGCCGCGCTCTTGCTGGCGACCGTTCTGCAACTGGTCAAGCGGCGGATCTTGAGCGCGATGTACACCGCGACGCTCGTGGCGTTCATCCAATTGATCGGCGCGACGGAACTGCCGGCGTGGTTGATGGCGGATTTGGAACGGCCCTACGATCCATTGGTCATCGGCTGGCCGACCAGGGCGGATGCGGTGGTGATGTTGGGTGGCACTCATGATTATTCCGCGCGTTCCCCCGTTCACATTGGCGTGGGCGAGGCGTCCGACCGGATCCTGGCGGCGGTGGAATTGACTCGGACCACGGGCGCGGGCGCGTTGGTGCTGGGCGGCTCCTTCTACGAACTCAAGGGCGTGCGACGCCCGGATTCGGAATTGCTCGCGGAATTGTTCAGGGTCTGGCGGCTGCCGGTCGGAACGGTTCATCTGCTGGGGATTTGCAGCGACACCCGGGTGGAAGTTCAGCGGGCGGTTCAATTGGCCCGCGAACACCACTGGACCCGCGTGGTCGTGGTCACCTCGGGCTACCATCTGAAACGGGCCGAGGCGTTGTTTCGGAAGGAAGGTCTTGCCGTCATGCCAGCCGGCGCCGAGTTCCTCGGACTCGATGCGTTCCACGATCACGGCGGCGGTCTATGGTCGGTCGTACCCCGGATCCGCGGGTTCGAGCTGATGCGATTCTGGGTCCACGAACGGATCGGACTTCTGTACTACCGCTGCCGGGGATGGATCTGAACCGGAACGATTCAGAGGATGTGCATAGGACACTGATTTCACGGATTCGTACCGATTCCTGAAGAGCCGATGGAATTCGGTCCGAAGGTTCGGAGTCCCGCGCTCCAGGGCGGGGAGGCAAGCCTTCCGCTGCTCTCAGGGCCAACGGCTCGCCCTATACCAGCCTTGGGCGCCGCCCAAGGTGGAGGGCCCGGTTCCACCCGAGCCCCCTATTTGTTTTGGTACGCGGTGGATCGGCCGTCGAGGGTCGGATGCATGCCCAACGTTGTTCCAACGGGCCTCCATAGGGGCAGTGTCGAGATGCGTCCCAGCCCGCGTTGTCCCGAAAACTCCGCTTGCATTCCCTCCGCCATTCTCGCATTTATCTCGCCGCTGTTCGGATGCGAGTGTAGCTCAGCCTGGTAGAGCGTCACCTTGCCAAGGTGAATGTCGAGGGTTCGAATCCCTTCACTCGCTCCAATTTTCTTGGAGCCCTTCCCTCAGATTCAACGCGTTGCGGCCTCAGCCCGTCCCGTGGGCGATCCGGTTTCCTCTCAGTGAGACCGAAACGGGACAGGTCCCGATGATGGGGGCGGTCAGAGGCAACGGTTCCTCGTCGCGTACCCCCCGCTCGTCCAGAGGCTTGACCCAAACCACCGTTCCAAGCCCTCATTCAGCCACCGGGTGTCGCGCTGTCGGAGCGCCCTTCGCCCCACCCAAGGAGAATGCTGAAGCCATGGAACGCCGCCGAGCCTCCTTCACCGAAGTGAATCTGCCCATCCGGGTCGCGGTCCTGCGCCGTGTCGTTGCTGCGCCACTGCTGCTCTGGCTGTTGATGGCCCTGCCCATCGCGGTGGAGGCGCAGTTTGCGTACTCCACCACCAATAACCAGGTCACGATCACGGAGTATATCGGTACGAACGCTGTGGCGATCATTCCGGATCTTATCAATGGCCTACCGGTGACGAAGATCGGGGACCGAGCGTTCTACGGCTTGTCCAGCCTGAGGAGCGTGACTATCCCCGATAGCGTCACCCGAATCGGGAGTGTCGCGTTCGGAGGCTGCACTGGCCTGACCCGGGTTGCGATCCCGAACAGCGTCACCAACATCGGGGACAGTTCGTTCCGCGACTGCACCGGCTTGACCGACATCACCATTGGGAACCGGGTTACCACGCTGGTTGGGACGTTCCAAGGATGCTCAAACCTGACTGCCGTTAACCTCCCAAATAGTATCACCGCCATCGGGCTTTTCACTTTCGCCGACTGTTCCCGCCTCGCTGGCATAACGATTCCCGACAGCGTCGCGACGATCGGAGGCGAAGCTTTTGAGAACTGCTCACACCTCACAAACGTCCTATTTCCGGACAGCGTCACTACCATCGACTTTTTCGCCTTCAATGGTTGCACCGGATTGACCAACATCACAGTGCCCGACGGCGTCATCACCCTTGGGTACCAGGCGTTCGCCAACTGCACCGGCCTGACCGACGTTGTGATTGGCAACCGCGTTACCACTATTTCTCAAACATTCGACGGCTGCCCTCAGTTGACGAGGATCTCCGTGGGCGCAGCCAATCCAAATTATAGAGGTTTGGATGGCGTTTTGTTCGACAAGGCGCAAGCGACTCTCATCCAATTCCCGCGGGGTAAAACTGGAAGTTACACAATCCCCGATAGCGTTTCCGCGATAGGGGGTGCTGCGTTCGCTCACTGTACTGGATTAACTACCGTCACGATACCCAGCAGTGTTACCTTACTTGGATCCCAAGCGTTCCTTGACTGCACCGGACTGATCGGCGTCGTGGTGCCAAACGGGGTCACCAGTATCGGCGACCAAGCGTTCATTGGTTGTTGGGGCATGACGAGTGTCACGATCGGCACCGGCGTCACCCACATCGGGGGCGGAGCGTTCGCCGGTTGTGCAGGCCTAACCTATGTCGCAATTCCGAACGGTGTCGCCACCATTCCGGATGGCCTTTTCTCGGGATGCTCAAGTCTGACTAGCATCGCGATACCCAACAGCGTCGTTGTCATCGGGAGTTGGGTATTCAATCACTGCACCAGCCTGGACCACATCACGATTGGCAATCACGTCGCCCGTATCGGGGACCAAGCGTTCTATAACTGTACCGGTCTGACCGAAGTAACGATTGGCCCCAGCGTTACCACGATCGGATTCGAGGCGTTTGTTGACTGCTTCGCGTTGCGAGAAATTTATTTTCAGGGTGACGCGCCTGTCATTAGCGGCTCCCTGCTTGGCGGGGCTGACAAAGCCCCTCTCTTTGACCAAGACAACAACTCCACCGTCTACTACCTGCCGGGAACCACTGGCTGGGAGTCATCGTTCGGCGGTCGTCCAACCGTGCCGTTCAATCCGCAGATCCGGCCCGGCGCCCTCCACTTTGGTGTGAGTGCGGATGGTTTCGGTTTCATCGTCAGGGCCGAGAAAGGCCCGTCTTTTGTGATCGAAGCTGCCACTGATCTGGCCCAGCCGGTGTGGACTCCGATTTTCACGAATCCTCCCCCTGGCGGCTCGGTCTACTGCACCGATCCACAGTGGACGAATTTCCCCGCGAGATTCTATCGCCTCACCACGCCGTGAGCCACCGGGACCCATGCCAACACTCAATTACCACCAAACCGTTTGTGCGGCCCGGCCATGGCCACTTCGACCGGCCATCCGTGCGACCATTTGAGACAGATTAATCCCGGCTCAGGAGTTGCCGCTGTTGCTGTTGTCGAACAGGGCCGCCTGGATCGTTTTCACTGGCAGGAATAGTTCGAGCTCGCTCGAAGGCAGGGGCACAAATCCGAACTGCTCGTAGTAACGCTTCGCTTCTGTGTCCTTCGCATCAACGAACAAGCCGATGCCGCCGGCGGTCTCGAAGATCTCCAGAAAGCGATGCATCGCGGCGACCAGCAACGTTTTCCCAATACCCCGACGTTGATGTCCGATGGCGACTGCCAATCGGCCCAACCGGATTCCGGATACATCCCGAGGCAACTGCTTTGCCTCGGCTGCGCTGAGGTTCGCGGCTTTCAACTGGCAGAGATTGAGTGCGAAAAATCCGAGAATGGGCTTTGGAGCGACGGCATTTTCGTCGACCAGAACGAAGGTGCGAGAAATGCCGCGCACGCCATGCTGGCGGGCGGTTTGCCTGAGAAACAAGTTCAGCGGATCGCTGCCGCAGTCGAACCCGTCCCGGTCATGGGCCTTGGACAATGCCTCAATCTTGCGCACGTACGGTGTTCCGGTGTGTTTTGACCGCCTGTTTCAGGGTTTTGTTGGGACGCGGTGGATGGTCGAGCAGGGAAAGAATCTTTTGCGCGTCCTTCTGCGAAAGCCGAATCAGGGTCTCCCGCTCGATCATGCGTTGCGCCTCCAGATAGGCCGTTTGAACGACGAACTGATTGACGGTCGCACCCGAAAGCTCCGCCGCCTGCTCGAGGAGTGCGCTGACACGGTCCGACACGCGGGCCGTGATTCGCTTGCGGGGTTCTTCGATGGATTGCTTCATGCCAGTCTGGTGCCATTTTGGCACCGGATTGTCAACCACCCACCCTTCGTCGAGTTTGCGCTGGTGCTTGTCCGGCAGACCACGGGTGGGGTCGGGATTGATGGCCTGCCGAATCATGGAGTGACGTCGTCTGCCTTCGGCACGTTGAAATAGGCCTGATTGGGCGAAGCGATGCGCACCAAGGAGACGGGGGGATGGCATCCATGAAACCAGGTTGACCTTGTGATTGATGTCTTCGGTTGCCGTGAGGGTCGCCGAGAGCGTCGTGGCGACGGTCGGTTGATTGATGGGAATGGTGAGGGTTTGGTCAGGACCGGCGTTCATTGAGAGAACGGCCTTGGCGCTCGCGGCCCACCCGAGGGCTAACGACGCCACCCAAGCGAGGAGAAAACGAGGGGAGTGGCTACTCACGCTCGCTTCTTTGAATCGATCGAAAGAACGCGTCAATTGGGCCCTTTGTGCACACAACAAATCGTTTTGCACGTCTCCGCCGATCTACAACGGAGTCTCGGCTGTGGTGTCGGCGGTCCCGGGGTCGGCATCCGCGAATCGGTCCCGGGTCCGAAACTCTGAAATCGGCCCGCAATTCTGTAACCGAACCCCTCTCAAACGGTCGAAAGGCGGGACTATCCATGATTCCGGGGCTCGACCTGGTTTCCCAATTCGGCTCCCATCCAAAGCACCGCCCATGAAATCTCCATTTCGTTATCTGCTCGTCGCCGGCACTGCCGGAACGCTCTTTGCCGGCACTCCCGCCGAAGACTTGAAGGCCGGCATCCAAAAGCTCGCCGACTCGGCCAATTATAGTTGGGTCAGTTCCATTGAACTGCCCGGCATGCCGTTCACCCCGCCGTCGACGATGGGCAAGACAGTAAAGGGTGGTGCCACGTTGCTGAGCCAGGAAGGCATGGACGGAAACACCACGGTCGCCGTGTTGAAGGACGGCAAGGGTGTGGTCCAATTGCAGGACGGATGGAAGAGCGCGGAGGAGCTTCCCACCTTCGGCCGTCCCCCTGGTGGTGGTGGCGGCGGACCTCGGCCCGGTGGTCCGGGTAACGGCGGCCCCGGCGGTCCAGGAAACGCAGGTCCGGGCGGACCAGGTGGTGGTCCAGGCGCGCAGGCCAATGCCGGTCCTGGAGGTCCGGGACGCGGACCCGGGGGGCCTGGAGGCCCCGGGGGTGGTCCTGGCGGTCCAGGTCGCGGACCGGGCGGGCCTGGGGGCGGACCCGGCGGACCGGGTGGCTTCGCGGCGATGATGGCGCGCGTAATGCTTCAGGCCAAAACGCCGACCGCCGAACTCGCCGACATGGTCGACAAGATCAAGGATCTCAAGAGCACCAAGCCGGGCATCTTCGTTGGCAACCTGCCTGAAGATGTGGTGAAACCGATGTTGTCGTTCGGACCCGGACCGGGCGGCGGTCCGCAAATCAAGGATGCCAAGGGATCCGCGAAATTCTGGGTCAAGGACGGCGTCCTTTCGAAGTACGAAATCGAAGCCGGCGGCACCATGAACATGTTTGGTGAAGAGCGTGAAATGACCCGGGTGGTGACGATCGAGATCAAGGATGCCGGTCAGACCAAAATCGAAATCCCGGCCGAAGCGGAGAAAAAGCTGGAGACCGCGAAGCCGCTGGAACCGGCAGCCAAGTAGGATTCAGGGTTCAGCGATTTGGAGTTGAACCGATTTCGGCCGGCCGGGTTGGCGAGGAATCCCCTCGCCAGTTGCGTCGTTCGACCGGCAGCCTTTCCGGCGAGCCATGAACCTAGAACTTGCCGGTGCCGGAGTCCTTGTTTCCGGCGGTGCCCGCGGAATCGGAGCGGCGGTGTCCCGCGGGTTTACCGCCGAACAGGCGCGGGTCGCCATCGTGGATCGCGATCGCGATGCCGGTGTGGCACTGACCGCGGAATTGCCTGGTGCCATTTTCATCGAGGCCGATCTCACCGATGAAGCCGCATGTGAGCGTGCGGTCGCCACGGCCGTTGGCGAGTTCGGGCGCCTGGATGTCCTGATCAACAATGCCGGCGTCAACGACAGCGTTCCGCTGACCGCCTCGCCAGCCGAGTTCATGGCCTCGCTGCAGCGGAATCTGTTTCACGTTTTCGCGCTGACCCATTTCGCCCGGCCGCATCTCATCGCGCGTCGGGGAGCGGTGGTGAACGTCAGCTCGAAGGTGGCGGTAACCGGGCAGGGCAAGACTTCCGGATACGCAGCGGCGAAGGGGGCGGTGAATGCGCTGACCCGTGAATGGGCGGCGGCCCTGGCTCCGGACGGCGTTCGGGTCAACACGGTCGTCCCGGCCGAGTGCGATACCGATCAATATCGGCGCTGGTTCGCCGCGCAGCCGGATTCGGCGCAGGCGCGGGCGCGGGTGGAGCAGCTCGTGCCGTTGGGGCGGCGGCTCAGTACGCCGGGGGAGTTGGCGGACGCCATCCTCTGGTTGTCTTCTGCGCGTTCGAGTCATGTCACCGGCCAGATCCTCTTCATCGACGGCGGCTACACCCATCTCGACCGCGCGTTCACCAGCGATCACGCCTGGTAGAGCGTCCGCGTTCTTCGTGTCGGGTTCTTGGAGCTTTCATTTCACGGAACGGATCAGGCATTCTTTCCTGACCCATGGGCGCACAATGGAAACAGAAGGGTCGTGAACTCGAGGCTCACAAGAAGGGCCAGGTTCACGGCAAACTCGTCCGCGAACTGATCGTCGCCGCCAAGCTCGGCGGGGGCGATCCCGACCTCAACGCCCGGCTCGCCGCCGCGGTGGAGAAGGCGAAGAAGCATTCGGTGACCCGCGACACCATTGAGCGGGCGATCAAGAAGGGCACCGGCCAGACGGACGAGGTGGTGACGTTTGAAACCGTCACCTACGAGGGATTCGCACCCCACAAGGTGCCGGTGATTGTGGAATGTCTGACCGACAATCGCAACCGCACCGCGCCCGCCATTCGCAGCCTTTTCAAGGCCGGTCAGCTCGGTCAGCCGGGCAGCATGAATTTCTTCTTCGACCGCTGGGGGGTGATCGAAGCCACCCACACCGACAAGTCCCGCGACCCCGAGGGCGACGCCATCGAGGCCGGGGCACAAAACGTTGAACCTCTCGAGGCGGACGAGGTCCCCGAGGGTTCCATTGGCTCCCGGTTTCTCACCGATCCCAAGGATCTCACTTCGGTTAGCGCGTGGCTTTCCAAGGCCGGTTGGAAGATCGGTGCCAGCGAACACCGCTACATCGGCAAGAATCCGGTTCACCTGACCGGAAACGACCACGCCGAAGTCGCCGCCTTCCTGAACGACCTCGACGATCACGACGACGTTCACCACGTGTACGCGGCGATGGCGTAGACCGAGGGGTGGCTCGATCGGTACCCCGAACCGCGTAAACGCGGAACTCCGTCAGAGACTCGCCCTTGTGGTCGTCTCTCCTCTTTAACTTTTCATCTCTTCAACTTTCCCAGCCTTCGAACCCTGTTGCCTTCAGAACAGTTCCCCGTGAATCCGTGAGTCTTTCAGCATCGTCTCGCGCAGCAGTCGGAGCGGCGGTGCGCCGTGGCGGAGGGCTTCATCATGAAACCGTTGGAGACTGAACGCCGGGCCTTCCTGGCGTTTCCAATCCTCGCGTAGTTTGAGAAACTGCAATTTTCCAAGGGTGTAGAAACAATAACCGGGATCAAAGGTTCCGCGGATCGCCTCCTGTCGGGCGGTTTTTTCCTCGTAGTGACAGTGATCCACGAAGAATCGGGTTCCCTGATCGAGTGTCATTCCGAGGCAGTGCATCTGGACGGAAACGCAGAGGCGGCAGACGCGGAGCAGCGCTTCGTCTGATTGTGCGAGCCGGTATTTTGCGGCGCGGATCTTGTCCGCGGAACTGGCGTGCGCCGGGTCGGCCGGCTGCCCAAACCCCTCGGCGAGCAGCATCTGTTCGCAATAGTGCGCCCAGCCTTCGGTGAAGGCGTAGCTCGCGAACACCTTTCGCGCCGTGGACGCTCCGGAGGCGTTCAGGGCCAGAAACTGGACGTAATGCCCGGGATAGGCTTCGTGAATGCTGACGACATCGGTGGTGTAGAAGTTGAACGCGGTCAACCATTCCTCCTGCTGACTCGGGCTCCAGTTCGATTCAACCGGGGTCACGTAGTAGTACGCCTGGCTGGCACCGGTTTCGAAGGGGCCCGGCGTATCCATCGAGGCGAAACTGGTTGCCCGGAACGGCGGAAGTGTCTCGGTGACCTTTGCCCGCACTTCGCTGGGAATGGTGATGATCTGATGATCCACCACGAACTGACGGATCGCCTCGAGAGTCCGGCGCGTCTCAGAGATCAACTGGTTGGCGGTCGGATGGTCGTGCTGAATTGATTTGAAAACCTCGACCGCCGGGCGGCTGGAGTCGATGTCCGCGGCGGCAGCATTGAACCGGGCCTCTTCTGCCCGAAGTTCCTTCAATCCGATTTCCAGGATTTCCTCGGGCTTGAGATCAATCAGCTCCGTGGCGAGCAACTGCGCGTAGCGTTCCCGTCCGATCGCAAAATCGGGAGTCGAAGCCGGCAGTCGCTGCGACTTGAGCCAGGTCGCAAATTTCCGGTGTTCACGGGCGGCGGACTGCGCGGCGGTGACAAACGCCGCGGACACCGCCGGGTTTCCGCAGTCGCGCCCGGCGGTGACCACATCGCCTTCGATGAATCCTGCGCTGTCTTCGGCAATTTGAATCGCCGTTTCGACCCACGGCCGCGGCAATACCGTTTCCAACTGGCTGCGGGCGGTTTGGAAAAGAACCGGTGCCTGGCGCAGGAGTTCGGTCATGTCACGCACGCGGTCCACCAGGGGTTTCCAGTCGCGCTTGAGATAGAGGCTCACGTCGAGCGCCTGCGCGTAAAACATCGGGTTGCGATAGGGCGCGCGGATGCGTTCCAGTTGGAGCCGTTCGCCGGCGATGATGGTTCGCACCAGACGGACGGTCCGCTCGTCCTCGGCAGAAATGGATTTGCCGTTCATCGCGGCGAATTGGTCGTCGAAGTGACGGAGTCGGGCGGCTTCCGCTTCGAGATGGGTCTGATTCGGCAGCCAGAACCGGCCATCGTAGGAATGCCATCCGAGGGCCGCAGCGACCGCGGGACGAGCGGCGAAGTGCGACGTGACAAACCCATCCACAGCGGCCGTGGGCCCGGTCGCGGCCGGCTGCCGCGGCGGCGAGGTGCATCCGGTAACCCACAAGAAAATGAGAAGGCAGACCGAAAGGCGCGTCATGGCCGGTGATGCTAACCCATCGGATGAAGGGGGAAAGCCCGATCGTGGGACCGGTCCGTGGGTGGCAGCCCATTGCCGGCTGGAATGGGGTCGGCTATGGTGCCGCCTCGTGACTCCACTCGTCCGAATGCATCCTGGCCTCTTCGATGGCGGAGAGGCGATGCTGTGGCGATCGGCCGGGGTTCGCTGGCGCCAGTTGTTTGGTGATTTCTCCCGCCTTGGGGTCAGTTTTGAATGGCACGAGCTTCGCGCGGACCAGGAAGTCGACTGGGCTCCGAGTTTTCATCCCGACAGCGTTGAACTCTGTCTGAATCTGAGCGGTGCGGGCGAGGTTCGGCTGGGTGACACCAGTTTGCATCTGCAGTCGGGCACCGCTGGATTTTACCGCCAGGGAAGGGAGACCTTCGACGCGCGTCGGGTCTCGGGGCAGGCCCATCATTTTATCACCGTGGAGTTTTCCCGTCCGTTTTTGTCCGGGCATTTGTCCGGGTGCAGATCGGCGTTGCACCCGGTTGTCCGCGACAGTCTGGACCATGGAGTGGATCGGTCGGCGTTGGGAGCGGTCGAGCCGCTCGGTCCGCGGCATCGCGATTTGGTCGCCAGCCTGCATCAGCCGCCGGTCCTCGCCGCGGCCCAGGGGGTTTGGTACCAGGCGAAGGCGGTGGAATTGATGGGGGAATTCTTTTTTCAACCTCCGGCCGACGAGGAGCTTTTTTGTCACCGGCAACAAAAAGTGGCGCGATCCCGTGTGGAGATGGTGATGACCCTGTTGAAGCGCGATCTGACCCGGCCCCCGACCCTGGAGCAACTGGGGAAGGAGGTCGGATGCAGCCCGTTTTACCTAAGCCGCACGTTTTCCAAAGAGACTGGTGCCACCATTCCTCAGTTTATTCGCCGTCTGCGGCTGGAATGGGCCGGGGATCTGCTGCGGGAAGGACGTTTGAACGTCACGGAAGTCGCTCTGGAGGTGGGCTACAGCAGTCTCAGCCACTTCAGCCACGCGTTTCATCAGCAGTTTGGATGCTGCCCGGGCTTGTACCCGACGGCGACGGCTACCCAGCGCGCATCGCTGCGACCCGGTGAAGAACGTGACCGACGCCGTGGAGGATGAAGTCCAGCGTCCGTCCGGTGTATTCAAAGGCGGTGGTCAGGGTTCCGTAGCAGGAACCGTTGCCGGTCAACAACGGCACCGCGAGGAGCCCAATGGCGACATTTCCCAGCCAGATGACCATCGCGGAAAGGAGATAGCCTTCACCGCTGAGATCAGACTGTCGGATGCGGAGAATCCATCCGGTGAGAGTGAAATGGAACGCGTAGGTCCCACCGAGTCCGAAGTGGAATAGCGGATCGATCCACGGATGCGGCCACGCCCATCGGACTATGAGCGCAAGGAGGGTCAGAAGTCCGGTATAGAAGGGGAAGAAGTACGGTGCCAGTGCGATCAGTGTGTTAGAATGGGAAAGCACCACCTGACCGCCCTTGGATGTGGCTCGCAGAGATTTGACCTTGGCACCAAAGAGGAGTCCCCACACCGCGTGGGTGAGTTCGTGGCCTGCGACGTAGAGCCACAAGGGCTTGGGCAGGGTGAGAAATATCAGAATCCAGGCCAACACCCCACCCGCGAAAGCGATCCAGAATTCGCGAGCGGCAAGACTGCCGAGCAGGACATCGAAGGCGGCGCGAGTGGCACCGATGCAAATGGGGACGAGTCCCAGTGCGATGAGCCAGCGCAGGATCCGTGTCATCGACCGGTTTGGGCTGTGTCGTCCATCCGATTCCTCGAAGCCGAACCGCCCGGTTCAGCCACCCTTCAGAATACAAAAAAGGCCTGTCCGGGATGGACAGGCCTTTCGAAAAAACCTTGGGAATCAGTTATTGCTGCCGTAGATCCCACCGCGTTTGTTGGAATCAGTGGTATCACCCTTGTTGGCTGTTCCAGTGCCCAACCCGAGAGTGGTGGTGGAGCTGCTCTGAATCAAGGCAGCGGAGCCGAGTGAACGACGGCCGCGGACAACAGTGGCTTCGCGCTCAAAAGCGGCGGCGCGAGCCGGCATCTGGGTGCTGGCAGAAGCGACGATGAGGTCGGAGTTCTGGGGAGCGCCCTGAACGGCGGCGGCGACGATCGTCAAGGCGCTTTCAGGAGCGGCCTCGAGAGCGGCGGTGACGACGGCGTTGGCAGTCTCTGGGGCAGTCTTGAGGACGGCGGTGACAACCGGACCGACAGAAGAGGGATAGGCGCGAATGGCGGAAATCACGACAGCCACAGCGACCTGCTGTTTGTCGGCTTTCGCCGCGCTGGAGACGAACTTGGCGGCAACCGCCGGGATCTCGACGACCTTGGAGGAAGCGACCGATTTCGACACTTTTTGGAGCTCAACGGTGCCAAGGGCGAACGCAGGAGCAAGAGTGACGGCTGAAGCGGCAAACAGCGTAACCGCAAACTGTTTCATGGAAGTGGTTTTCATAAGCAATTGTTTGGAACATCAACCAACGCGGGCGTATTTATGGCTTAAAGGAAGTGGTGAGTCAACGTTTACTTTTCTCGGAACTGTCTTCTATCCTGCCTCCGCAGTTTTTATGCCACGGACACCGCCGAACCTGACTCCCTGGGTCCCCCGTTTTTCGAAGTTCCCCCGAGCTTGTTTCCGATCCAGCGCCGCGGAGACTAAGGATTTGCGAGATGCAGGGCAAGTGTATTTGGAGTGGCAAGGGAGTTGCTTTTGCTGCGCAAGTTCTCGTTTCCAATGAATTCACCCTCTTTCTCACTTCACCGGGCGGCGTTTCTTGCCGCTGTTGTGGTCGGCACCCTAGGGCTCACTGCCGCCGGCGTGCCCCCCGTTCTGGATGGAGTGCAGGTGGATGCCGGAGGCGTGGCGACTGTTTCGTTCGAACCCTCGCCCGCCGTGACGGAGTATCAGGTTCTCCGTGCGCCACGGTTGGGCGCCGCGTTCGCCCAGGATTCGATCGGAACCGTCGATGGCTTTGCGTGGAAGGGTTCGATCGGCACTGCCGCCGCCGGCTTTTTCCAACTGCGCACGGTGGAGTTGTCGCCGGCAGAATTGACCGCCACCACTCTGCTGCAACGGATTTCCTACGGTCCGACTCCCGATGAATTGGAACGCGTGCGCGGAATCGGTCCGGAAGCGTTTCTCGCCGAACAACTCGCTCCGGAATTGGTGAATGACGCCATCGACACCACCCCGCCGGGTCCGGTTTGGCGGAAGGTCACCGCCAGTGGGACGGGTTCGGCGCCGAAGCTCTATATCTACCTGGATGCCGCCGGGGAGACCTATCTCGATGATTTTCGGCTGGTTGAAGGGGCCGTCGATGATCCCGGGAAGCCGAATCTCATCCAGAATGCTGGATTCGAAACCGCTTTGGGGACGAACTGGCTGGTGTCGACCAATCTGATCGCCTCCGCCCTGTCGCCGGATCAGGTTCATGGCGGTTCGCTGGCGTTGCATCTGGTTTCCACCGCGGCCGGGTCCTCTGAAACCACCTCCATCCACCAGAACCTGCCGGCGACCGTGGTGGCGTCGAAAACCTATACCCTCACCTATTGGTATCTGGCGCAGCCGGGACAGACAGCCCACCTGACGGTGCGCCTTTCCGGCAGCGGAATCACCAGCGTACCTTCACTGGCCACTGGATCGGATTCGCCCGCACCGCTGTTTTCCAAACTGACGGCCGGAACCGCCGCCATCAATGATCTACGCCGCTGGCATTTCCTTCACGCGATTCAATCCCGACTGCAGTTGACCGAAATCCTGCGGCAGTTCTGGGAGAATCACTTTGTCACCCAGTACTCCAAGACCCGCGACTACTTTGACAATGCCGGCTACGACACTGCCACCGCTGGCAACATTTCCACCTGGCTCGAGTTTCAGGAAAACCAGCGCTGGAACCAGGCCATGCTCCGGCCGGACGTCACGTTTCTCGACCTGCTTCGCATCAGCGCCGAGAGCCCGGCGATGATCATCTATCTCGACACCGTCGGCTCCAAGGGCAACGGCAGCAACATCGCCAATGAGAATTACGGCCGAGAACTTTGCGAGCTGTTCACCTTCGGCGTCGACAACGGTTACGATCAGCAGGACATCGTTCAGATCTCACGCCTGTGGTCGGGCTGGTCGATCGAACTGGTCGCCTCCAATAACGTCGCCAATCCGTTCGCCGGCCGCACCACCAACTACCTCGATCCCACGGTGGTCACCAACCGGAGTGCGTTGACCAACCTCCTCGGTTCCTGGGCGTTCAACTACAAGGCGGCGAATCACAACACCGGCATCAAGAAGGTGTTTTTTCAGCATGACGCTGCCGGCAATCCCACCACCGGAAAACTCGTTCCCGCCCGTTTCGGCGCGCCCTGGGCCGGCCGGGATTACTCTCTCACCTACGCCGCCGCCACCGGCACCAACACGGTGCAGGAGGCCTATCGGCTGATCGAACACATGGCCAACCAGCCGTTCACCGAGGAATTCCTCTCGGTCAAACTCTGCCGGCTGTTCGTCCACGACGGGTTTCAGATTGGCTACGATTTCACGGACGACGTCACTTCGCCGGAGGAGGATTTGGTTCATGCCTGCATGCTGGCCTGGGAGAATCCAACGAACGGCGGCCCCCAGGGGCAGTTGCGACAAGTACTGCAGGTGATCTTCAACTCGGACCTCTTCCGCTCGCACGGTGCTTCGCAACAAAAGGTCAAGACGCCGCTGGAGTTCGTCGTAAGTTCGCTCCGCGCACTCCGGGCCGTCCGCCCCGATGGTTCCTACACGGTGTTCACCGATGGCGACCTCTCGTTCGCATTGTCGCGAATGGGATTGATGCTGTTGTTCGACCGGATGGAGCCCAACGGGTATCCCGAATCGGCCGAAGGATGGATCAGCGCCGGTACGCTCGCTGAACGTCTTCGCTTCGTTCAAGGTGCCCTCATGCCAGCCGGCATGTCCGGCAAAAGTGACGGTGGCGCGAACACCGTCATCGATCCGTCCGGCCTGGTGCAATTGAAGGCTCCCGCCGCCGCCCGCGATTCCGGCGCGATTGCCGACTACTTTCTCGACCTGCTGTTTCCGGCTGAAGGCAAGGCCAACCTCGCCGCCTACCGGGCCGTCGCCGTCCACTTTCTCGACACCGCGGACGACGGCACCACTGCGTCGCCCTTCGCCGCGCTCACTCCGGGATCGACGGATTACGACACCCGCCTCCGCGGTCTGGTCGCTGCGCTCATGACAACGCAGCGCTTCCAGGAACAGTAAGAAACCGAACCGTCGATCCGATCCAATCGTTTCCTTTCCCGACCATGAACATCATCAATCGCCGTTCGTTTCTATCCCACGCCTCGACGCTGGGAATCGGTGCTGCATTGGCCAGTCTGGTGGACATTCCGCTGGTCATGAAGCGCGTGCTCGCCGAGGGAGCCATCGGTCAGCCGGGACCGAACGGCCGCGTCAAGAAGCTGTTCTTCATCTTCCTGCGGGGCGCGAACGACGGCTTGAACACCGTCCTTCCGCTCGGCGATTCCGCCTACAGTGCGACCAACCGCAAATCGATTCTGATCGACTCGGATCCGGGACAGCCCTTTGCGGCGCACGGTCGCGCGCTGTTCCCGGTGAGTGGCCCCAGCACCGCAACATACGACTATGCGTACGGCCTGCCGCTCGGGAATGGATTCGCCGGATTGCACCCCGCCCTTAAGTTCCTCGCGCCGATCTACAATGCCGGTGAACTGGCGGTCCTTCACCGCGTCGGTTATCCCCGCCAGTCGCGCTCGCATTTTGATTCGCAGAACTATTGGGAGAATGGCACCCCGAACAACAACCTGATCCAGGACGGACTGCTGTACCGGGCCATGGTGGAGTCCGGGCTTGCCAACAAACTCCCACTCACCGGAGTCAGCATCGGATCCTCCCTGCCGCTCATCCTCCGTGGATCGAAGGCGGCGATGACCAATCTCACCGACCCGACCCGCTACAATCTCCTCGCCGTGCCCAATACCGCCGCCGGCAATCTCAAGGCCGACGCCGCACTCGCCGCCGCCGACCAGGCGCGGTTCGTCGACAAACGCGATCGCAACCTGCTCTCGCTCCAGTATCAAAATCTGGCCAGCACGCTCGATATCTTCGCCCATCTGGATTTCTCCGAGGCGGGCAACACCTTTGTCGACGACGAAGCCACCGATGGCGACCAGCCGTACTACCTTTTCCCGACCACCAACGAGAAGAACGGTGGTTACATCCGGGCCAAGGACACACAAAAGTACGTGGTCCCGACCAGCGCCTACGGTCACTTTCAGAATCTCAAGTCCGCGGCAATGGTGCTGAACAAGACCTCGGCGATCGTGGCCGGCGTGTCGATCGACGGCTGGGACACCCACAGCAAGCAGGGCGGCGCCACCGGAGCCCAGGCCAACCTCCTGCGCCGCGTCGGCTGGTCGGCCTATGCGCTGCAAAAGTATTTCAAGAAGTACGCCGACCAGTGCCGCTGGGAGGATCTGGTGGTCGTGACGCTCAGTGAATTCGGCCGCACTTCGATCGAGAATTCCGACGGCGGAACCGATCATGCCGAGGCCAGCGCCATGCTGGTGGCCGGCGGCGGCATCAAGGGATTCCAGGCCGACGCCCTCGGCGGGGTCAAACGCAGCGCGGTCTTCAACTGCGGCGGCGATGCCGATCCCATTCCCTGGCAGGTCGGCCCGACCGGCTCCATGTTCCAGGCGCAGAGCCGTTATCTGAAGCGCAACACCGATTACCGCAGCGTGCTGGGAAAACTGATCCGCGATCACCTCGGTGCCACGCCGGATCAATTGACGCGCATCATCCCCGGCTACGCGAACCCGGCGGAAAGCCTCGCCGCCCGCGGCATCCAGACCGCGGACAAGACCGAAATTATCGGCGAACCCGACCTGATCTGAAGCAATTCAAAATGAGAAATGGAAAATTAAAAAGGCCGGTGCCTCGGGCCATTTTGAATTTTTCATTGATCATTCTTCATTGATTCACCTCGGTCGGACGATCAGTTCCTCAATGATCGCCCGTGGCGGCAGTTCCAGGCAGAGCAGCACACAGTCGGCGATGTCCTCCGGTCGCATCATGCGCGCACGGGCCTCGGGATCGGGAACCACCGGACGCTTGTCGAGCAACGGCGTGTCGATGTCGCCCGGAAAAATGGCGCTGGCCCGGACGCCGCGACCGCGTTCCTCGGCGTTGATCGCCTGGGTGAGCCCGGCCAGACCGAATTTGCTGATCACATAGCCCGGCCCGGCTTTCGGTGAAGCCTGCTTTCCGGCATCCGAAACAATGTTGACGATGGTGCCGGAACCCCGCAGCCGCATGCCGGGTAGAAACGCCTGCACGCAGTAATAGGCACCGTTAAGATTGGCGTTCATCATGCCGTGATAATCCTCCAGCGAGAGTACTTCGAGGGCGCGGCGCGGGGCGTTGGTTCCCGCTGCATTCACCAGAGCGTCCACCGAGCCAAACGCCGCAAGGATGGCGCGCCCGCTTACGCCGACGGCAGAAGCATCACCGATGTCGCAGGGATAAATCTGTATTTGCGAACCCGGATGCGCGGCGAGTTTCGCGGTTTCCTTCAGCACCTCGGCCCGTCGGCCGATCAACGCGAGGTTCCATCCGCGGGCCGCCAGGGAAATGGCGACCGCCCGGCCCACACCGCTGCCGGCACCCGTGATGACCGCGGTGCGCTGGGTCGCGGTTGGAGTGGTGGCCGCGCCGGCGGAAGTCGATGACATGGGTGGAAGGCTGTCCGAACCCGACGCCGGAATCCAGTCCGCGGTGCGAAAGGCCTCGAACCCGATGGGCGTTTCAGGTCGCAAAGACGGTCCGCTCCCCAATCGGATCAGCTCTTTTGCGGAGCCCCGCCGCGACCCAAACGCCGCCCGGGCTCCGATTAAAAACTTGTCCGGAGCGGCAGGGCTGCTATTTCACCGGCTCACGTGCGGGCGCCCGTGGCGGAATTGGCAGACGCGCTAGATTCAGGTTCTAGTGAGTAACATCGTACAGGTTCAAGTCCTGTCGGGCGCACCACTTTCAAGGAATCCCCAGCAAAACCGACGGTCTCGTGCGGACCGCATTGGGTTTTCGGGCGAGTTGAAGCCAATGAGAGGATCTACATTGGCGTCGTGGTCGCGGCACTTCCTGCTTGAGTTGAAGGGCGGTTGGATTCCACATCTTCGCATGCATTTCCCCGGAATTCGGTTCGTCCGTTCGTCCTGTCTTCTGGCGGCACTTGTTTCAGCGTTGACGGCGTCGTCCGCCGCTGCGGCGGGTCCGGTGGGGACGTATCGGGAGAATCCAGGTTCCGACGGCGACGGACACCAGGTGGTGGGACCGGAGTACAAAATCGATCCGGATCTCACCGATCGCGGGAACCCGCAGGGAAAGCAGTTCGTCTTCAGCCTGCGGTTGGCCGACAGCAAAATCTTCCGCGGCGATGACACGACGCTCGAACCGGCCAAGAAGGCGGTGCGCACCGAACGGAAGATTTTCGTCTACATCCCCGCCGCCTATCGCGACGGCACCCCGGCCCCGGTCCTCGTGACCCATGACGGCCCGAGCCAGCTCAAGCTGGTGAGCCGAGCGCTGGATAATCTGACGATTTCCAAGGATCCGAAGCGCAAGCTGCCGGCATTTCTGGTGATCGCGGTGGAGAACGGTGGCAACGACGGGAAGAACAGCGAGCGCGGGCTGGAGTACGATACGATGTCGGATCGCTACGCCCGGTTCATCAATGACGAAGTGTTTCCCGCGGTGCTGGCGAATGCCGACATCCGCGCGGCCTATCCCAAGCTGGCGATCACTTCCAATCCCTGGGGTCGCGCCACGATGGGTTGCAGTTCCGGCGGCGCGGCGGCGCTCACCATGGGTTGGTTCCGGCCCGATCTGTTCCGCCGGGTCATCGCCTATTCCGGCACGTTCGTGGACCAGCAGGACGACGACGCGGCGGAGGAGGCCAAGTTCCCGCTCGGCGCCTGGGAGTATCACTCCGGCATGAAGCTCATCGCGTCGAACGACAAGAAGCCGCTGCGCATTTTCACTCATGTCTCGGAGAACGACCTTCGTTCCAAGGATCCGGAATCGACCGCGCACAACTGGGTGATGGCCGGCGAACGAACCGCGGCGGCGTTGAAGGAAAAGGGTTATCACTACCGCTTCGTCTTCAGCCGTGCCACCGGCCATTGCGATTCGCGGGTGTTCGAACTGACCCTGGCCGACACCCTGGTTTGGGTGTGGCACGGGTATCACGGCGAGTAGCCGGCGGGTTCGGGAAACGCCCGTCGAGGGCGAGACCGAGGGTTAGTGGGTGAAGTCCTGATTCCAGACGGACGAAAGGGAGGGACGCATGCAGCGGCTTTCGATCGATCGAAGACGGCACGGTCAGGCGTTTACGCTGATCGAACTCTTGGTCGTCATCGCGATCATCGCGATTCTGGCGGCGATTCTGTTGCCGGCGCTTTCTGCGGCGCGGCAGAAGGCCTATCAGGTCGTTTGCATCGGCAACCAGAAACAGCAGTCACTCGCGCTGTCGATGTACCGGCTCGACAATCAGGGGTTGTTTCCGGAGACGGAAGAGGGCGGAATTATGTTTGGAACCGATCTGCAGGGGGTTTTTCGTTCCACTTGGATTGTTTGGGCGGGAGCGTTGCAGGCATTCGTCCCGGTGGATTCGAAGGGAGCACGAGTATTCCCGATGGACGTGAGTGCTGTGGCTCCCTATTTCGGTGGGCGAATCCCCATGTTGCTGCTGACCTGTCCGGCGGATCGGTTCTTGCTACGGGCCGTTCAAAACCAGATTCCGATCACTGCGGTGCAACCGGGTCGCCTGCTGACTGACTTCATCTTTCCGTTCAGTTATCACCTTTCCTACGGCGGGGGCGACGTTGACGGTCGAGGTGTCTACGTGTCTCACGGAATGGCTTCAATTCCACCAGACTATTATCAGGGGACGATTTCCCAGTATCGAGACACCCAGATCTCGAACCCTTCGGACAAGATCATGCTGGCAGAGTTGCGGCCGCCTTGGGAATTGCCTCCGGGGCAGGACCTGCCCTACGCCGTAGAATCCTCATGGAATTGGGACAGACGACCGCCGCTCTTTGCCATCCGTCATCGGGGGCGATCCATCGCTGCGTTTGCCGATGACCACGTCGAGCGGGTCCAGCCCGTGTTTGGGACGCTGCGGGAGCACTACGACCCGAGTTTTTGATCGAAGAACGGTCGCGGGTCATCAATTCTTCGGACCGGTAACCGGTTCCCGGTCCCAAGCTGATTTCCATTCCAATGGCGCTGATCACGAAGATGAAATTGCGGAAGGTGTGGTTTTCCGCGCGGCATCCCCGTTGCTGGAAACCGCTGATGCGCGGGGTCGCGCCGACGCTGGAGCATCTCGACGTGATCCGCGGCATTGCCTGTGACCGCCTGATCGATGTCGGTGCCAATCGCGGCCAGTTTTCGCTGCTATTCCGGGTCCTGCATCCGACCACACCGATCGACGCCTTCGAACCATTGCCCGGCGAGGCGGCCGTGTATCGCGCCGTTTTTTCCGGGGACGCTCGGACGGTTCTTCACCCTTGCGCGCTCGGTGAAACGGCCGGCACGGCCACCCTGCACGTCAGCCGGAAGGCGGACAGTTCCTCGCTGTTGCCCATTGGTGAACTGCAATCGTCGCTCTTTCCCGACACCGATGAAGTGGGCGTGCAGACGGTCCCGGTCTCGACGCTGGATGCCGAGGAGGCGGTGTGGAGTTCGTCGCGCGAGGCTTTGTTGAAACTTGATGTGCAGGGCTTCGAGATGTCGGTGTTGAAGGGCGCCCGCCGCGCACTCCGTCATTGTCGTCATGTCTATGCGGAATGCTCCACGCTGGCGCTGTATCAGGGCCAGGCGCTGTATCCGGAGGTGGAGGCGTTTCTCCGCGCGGAAGGGTTCGCCGTCCGTCAACGGGTCAACGATCAGATGTCGGAGGGCGGATTGGTCCAGGCCGATTATCTGTTCACGCGCATCGGTTGAACGGAACCCGGGGGTGCAACGATTCAGTCAAATCCGGCCTTTGAACGCGTTTTAAAGTGCCGGTCCTTCGGAGTGAGGCTCCACCTCTCCCGCCAAGCAATCTCCCTCCCCTCCATTTGGAATGGAGGCGAGGGCTAGAGAGAGGCGGTGCAGCCGTGTCTTCGCGGTCTCCTGCAATCCGGCGTAGGCGAAATGACACCGTCGGTCTGCTCCGCTCAGCTCCCCTCACCCTGGCCCTCTCCCCACTCCGCGGGGCGAGGGAAGTCGTCGGGGAGAGGCCCGAACTCAGATCGGGATTCTGCACAGCGGTTTGCCTTCATGTCGGAACCGATTGTCGGCACGCCGCCAAGCAATCTCCCTCGCCTCCATTCGGGATGGAGGCGAGGGCCGGGGAGAGGCGGTGCAGCCGTGTCTTCGCGCTCTCCTGCAATCCGGCGTAGGCGAGATGACACGGTCAGTCTGCTCCGCTCAGCTCCCCTCACCCTGGCCCTCTCCCCGCTCCGCGGGGCGAGGGAAGTCGTCGGGGAGAGGCGGCGCTCCACGGTCACTGTTGCGCGGCTGCCGCCGGGCTGGGTTTCTTGGGAATTCGACGGGGAAATCGCGGGCAATTCTGTCGCAGGTAACTGTGTCAACAGAAGCGTCCCGGTTTAACCCGTCCGCCCGAATTTTTTCTCCAGTTCGCGCCAGCCCATTTCGATCAGGGTGGGGCGTCCGTGTGGACAGGTGTAGGGCATGGTGCAGCGGCGGAGATCGTCCACCAGTCGTTCCAGTTCACGGCCGGCGAGGGGATCATTGGCCTTCACGGCGTGACGGCAGACGGTCTTTGCGACCACGTCCTCGCCGAGACGCACTGAATTCACACCGGTGCCGGCGGCCTTGAGTGAATCCACCAGGCCGGTGACGAATTGCCGCGGCTGGCCGGCCTTCACAAACGGCGGAAGGGCATCGAGCAGGAAGGTGCGTTCTCCAAATTCGCGCAGGCCGACACCGAGACGCGAAAGAGTGTCCAGATGATCGCGGAGAAAGGCGGCGTCACGTGGGGGCAGTTCGACCGTTTCGGGAAGGAGCAATCGTTGCGAGGCAGCCTGGCCGTCGGCTTCCAATCGCGCCAACATTTGCTCGAACAGGATTCGCTCGTGCGCCGCGTGCTGGTCCAGCAACACCATGCCGCGGTCGGATTCCAGGACCACATACAGCCGGCCGATCACGCCCACGATGCGCAGCGGGACATGCAACAGCGGGATCGCGCCCGCCGGGACGAAGGATTCGCGACCCACGGCCGGAATTGGACCCGATGCCGGCGTTGGCACTGCGGGTCGGTGTTCGGAAACGGATGGCGAAGTGGATGGTGCGTTCGCCGCCGCTGGGGTCGATGGAGGCGGTGTCCGAATGGAAACCGACTCGGCGGCGGGTGCATTCGGAACGGGATTCGGAGGCAAAGCCGGTTGCGGTGGCTGCCGGTGCAGTGCGGATGGCGCGGGCGTCGGTGTGAGTTCGAGGGCTGCCTGAATGGGTGCTGGCGTTGCTGAAGTCGGGGCAGGTGAAACGGCACCGGCTGCGGGTCGGGCTTCCACCGGACCCTGGTCGTGAAAACGAAGGAGCGTTTCCCGCACCGCTCGGGCCACCAGTCGGCGGATGGCGGGTTCCTCGCGAAAACGGACCTCGCGCTTTTGCGGATGGACATTGACGTCGACCGCCGCCGGATCGAGTTCGATGAACAGGCAGCAGACCGGATACCGCCCCTTCATCAGGGAAGTGTGATAGCCTTCCATCAGGGCGAAGTTCAGTCCGCGATTGTCGACCGGACGCCGGTTGACGAACAAATGTTGTTCATCGCGCGTGCTGCGCGAAACGCCGGGAGCACCGATGAATCCCCAGACCCGCACCGGCGAGACGGGACGGCTGGTGGAATCGCCCGGGTGCAGGCCGGCGTCGAGATCGCGGGCTTCCTCGACCTGCGCGGTGAATTCCACCGGCAACAATGGCATGTCGCCTCCCTGAATCTGATGCAGACGGCCGAGCAGCGCCTCGGTGCCGGAACCGATTTTCAACGCCGGGAACTGCCAGGCGACGCGGCCATCGATCGAAAGTGTGAATCCGACGGCAGGCCAGGCCAGTGCGGCCAGCGTCAGGTATTGTTGGATGTGAGCCCGTTCGGTTTCCTCGGTGCGGAGAAATTTTCGGCGCGCGGGAAGGTTGAAAAACAACTGACGCACTTCGACGGCGGTCCCGGGCGGTGAGGCGGCGGCCTTAACCTCGAGGATTTTGCCGCCGTGGATCACGATCTGGGTGGCTTCGACGATGGCGGGATCGTGCTCGCGGGTGGTGAGCGTGAACCGGCTGACGCTGGCGATGCTGGGAATCGCTTCACCACGGAATCCCATGGTTTCAATGGCGGCGAGATCCTCCGCGCGGCGCAGCTTGGAGGTGGCGTGGCGTTCGAGGCAGAGCAGCGCGTCGTCGCGGCTCATGCCGACACCGTCATCGGCGACGCGGATCAGGCTCCGGCCACCGGCGCCGATCTCGACAACGATCCGCGTGGCGCCGGCATCGAGCGCGTTCTCCACCAATTCCTTCACCACACTGGCCGGCCGCTCCACGACCTCGCCCGCCGCGATTTGATTGGCGACGTGCTCCGGAAGGAGGCGGATGCGGTTCACGCCGCGAGTCTAAGCCGGAACCGATGCCGTAGAAAAGGGCGTCCACCGTCGATTTACACCGGGGGACACGAATTCTGAGCCGGATGAATGCCGAAGTAACCTTATGGACACGGATTTCTGAGGAGCGAATCGGATTCGGTTCATTCCGTTTCATTCGTGAAAATCCGTGCAATCCGTGTCGTTCATTCTGTTTCTGAATTCCGGCTGAGAGCCGCCCACGAAAATCGGAAGGATGCTGTGTCCCGGACGGTTGGGGTTTGTGCGCCGGAGGTTCATGCGCTACCCACTGGCGGTCATGTCGCGACATTTCCAATCCCTGCCGACCGATCCCTCGCTGAAGGTGAGGTCGCGTTCCACCGGGGAAGTGGTGCGCCGGGTCGGCGCGTACCTGCGGCCGTATCCGGGCATGGCGGCGGGCGTGATCGCCTTCGCCATTCTCTCGCAGGCGGCGGCGATGACCTATCCGAAGCTCACGCGCTTTGTGATCGACCGGGTCATCGGACAACATCGCGCCGACCTGTTGACGCCGGTGGCGCTGGCATTGCTCGGCGCGTTCGTGATGCGGGATGTCTTCAATTCCCTGCGCATCCGGTTGAACAACGTCTTCGAACAGCGGGTGATCCTCGACATCCGCCGGGAGCTGTACGGGCACCTCCAGCGATTGCCGCAATCGTGGTTCGATCATCGGGCCACCGGTGATCTGATGACCCGGGTGTTGGAGGACGTCGGGGCGATGGAGCGATTGTTGATCGATGGCACCGAGCAGGGGGTGGTTTCGATTCTGGCCCTGGTGGGCGTGGCGACGTTGCTGTTCCTCAACAACCCGCTTCTGGCACTGGTGGCGCTGGCACCGCTCCCGATTTTGATTGGCGGTGCGCTGTGGTACACGATGACTGCCCATCGACGTTATCGGGCGCAGCGCGAGGCCAGTTCGGCGATGAACGCGCTGTTGATGGACAACCTGCAGGGAGTCCGGCAGATCAAGTCCTTCGGTCGGGAAGCGCACGAAGACGGACGATTTGCCCAACAGGCGGATGAGTTGCGGCGTGGGACATTGACGGTGATGAAGGTGTGGGCGTGGTACAGTCCGTCGATGGCCTGCGCTTCGGCGATGGGCTTGGTGCTGGTGCTCTGGGTGGGTGGCCGCCTGGTGCTTCAGGACCGCCTCCAGGTTGGGGCGCTGGTAGAATTCGTTCTCTACCTCGGCCTGTTTTACGAACCGGTGGGCCGGTTGCATTCGCTCAATCAAATGGTGCAAAGCGCGCGATCCGCGGGCGAACGGGTGTTCGACATTCTGGACACTCCCATTGAGAGCGGCGTGCCCGCGGTTTCGCTGACGTCAACGGCTTCACGCCCGGTTCGGTTTTCCGGAGAGGTCGAGTATTGCGGAGTGTCGGCGCGCTACTCCGAGGGCCGGGTGGCGTTGGAGGGAGTCAGTCTACATGCGCGGCCGGGCGAGATGATCGCACTGGTCGGCCCGACAGGTGCGGGAAAATCCACGTTGGTGCAGTTGTTGCCGCGGTTTTATGAACTGTCGGCCGGAGTCATCCGGGTGGAGGGTCGTGATTTCCGGGAATGGTCGCTTCCCGAACTGAGATCCCAGATCGCGGTGGTGGGTCAGGAGCCGTTTCTGTTCAACGGAACCATTCGCGAGAACATTCTCTACGGACGCCTTGATGCGGATGCGGGTGCCATGGAGAACGCTGCCCGCGCGGCGAACTGCCACGATTTCATTCACCGCCTTCCCGAAGGGTACGACACCCGGGTCGGTGAACGTGGCGTGCGGTTGAGCGTGGGAGAGAAGCAGCGGATTACGATTGCCCGTGCCCTGTTGAAGGACGCGCCCATTCTGATTCTGGACGAGGCGACGGCGAGTGTGGATACCGCCACCGAGCGTCGGATCCAGGAGGCCTTGGAACGATTGATGACCGGGCGCACCAGCTTTGTGGTCGCCCACCGGCTGAGTACGATCCGTCACGCCACCCAAATCCTGGTCCTGGATCACGGGCGGATCGTCGAGCGTGGAGGGCATGAGGAGCTGTTGTCGCTGGGAGGGCTGTATTCGCGGATGGTTCGCGCCCAGGCGGCGGTCAGCGAGGTGGAATCCCGATGGGTGCCGGGGGACGGTTTGGGCGAGGCTTCAATGTCCGAAGAGACGGTCCGCTAGGGATTTGTGTGTTGACACTGGGGCGGGCGGTTTCTACAACCTACGTGCCAATTAGCTCGTTAACGACTGCCTCCAAAGAGTGCCCAAAGATTTCTCTGTATGAACAAGCTCATCCGCGCCGCAGGAATGTTGTCCGTAGGGGCAGCAAGCCTTTCCATTCAAGGTGTTGCAACCGCCGCCGAAGGGGGCACCAAGCCGTGGTCCATCGGGGCATCGCTTCGTGGTTTTTACGACGATAACATCTACACCCGGCCGAGTGGTGCGGCGAAGGTGGACAGTTTTGGGTTCGAGATCAGCCCGAACGTCGCCTACTCCGCCCGCTTTGAGGCGACGACGGTCAGCTTTGCCTACGCCTACAGCGCCCGGTACTACGACACGTCGAAGGCCGTGAACCACTGGGATCAGGGTCACGTTCTCAGTGCTTCCATTCAGCACGATTTCAACGAACGGTTGTCCCTGACCGCCAGTGACAATTTTTCGATCACCCGCGAGCCTCAGGAGATCTTCTCCGGTCTCTACTTCCGGACCGAGGGTAACAACATCAACAACCAGGCCAACATCGGCCTGAGTTACCAACTTTCGCCGAAGTGGAGTGCCGTGATCGGTTATCACAACGGCTACTACGACTACGATTCCCTGGCCTACAAGGCGGCGTTGAACCGGATGGAGCACCTGCCGTCGCTCAACCTGCGGTACCAGCTCGCCCCGACCACGGTCGGTATCTTGGGCTATCAGTACGGCACGGTGGTTCATGACGGCAACCTGTTGCTGCCCGGTGGCCTTCCGGCGTCGGCTCGTGACAACACCTCCCACTATTTCTTTGCCGGGCTGGATCACTCCTTCAGCCCTGATCTGTCCGGTGCCATCCGCGGCGGTGCCCAGATCACCAAGTACAATTACAACGGTGGCGGGGTCAACTACGGCGAAACCTCGCCCTACCTCGACGCCAACCTGAAGTACGCCTACGCCCCGGGAAGCAGCCTGCAGATTGGTGTGCGCCATCAGCGGAATGCCACCGACGTGGACCTGAATTTCGCCGGTAACATCGTTCAGGACCAGGAAAGCACCGGTGTCTACGGCACCCTGCGCCACGCCTTCACGGGCAAGCTTGGGGGTCACGTGACCGCTCAGTACCAGAACTCGGAATTCCACGGCGGTGGACCCGGCATTGACGGAAAGGCGGAATCCTTCTTCTCCATCGGCGGCGGCTTGGATTACATGATTTCCAAGAACCTTTCGGCTGAGGCTTCGTACAATTACGATGACCTGACCTCCGGCCTCCTCGCCCGTGGTTATTCCCGGAACCGCGTGTTCCTCGGAATTCGCGCCACCTATTAAGCGGCCAAATCTCGTTTGCAGGAGGCTGGAAACCCATTTCAGCCTCCTTTTTTTTCATGGAACCCGCAAAGACACCGCCGCAGTCGGACGCAAAGCTTCATTTCCTGGATTACTGGCGGATCATACGGATCCGCAAGGTCATCATTCTTGCCGTTTTCCTGCTCGTGGTCATTACCACGACTGCGGTGACCTTTGTTCTGCCGGTTTCCTATTCCAGCACCGCACGGCTGAAGATCGAAAAGGACACGCCTGACATCACGCCGTTCGGCATGGGCACCGGCGCTCAGGTGTACGATCCGTACTTTCTCACCACGGAATTTGAGGTCCTCAAGTCGCGCAAGATTCTCGATCCGGTGATCGTGAAACTGCGCCTCAACGAGGAGTATTCTAAGCGGAACAAGTCGACCCGCGAATACACCACTCAGGAATCGTACGAAATCCTCTCCCGCGAGGTGGAGGTCAAGCAGTTCCGCAACACCTCAATCATTGAGGTCACCGCTTCGAGTCCGACGGGTCAGGCGGCTGCGGAAATCGCCAATGCCGTCGCCCAATCCTACGAGGAATACCGAAATTCCCTTCGCTCTGACCGGAATCAGCGCGGTCTGGCCACGTTGACCAATCAGCTCGCCATTCTGGACGTCAAGGTCAAGGCCCAGGGGGCTGAGGTCGACGAGTTGAAGCAAAAGCTCAAGATTCCCGACATCGTTGTCGAAGGTGGACAATTCCAGTCGCTCTCCACCGACGAAATCCGGCGGGAGAGCATGCTCAAGACCGACATCGAAAGCCGGCTCAATCAGGAGGAGATCATCCTGAAAAACCTGAAGGCCAAGAGTGGTGACCAGCTTCGTCACGCCCTGAATGCGACCAAGCCGACCGCGCTTCTCCAGCAATTGCTGTCCGACCTCAGCACGGCGCAGGTTCGCAAGGTTTCGCTGGACCCCGACCTGGGTCCCGAGCACACGGACGTCAAGAAAATCACCCAGGTGATCGCCACTCTGAATTCGCAGATCGACGAGCAAGTGAAGGGAATCATGGAGTCCCTGACCTCGCAGGTGGAATCCGATCGCGACACCAAGCTTAAGATTGAAGAGACTCTCGCCAAGGCCCGCGACGACGACGCGGCGGCGATGGGAAAATATCAGCCCTATCGGTTGAAAAAGAAGGAGCTGGAGACCAATGACCGGCTCCGGCAGGCGTTGGTGGCGGCCATCATGCAGGAAAACGTGAGCGGTGCGATTTCCAAGCAGAGCAGTGTTGAGGTGATCGACAATGCCGTGATCGGTCTCCGTCCGGTCAAGCCGGCCAAGGCCCTGAACATCACGCTCGGTGCCATCGCCGGTCTGTTGCTCGGTGTCGGTCTTGCCTTCTTCATCGAGTACCTCGACACCAGCGTCAAGACGATCGACGACGTCGAACAGGCGCTGCAGGCACCGGTGCTTGGCGTCATTCCCCAGAATGTTGGCACGCTCATAAACGAGGGGCCGGAAAGCCCGCACGCTGAGGCTTACCGCGTGCTTCGTACCAACGTTCTGTTCTCCCGGAAGGATCCCAGCCTGCGCACCATGACGGTGGTCAGCGGTGGTGCCGGTGAAGGCAAGTCCACGACCATCTTCAACCTCGCCACGATTTTCGCCCAGCAGGGAAGCCGGGTGTTGATCGTTGATTCCGATCTCCGCCGCCCGAGCCTGCACAAGCTGCTCAACGTGGCGAACACGGTCGGCTTGACCAACTACCTCCTGAAACAGAACAAACTGGAGGAGGTCATCCAGACGACCAACCTGCCCTCGATGGACTTCCTGCCCTCCGGCAAGTTGCCGAGCAGTTCCATGGGCATCCTCAATTCGGCCGCGATGCGCGCCTTCATTGAAGAGGCCAAGAGCCGGTACGATTTCGTCTTCTTCGATTCACCCCCGATCATGGGCGTCAGCGACGCCTCGATTCTGGCCAGTGAGGTCGACATGGCGATCCTGGTGGTGCAATACCGCAAGTATCCGCAGCAGATGACCCTGCGTGCCAAGCAGATGGTGGAGAAGGTTGGCGGAAAACTGCTCGGCGTCGTGTTGAACAACATCAACATCTCGCAGGACAGCTACTACTACTACTACAGCGGCTACTACTACGACTACTACTCCAAGAGCGAAGAAAGCCGTCCGGAGGGGGAAAAGAAGGCGGTCGAAGGCAAGGGCTCGAAATCCAAGTCGGGCATCGACGTGCAGCAGAAATACTGATTCCGTCTCCCGCGCTGCCGGAATGGCTGCTAAAGTTTGAACGACATGAATCTCGACCGATTTCGAATCCGCGGTGTCTGGGCGGCCCTCGCGGCCTGCATGTGTGCTCTTCTGTTCACCGGTTGTCAGACCGACTCCGACACGGCCACTGCGGTGCCTTCGGTCAAGTCGGCGTCCGTTTTAGGAATGGATTTTCTCCGCTCGGGCGATCGCATTCGCATCGTTTTCAGCGACATTCCGGATGCCACTCCAGCAACCGACGAGCAGATTCCCGAGGACGGAAAGTTGACCCTGCCGAGGGGCGTTGAGATCAATCTTCTCGGCAAAAAGCGGACGGATGTGGAAAAGGAGATTGAAGATCTCTACGTCAATCAAAAGCGCATCTATCGCAAGATCAAGGTCACCATTGAGCGCCTCGGTCTGTTCATTTCCGTTGGTGGAGAGGTTCGCACGCCGAGTGGAACCGTGCCGTACATTGCTGGCATGACTCTGACAACGGCCATCAATGCCGCCGGTGGCTGCACGGAATTCGCCAATCGGCGCGTGGTTCAAATCAAACGGGCCAACGGTGAAACCTTGAAGGTCAATCTTCGCAAGGCGGTGGATGATCCCAAGTTCGACATCCCGCTGTACCCGGGCGACACGGTTCACGTGCATCGGACCCTGCTCTGATTGAGCCCATGGTCGAGCTTGCCATCCTTTCGGGACGGCGGGCTTCCGCGGTGATTTCCATCAACCGGTTTCCCTGCACGCTCGGTCGTTCCGGTGCCGACGTGGAGCTGGAAGAGCCTGGCATCGCGCCACGGCACGCAGCCCTGACCCGCGATTCAACCAACGGCTTTCAACTCGAAGCCCTCGGCGAGGCCACGGTGTATTGCGAAGGGCGAAGTGTTCGCGAGATGCACCTGCGGAATGGTGAACTCTTTGAGTTGGGAGGTGTCCGACTTCAGTTCCGGTTGCGCCCGGCACGGGCCCGAAACCTCGCCTGGCTCGACCAACTCGCGGCCGCGGCCGTGGTTGGCGTCTTTGGTGCCGAGATCGTGTGGATCCTTATTTCTTCTTCCTGGCCGTGAGGGTCTCGTCGACAACCCACTTGAGCCGCGTACTGAGAAAATCGTAGCTGCATTCCTGCCGGGCGAGAATGGGCAGGGCGTGCCGTGCCTCCAACAAATCAGGCTGTCCCTGAAGCAACCGGATCCGGTCCGCCAGACGGGCCGGGTAGTCCCGGTCCACCTCGTGATTGAAATCGAGCAGCATGATTTCAGGCAGCAGTAGCGCCGCCTCCCCGACGCGGCTTGCGAGAATGAAGCGTTCCGCCGCCATGTATTCCGGGAGCTTCCCGGTGGTCCGCACCTGACCGGGGAGGTTGTTGGTCTGGGTGGACAACGCGACATCCATCAGGCGGAGGTGGGTGGGAACCTCAGAATAGGGAATCCGTCCGCAAAAGACGATCCGGTCGGCGACGCCCAATTCCGTCGCCAGCTTCAAGAGCCACGGGAGTCCGGTGCCGTCGCCAATGATGAGCCCGATGACCGGCAGATCCTTCAGATGGGTCAATGCCTCCAGCAAGTCCCAGCCATAGCAGATGTTCAGTTTCGGGCTGTAAACCAGTGAACCCATCACACCGACGACGAACCGGCCCGTCAGACCGAGCTTGTGGCGCAACAATTCCAATGCTTCGGGACTGGCTGACGGTTGTTCCAGATAGCCGTCACGGATCACGATGACGCGTCGGAGTCCGCGGGCGACCAGGTGTTCGCGATGATTGGTGCCACGCACCACCACGGCGGCGGCGAATCGTTCGGTGAGTCGTTCCAGGCTCCACAACAGTGGCAACCGCCATCCCGCCTTCGTTCCCGACCG
Source organism: uncultured Verrucomicrobiota bacterium (assembly GCA_903907925.1). GTDB lineage: Bacteria > Verrucomicrobiota > Verrucomicrobiia > Limisphaerales > UBA9464 > CAIVQB01. The sequence continues at coordinate 41,175 of CAIVQB010000045.1, forward strand.
GCAGGCCATCGCGTGAATCGCGTCGCCGGTGTCCAAGACGTAGGGAACGCCGAACAGGAACCGCCAGACCAGGGCGATCATCGACCCGGGCATGGCGGTGTTGAGGACGTAATGAATGTCGGGACGTTCCTTCAGCAGCGCGCCGCTCCAGCGCCAGGCCGAGGACAGGCGGCTGCGTTGACGGTACAGAAAACGGGTCCGCTCGGGATCGAGTTTGCGGGCCAGTCCATGAGCGCGCACGGCTTCGACACCATCGGGCGTACCGTTCACCAAAAAGGTGACTCGGATCGGAGTCACGACGGACTCCCGGCTTCAACCGCGGCGCGATAGACCTCCCAGGTGGCCTCCACGCAATTGGCCCAGGTGTGTTGTTGCAGCGTGGAACGGGCGGCAAGACCCATCTGACGGGCCGCTTCCGGGTTGGAGTGGATCCAGTTCAATTGAGTGTGAAGCGATTCCGGATCTTCCGGGTCGCACAGGAGGCCATTCCGGCCGTTTTCGACCAGTTCTGCCGCACCGATCGGTTTTCCAAGGATGACCGGAAGACCGCTGGCCATGGCTTCCGACGCCACCAGGGCGAACGAGTCATAACCTGCGGGATAAACAAACACATCGGTCGCCCGGTAGGCGAGCTCCAGTTTTGTTTCGGGTCCGCGCAGAAACACACGATCCGCAACCCCCAACTGCCGGGCGAGCGCCTCGTAGTCCTCACGCGCCGAACGGGTGATCGCCAACAGACGGGCCGCGGGGAACAACGGCAGTTGCTGAAGCGTCTCCCGCAAACCCTTCACCGCCTCACCCACGAAGAGCCAGGTCCAGGCTCCCGGTGGAAGCCCGTACCGATCCCGGGCGGCATCCCGCTCGGCGGAGGAGTCCGCGGGACGGAATCGTTCGGTGTCGGTCCCGTGATGAATGACCGATGCCGGACCGTCCCAGCCGTAGTGCGTTTCAATCTCGCACCGGACCACCGCGGAGACGGCGATCAGATGCGCGCGGCGTTGATGCCGGTAAAACGCGCGTTCCAGCGGAGTGATGGCGCCGACAAAAACGCGGGCCTTGAGCGAAGAGCCGGTGAGATGCTTTCGCCGTTCAGCGTTGCAGATGTGGGCGGTGATGACATCGGCGGACCAGCAGGAGAGCCCTTGGGCATGCACCACGGTCGCCGGGTGGTGCCGCAGGGACCGGGCCGCGAAAGGAAGAAAGGTGGCAATGGTGGTGGCGACGTTCAGGCGCCAGGCGGGGACGCGACGCCATTCCACGCCGGGCAGGGTGCCCGCGTTCCAGGTATTGGAATGAACCTCCACCGGGATCCGTCCGGCGAGTCGCCGCGCGATTTCCACGCAATAGCGTCCCTGACCGTATCCGGGATCGAAATCGTGAACAACGAGGGCGAGTTTCATCAATGGCCCGCCGGTGACATCCTGAGATGCTCCAGAACCGGTTGTGAAAATCCCCGGGGCGTAGCGCGGGTGAGGATCTGTTGCAGCCACAGAGTTCGCAAGCCGGCAGCGAGGCGGGCGTCGCAGAGTGGCCCCAGTTGAGGAATTCAATTGGGCCGCCGAATCAGACTGTGGCTTGACGCCGGCCGGCATTGAAAACGAGGGTGGCACCCCGTGCCGGTCCTCAACATCGCGCTCGTCATTCACGACTTCGACCTGAACAACGGGCAGGGTCGTTACGCGATCGAGCTGGTCCGCCGGCTTCACGGTGTTCAGCAACACGGCGGATCCGGGGTTTCTCGCGGAATTTCCCACCGTGAATTGGTGTCGGGTTCCCGCCTGGCGTCGTCGTTATCTGGGGGCGGTCTTTTCGTTCCTGCTGAATTCCGAGCGCGCGATCCGGCGCGCCAAACCTGATCTCATCCACGCGCAGGGGCTCTCCTGCTGGTCTGCCGATGTCATCACGTGTCACATGATCAACGCGGTGCGCTCCCGGAAGTTGGATCAGGGGCAGCGCCGTGCCCGGGCGTTTTCGGCCATCGTCACGCCGGTGGAACGCGCGTTTTACCGTCAAACCCGGGCCCGTCAGGCCATTGTGATGTCGCGTCGGCTGGGCCAGGAACTCGCCGCGGAATACGGATGGCGGCGGCCGCTGTCGGTGATCCCACACGGGACCGACACCCGGATCTTTCGTCCACCGTCCGATGGCTTGGAGCGGGCGGCTTTGAGGCGGGAACTGGGTGTTTCCGTGGAGGGTCCGCTGTGGCTCTTTGTGGGCGAGGCGGTGAAGGGTTTACAGGAAACACTTGCCCAATTGCCCCATTTTCCAGAAGCACGCCTGCTGGTCGTTTCGAGATCGAATCCGGCTTCGTACCGGGAACAGGCGACCGTTCTGGGCGTTTCATCCCGCGTGACTTTCGCCGGGTTCACGTCCCAACCGGAGCGGGTGTATCGGGCGGCGGACATCTTCGTGTACCCGAGTCCCTACGAACCGTTCGGCATGGTGGTGACCGAGGCGATGGCGAGCGGCCTGGCCTGCATCGTGGGCCGGGAGGTCGGGGCGGCCGAATTGATGACCGACGGTCGGGATGGATTGCTGATGGATTGTGGCGATGGAAGGGCGTTGCGCCGGCATCTTGAGTTGCTGACGACCGATCCCGCTCAGGCGCTGCGCGTTGGAGTTGCCGCAAGGGAGACGATTCAGCACCATGACTGGAATGCCTGCGCCGAGGCGACCTGGCGGGTGTATCAGGCGGCGGCCGGGCGGAATCGGGTGGAATGAATCAGTGTGACGAAAGGCACGCCGGCAACCGGGTGCGTCGGATGCGGGGATTGCAGTTCATGTCATGAATGGAAACGAGTCAGGGCGGCAGACGCGGGTGCTTTTCCTGGTGGAAGGGCACACGGACATCCGTTTTGTCACCGGCCTCGCCGGTGTGTGTGACCTCACCCTGGTGGTGCCGTCCCGCCCGTTCCGTTTCAGCGGCCTCGACAACCGGATCCGCGAGGCGGGTGTCTCCATTCCGATCCACGAAATCCCCGGCGGACGGATTTCGTTTCAGGCCCGATCGCTGATCTGGCTGTTCCGGAACGCCAGGCGCTTTGATGTCATCCTCACCCAGGAATTGCTGCGCGGCACCTTGAACGCCAACATGGCTTCGTTGACCAGCCGGGTTCCGGTGGTCGCCAACATTCTGGTGCCGGCGACCGAGTATTTCCGCTGCCGCCGTGAACGCCGGCAGGTGAGCTGGTTGACCGCCTGGAGCGGCGAGATGGTCATCCGCATTTTGATGTCCATGAACGGGCGGGTTGTCGCCCGATGCGCGGCCTGGGGTCCGTATCTTCAGTCCATTGCGCGCCAGTACTGCACCCGGGTTGTGGCCGGACATTACTACGGGGTCGACACCCAGTTCTTCCGACCCGCGAGCCCGGCCGAGCGGTTGGCGTTGCGTCAGCATCTCGGTCTGCCCGGCGACCAGTTCCTGATTCTCTTTCCCAGCCGGATCAGTCACGAGAAGGATCCGGAAACGGTTCTGAAGGCGGTCGCCCTGCTGCGGCGTCATGGTGTTCCGGCAGTGGTGCTCAACCTGAGCGGCGGTTACGAAAACTTCCTCCGGCTTGCCGCTGAAATGGGTCTGCCTCTCGGCTCGGAATGGGTGATGGGCCGGCCGGCGATGCATCCCATGCGCGATCTCGCGGACTATTTCCGGGCGGCGGACGTGATCTGTCAGTCCTCGCTCGAGGAAGGCCTGTCGCTGGCGACGCTGGAAGGAATGGCTTGTGGAGTCCCGGTGGTGGCGAGCGAAGTCGGCGGCATGGCCAGCCATCTGAAGGACCGGGTCTGGATGGTCGGCCGGCGCAATCCCGAGGCGATGTCCCGCGCCTTCCTCTCAATCGCCCAGGCACCCGCCGAGGCCGCTGAAAAGGCCGGCCGTCAGCGGGCTTGGATCGAGGCGGAATATAGCCGGACCAAGGCGTTCGAACACTGGCGGCAACTGTTTGAAACCGTGGCTACCGAGCGTGGAAAACCGGCCTGACAGGCTCTCTGACCCGGAATGATTCAAGAAGCCGCAGTGAGCCGCGGATTCACTGATTGAGACAGAATGGGCCGAATGAACTGAATGGGTCGGATTGGATCGGATTTCGTTCATTCGGTTCATCCCGTCTGAATCCTTTCTCACGGTTTCAATCCGCATCCCGTCTCAACGCCGGTACAGGAACCGCTTGGTGGGCCCGGGGGCCTTCTTGGCGGGGTTGAGTCCGGCGGCGACCGCGGCCGGTGGCGCACCGGCTGCTGCGGGTGTTGGATTGAACAGGAGTCGTCGTCGTGCGGGCTGGATGAACGAGACGAACATGTCACTGAACCGCGCCTGACCCGGGGCGGTCGCCTCCATCTTCCGATACTCCTGGGTCAACCGTTCGAGTGCTCCCAGGAAGAACCAAAAGAGGGGGCCGGTGGGAATCGAGAGGAAGGGCGATCCCGTGAAGACAATCGACAGCGCGATCAGGAACATCGCGCCGGCGGGCACGCCCACGACCGCCAGCGGGGTGTCCCGCAATTTCGACATGTTGCGGATCGCGTCCGCCGCCCCGGAAATCATGAGGTAGGCGTAGACCGCGATTCCGATGAGGCCCATGTCAACCACCAGACGTCCGACTTCGCCGTCCACACCGCGGAACTCGAAGTTGCTCAGCCGTCGCACCAGAACGAAGGGGATGCCGTTGCCGGACCGTCCCAATCCACTCCCGAGCGGATACTCCATCAGCGACCGCAGCGTCGGATCGAAGACGATGTAGATGCGTCCGAAAATGACCATCGGATCCAGCAGGGTGAGGAACCGGTCGGTTGAGTCACCGCCGGTTTTGTCCTGACCCACGGTGAAACCGATGACGATCAGTGTGGGAACCACCAGATACGTCAGCAGATTGCGCCGGTACCAGGAGGTGTAGACCAGTCCGGAAGCCATCATGACCAGCGACGTCCGGGAGCCGCTGAGGATGATCCCGTAGGCCATCGGAGCCGCCAGCGCGAGGAGGATGATGCGTTCCTTCGGGGAGTTTCCGGCGACGGAAAACCGCGAGATGGCGAACATGACGGTGTAGGCCATCACCCCGCCGAACGCCGCCGCGCTGACGAACGTGGAGAATACCCGCAGCCGGCTTTCACCCTTGGCGTTTCCGTAGAAGGTGTTGACGAAGCGCTGGGCGAATTCGGGGTCGGTTTCCATCCGTCGGCGGATCTCCTCGGGGGTTTGAAGCAGACCGTACACGGCCGTGATCGCCCCCAGAATGATCAGCAGCCAGAAGTAGAGTTCGATCTGTCGGATGCTGCGGGTGAGATGAAAACCCAGGAGGTAGATCAACGGGGCGAAACACCAGGCCCGCAGCGCGGAAAGTCCGATCAGGATGGGCACCTCCATCGGGAGCAGGAGGTAGAGGACGCAGATGCCCAGATACGAGCCCAGCGCCATTCCCACCCGGCACTTGGGGAACCAGGGTTCCATGCGGGGCAGACGGGTCAGGGTCAGGACCAGGGCCAGCGTGAGCGGGATGTCGAAGGCGAAGGTGGTGAGCGGGTGGGGAAATTCGTTTTTCAACCACCCGTGGAAAAACCCGATGGTAATCGCGGCCGCGAACAGAAAATGTCCGAGCGGATTGTTGGAAAAGAGGCCGAAAATTCCCCGGATGCGGCCCATCCAACTGAGCGCCGGAGCGGTTTTGGTGACTGCGGCCATCGGGTTCAGTGGGAACGGACTTCGGTGAGGCGTCGGTAGACGGCTCCTGTTTGTTCCGCGTGTGTCCGGGAGCCAAACAACGCGCGTGCCCGGACGCGGGCGGCGGCACCCCTCTGCGACAGCGCGTCTCCCGGCGATAATGCCGCGGCCACGGCCGTCGACAAGCCCGCGACGTCCCCGACCGGCACCAGCCAGCCGGTCTGTCCGTGTTCGATGATTGCCGAGGGTCCCACCGCGTCGAACGCAATCACCGGCACGCCCAGCGCCTGCGCTTCGGCAACGGTCAGGCCGAAATCCTCGTCCAGCGCCGGATGAACCACCACGGTGCTGGCGGCGAGAAACGCGGCGAATTCAGCATCAGGAACGTATCCGGTGAACGTCACACGGTCCTCCAATCCCAACGCCGCCACCTGGCGTTCGAGTTCCAGCCGGTATTCCGATTCCTGCTGGAACAGGGTTCCCCCGAGAATGATTCCGTGCGCGTTCAGGGAGCGTGGAAGCGCCGCCAGCGCGGTCAGGAATTCGGGATGACCCTTGTAGCGTTGCAACCGTGCGCCGACGGTGATCCAACGGCGGTCGCGGGGGATTTTATAGCGTTGCGCCAGGTCCGCGGCCGGCACCGATCCGGCTAGGACTTCGAGATGATCGGCATTCACCCCGGGCCAGATCATCGTCGTGGGGAATCCGAGGCGACGGAAGGCGGCGTCGGTTCGTGGACAATTCGAGAGCACCTGACGGGTGGGGATCCGGCAGATCATCCAGGTCGCGAGCGTGGGCAACTCCACGGTGTGGGTGGTCCAGACTTCGGGGATTCCAGAGCCCAGCGCCGCCAGACCGCCATAGACGTGCGCCCGGAATCCGTTGCTGTGAAGCAGGCCGATCCCGTGGGTGCGCACGATCCCGCGAATGGCAAGAATCGAGGCGGCAACCCGGTGAAGCTGCCGCATCCGGTGTGACGGCAGGACGTGCACCGTCACGCCGATCGCCTCCAGCAATCCCTGCAGCGGGCCTGCTCGCAGCAGGATCACGTGCGGTGTGAACTGGTCGCGATCCAGTTCACGCAGGCATTCGATCATCAGGGATTCCGCGCCCCCGCGCTCGCCCACGCAGGAAATCCAAGCAATGGGAACCGGGTTCCGGCGGGTTGGGATGGGCGTGTTCACGAATTCGGACCGGCCGGAAGGTTAGGGCCTGTCTGAAAAATCGGAAAGATTCTGCGGCGGGGGATTTGAGTCCCAATCGACGGAGCATTTCCCCGCACGCCCGGTCAGCCCGCTTGAAGCTGCTGTTCGAGGATTTCCGTTACCGCTCGAAATTTGGCGGCATTCTCTGGCTTCAAGGCCATCAACAATCGATGGGCTTCCAGGCAGCAGGTGGCCATATCTTCCTTCGAATGGCCACCGGTGGCCACCGTGGCCGCGCTAGTTTCGGGAGTGGCCGTTACCGGTTTTTCCAGAATCAGGACCAGCGGCAGGACGCCGAGATTGTCGAGGAGATCCAGAATCCGGGCATTGGCACCCACCAGAGTGAATCGGCGTTCGCAGGGTGAATCGGGACGGACCGGATCCGACAGGCCGGCCAGGACCCCGGAAAAGGTGCTGTCCATCAGGAGGCAGCCCGTGAGATCGAGGCAGAAGCTGGAGATGCCCTCACCCTGAAGGCGTTGGATCAGCAGCTTGAAATCGCGGGCGCCTTCCGCCGCGGCACGACCGGAGATCCGGATGAAACCCGTCGGCGGTTCCACCCACACCTCGATATGACATCCGGGCAACGGCATCGTGAAGAGAAGTTCGGACCGCGGACCCGAGCCGTCAAGCCGGCTCGGGCACGCTGGCCGGCAGGTTTGGGTCAGCGTCTACGGGGCAACGGCCAGGCGTTCGTCCTCGGGCTGCCGTTGCATGAGGACGCCCTGTTCCTTGTAGGCGCGCAGGACGAAGTGGGTGGCGGTGGACAGCACGCCCTGCAGGGTTGCCAGTTTTTCCGAAACAAAGGAGGCAACCTCGCGAAGGTTGGTGCCCTCCACTTCGACAAGAAGATCGAAACCGCCCGACATCAGGTGGCAGGACCGCACTTCGGAGTATTTGGCGATCCGCTCGGCCAGCTTGTCGAAACCGCCACCGCGTTCCGGCGTGATCCGGACTTCGATCACTGCGCGGACCAGTTCGCGGTCGAGGGCTTCCTCATTCAGGATCGCGCGATACCCGACGATCTGACGGGAGGATTCCAAGTGTTGCAGTCGGGACCGGACCTCCGATTCGGTGATGCCCAGCATCCCGGCCATCTCCGATGGGGAATGCGATGCGTGCGACGCCAGCAATTTCAGAAGCGGATCCATGCGGGCGGGATTGAAGGCCGGGTGACGTTCCGGCGGAAGTGAATTCTGCGACCCGGTTCGAACTCATCCGGGTCCGGCCGCCGCTCCCGGAAGCGCCGCGTCCGGCGCGGGCAGCAGGGACATCGGCTCGTCGTGATCCAGGAAGTCGGTGCAAATGGCGAAGAACTCAGTGCGGGTTTCGGCACGACGGATGCGGTGGAGAAATCCTCCCGGAGCGGTTGCGGCCGGACCCGTCGGGCCAATGCCCGCGCCGACGAAGTTCATGTACTTCTTCATCTTTTCCACCTGCAACCGTTCCTGGGGAACCGCCGGTTCGGTGGCGGCGTAGAGCGCCTCGACATAGATGAGGACCTCGCGTCCGCTCGGCAGCCGGATCGCCCGCCCGGCAAGATGATCGCGGATCTGCGTGAAAATCCACGGATTGCGGACACATCCGCGCCCGATCATCAGCCCGCGGGCTCCGGTCAGCTTCAAGACCTCTTCAGCGCGGCTCGCGGAATGGATGTTTCCATTGGCGAGAACGGGACACGGAAGCTGGCGCACGGCGCGCCCGATGAAGTCGTAGTGAACTTCGGTCCGGTACATCTCTGCCACGGTCCGCCCGTGCACGGTCACCAGGTCCGGTCCGTTGCGGGCGAAAATTTCCAGCAGCTCATCGAACCGGTCGGTGTCATCGAATCCAATGCGGGTTTTTACCGTGAACGCGACGCCCGGCGTGCAGATCGCCTCGCGCAGTGCGGCGAGAATGCCGTCAATTCGTTTCGGTTCGCGGAGCAGCCCTCCGCCGGCGCATTTGCGATAGACCACCGGCGCCGGACAGCCCAGATTGAGCTCCACGGCGGCGATTGGGTGATGTTGGAGTTCGCGCGCGGTGCGGATCAGCGACGGAATGTCGTTGCCGATCAACTGGGCGACCGCCGGCCGGCCGGTGGGAGTCCGCACGATGCAATCGAGGATGTCGCGCTCCAGCGTGCTGGTGGCGTGGACCCGGAAATACTCGGTCCAGTAGACATCGGGTCCTCCGTACGCTGCCATCAACCGCCAGAAGGGCAGGTCGGTCACTGCCTGCATCGGAGCCAGTGCCAGCACGGGTTCCGCCTGCGCCAGCCGTGCGCGCAGCGGTCCGCTGGAGCGGGCCTCCGCGGATGACAGTCCGGGATTCAAAATGGCATGTCTTCCGGATCCTGATCCGCCTCCGGAGAATTCGTGAAGTCGTTCGTGGGTGAGAACATCCCGTGATGGCTCGTCGGTCGGAGATTCCATTCCTCAACCAGGTCGGCTGAAAATTCGGAAAGGAATCGCGAGGGACGTTGCAGCGCATTCCCTCCGCCCTGCGCGAACCGGAGCAGCGGGTGGCTGAGATACAACTCGTCCTTGGCCCGGGTCAGCGCGACGTAAAACAGGCGGCGCTCCTCCTCCTCGCCATCGATGGAGTCCACGGCGCGCTGGCTGGGAAACAGCCCGTCGCAAAGCATGATCACGAAGACCACGCCAAACTCCAATCCCTTGGCCTGATGCACCGTGGACAGACGTAGACGTTCCTCGTCGTCCTCGGTCTTCCGGCCCTCGGCGGCCTCCAACTCGGTTTGCAGGGCCAGTTGCGCCAGGAAATCTGACGGTCCGGCGAATTGCCCGGCGTAGGCGGCGAGTTGTTCCAGATCGTCGAGCCGGTTCTTCGGATTTTCGTAGGTGGCGTTGATGTAGGCCTCGTAGTCGGCCTCGACCACCAGGCGAATGATTCGGCCCGGTGACCGGCGCACCTCGGTCGCCTCGCATTGGGCGATCGTGGCGGTGAACTGGGCCCACGCCGCCGTGGTCTTCTTCGGGACCTTCGCGATGATGGCCGCGAGCGATTCCGCCACGCCCTGCGGCACTTCCGGTTCTGTGCCGCCCATTCCACCATCTTCATCGGAGACGGTGGGAGAAGGCGGCGGCGGGAGTGCGGCCCGATTCGAGGTGTAGGCCTCCCACAGCTTGTCGGCGCCCTTGCCGCCGATGCCCGGCAGCATCCGGACCAAACGCTTGAAGGCGAGTTCGTCGGCGCCGTTGGTGACCAGTTTTAAATAGGCCGCCACGTCCTTGATGTGGGCCTGCTCAAAAAATCGGAGGCCGCTGGTGATGGAAAACGGGATGTTGCGGCGGGTCAGTTCCAACTGGAGTTCGAGGGCATGGAAATGCGAACGGTACAGGACGCAGATATCATCGAGACGTCGTCCCTCCTCGCGGAGTTCAAGCGTCCGTTGCGCCACGAATGCCGCCTGTTCCGAGGCGTCACCGCAGAGAATGCGGACCGGCCGGCTTCCGGACGGGCGGGCGGCCTGCAGTTCCTTGGGGTACTGCCGGGTGTTCGCCCGGATGGCCGCGTTGGCGAGGGCGAGGATCTCCGGAGTGCTTCGGTAGTTGGTTTCGATCTTGAACACCCGCGCGCCGGGATGCCGCTTCGGAAAGTCCAGGATGTTGGCGAAATTCGCGCCCCGCCAGGAGTAGATGCTTTGCGCGTCGTCCCCAACGGCCATCAGGTTGTGGGGCGGCGCGGTCAACGTATCCAACAGCTCGCCCTGCAGCGCATTGGTGTCCTGATATTCGTCCACCAGAAGATGCTGGAAACGACGCTGGTAGACCTCGCGCAAATCCGCGTGATCGGTCATCAGGCGCAGCCAGAGCGCGAGGAGATCGTCAAAGTCCATCAGCCCGTTGGCCCGCTTGCGCGCCACGTATCGTTGTTGGACGGCGACGATGGGTTCGGTCAGGGGAACAAACGAGGGATGGGTGGCCGCGATCGATTCAATCAGCGGCCGCCGGGTGTTGACCGCCATTGAAAACAAATCGCCCAGCACCTCCGGCTTGGGAAACCGGGTCGCCTTCACGTCCACTTCGGCCTCGGTGATGCAATGGCCCAACAGGTCCCGCGCGTCCTCGCGATCGACGATGGTGAAATCCGCCCGATGCCCGATGCGGTCGGCGTGCCGTCGAAGGATCCGGTTGCCGATGCTGTGAAAGGTGCCGCCCCAGAGACCGGGAGTTTCGCCACCCAGCAGGTCGCCGACCCGTTGCATCATTTCCCGCGCGGACCGGTTGGTGAAGGTGAGAAGAAGAATCCGATCCGCCGGCACGCCGTGTTCGAGCAGCCACGCCACCCGGTAGGTGAGTGTCCGTGTCTTACCTGCGCCGGCGCCCGCCAGCACGAGGTTGGGACCCGGACCGGCGGTCACCGCGGCCAACTGCTGCGGATTCAACTCCTGTTCATAGGGAATCCGCAGCGCAGCGCCGGTGGAAACCGGATGAAGGTGGTACTCGCGCGACACGATCCACAAGGAAACCGCTCCACCGCGGAAAGCCGATCAAAAAACCGCATGCCGCCGGGTTGAAATGATTCGGAACCCGCTACAAATGGAGGACACGGATTCACGGATTCCGGAGAACAGATCGGGTCCTGTTCATTCTGTCTGAATCCATGCCAATTCGTGCAATCAGTGTCCTCATCCTCGGGGAGGGCAGCCAAAAGCAGGAACCACGTCCCGCTCAGGTAGCCGCGCCTTTTTCGGCCTTGGTGTCCTCGGCCACCAGTGCCGGAATCTCGCGCCGGGACGACACCACTTCGTCGACGAGGCCAAACTCCTTGGCTTCCTCGGCGGTCATGAAGTTGTCGCGATCACAGGCCCGCTCGACGATGTCGTAGGGCTGGCCGGTGTGATGACTGATCAGCGTGTTAAGGCGCTGCTTGAGGCGGAGCATGTGTTTGACGCGGATCTCCACGTCGCTGGCCTGGCCCTCGGCGCCGCCCAGAACCTGATGGATCATGATGTCGGCGTTGGGCAGGGCGAAGCGTTTGCCCTTGGTCCCCGCGCAGAGCAGCACGGCACCCATGCTCGCGGCCATCCCGACGCAGTAGGTGTTCACGTCGCAGGTGAGCCACTGCATAGTGTCGTAGATGGCGAGTCCGGCGGACACACTGCCGCCCGGTGAATTGATGTAGAAATGAATGTCCTTTTTCGGGTCATTCATCTGGAGGAACAGGAACTGCGCCACAATGACGTTGGCGACCATGTCGTCCACCGGTGTTCCCAGGAAGACGATCCGGTCCTTGAGCAGGCGGCTGTAGAGGTCGTAGCCGCGTTCACTGCGGCCATCCTGTTCAATGACGTAGGGGATCGAAAAATTCCGCATAAATGGTGGTTAAATGACGCCGCAAACTAGGAGCCGGCACCGGAAGCGTCAAGAAACGGGCCGGAGAACAACGGAACGCCATCACGGCACCACGGGGGGATCGACCCGCACCCGATAAAACCGGCGGTCCACCACGACATCGCTGACCACCCCGTTGGTGCCGGTCGGCAGGAAGGCGGAGAGCACCTGCCAGTGCGGTGGGAACGCGTCGGTGTACTCCACGCGATTGGTCCGGCCCGGGACCGCATTCCACGCGATCCGCCGTTGCCCGTCCGCATCGGCAATCCGGACGTGCAGCAGCGTGACATCCACCCACACCAGATTCTGGTAGAGCGCCAGGGGCGATGTGAAATCGATGGCCATCAGCGGCAGAACCGGTTTCGGTCCCGACGCAAACGGCAGGCGCGCGTCGTTGAGGATCACCAGGCATTGGGTGGTCCGCTGCGAACTGGGCACAAACTGGTTCAACACCTTCAACACCTCCAGCCCGGCCGTCACCCGGCCGAACACCGGATAGCCGCCATTCACCGTTTCGAGGGCGGGCGTGTTGGTGCCAAGATTGAAGAACCATTCACCGGTGATCGGCCGCGCCACACCGTCCGTCAGCCGGCCCATGGACAGCGTTCCGACGGTGTTGGAGACAACGGTTCCGATCCGGGTTTCGTTGGGCACCGGCGGGAGCAGATCCACCGGGGCGAAATCGGCCTGTCGCGATCCGCGATCCACCACCCGGAATCCGCCGCCCGCGGCCACGAACCCCGGAACCAGGTAGTGCAGGAAGATGTCCTGATAGCGGCCCGCCTCTACGTGTTGGATGAAATTGCGAACCGTCTGGGGTTTGTCGGCGTCGAGCAATTCCACCTCGA
>CAIVQB010000046.1 GCA_903907925.1 uncultured Verrucomicrobiota bacterium
ACCTGCCGGATGAGTGAGGATCCCAGAAGGACCCGTGGTTCGCGAATCTGAGTCCCGCTCCAAAGCGGTGGCTTCGCCGCACGCAGTCCATGACGACAAGCGCCCTTTGGAATAGGACTGATAGTCGTGTGGTGCTCCGATTTCGATTGGGCGGTGTTTCAGACTTCAGGCTTGGAAGTCGTGTCGCACGGCTCGGTAGAACGCCGTTTTGATTCTGAAACTCGATTGAGTCCCGTCACCCACGGTCTGGCGAGTTGGCTGATCGCTGATGGAGTCGCGTTATCCCGCCGCGAACTTCTGGCCATTACCGTTGCTGGAATTTTGCCCGATCTCGACGGCCTTGGAATCGCTCTGGATCTGCTGGGCGAGGCCCTTGGAATACCCCAATCAAACTGGTACGAGAAATACCACCATCACCTTTTGCACGGCGGACTTGGGGCGGTGGTGGTGTTGATCGTTACTTGGCTGATCGGGTGTAGAAACCGACGATCGTTGATCGCGGCATTGTTTGCGTTCCATCTTCATTTGTTTTGTGACGTGGTGGGATCCCGAGGGCCGGGAGTGACCGATGTTTGGCCGATCCACTACCTCGCCCCGTTCAGCGATGCATGGACTGTTGAGTGGTCGAAACAGTGGGTACTCAACGGCTGGCAGAATGTGTCATTAACGGGAATCCTGCTGCTGCTGACGTGGAATCGGGCCATCCATAGCGGGCGGACGCCGCTGGTCTTTTGTTCTCAGGGAGCGAATGATCGAACGGTGACAGTGCTTCGCTGTTGGGCGGGCTGGGTAAAGTGATCTGCAATGCCGGGATTCCTGCCACCAAACCACCATGAAAATCATCATTCCCGGAGGCCGGGGGCAGATCGGCGCTTTCCTCACCCGCGCGCTGGTGCGGGACGGACATGAAGTGGTGGTGTTCTCCCGAAACCCTCGGCCCAGCTCCGATCGAGGGGTGCGTGATATTGCCTGGGATGGGCGTTCGATCGGGGCGTGGGTGAAGGAACTTGAAGGTGCCGACGTGTTGCTCAACCTGGCGGGCCGGAGTGTGAACTGTCGGTATGGCCCGGACAAGCGGCGCGAGATCTTCGATTCACGAGTTGATTCGACCCGCATTCTGGCAGAGGCGGTTCGCACGGCATCGCGGCCGCCGCGGGCCTGGCTTCAGGCGAGCACTGCGACTTACTACGCGCATCGCTACGACGCGCCGAATGACGAGACGACCGGAATTCTTGGCGGCGATGAGGACATGCCGGACACCTGGAGATTCAGCCTGGAGGTCGCATCGGCGTGGGAGCGCGCGGTGACGGAGGGCGGGCCGCTTCCCTCGACCCGGGTGGTATATATGCGAACCTCGATCGCGATGAGCCCCGATCGCGGAGGGGCGTTCGACTACATGCTCAACCTGGTGCGCCGCGGTCTGGGCGGGCAGGCGGGCAACGGACGGCAGTATGTGTCGTGGATCCACGATCAGGATCTGGTGCGCGCGGTGAAATGGATCATCGAACGCGAACACCTGTCGGGCCCGATCAATCTCGCCGCGCCGAATCCATTGCCGAATGCCGAATTCATGCGCGCGTTCCGGAAGGCGTGGGGAATCCCCATCGGCCTGCCGGCAATGGAATGGATGGTGGAAGTCGGCTGCTTCCTGCTGCGAACCGAATCCGAATTGATCCTGAAAAGCCGGCGCGTCGTTCCGCGTCGTTTGCTGGAGGACGGGTTTCAGTTCGAGTTTCCAGAATGGGGTCCCGCCGCTCAGGATCTGTGCGCCCGCTGGCGGAAGTCTTCGGCAGCATCCTTGGGTTGACCCGTTGCACATTCGGCACAAGCTTCACGTCATGAAAGCGGAATTCACGGCCATCGTTGAGTCGGCTCCGGAGGGGGGATTCTGGGCGGTATGCCCGGAGATTCCGGGTGCAAACGGTCAGGGTGAATCGATCGAGGAGGCCAAACTCAGTCTGCAAGCGGCGGTTCAACTCATTTTTGAAGATCGTCTTGCCGATGCCCGGCGTGGACTTTCCGACGATGCCATCGAATCCGTTATCGCCATTGGATGAAACGGAGGGACCTCGAGAAACGGCTGCGAATTGCCGGCTGCTATCTCAAACGGGAAGGGGGATCTCATTCTCTCTGGATCAATTCGCAATCGGGCGTCGTGGAAGCCGTTCCCAGGCATTCCGAGGTGAAGGAACCACTGGCGCGAAAGATTTTGCGCAACTTGGGCGCCGAATAACTCGGATCCCATCCTGAGCCTCTCGATGGAGATGAATCCCCGCCTCCGTGTTCTCTTCGTCTGCGCCATGAACCAATGGCGCAGCCCCACCGCCGAGGTGCTTTACAGGTCGGATCCGCGACTGGAGGTGAGGTCGGCGGGGGTTCGGACGGATGCGAATCGACCGATCCGGGCGGCAGACCTGGAATGGGCGGACGTGGTGTTTGTCATGGATCGCCAGCAAAAGGCCCGGATTCGTGAGCAATTTCGGGATATGGAATTGCCGGAGATCCGTGTGTTGGAGATTCCTGACGGGTTGATCTATATGGATCCCGAATTGCAGCGCCTGCTTCGGCTGGCGATTGATCCCGAGATCGATTCGATTTTGAACGGTTGATCGTCTTTCACCCCATGAAATCCAGACCCAACCTTCATCAGAACCCGCTCATCGCCTTGTTGTGGGTCGCGAGTCTTACCGTCATTTCGGTGCGGAATTCATCCGCCGCCGAGCCAGTGCGGGCCGTGCATGGCATGGTGGTGAGTTCGCATGAACTGGCGTCCAAGGCCGGCGTTGATGTCCTGCGCGCAGGCGGGAACGCCGTGGATGCAGCCGTGGCCACCGGTCTGGCTCTTGCGGTGACGCATCCTTCGGCGGGGAATATCGGCGGTGGCGGGTTCATGGTGGTCTTCACTCAAACGGGCGAAGTAACCACCTTCGATTTTCGCGAGAAGGCACCGCTGGCAGCCAGCGAACGGATGTATCTCGGGTCGGATGGACAATACGTGAAGGACTCCAGCCATGAAGGGTATCGGGCCATTGGTGTCCCGGGAACGGTGGCCGGATTCGATCTGGCCCTCAAACGCTTCGGCAAAAAGTCCTGGCGCCAGGTGGCCGCGCCGGCGGTGAAATTGGCGAGGGACGGCTTTGTTCTGAGTCCAACTCTGGCGAAGGAATTCGCGCAGTTGAAGGCCGAGGGATGGAAGAATTCCGCAGCCGCAGTTGCGTTCCAACATCCCGATGGCACCGCGTACCGATCGGGCGAGCCGTGGAAACAACCGCTGCTGGCGAAGTCTCTTCAACGCCTGCAGGACCACGGTCGATCCGGATTTTATTCCGGTGAAACGGCACGAGCGATCGCCGCCGACATGCGGGCGCACGGCGGCTTGATCACCGAGGCGGATCTCGCGGCCTACGAAGCCCGCGAGCGAAAACCGATCCACGGAACGTATCGCGGTCTGGATATTTACTCGATGCCTCCGCCGAGTTCGGGCGGAACGGCGTTGGTAGAGATGTTGAACATCCTGGAAGCCTACGATTTGAAATCGATGGGCCATAATTCAGCCGGCTACGTTCATCTGCTTGCGGAATCGATGCGCCGCGCATTCGCCGATCGGGCGGTGTCGTTGGGCGATCCGGACTTCAATCCGGGATTGCCGATTCCACACCTGACTTCAAAGGAACATGCCGCCGCCCTTCGCCGCAGTATCAAGCCCGACCGCGCTTCCGCGAGTGATCCGGCCCGTTTTGCCGAAGCCTACGAAAGCCCGGAAACGACCCATTACTCGGTGATCGACGCCGAGGGCAACTGCGTGGTGGTGACCTATACGCTGGAGTATTCATTCGGGTCACGGATCGTCGCCGAGGGATTGGGATTCCTCTACAACAACGAAATGGGCGATTTCAATCCGCAGCCCGGTCGCACCGATGCCAGCGGGATGATTGGAACTCCGCCCAACCTCGTCGCTCCCGGCAAACGAATGCTCTCCAGCATGTCGCCCACGATCGTCGCCAAAGACGGAAAACCCATCCTGCTGATCGGCTCACCGGGAGGACGCACGATCATCAACACCGTCCTGCAAGTGGTGCTCAACGTCGTGGAATTCAATATGAACGTTGCCGATGCCGTCACCGTCGGTCGCGTGCATCACCAATGGCTTCCCAACGTCCTGACGATCGAGAATGGAGCCCTGTCGGACGCCACCCGGAAGCAACTCATCGAACGAGGCCATACCCTTTCGACCACACCCGTGATCGGACAGGCCATGGGGATCGCGATTGAGCCCGGCACCGGCCTCCGCCTCGGAGGCGCCGACCCACGCTCACCGGACTCGAAGGCAATCGGGTACTGAGCCGGAATTCGGTGGTGCGACGTTCTGGGAGCGCCGCCATCCTGACGGCCCGTTTACCACGCACTCGCCGGCAGGCTGCCAGCGCTCCCAGTGGGGAACGACGAAGGGCTGAAAAGGGGGCACCACGCCCACCTCTTCAACCCTTCATCCCTTCAACTTTTTCCTTTAAACTTCTCCCCCCTCACGCCTTCGCGATCAACTGCCGCAGCACGTAGGGCAGAATCCCACCGTGCTGGTAGTAATCGATCTCGATCGGGGTATCGATGCGGCAACGGACGGTCACCGATTCCGATGAGCCATCCTTCCGGGTGATCTTCAGGGTGAGATCCTGTTGCGGCTTGATGGAGGCATCGAGTCCGACGATGTCGTAGGTCTCGGTGCCATCCAGCTTCAACGTCTGGGCGGTGATGCCGTCGGTGAACTGCAACGGAAGCACTCCCATGCCGACCAGGTTGGAGCGGTGGATGCGTTCGAAGCTCTGGGCGACCACGGCTTTGACCCCGAGGAGGTTGGTGCCCTTGGCGGCCCAATCGCGTGAGGAACCGGTTCCGTATTCCTGTCCGGCGAAAAGGATCAGCGGAACCCCGGCGGCCTGAAAGGCGACCGCGGCGTCGTAGATCGAGGTCTTCTGGCCGTCCGGTCCGAACGTGTTGCCGCCTTCCTCACCGCCGAGCATCAGGTTCTTGATGCGGACATTGGCGAAGGTGCCGCGGGTCATGACGCGGTCATTGCCGCGGCGGCTGCCGTAGCTGTTGAAGTCGGCAAACTCCACGCCGTTGTCGACGAGGAACTTTCCGGCCGGCGACGACTTCTTGATCGCGCCGGCCGGCGAGATGTGGTCGGTGGTGACCGAGTCGCCGAAAATGCCGAGGGCGCGGGCGCCCTGGATCGGACGGATGGCGCTGGATTCGAGCGCGAAGTTCGTGAAGAAGGGCGGTTCCTGAATGTAGGTGGACTTCAGGTCCCATTCGTAAACGTTGCCGACCGAGGAGGGGATTTCGTTCCACTTCGGATTCTGGCCGGCGAAGTTCTTGTACAGCTTGCGGAAGACCTCGGGCTTGAGCGCCGACTGCATGGCGTCGCGTACCTCCTGCAACGTGGGCCAGAGATCGGCGAGATACACCGGGTTGCCCTCCTTGTCCTTGCCGAGCGGTTCGCAGCTCAGGTCGATGTCGACCCGGCCGGCCAGCGCGAAGGCCACCACCAACGGCGGCGACATGAGGAAGTTCGACTTGATGTTCTGATGAACGCGGGCCTCGAAATTCCGGTTGCCGGAAAGGACCGAAGCGGTGACCAGATCATTCTTCACCACCACTTCCTCGATGGCGGGATCGAGCGGACCTGAATTACCGATGCAGGTCGTGCAACCGTAGCCGACCGTCTGGAAACGGAGCTTGTTGAGATACGGCTGGAGGCCGGTCTTCTTGAGGTAATCGGTGACCACCCGGGATCCGGGAGCGAGTGACGCCTTCACCGCGGGATTGACCTTGAGGCCCTTCTCCACGGCCTTCTTGGCGAGCAGACCGGCGGCCAGCATAACGCTCGGATTGGAGGTATTGGTGCAACTGGTGATGGCGGCGATCAGCACCGAGCCGGTGGTGATGCTGGCCTTCTTGCCGGCGGCGGTCTCGACCTTGAACGATTTGGCGAAGACCTGGCGGGATTTGCCGAATCCGTTTTCAGTGACCGGCCGCTGGATGGCGCTAAAGAATTCGCGCCGGAGATTTCCGAGTTCGATGCGGTCCTGCGGGCGTTTGGGGCCGGCGACGCTGGGACGAACGGTGGCGAGATCCAGTTCGACGACCTGCGAGTAATCGATTTCGCCCGGCTGCGGGATGCCCCAGAGACCCTGCGCCTTGTAGTAATTCTCGTAGCGCTGGCAGTGGGCTTCCGTACGGCCGGTGGCACGCAGGTAGTTGATGCTTTCCTGATCGATCGGGAAGAAACCCATCGTGGCGCCGTATTCCGGGGCCATGTTGGCAATGGTGGCGCGATCGACCACCGGAAGAGCCGTGGCACCGGGGCCGAAGAATTCGACGAACTTGCCGACCACCTTCGTTTTGCGAAGCATCTGGGTGACCGTCAGGGCGAGGTCGGTGGCGGTGACACCTTCGCGGAGCGCGCCGGTCAGGTGGACGCCGACCACATCCGGAGTCAGGAAATAGACCGGCTGCCCGAGCATGCCCGCCTCGGCTTCGATGCCGCCGACGCCCCAGCCGACGATACCGATGCCGTTGATCATCGTGGTGTGGGAATCCGTGCCGACCAGGGTGTCGGGATAGTGGACGCCGTGATGTTCGAGAACGCCCTGGGCGAGGTATTCCAGATTGACCTGATGGACGATACCGATGCCCGGGGGCACGACCTTGAACGTGTCGAAGGCCTGCATGCCCCACTTAAGGAACTGGTAGCGCTCGCGATTGCGGGAAAATTCGAGGTCCAGATTGCGGGCCAGGGAATCCGAGGCGCCCGCGAAATCCACCTGCACCGAATGATCCACCACCAGGTCCACCGGCACCAAGGGCTCGATGATCTTGGGATTCTTGCCGAGTTTCGCGACCGCCGAGCGCATGGCGGCGAGGTCGACGAGCAGGGGCACGCCGGTGAAATCCTGAAGAACGATGCGGGCGACGACGAAAGGGATCTCCGCGCTGCGGTCTTCGTTCGGTTTCCAATTGGCGAGTTCGCGGACGCTCTTTTCCTGGACCTTGAGGCCGTCGCAATTGCGAAGGACGGACTCGAGGACCAGTCGGATGGAGACCGGGAGACGGGAAATGGGGCCGATGCCGGCGGCTTCCAGCGCGGGCAGCGAGTAGAAGCGGCCCTGATGGCCATTGCCGAGGTCGAAGGTTTGGAGAGTCCCGAAAAGGCTGTGCGGCGTGCTCATGTCGTGGAAAAAGGCGGAATCGATCGAAACGCGGGGCGAAAGGTGGGGTTTGTCGAAAACAGCGTCAAGAAAGCGGGCAGGATCCTTTTGAACGCCGGACGGTCCTTTCACGTCAGCAGTTTTTCGTAACGTGCAACGGCTCTGCAGGTCATGGTTCGCCGGGGGACGACCTTGCTCCGGTGGGTGCGGTGCGGCAGTTTGCTCGGAAGTCCATGACGTTGGTTTGGCCTAAAATGCAGTGGCGCGAGTGGCGGCGGTCACCCCTGGTGATCGCGCTGCTGTGTTCCATTCTGCTGCATTTGCAGGTGTTTTTCCTCACCTGGATGCTGCCGGAACTCCAGCGCCGCGGTTGGCTGCCCGACTGGATGAAACCGGTGATGGCGGCGGTGAGCCCCGCCGTTCCCAAGCCGGATCCCGCACGAAATCCTGCCCTGCAGGACCAGGAAATCCCCCTTCAATTCATCGAAGTGGATCCGGCATTGGCCAGTGCGGTGGAGCCTCCAAAAGCCAAATTCACCTCGACCGCAAACACCCTGGCCGCCAATCCGAATCCCCCAAAACAGGCGGCGCCGACCGCCGTTCCGCGGGTCGAAGGACGCCGGCCGGACTCCCTGAAGACCTTCGATACCTCGCGTCCGGTGAAGCCCACGCCGCCCAGCACCCCCAAGGAAACAAAGGAAGAGCAGGCCCAGGAAGAGGTCAAACCGCAGCCAAAGGGAGGCAAGCCGGCGGGAGAATTGGCCGTAGCTCCGCCGGTGCCCGAAGCTAAAGTCGATACGGATCAGGAGGCCCGCGAGGCCAAGATGCCGACGCCGAAGCGCTACAAGAACCTGGCGCAGGCTCGCGCGGAAAAGGGCATTGTGGTCGGCGAACGCATGCAGCAGGAGGGCGGCGTCCCGCGGGTGGGCGCGGAAGCGACGTTCGACGTGAAGGCCTCGCAGTTCGGCGAGTACAGCAGCCGGTTGACCGCCGCGGTGCAGGCGCGCTGGTATTTTCTGCTGGAGGAACAGCGATACGCGCTGGAGCGCACCGGCAAGGTCGTGGTCACCTTCCGGCTGCATCCGGATGGAACGGTCAGCGAGATCAAAACCCGGTCGTCGAGTGTTGGCGAAATCATGTCCACCTGGTGTGAACTTGCCATCGAACAGCCGGCCCCGTACGGGCGCTGGCCGTCCCAGCTTTTGCACGAGATCGGTTCCGACCCGATCACGGTCACCTTCACCTTCAACTACTACAATTGAACGATGTTTGAAACCATTCGCGATGCCGGCCCCTTCATGTGGCTGCTCCTCTTCCTCTCGGTCATTTCGCTGACCTTCATTCTCGACCGGGCGTGGGCGCTCCGACGTTCCCGCGTGCTCCCTGGAGCGCTGCTGGACGCGATCCAGGAACGAAATCCCGCGGAACTGCGCATGGTCTGCCACGCCACGCCCTCACCGCTGGCCCGATTGACCCTCGCCGTGGTGGATCATCTCGGCTGGCCCAAGGTTGAAAATGCCGGCGCGCTGGAGGTCCGTGCGCGTCAGGAAGTCACCCGGATGGAGCGCGGCCTGGTGATCCTGGAAATCATCGTCGGCATCGCGCCGCTCCTCGGACTGGTCGGCACGCTTTACGGCATCATTCCGTTGTTCGGCGATTTCGGCCGCGCCGTTTCCGGCGACAACACGTTGCTGGCGAAGGGCATTGCCGCCGCGTTGAACAAGACCCTGGCTGGCCTGATGGTCGCCATCCCCTCACTTGTGGCCTGGAGCTATTTCAACAAGAAGGTCGAGTCCCTCGCGGTCGAACTCGAAGGCGTGTGTGATGGCGTGCTGCGCCGGCTGTACCTGGGAACACCGTCCACGCACGGGTCCGCGAACTCGGAGGAACCGAATCCGTGAACCTCCAAACCGAGGCATACTTCTACCGGATGGTTGCCGTTCTATGACCACGACGCCCACCTATTTGGCAGGCTATCGTACGGTGTTGGATGCTTTTGGATATTGGCCAAGTTTTCACGATGCCAAGGTCCGTTCTTTCGAATACTCGGAAGTCCCGCCGGGCAAGGTGGAATTCGTGGTTCATGGATTTGAAATGACCTCTGAAGTTGATGCGGGCGGTTACTTCAAGCTCGTCAAGCATCACTTGGTCCGATTTACCTTTGACGGAATCTCCGACGTTGAATTGGAGCCGTTCGCGAAAGGATTCGCCGAATTCGGACAGATCCTGGGCTACCTCGGCTTTCCGTTGCCTGATGGGTCGAACGAGGCCAGTGGCTTCCGCGTCTTGCTGGATTCGGTGATGGAAGGGGATGGTTCGTTTACCGCAAAAGCCGGCGCGGTTTTGGAAGTGGTTCCATGCAATTCTGACGGCGAACGACTTCAACCAGTTTGAAACACTCATGAATCGCCATTTTTCAGCGCCCATCAGCGGCGAAATTCGCCTTCAACCACGGAGGAATGGATGAAGTTCTATCCGCGCCGCCGGCGCACGGCTCCGGCGATCATCATCATTTCGTTGATCGACGTGTTGATCGTCATGCTGGTGTTCCTGCTGGTGTCGACCACCTTCAAGAATCAACCCTCGGTCAAATTGACCCTGCCCGAGACTGCCGAGGCACCGAAGCCGGGTGCGTCCACCGAAAAGCCGCCGGTTATCGTTACCGTCGCCCGTGAGGCCCCCAACTACTACGTTGGAAATCGGGCAATCACGGCGGAAGCGCTCCAGACTGAGTTAAAGGTGGCGGCCTCCTCGGATCCAGCGGTCCACCTCGTCATCCGGGCCGACGGCGGCGCGGAATGGCGCTTGGTGGTCAAAGTGATGGAGTACGCCAAGCTGGCGCAGATCAAGAACGTGAAAGCCTTCACCAAAGGCGCGGGTCAGCGATAAGTCGGAGTTCCGCACCGGAGTTCCGCATTTATTCGGCTCGGGGAACAAGCTAACCCGCAGGACACGTTTCCACCGATACCTGAAGCGTACTTTCCAGTGGCGGCGTTCGATTCGGGTCAGTGCGAAATAACGCATCTCGGCGGCAAGATGCCAGCGTTCCCAGCTCTCACCTTCCGCCGATCACCACTTCAGGCGGGGTCGCGTAATCGTTCCACAGGCGGTCCAGTTCGGATCGGTCGGGCGGACCGTCGGCGACGATGAAGCGGTAGTGCGCGACATACGGATGGCCGGGTTCGATTCGGAAATCACCCATCTGCGAAGGGGCGAAGCAGAAGAACGGTTCGGATGGATGCACGCGCATCGGCTGCGGAGCGCGGAAATTGTCGGGGTGCGACAGGATGGCGATTCCCGAAACCCTTCCATCGACCAGTCCGCTCACGTGGATCCAGCGGGCCCGGGTCATGTTGGCCTTCACCCGATCGGATTCGCCGTTCGAGGTGAGGATAGATTCGTTTCCAGGTCCGTCCCACGCGCCATTGCCGCGAAATCCCAATCCGCCGTAGAGGTATTGCAGGAGGATCAACGGCCGATTGCCCGCGCAGGTTTGCGTGGAGGTCCAATCGAACATCCGGTAGGGGTTCGCGGCGGGACCCACCTGGTACACCCGCACGTCCCATGATTCATTCAACACTGGCCAGGGTTGGGCGCCGGTGAGGTCGACGAAGCGATGTTGGGCGCGAAATCCGCCGTGAACCGGCCCACTCCACGAGCCAGCAACGTCAACGAACTCCACCCGGCCCTTGCCTTCGCCCATGTTCCAAAAATCGGGATGCCGTCCCTCGAACTCGGTGTGGGTCCAGGGCGACCATACGCCGTGATGATGGGTGTGGTTGGCGGGAAAATCGTCGGTGACCACCCGGCCCGACGGGGTGAAAATCGGATGCAGATAACCGCCGCGCCGATACCGTTCGGAGATGTTGTCGCGTGGGAACGCACCGGGTTCGGCCTGGTATTCCAAAACCGGTTGTCCGTCCTGGGAAATCTTGAGCTTGTGACCGGACCGGTGGACTTCGATCCCACTGCCTTCCGACCGTGCCGGTGCGCCGTCCGTCATCGTCAGAGTGCGGGTTTCACCGCGGCCCAGGTCGGGGATCCGGAAGGTCGCATGACCGTCCGCCTCAATTTGCAGCGGGTAGACGGTGCCGGTTTCGTCAGTCGCGCGGGCAATGCGCACGCGTCCGGGCGCGAGATCGACGGTCACGATCGTTTCGTGACGCTTGAGCGGACCGGCCCGGAGCGTGAGCTGCAGTTGCGAAGCTGGCGCGGCGGCGTGGAGCGCGCCTTCGAGGAGACAAAGGGCGGTGAGAAGCCGGGCGGCCAGCCGGGAGTTCATGCCGACTAGCCAACCCCGGGACGGCGGCGAAGGAAACAAGAATGCGCGCGGTGGGTTCGGATGTGAATAATCTGGAAGGCAGGAAAGCAGGGGGCGGCAAAAACGGGAAGAGAAAGCCTCCGATGGTAGGGCCGAGGCTCCCGC
>CAIVQB010000047.1 GCA_903907925.1 uncultured Verrucomicrobiota bacterium
CATTTGCCCTCCACGCCCGGACCAAAGCGGCGTGGCGCTCCGCTTCCCGCCGCACTCCAAAGTTCGAGCGGCGGTCTGTTGTGGAGTGCGGTGGCAGAGCGAAGCGTCGACACCGCTTTCGAACCCGGGTTTCGCGAGACACCGTCGGTGCACCGCCTGCCCTGAATCCAGGCGGACCTCCTGACGTGCTTTCTGCAATCCACCCCCGGACCAAAGCGGCGTGGCGCTCCGCTTCCCGCCGCACTCCAAAGGTGGCGCGCCCTTCGGCCGGGCCCATCGTTTTGGTGGACGCCCGACCGTCAACCCGGTTTACTCCCGGGGTTCCCGCAAACACGCGTCCCGCGCGTGCGATGTTATCAACGTGCAACCACGAGCAGCATGATTCTATGAGCAACGGAAACGACAACGGCATTGTTCCCAATGCAAAACGCCTTCTTTGGGCCGGATTCGCCGCAATTCTTGCGGCGGGCATCGGTTTCGGCATCCGCGGTGGCATTCTTGCCAACTGGGCCGCTGATTTCGGCTTCACCGGAGCCCAATTGGGGGCGATCGGCGGTGCCGGGTTCACCGGATTCTGCTTCGGCATCATCATCGGCGGCGTGATCGTCGACAAGATCGGCTACGGAAAGCTGGTCGTCGCCGCCTTTCTGTTCCATGTGGTGTCCGCCTTCGTCACGTTTGGCGCCCAGAAGGGCCAGACTCAGGATCAGGCCTACAACTACCTCTACTGGGGAACGTTCATCTTCGCACTGGCCAACGGCACCCTGGAGGCGGTGGCGAATCCGCTGGTGGCGACTCTCTTCCCCCACAACCGCACCCATTATCTCAACATCCTGCATGCGTCATGGCCCGCGGGCCTGGTGGTCGGCGGCCTGATCGGCTGGATCCTCGGTGACCAGATGCACCTGAGCTGGAAGTTGCAGCTCGGATTGTTCCTTGTTCCGACCGTGGGCTACGGCCTGATGTTCATGGGTCAGAGTTTCCCGAAATCCGAAGCGTCTGCCAAGGGGCTGTCGGTTGGCGAAATGTTGAAGGATGTCGGCATCCTCGGTTCCGCCGTCGCCGCCTATCTCCTGGTGCTGTTCTTCCAGAACGCGCTGGGCTTCGGCACCGGCATCGCCTTCGCGCTCGGCGGCGTGATTTGGATCACAGTTGCCGTCATGACTGGCTTCTCCATTGGCGCGTGGCTTCTGTTTGTCCTGCTGATCACCCACGTTCTGGTGGGCGCCGTTGAACTCGGAACCGACGGGTGGATCCAGAACATCACCGGCAACATCCTCACGCCGAGCGAAGGCAAGATCCTCTTCGTCTTCACATCGCTGTTCATGTTCTGCCTTCGCTTCTGCGCCCATTTCATCGAGAAGACGCTCAAGATTTCGCCGGTGGGCCTGCTGTTCATCTGCGCGGCGATGGCCTGTCTCGGACTGAACCTCGTCAGCGGCATCACCAGCTTCGGCGGCGCACTGCTGGCTCTCGCTGTCTATGCGCTCGGCAAGACGTTCTTCTGGCCGACGATGCTCGCGGTGGCGTCCGACCGGTTCCCGCGCACCGGTGCGATCGCGATCTCAATCATGGGCGGCTGCGGCATGATGTCGGCGGGCCTCTTGGGCTCCGCCGGTCTCGGTTACGCCAAGGATCGCTATGCGGCGGAGGAACTACAAAAGGCCAAGCCTGCCCTCTATGCCGAGTACAAGGCTGAGAAACCCAGCACCTTCCTCTTTCTGGATCCGGTGACCGGTCTCGATGGGACCAAGCTGTCCAAGGTGCAGGAGACCCCCAAGGACAAGCAGACTCCCGATCAGAAGATCGTGGGCGACGCGAGCATCCAGGGCGATCGCCGTACCTTGCTGGCGGATTCGTTCATCCCGGCGACCATGGCCGGGATCTATCTGCTCCTGTTCCTCTACTTCAAGTCCATCGGCGGCTATAAAGTCGTCCGGATCGACACCAGTCTCGGTACGGCTGAGTCCTGACCGAACGCCGGATTCCGGCGTCAGTCTCACAGCGGCGGCTCCCAATGCGGGGGCCGCCGTTTTTGTTTGTTTTGGAGAATGCTTGTCGTCACGGGGTGCGGTGGCGAAGCGAAGCGCCGACACCGTTTTGGAACGGGACTCCGGTTTGAAAGTCGCGGATCCATTCACCATGTTCGACCGAAGTTCGCACCCGTCCGGCAAAGCGGCGTGGCGCTCCGCTTCCCGCCGCACTGCTCCATAGGGGCCGGCGTTCTCTGGAGCCACGGTCCGGTTTTCGGTGGCGTGGATTTCGGGAAAGGAACAGGCTCACGACCGATCCCCGCCATGAAAACGCTTTTCCTACGCCTCGGCCTCGCCGTCGCCCTGCTCGGTTCGATTCATCCCATCGTCGCCGACGATTATTCCCTCGGTTCCGAATCTCTCGAACGCGCCGCCGGAACCCCTCGCGGGCGCGTCGAGGCGTTCGAGTTCCACGATTCCAAGATCTTTCCCGACACCACCCGTGATTGCTGGATCTACATTCCCGCCCAATACGACGGCTCGAAACCCGCCGCGCTGATGGTCTTCCAGGACGGCCACGAGTATGTCAGCGAAAAGGCGTCGCAGCGGGTGCCGGTGGTGTTCGACAATTTGATCGCCAAGGGTGAAATGCCGGTGACCATCGGCATCTTCATCAACCCCGGAAACCGCGGCACCAACGCGGCGCCGGCCACCGGTTGGGCCAACCGCAGCAATCGAAGTTACGAATACGATTCGCTCGGCGGCGACTATGCGAAGTTTCTCATCAACGAACTGCTCCCCTTTGCCGTTGCCAAGTATCAGGTGAAGATCACCGACGACCCGGAACTCCGCGCCATCTGCGGCATGAGCAGCGGGGCGATCTGCGCCTTCACCGTCGCCTGGGAACGCCCAGATTCCTTCCGCAAAGTGCTGTCCCAGATCGGCAGTTTCACCAACATCCGCGGCGGCCATGTCTACCCGGCATGGATCCGCAAGACGGAGCGCAAGCCAATCCGTGTCTTCCTGCAGGACGGCTCCAACGACCTCAATAATCTCCACGGCAACTGGCCGCTGGCGAATCAGGAAATGGCCAGTTCGCTGGCCTTCATGGGCTACGATTTCAAATTCGTCCTCGGCACCGGCAACCACAGTGGCCGTCACGGCGGCGTCATCCTTCCCGACACCCTCCGCTGGCTGTGGCGTCCCACCCTCGCGGAAGCACCCAAGCCGCTCACCAAGGACAACCTCGGTGGCGATGAGGCGTTGTCCAAGGTGCTCGCCGACGGCGGCAAACCCGGCGATTGGGAATTGGTCGGCGACGGTTTTGGGTTCACCGACGGTGCGTGCAGCGATGCCGACGGAAATTTCTATTTCAGCGATCTCGGCAAATCGACGCTCTACAAGGTCTCCGCCAACGGTGGTAAACCGGAGAAGTGGCTGGAAGGCGGACCCAAGATCAGCGGATTGAAGTTCGGCGCGGACGGGCGCCTCTATGCCGCCACCCAGGGTACCGACAAGGAGAAGCGCATCATCGTCATCGATCCGGTCAGCAAGAGCTTTGAAACCGTCGCCACCGACGTGCAGCCGAACGACCTGATCGTTTCCAAGACCGGCTGGATCTATTTCACCGACACCGGGGCCGGCCAGGTCGTGGCGGTCCCGATCTCGGCGCGCAATATGTCACGTCCCCACCCGGTCGCCGGCGGCATCAACAAGCCGAACGGCATCGCCCTCACCCCCGACCAGCATCAATTGGTGGTCAGCGAATACGGCGGCACCAATGCGTGGACCTTCCTCATTCAGGACGACGGATCCCTGCGGGGCGGCGAGAAGAACCTGGAACTCCGCGCCCCGCCCGGAAAAGCCGACAGTGGCGGCGACGGCATGACCACTGACGCCCAGGGACGCTCCTGGATCACCAGCCATCTCGGCATCCAGATGTTCGACCCGAACGGCCGGATGGGCGGCATCGTTTCGCGTCCGCAGGAAAAGGGAACCGTCAGTTGCGCCTTCGCCGGCAACGGCCGCGCCTGGCTCTACGTCTGCAGCAGCGACAAAGTCTACCGCCGCAAAACGCTGACGATGGGTGCGGCGGTGCCGTGAGCGGAAGTGCCGGAAGAGTTCACGCCGGAGGGAGAATATCCGCCGGGCGAAAGTAGGCACGGCGGAGTTACCGGAGCGCTGGCATCCTGCCGGCGAGTTGGAGTCCGTCTTGCGTGCGGATGCGTAGAGAATCTCCGAGCCGCCAGGATGGCAGCGCTCCCAGTTCGTCGTCCCGCTCGACAGCAAACCCAAGGGGCGGGGTGCAGCGAAAAGCACCGGTACGCCATTATTGATCCATGAGCCGTCATCAGATTTCCGGTTGCAAACCGCCGCGGGACGCGAACATTGGACCCGAATTCCGCTGGTTCGAAACTCAACCACTCCCCCCAAGTTCTCATGTCTGATCGTCCTTCCCCCGAATCCTCCGACCATCTGTCGCGCCGCGCCTTCGGTCGCTTCACCAGTGCCGCCATTGGCGGTCTCATCGTCGGGGCCACCTCGGTGGTCCGTGCCGCCGCCGAAAAGGGTGCCACTGATCCCGCCAATCTGCTGCTGGATCCCCACGTCTGCCGCGGTCTGAACACCTGCAAAGGCAAGGGCAAGGGCAAGGACAATTCCTGCGCCGGCACCGGCAAATGCGCCACTGCCGAAACCCACGGCTGCCACGGCGACAACACCTGCAAGGGGCAGGGCGGTTGCGGCGAACATCCGGGCGAAAACACCTGCAAAGGCCACGGTTCCTGCAGTGTTCCGCTCGACGACAAGACTTGGAAGAAGGCCCGCAAGAATTTTGAAGCCCAGTTGACCAAGAAGGGCCAGAAGTTCGGGGCCGCACCCGCCGCCAAGAAGGCCTGAAGCCGGTCGAAGGGTTGGCCCACCGGCCCCTTCCGCCGCCTTCAGAACCGCGCATGACGGTTCCTCGTCTCGGATTGCCCAACCTCGGTCTCGGGGTTGGGCTCCGCTCGATCCACTATCCCCATCTCCTCCGCGAACAACCCGCGGTGGATTGGTTCGAGGTCATCTCCGAGAACTACATGGATTCCCGGGGACGTCCCCGGCATGTCCTCGATCAAATCGCGAGCCGCTATCCGGTGGTGATGCACGGCGTCTCACTCTCCATCGGCAGCACCGACCCATTGGATTTCGAGTATCTCAAGCGGCTCAAGGCGCTCGCCACCGCCATTCGACCGGCGTGGGTTTCGGATCATGTCTGCTGGACGGGTGTCGCCGGTCAGAACACCCACGATCTTCTCCCGTTGCCGCTGACGGAAGGGAGTCTGCGTCATGTGGTATCGCGGGTCCGTCAGGTTCAGGATTTTCTGGAGCGCCCGTTGATCCTGGAGAATCCCAGTTCGTACGTGGGATTCCGCAGTTCAACGATGCCGGAATGGGAGTTCATCGCCCGCATGGCCGAAGAGGCGGATTGCGGGCTGCTGCTCGACGTGAACAACGTCTACGTCTCAGCGACCAACCACGAGTTCGATCCCGAGGCCTTCATCCGCGCGCTTCCGGCTGAACGCATTGTCCAGTTCCACATCGCCGGTCATACCCACTGCGGCACTCATATCATCGACACCCATGATCATCCGGTGATCGATCCGGTGTGGAACCTGTATCGACTGGCCCATCAATTGACCGGTGGCGCCTCCACTTTGCTCGAATGGGACGCGCAGATTCCGCCGTTCGAGGTGGTTCACGCCGAGGTGTTGAAGGCCAAACACTACTGGGCCGTTTCGCTCGATCTCCCGCCGCTGCCCGACGGACCAGCGGTGTCGTCGGTGCCCGATGTCGATATTCACGAAGGATCCGGTCGGTCCATCCCACAACCGCTGCCGTCGCTGTTGGTCGAGGTCCAATGAGCGACACCCCGCCCGTCGACACCTCGGAGCTGGCCCGGGTTCAACGCTGGTTTCAGGCGGTCCTGACCGATCCCGCGGGAATCCCCGCCGGGGCGGAATCCGCCGCCGCCCGTCAGCAGTTTCCGGAGGGTTCTGTGGGTGTGGATACTCTCCTGACCGGTTCATCCAAGCTCACTCCTTCTGATCGTCTGGCCGTCTATGCCAACGCCTATTTCGCCCGTCTGGTGGAATGCCTCGGCGAGGTCTTTCCGATTCTCAAGCGAACGCTGGGCGAAGAGGTGTTCACGGGATTCGCCACCGATTACCTGCGCGAGCATCCTTCCCGCACCTACACGTTGCATCTGCTGGGAGCCCGGTTTCCGCAGTTCCTCGCCGAGAGCCGACCGCCGCGCGAGGAGATCGACACACCGGATTGGGCAGACTTCCTCGTCGATCTGGCCCGATTCGAATGGGACCTCTACGAAGTGTTTGATGGCCCGGGAATCGAGGATGGCCCCCGCCTCGATCCAACGGCTCTGGCGGCGCTCGACGGTCCTGCGGGTGAATCGGCCCGATTGATTCCGGCGCCGTGTCTTCGGCTGTTCACCGGGCAATTCCCGGTGAGTGACTTCTACACGCAGGCCCGCGTGGCGGATCCGGCCGTGGAATTGGAGATGCCCGATCCGCAGCCGACCCACGTTGCGATCACCCGTCGTGACTATGTGGTGCGACGCCTGCCACTGGATCCGCGCGAGTACCACCTGTTGCACGCGCTGACCCGAGGCACCCCGCTGGGCGCGGCGCTGGAGACCACCGCGGAACTCGAATCGGTGGAACCCGGACGCATCGCTGGATGGTTCACCCGCTGGGCGCGGGAGGATCTTTTTGTGGGCGTGGAATAGCCCAGTTAGATCCAAGCAATGCTCCGATTGACGGCATTGAAAATGTCCGTCAAAGTGTCAGACATGAAGGTCAATTCCCGGGAGTTTCAACGCGATTTCACCCGGATGAAGGCCAAGGCCAGGGCCGGTGAGTCGATTCTCATCACCTCGGGTGGCGAGGACTTTGTGTTCCAGGCGGTAAAACCCAAGTCGTGGCAAAAGGCGTTGAAGGGCAAGGGGCGAATTGTTGGCGACCTCTTCAGCACCGGAAGCGAATGGGAGGCGTCTTCGTGACCCATCTGCTCGACACCCACGCCTGGATTCAACGGGCCTTGGGAGAGCCATTGCCGCCTCTGGTCGAACGGACATTGACCGAACACTCCGGAAGTCTCGCCCTTGCGGACATATCGCTTTGGGAGGCGGCAAAACTCGTGGAACTCGGCCGATTGGAGTTGTCGGTTTCAATGGCGGAATTCTTCAAGCTCGCCCTCACACCGGAACTGACCGTCTTACCCATTTCACCCGCCGTGGCGGAGAGGGCCTCGTTGTTGGAGGCCTCCGGTTTTCACAAGGATCCCGCCGACCAACTGATTGTCGCAACGGCCCTGGTTCATCGCCTACGCCTTATCTCGGACGACACGAGGATTCGACACTGGGCCGGCGTCCCCCTGCTGTGGCGGACAAGCCGGGGCTAGAGTTTACTCACAATGCCAGCAGCAGTTTCTTCAGTTCCTGCAGCCGATCCTTGGCGGTCACTTTGGTGAGCCTGGGGAACTGTCCGCCCAGCGTGAGCAGATCTCCACCGCGGGTCAGTTTGATCTTTCCGGAACTCACCTCGAGACCGGTGATGTCTTTTTCCGAGGCGAGGATTCGCAGTTCGCCCGCGGCCATCATGCGCTCGACGGCCGGCGGCAGTGGACCGAAGCGGTCGCGCAGTTCCCGTTTCAACGCCTCCAGGTCCGGACGGGAAGAGGCCTGGGCCAGCTTGCGGTACAGTTCGAGCCGCTGCGCGGGTTCGCGAACGTAGTCGAGCGGCAGGTAGGCCGCTTCTTTTCGGGTTTCGACCGGAAGATCATCACGACGTCCGCGCCGCTCCTCCGATGAAGAATGCCAGGTGGTGACATCTTCATCGCGCGGAATCTCAATCTTCAACCGCGAGCGTCGGCGCGCCTCGGCTTCGGCGTCAGGCTTCGGTTTCGCCGCCTGTTCATCACCCGGATTGAGCGCGAGAAAATCCAGACTGATCCGCACCTCGACCCGCGGTTTCACCCGCTCGCCCTTCATCGATTCCACACTTTGCTTGAGCAACTGGCAGTAGAGATCGAATCCAACCGCGGTGATATGACCGCTTTGCTGCGCTCCAAGAAGATTGCCGGCGCCGCGGATCTCGAGATCCCGGAGTGCGATCTTGAAGCCGGATCCGAGCGCCGAATACTGCTTGATGGCGCTCATCCGCTTGCGGGCCTCGGTCAGAAGCTGCGCATGCCGCGGCAGCAACAGATGGCAGTAGGCCTGATGCTTGTAACGCCCTACCCGGCCACGCAATTGATACAGCTCGCTCAGCCCAAAACGATCGGCTCGATCAATGATGATGGTGTTGGCATTCGGAATATCCAGACCACTCTCAATGATGGTGGTGCTGACCAGGACATCCAACTCGCCGTTGACGAACTGCGTCATCACCCGCTCCAAATCGTCGGGATCCATTTGTCCATGACCGACCCCGATCCGGGCGTCCGGCACGAGGGCGCGGAGTTTCAAGGCGACCCCTTCGATGGTGGAGACGCGATTGTGCAGGAAGTAAATCTGCCCGCCGCGATTCAGCTCCCGCTGGATGGCATCCCGGATGCCCCGTTCGTCGTAGTCGCCCACCACCGTTTCCACCGGGAGCCGGTCCTGCGGCGGTGTCTCCAGCGTGCTCAGGTCACGCGCGCCGGTGAGCGCAAGATACAACGTCCGCGGAATCGGCGTCGCGCTGAGCGTCAGGACGTCGACGGTGGATCGGAACAGCTTGAACTGTTCCTTGTGCTTCACGCCGAACTTCTGCTCCTCGTCGATGATGACCAGACCCAATTGCTTGAACTGGACATCCGGCGACACCAACCGGTGGGTGCCGATGATTATGTCGACCGTGCCATTGGCCGCCGCCTCCAGAACCGCCTTTTGCTGTCGTGCCGTCCGGTATCGCGACAGCAGCTCCACCTTCACCGGAAATTCCGCCATGCGATCCCGCAGGGTGTTGTAATGCTGTTGGGCGAGAACCGTGGTCGGCACCAGCAGCGCCACCTGCCGACCGCCCATGACCGCTTTGAACGCCGCCCGGATTGCCACCTCCGTCTTTCCGAATCCCACGTCCCCGCAGAGCAGGCGGTCCATCGGTTTCGGCGCTTCCATGTCCCGCTTGGCGGCGTCGATGGCAGTCACTTGATCAGCCG
Source organism: uncultured Verrucomicrobiota bacterium (assembly GCA_903907925.1). GTDB lineage: Bacteria > Verrucomicrobiota > Verrucomicrobiia > Limisphaerales > UBA9464 > CAIVQB01. The sequence goes on from CAIVQB010000047.1 coordinate 9,171, forward strand.
TTTCCTCGAACTCGAACGAGCCCTCGAACTCGCGCTGCCACGGCGTGTCCGCAGTGAACGCATGACCCATCTGCACCGCGCGCGCGGCCTGGACCCGCAACAATTCCGCCGCCAGATCCCGAACTGCCCGCTGCGCTGTTTCCTTCGACCGGGTCCAGCGGGTGCCACCGAGCGTGTTCAACTGCGGATTCGCTTTGCCCGCCCCGACATACTTGGTGACCAGATGCGCCTGGCTGACTGGAACGTACAACCGCGGCCGTTCCCCACCCGAATCTCCAGCGGCATATTCGATCACCAGTGATTCCTGGCCGCCCGTGGTGGGTGAATCGGTTTTTCCCCGCGCTTGAACCGGTGCCAGGGTCTTGAGCCCGCGGAAAATGCCGATGCCGTGCTCCACGTGGACCACGAAATCGCCTTCCTCGAACTCGCTGAAATCGATCTCGAATGCCGACCGGATCGCCTGCGCATGGCGGGATTTCAACCGCCTCGGACGCGAGACTTTGTACCGCCCGTACACCTCGGCGTCGGAGATCACCACCAGTCCGTCGCGGGCCATGAAGAAACCGCGGGAAAGCGCACCGGTGTGAATGCGGGGCAGGCCGGTCGGTTCCGCATCGAATCCGAATTCCCGCCACAATTCCGAGAACCGCTGACGTTCGCCGTCGTTGTTGCAGAACACATGAACGCCGCAGCCCTGTCGCAGCCAGCGTCGCATCTGATCAAAAAAGTCCCGGCGCTGCCGTTCCGCCACCGCCATCTCCGGAAGGGTCGCGCCGATCGGACGAAAGGCATCCAGGGATTCAAGCCCCAACTCGACCGCCTCGGAATCAGGGGTATCGGATTCGACATCGACATCGACAACCGAAACTACCGTTCCATCACGCCCCTTCAGTTCCGTCTGCCATTCCGCCCAAGAGATGTAGAACGGCGACCCGGGCTCAAATTGAGCCGCCTGCTTTTCCGCCTGCGCCTCGAGTTGGGACGGTTCGCACAAGAGAACCACGGCATCGGACGGCAGGTGATCGAGCAACGTCGCGAGTGGTGCCGGCGGCGGCGGAAGGGTGGTGGTGATTCCTTCCTCTTCCGCGGAAGGCACCGCAGGTTGGAATCGTTTGCGGAACAGGTTGAGTTCGCCGGCCGGTGGAATCACCACGGTCTCCACCGGGCCGCGCGAGGTCTGTTGATGGGGATCAAACTCGCGGATGGACTCCAGTTCATCGCCGAAGAACTCCAACCGCAACGGCCAGGGAGAACTCAGCGGCCACAAATCGACAATGCCGCCGCGCCACGACAACTCGCCCTTGCTGGTCACCTGCGCCTCGGGTTCGTAACCCTGCTCCTCCAGCCATTCGATCAGATCCAGCGGATTGAGCGTGTCCCCCGCCTTCACCGATCGCGTGCGACCACGAAGTTCGGCCGCGGGAAAGGTCCGCTGCATCAACGCCGCCACCGAGGCCACGATCACGGGTGCAACGCCGCCATCCTGACCAGCAGCGGTATCCATCAAACTGACCAACGTCTCAAGCCGTTCGCTGAGGACGTCGGAGTGCGGCAATTTCGTCTCGTGCGGCAGCACCTCCCACGGCGGATAAAATCGGGGAATGATTCGCGTGGGCGTTGACCGATCGGCCACCTCATGATGAGCCGCGACGTTGAGCCAGGTGGTCAGGTCGGCGTGCAGTGCTTCCTGGTCCCGAAGCGTCGGAACGACAACCACCAGCGGACGGGATGGGAATCGCCCGTGAATCAATGCCGTCAGGAATCCGTGCGCGGCCGCGGCCACGCCGGTACAGGAAAAAGCACCTCCGGCCTCCACACGATCCAGGAGGGTGGACACGGTGGGAGTGGAGCGGGCGGTACCGAAGATGTCGTCCTCCGATACGGCTGGACGGGCCTTCGCCAAGCGCCGCGGACCGTGGGCGTCAATTCCCCAAGCGTCAAGACGCCGGGACCGGCGACGGACGGTCGAGACGATGGCATGATTTGCACCCGTTCCTGATTCCCTCCCCTCGGTTGCCGATGGAGGGGAGGGCCGGGCAGGCGGGGCTCCATGGTCATTTAGAAGTGCATGGCATCCGGCCTCGCATGACTTCAATCCATCGTACGAATCGGCGAAAAACCAACAGGCTCTAAAGATGGTGCGAACTTTTTTGAAAGATTCGTGGCGGGCCTGCTTATCCGTGGGGGTATGCGTCATGCCTTTTCTTCCCGGGTCGGTTCGGCCCTGATCGCGTTGGCGACTGCGTTTGCCACCGTGGCGGCACCCGTCACCTTCAATTACGGCGGTCACCTGGTGCAGAACGGCACCCCGGTTTCCGGCAACGCCGACTTCCAGTTTCGCCTCTTCAACGCCCCCACGGGTGGCACCCTGGTGAATGCCAACCCGCCCACCGTTTCCACCACCCTCACCGGCGGTGATTTCAGCACTCCGGTCGATTTGACCGCGCTGGGTGGACTGGCCTCGATCCAGGATAACTCCCGGGTCCTCCAGGGCGGCTGGGTCGAAGTCGCCGTGCGGCGACCCGGTGAACAGAACTTCACGCCGCTGCTGCCGCGACAGCAGTTCTCAGCGGTGCCGGGGGCGCTCTACGCCGAATCGACGGCGCATGCCGCGCTCGCCGATCAGGTGGCCCCCGCCGCGATCGGACACGCCCAGATCGCGCCGGGATCGATCCAACCCGACAGCCTCCTCGCCGGCACGGTCGTGCGTTCGCTCAACGGCTTGACCGACTCCGTCCGCATCGTGGCCGGTACGGGCGTGACCCTTGCCAGCGCCAATGGAACGATCACCATTTCTTCGACGGGTGGATTGGCCGGTGCGGCGGGATGGGCGTTGACCGGGAATGCCGGAGTCACCGACGACCAGTTTCTGGGCACCACCGACCTGCATCCTCTCACGTTGAAAGTGAACGGAGCCCAGGCGGTCCGGTACGAGTTCGGTCAGAGCACCGATTTTGGGAACAATCCGCCCAACGTCATTGGCGGCATGGCCAATAATTCTGCGGGTCCCGGCACTTACGGCAGCTTCATTGGAACCGGCAGTTTCATTACCAATGGCTCCTTTTTCAGCTTCATCGGCGGCGGAACCGGCCTGCTGCTCGGCACCAATTCACCCTGGAGCGCGATGGTGGGGGGCTTCAACAACATCCTGGGTGACAATTCCAACGGTTCCTTCATCGGTGGTGGCCTGGATCTGCGGATTTATAACTCGACCGGAGCGGTGATGGCGGGCGGGACGGATAATACCATCACCAATTCCGGTGGCGCGTTCCTCGGCGGCGGACAAAACAATCTGATTTCGCCCGATGTCAGCGGGAATTCGACCCTGTTGGCGGTCATCACGGGCGGCGGTCACAACACGATCAATGGCTCCTCTTACGCCTCAATCGGCGGTGGCGCCTACAACACGGTCGATTTCGGCGGATACATTGGAACGATCGCCGGCGGTCAGCAGAACCAGATCACCAACGCCGGTTGGAGCACGATCGCCGGTGGGCTCGGCAACAAGGTCGTGGTGTCGAACGGAGGGGCCGCGATTGGTGGCGGCGCGTACAATCAGGTGGGTCTGGGCAACGGAACCTTTTTCAGCGCGGGTTACGCGACCGTTCCCGGTGGTTACGGCAACATCGCGGCGGGCGAATACAGTTTCGCCGCCGGTCTGTATGCGCAGGCGACCAACAACGGCACGTTTGTCTGGAGCGATTCGCTGGCCGGGCAATTTGACCGATTCAGCTCGGTGACCGCGAATGAATTTGCCGTCCGCGCCCGTGGTGGTGTGCGGTTTGATACCGGTGGCAAGGGATTGACCGTCGATGGGATCAGCTTCAATCCCGCCGGAAATGGATTCTCGCTCGGGGATGGAGCCATCACCGTGGCCAAACTGTCGGCACCGAATCCGCAACCCGGACAGTTCCTGTCTTTGGACGGCAATGGCGCCCTGCAATGGGTTTCGGCTCCGGGCGGCGGCGGCCCGGCCGGGAACGCGTGGCAATTGGGCGGCAACGCCGGCACCGCCACCGGGCAATTCCTCGGGACGACGGATGCGCAGCCTCTCGAACTCCGTGCGGGTGGCCAGACGGGACTCCGATTGTCCGCCGCCGCGAATGCGTCGGGTGAGACCAGCGTCAATGTCGTGGGTGGAATTGGCGGAAACTCGGCGGCGGCCGGCGCGACGGGCGCAACCATCGGTGGTGGCGGTTTCAAAGACGTCAACGGCGCGGTGCATCCCAACCAGGCCCTCGGCAGCTATGCCACCGTCGCGGGAGGTTTTGAAAATCTGGGTGGCGATGTGGGAACGGTTGTGGGTGGTGGTTCGCGGAACCGGACCACCGACCAATACGCCACGGTGGCCGGCGGACTTCAAAACTCCGCCGTGGGCAATTCCGCGACGGTCGCCGGTGGATTCAACAATCAGGCGGGATCAGCCAAGGGTCTGTTTGCAGCAGTCGGTGGTGGTGCCAACAACACGGCGAGCGGTGAATTCGCCACCATTCCCGGCGGCTCGCTTAATCAGGCGACCGGTGTCTCAGCCTTCGCCGCCGGTCATCGCGCGTTGGCGACCCACGACGGTTCCTTCGTCTGGGCCGATGGCACCGAGGCCAACTTCGGGTCCACGACACCTAACGAGTTTGCCGTACGGGCGCACGGTGGTGTCCGCATCGACACCGGGGGCAGGGGATTAACCGTTGACGGCGATCTCATCATCCCAGGAAGCGCAAACCCGATCACCAGCGTCAATGTGTCCGCCGCCGCATCGGGAAAAAATGCCGTTGAGGCCCACGCGAAAACAGGTGCCATCGCCATTCATGGCATTGCGGATGACGCGGCCGCCAATACTTATGCGGCGCAGTTCGATGGAAACGTCAACGTGACCGGAACGCTCAACGTCAACGGGAACGTCGTCGCGTCCCACGTTCAGGTCCTTGGGAATCTCCAAGTCAATGATGTCGCCGCCCAAACGGTGGCCGCCCATGAACTCGCAGGGAACCCCGGGACGCCGGACGGAACCGCTCTGTCGGTGAAATCGGGTGGAATCCAGGTGTTGGGAGCGGGCAATGAAACGCCGACGGCAGTCTATCGCCACATGGAGGACGGCACCTCGCAGATTGACCGGCAGACCATCTTCGCGCCGGTCGAAACGACCAGCCTGGGAATTATTCTCAACCATCCCATGCTCAATGGTCATCCCGAGGTGTTCGTTCTCTTCTCCGAAAATGGCACCCATTTTGGAGGGATCGACCAACTGGCCTATGTGGCCGCCTATCGAACCGATTTGGGGCGTTGGACAATCACCCATCATGGGAATAATTCGGGGGTTCGAGGGCACTATGACGGCTCTGTCTGGGCGATCATGATCATCAAGCCCTGAGTTGGGCTTCATCCGAAACAACCGCTCCGCTCGTCCATGAAACCATTTTCAATTCATCGCTCACTCACAGGTTGTCGTGCGGACCCTTGCCGACTTCCAGTCCCGATCGAACGCTCGAAGACTTCCCGGAGATGGAGCCACCTTCTGGCGTCCGCCGCTCTTGGCCTCTCGGTCACGTTCGCTTGGGGTGACTATCAACTGACGAACCTCGGAATTGGAACTCCCCCGCACGCCGTTGCCGGTGGCACCTACAGTCTTCAAGCGAAGGTCGGTGCACCGAGTGCCGTGGCGCAATCGGGCGGGGACTTTACGATGACCGGTTCCGGACCCATCGCGGTATCGGATCAGGTGGCGGTGGTACCCGGCGCGGCGACGTTGTTCATCGCCCGGGAGGGATCGAGCCTGACTCTGAGCTGGCTGGACACGGGTGTGGTGTTGGAAACCGCGACCGGCGTCGACGCGGCGACCGTTTGGCAGGTGGTATCGCCGGCGCCTGCGGGTCAGACCTACGCGGTTCCGGTTAAGGATCCGGTACGGTTCTACCGTCTGCGAAGGCTGTAGGTGGACGATCGGGTGGGGTGAACGCCGCGGTGGACGTGGCTCAGTGAACCGCGTGAACGCGGAACTCCAGGCGCGGTAGAATCTTCTGATGAGCCGGGTGAACGGACGGATTCCGCCGCGCTCTGTGGCGTCCCACGTCCTGCCACGTTCCCGGCTCGGCGGGAGCCTCGACCCCACCCTTGGACCGTTGTCGCCTCTTCAACTCCTTCACCTTTCAACCCGTCTCTCCCAGTCCATTCTGATTGAAAGGGGCAATGCGGGCGGCCACGATCGCCGCTCCTATTCCCTTTATGAAACGGTTCAAATGGTTGTTGGTCGCGATCGGTGTCGTCGTGGTTTTGGCGGTGGGCGTTTTGGTGGCCGGCCTCTCCCTTCCGGAACAGCACCAGTTCGTCCGAACGTTGAAGAGTGCGCAGAAACCGGAGGCGGTGTTCAAGGTGTTGACCGACGTGACCGGATTCCCCCGTTGGAACCGCAATCTTCAAGCCGTCCAAATCATCGCGCCCGTGGAGGGTCATGAGGCGACCCGGCAAACCTTCAACAACGGCATGGTGATGACCATCGTCACCTCGGAAAGCGTCCGTCCGACGCGTCTGGTGCGGACCATGATCGATTCGGGCGGCCCTTTTTCGGGTTCATGGACCTATGACATCAAAGCGAACGCCGCCGGTTGCGACGTGGTATTGACGGAGAATGGCCGGTATCCCAATCCGCTCTTCCGGGTGATGGCGCGGATCTTTGGTCTGACGAAGTACGCGGACGAACATCTGCAGGACCTGTCGACCAAACTCGGCGAAGAGGCGGAGATCAAATAGGATCTTGGATTTCGGGTCTGGGGTCTGGGAATTTCAAATTTGGAATTCTAAATTTAAAATTGAGATGGGGGCATCGGTTTATTCGATGCGGGGATTGGGAATTCGATTGTCGCCGGAACTGAAGGCCGTGTTATTCAGAGGCAATGGACGCACCGGAGATTCCATCCAACAAAGGCGGATCGGTGGGGATTGCCCTGGCGCTGGTTGTGTCGCCGGCGGTCCTGTACATGCTGCAGTGGAGTCTGGTTAAGAGTAATGAGCTGGGCATGGTTATTCTTTTTGGCGGACCCGTGGTGGGTGGCGTGACTGCGGGTGTTTTGCTCAGCCGGGCCCTGGCCCACACCCGCACGGCACGAATTGTCACCGGGCTGCTGCTGTGTCCCGCCTGTGTGGTGGTGAGCCTCATCATTGCCCTGTTCGGGTGTTCGATCGTCAACCCGATGCGTTCCTAGGCGGTCCCATGGCAATGAACCCGATTTCGTTGAAGCCCTCGCGGGAATTGCTCAAACGCACGACCACGCGTTGCCCCGTCTGTCGGAAACCGGTGCCGGGCGAGGTGTGGCGTGAAGGGGTGCGGCCGGCGCAGGTTCATCTACGGCGGATGTGTCCCGAGCATGGCGCGTCGTCGGCCTGCCTCGCCTCGGATGCGCGGTTTTACTGGCTGGCGAAGGGCGCGGGTGAGGGGAGTTGTTGCGACGGCGGAGCCTGCTGCACGGCTGAAGGCGGTGCGTCGGGAACCCTGGGACGCAACGCCGCGGGCCGCGCCGGCGATCCCTTTGAAACCCTTTCCACCTGCCTCGCGCTGATTGAGATCGTTCGTTCGTGCAATCTGTCCTGCCCGACGTGTTACGCGGATTCACCCCTGGGACCTGCCGGAAAGGTGGACGCAGTCCCTCTCGAAGAATTGAAGACCCGCATCGAGGCCGTGATCGCGCGCAAGGGCGGCATTGAAATCCTGCAATTGTCGGGTGGCGAACCCACGTTGCATCCGGAGTTCTTCGAACTGCTCGAATGGGTCCAGAAGCATCCGCGCATCGACTATGCCCTGGTCAATACCAACGGCGTGAAACTCGCCCACGACGATGCCTTTCGCGACCAACTCGCCGTGGCGATGACCCGGGGGAAGCTTCAGTTCTATCTTCAGTTCGACGGCGTTCAGGCGGCGGGACAGCACGCCCTGCGCGGCGCGGATCTGCGTGCCACGCGGCTCCGGGTGATCGAACGCGCCGCGGCGATGAACCTGCCGGTGACCCTGGCGATGACCGTCACCACGGACAACCTGCCGAATATTTGGGAAGCGATCGCGTTTGGCCTGGCCCATTCGACGATCCATGGGATCACGTTTCAACCGGTGTTCGGATCCGGTCGGAATCCCGGGACGGCCGGTGCTTCTGCAACGGGTGGAACGGAGGCGCGATTGAATACCGCGGATATCCTGCTGGCGGCGGTGGGACAGTCCGGCGGGAAGCTGAAGTTCGATGATTTCACACCGCTGCCTTGCGGGGATCCGAATTGTGCCACACTGGGGTACCTGTTGCGGTTGGGCGATCGGGTGCATTCGGTGAGCGAGTTTCTTGATTTCACCCAGTTGCAGGGATTCCTGAAGGACAAGATCCACTACACTCTCGGTGATTTGTCGCGGTGCGGGTGCGAGACCGAACCGCTGGGGGCGCTTCTGAAACAACTGGAGCTGAAGTCGAGCGTCGCGTTTCGGATCATGGCGAAGCCGTTCATGGATGCCTGGACCTGGGACGAGGATCGCATTGATCGTTGCTGCACCCACGTGATCCGGCCGGACGGCAAGCTGGATTCGTTCTGCCGTTATTATTCGGGGTTTGCCGATACCCGGCCGGCGCCATGAGCAATTCGTTTAGAAAGATGCCGCGTTCAACGTCACTCGGCGTCGCCCTGATTCCGTTCGGAATTTATCTCGTTGTGGTCACCGTCGGCGCCGCGCTGGCTCATCTCGAAGGTGGGTGGAGCATCAATGGGAGGCTTCGGATGGTGTTCTTGTTCCTGATGGCGATTCTGTCCCTCGCTTGCGCATGGGCGGCAACTGCGCTGATGGCGCCACCGCGGGGATGGAAGACCTGGCTGCTGGGATGCGGCCTGATGCTGTTGAATGTCGTTCTGTGTTTGGGAAGCGGGTGCGGCGCGTGCGCGGAATCGTCCGGACGGCTATGACGGCGGCCTTCGTCGGTCCGGGTGCGGCCCCGCCTTACTATGGCTGGCTGATGCTGCTGGGAATCGGGCTGAGCGCCGTGTTCTGGACCCGGTTGACCCGCCGGAATGATCGGCTGCTGATGGTCTATTGCGGGGCGCTGCTGGGAGCATTTCTTGGGGCCAAGGCGGTGTATCTCCTGGTCGAGGGATGGAAGGATTTTCAACAGCCGGACTGGATTCAGCGATGGTTGACGGGAAAAACCATCCTCGGCGCGTTGCTGGGTGGCTACGCCGGAGTAGAGCTCTCGAAAAAGGCGGTGGGGTATGCCGGAGTCACTGGAGATTGGTTCGCGTCGATCGTTCCGTGCGGAGTGATCATCGGTCGGGTCGGTTGTCTGCTCCACGGGTGTTGTCTCGGCGAGGTGTGTGAGCGTCCCGCGTGGTGGACGTTGAACGATTCGACTGGGCTTCCACGCTGGCCCGCGGTGCCGGTGGAGATCGCCTTCAATCTGGCCGCGCTCGGTTTATTCTGGGCACTGCGCCGCCGTGCGCTGTTCGCGGGGCAACATTTCCACCTGTACCTGATCGGCTACGGCATTTTTCGATTCGTTCATGAATTTTGGCGGGCCACGCCGCGGGTCTGGGGTCCGCTTACCGGCTATCAACTGGCCTCGCTGACGGTGATGGGCCTCGGCGTCTGGGGTTTTCGCCACCGGAGCCGAATGAACATGCGAATTCCGGCCCATTCGTAGCATTGCGATTGGCGGCGGTCCTGCTCGCACTTCTTGACGACGAGGTTACGGATCCGTCTCTATCTCGTGCCAGGGGATGTCCGTGTTGCGTTGTCGGCACTCTATTTCCTGTAAATGCAATGATGTCCTCCAAGTTATCCCGCTGGGTCCGTTTCCTTCAGGCAGGCTTTCAGGTTTTGCTCGTTTCCGGGTTGGCGGTCGTCGCCGGAGAATTCAGCGATGTGGTCGCCGGACTGAGCGAGGTCACCACGCTGGCGGGCATCGCTCATACCACGACCACCAATCCCGATGGGACCGGCATCGATTTCTGGCGGTCTGAATTCGAGGGGACCACGGCGAAACGGGCCAGTCTTTCCAATCCCCACATGGCCGCGGCGGATGCGTATGGGAACCTCTACATCGCCGACAAGGCCAGTCACGCGATCCTGAAGATCACCGCCGACGGGCTGATTCACACCTTCGCGGGAACCCACGAACCCGGATTCAACGGAGATGGCCCCGGACCGGCGAACACGCTCCAAATCAACGCACCCAACGGACTCTTCGTTTTTCCGGATGGCACGGTTTACCTGCTCGATCCCGGGAACCATCGCATCCGCCGCGTCGATCCGGCCGGCGTGATGACCACGGTGGTCAACGATCCGGATCCGAACTGGATGCCATCGGGTCGCGCGCTGTGGGTCAGCCCGGACCAATCGCTGATCTATTACACCCACGAATACCCGCCGCTCCCGCCGAGTTTGGTGGCCAACGGTGCCGTGCTCAAACAGTGGACCGCTTCGGCTGGAATCCAGATCGTGTGCAGCGCCGACGTGGGATTCCGCAATCCGGCGAACATCGCGGTGAACCCGGTCGATGGAAAACTCTACGTCACCGACCGCGCCGAGGAGGACCTGACCCGGCTCGAAACTGGCGTCTTCCGGATCGACGGAGTAAACCAGCGAACGCGCATGACGGGTGACGTCAACCAACCCAAGGCCGCCACTGGCCAGTTGGCGCTCAACAGCTTCATCGAACAACCGCGTGGCATCGCGTTTCTGGCCGACGGCTCGTATTTTCTCTGCGCCCACAAGGACGGCAATGTCTGGTATGTGGACATCCACGGAATCCTGCACCGATACATCCAGGGTTCAGGCAAGGGAGACACTTATCTCATCAACGACGGCGATCGCCCGCCGCTCACGTCCAAGAACGTCATCAGTCAGCCCCGCGCGGTTACGATCGCCCCGAACGGCGATCTGATCGGGGTCAGCAACGACAGCGGTTTTTTGTTCCGCGTCCGAAGCGTTGCGCCGCCGCCGGTTCCCACCGATCTGCGGCTGTCGGTGTCCGGGTCGACCGGCGTGCGGCTTGAATGGACCGGAGTCTTCGGCTGGGGCTATCGGGTGGAACGCACCGCGGAAATCGCGGTTCCGGTTTGGAGTCCTGCCGGAGCGGTGGGTGGCCGACCGGTGGGGGTTCCGAGTGTGTTTCAGGACCCCGACGGGCTGCGTCCGGTGGACCGTGGCTTTTACCGACTTCTGCCATCGCTGTGAAATGGCCGCGTGGCACCGGGTGCGCGGTGCGGTCCTTGATTTGCCGCCCTCCGGCCGGCAACGTCCGCCGCATGGCACAGCTTTCCCATCTATCGGCGTCCGGCGAGGCGAGCATGGTGGATGTCTCCGCCAAGCCACCGTTGGATCGCGAGGCCATCGCCGCGGGTGAAATCCGGTTGCGACCGGAGACGTTGGACTTGATTGAAACGAATGCGGTGGCGAAGGGAAACGTGCTGGCCACCGCGCGCATCGCCGGCATCCAGGCGGCCAAACGAACCGGTGAATTGATTCCGTTGTGTCATCCCCTGCCGATCACCCATTGCTCGGTGGACTTCGAGGTGCCGGCGAGCCGTGATCGCATTTGCATCACCGCCTCGGCGCGGATCATCGCCGCCACTGGAGTGGAAATGGAGGCGCTGACGGCGGTGACTGTTGCGGCGCTGACCATTTACGACATGTGCAAGGCAGTGGACAAGGACATGCTAATCGGCGGCGTGCGGTTGGTGTCCAAGACCAAGAGGCCGGTGGGATAGGCCCATGTGTAATCTGGAAAGCATGAAAGCAGGATGGGGAGTGGGCGGGTGAGCCAATGTGCGAGTGGGTGAGTGGGTGAGTGGCCCTTCGGCGGTAGGGCCGAGGCTCCCGCCGAGCCGGGAATGTGGTAGGAGGTGGTACGCTGCCGGGCGCAGCGAAATTTGTCCGTTCACTCGGCTCATCCGGAGATTCGCCCTACCGCCCCGGAGTTCCGCCTTCACGCGGTTCGGTGAACCACTTGACTGCGACTGACGGCGAGGTTCGTTCCCGATCCTTCACCTCGCGACTTCCCCGGTTGACCACCGGGTGATTCAATGAGCGTCACGTGATTACTTTTCTTCACGGCAAATTGTGCGAGGCGCTGCCGACGACGGTGACGGTGGACGTTCATGGCGTGGGCTATGAAGTCCTGATTCCGCTCTCGTCGTTTGACCGGCTGCCTCCGGTCGGCGGGGAGATCCACCTTCTGACCCACCTGGCGGTCCGGGAGGATGCCCACACCTTGTATGGGTTTCTCACGACAGGAGAGCGGGAGTTGTTCCGCCTGTTGATCCACACCGTTTCCGGAATCGGCCCCAAGTTGGCGCTCAATGTTCTGAGCGGTACGACGGTGACCGGTTTTTGCGCGGCGGTGGCGGCGGGCGACGTGAAGGCGTTGTCGGCCATTTCAGGCGTGGGTCGCAAAACGGCCGAGCGGATGGTCATGGAACTGCGGGACAAGCTGCCGGGATTGGCGGCCGGTTCGACCGGGCCCGCGACGAAACCGGCGCTGATGGCGGACGCCCGGTTGAACGACGCAGTGCTGGCGTTGACCGCGCTCGGGTTCAAAGCTGCGGAGGCTCACGACGCCGTGCGGGGAGCCATGGCGTTGCTGGGGGAAACCGCGCCGGTGGAACAATTGGTGCGGGCGTGTCTCAAACGGCCCGTGTAGCCCCAAGCCGGAATGGCGAACCTTCCTCCAGCAGCCCTGGGCCGGGTGATCCCGTCGAAACCGACATGGCAGGGACGCTTCCTGGCGCAATGCGTCTGGTGCGTGGTTCAGGGCATTGGCGTGACCGTGCGGTGGCGATGGACCGCGACCGAGTCCAAGTATGCCTTCGATGAGGGAGAGAAGGCGATTTTCGTCATCTGGCACAATCGCCTCGCGCTGTCGCCGCTGATGTATCGAAGGCGTTTCGAGAAGCGGTTTCCCGGGCGGCGTGTGGCGGGATTGGTGAGTGCGAGTCGCGATGGCGGGTTGATGGCGCGGATCATGGAGCTGTTCGGCATCGAGCCGATCCGGGGTTCATCGAGCCGCCGCGGGGCGCAGGCACTCCGGGAGTTGGTGGCGGCCGCGAAGGACGGCTGTGATTTGGTGATCACACCGGATGGACCGCGCGGGCCACGGTATGTGATTCAACCGGGGGTGATCGCCGCGGCACAATTGAGTGGGCGACCCATCGTTCCGGTGAGCTATCACCTCACCTGGAAGTATCGACTGGCAAGTTGGGACCAGTTTCAAATCCCGATGCCGTTCACCCGGATTGAGGTGGCGTTGGGTCAACCCCTGTGGGTTCCAGAATCGGCGGGTGAATCCGAACGCGAGGACCTTCGGCAGGAACTCCAGCGGCGAATGGTCGCACTCACCCGGGATTGAGCCCGCCCAATCGGACGGGGTCGGAAAAGGAAATGGGGCGTCCAATTCCCGCCACCCGCCTTGACGCACCCCCGGACCGTCCTAATGTGGCCGCGCTACGATGCACTCCGAGCTTTTGCCGGCTGTTGACGGCTCCACGCCGACCGACGCGTTCCTCGCTCTCAAGGAATTTCACCCCGCCGGAAAAGGGTCCTGGGCCGGCGTGTCGGATGCCGAGTGGAATGACTGGCGCTGGCAGTTGAAGCATCGGGTCACCACTTTGGAACAGCTCGAAACGCTGCTTCCCGGCCTGAGCGCCTCCGAGCGGGCCGGGGCGACTCTCGCCCGATCGAAGCTGGCAATGGCGATCACGCCGCATTTTTTCAACCTGATCGATGCGGCCGATCCTCTGTGCCCGATCCGCTGGCAGATGATCCCTCGAATGGAGGAAACGGCGACTGCACCGTGGGAAATGAGTGATCCCTGTGGCGAAGACAGCCATTCACCGGTGCCGGGACTGGTCCATCGGTACCCCGACCGAGTGTTGTTCCTGGTCACCGACCGTTGCGCGGCCTATTGCCGATATTGCACCCGTTCGCGTTTGGTCAGCAACGCGGCCGGATACGACTTCCATCCGGAGTTCGATAGGCAAATCGCTTACATTGAGCAACATAGTGAGATTCGGGATGTCTTACTGAGCGGCGGAGACCCCTTGTTGTTCAACGACGAAAAGCTGGAGTATCTGCTGGCTAGGATTCGCGCGATCCGCCATGTCGAATTCCTGCGGATTGGAACCCGGATTCCGATCTTCCTGCCGCAACGGATCACACCCGAGCTGTGCGCCATGCTTAAGCAGTTCCACCCCCTGTTCATCAGCATCCACAGCAATCACCCGCGGGAATTAACCACTGAGGTCCGGGACGCACTGGGTCGATTGGCGGATGCCGGCATCCCGTTGGGTAATCAATCCGTTCTTTTGAAGAACGTGAACGATAACGAAGAAGTGATGAAGGCGCATGTGCACAAGCTACTGATGTGCCGGGTGCGTCCCTACTATCTCTACCAGTGTGATTTGATCCAGGGATCCAGTCATTTGCGGTCTGAAGTGCGGCGGGGATTGGAGATCATCCGGTCGCTGCGGGGATTCACCACGGGCTATGCGGTTCCGCAGTACGTGGTGGACGCTCCGGGCGGCGGCGGAAAGGTGCCGTTGAACCCCGACACCATCCTGTCCTCCGAGAACGACACGCTGGTGGTGGAGAACTACGAAGGCCGGGTGTTTGAGTACCCGGAATCCGGCGGTTCCACCCGGGAAGAAAGTGGGGCAAATCCTGACACTCAGGAAAATCCTTAATGCAGGTTAGGCCGTGGCCCCAAAAAATCCGGTTGAGTTTTTCCTGCGAATAACCGAAAGGACTCTAAGTCGGACGAGAAACCCTTTTGAAAATGAATACCTTCAATCACTTTGCCAAGACCGGGCTGGCGCTCGGCGTCGCTGCGCTCGCTGTCTCGAACGCCTCCGCTGCGTTGTTTACTGTCGGGCCGCTCACAGCCGTGTTTCCATCGGTTGAGTCGACGGTTCCCTTCAGTGGAACGATGTCGATTCCCAAGTTTAATGCTGCCTTGGGAACTTTGACCTCTATTTCGTTCACCCTGAACGGTAACCTGACCGCGACTCAGAAATTTGAGAACGGTGATGACGTATCGTCGACCATCACGGTTACGACAACGGGTACGATGACTCTTCAACGCCCCGATACCACCACCTTGGTGATCACGATTCCGACCGTTCAGAACACCGCGACGGTCGGCCCATTTGACGGGAACATCAATTTTGCCGGAACTTCTGGGATTACGTTTAGTCCGAAGGTTGGCACTTTGTCGAACACTCAAGTGTATTCGGGGGCCAGCGATCTGGCCCTCTTTACTGGTTCCGGAAACATTACACTCCCCGTGCTTGCCACGGGTAGCTCGGGGGGCACCGGTGCCGCGAACGTCACGATTCAGGCGTCTCTGACTGGCCAAGCTTCCGCTTCGGTTACCTACACCTACTCGGTGGCGACTGTTCCCGAGCCTTCGACCTACGGTGCCATCGGTGCCGTCTCGGTGGTGGGATTCCTCGGCTATCGCCGCGCCCGCCGCAAGGTGGCTCCGATCGCCTGATCGGCGATTGATACTTCAAAGGGTTTCAAAGGCCGCGTGATTCACGCGGCCTTTTTCGTGTTTCGGGGCTGGTTTCATCTGGTCGAATCTTCTCCGGTTGCATTTCGGCTTCAGGGCCAAAGGCCCGCTCTATACCAGCCTGGGGCAACGCCCCAGGTCAACGACCCCACGAATATCCGAGGGCTGAAGGCCCGGACCAATCGGGATCCAAAACCCGGCCGTGAAAAACGAATTCGGGCGTGTTTCGCCACGCGACCGGGGCAATGGCGCGGGCCTTCAGCCCTTTTCAATTTGAAGGTTGCCCGGATCCCGGGGCGTCGCCCCGGGCTGGTATAGTGCCGCGCCGTTGGCGCTCCGGAGGTGTGGTCCACGCGCCGACATCCGGTCGATGATTCCGCCCGAGGCGACGTTTCGGCCAAATCCACGTCGCGTTCAATCCCCTGTCAACCTGCCTTCTTCAGGGCCAAAGGCCCGCTCCATACCAGCCTGGGGCATCGCCCCCAGGTCAACGGTCCCCACAAATCCCCAAGGGCTGAAGGCCCGGACCAATCGGGATCCGAAACCGGCCATGAAAAACGTTTTCGGACCCGGTTTTTCGAGCGACCGGGGCAATGGCGCGGGCCTTCAGCCCTTTCGTTTTGACGGTTGCCCGAATCCCGGGGCGTTGCCCCGGGCTGGTATGGTGCCGCGCCGTTGGCGCTCCGGAGGGGCGGTCCGCGCGCCGACATCCGGTCGATGATTCCGCCCGAGGCGACGTTTCGGCCAAACCCACGTCGCGTTCAATCCCCTGTCAACCTGCCTTCTTCAGGGCCAAAGGCCCGCTCCATGCCAGCCTGGGGCATCGCCCCAGGTCAACGATCCCCACAAATCCCCAAGGGCTGAAGGCCCGTCCCATGCCCCGGGGTCAAATCCACGGCAATCGAAAACCATCGATTTCCCCCTGATTTCCAATGTTTTCGGGGGCGAACGGCGAAAAAGCAGTTCTTGCGGTGCCACACCCTACGAATCAGGGAATCCCCTAGATGCGATGCGGACCTTGAAAACAAGATCCCGATTGAAACTTTAGCCCGAATATCGGACAAAGTGACCGTTCGAAAGTAAATCGGTAGCAAAACCCTGTCGCAAATGAACAACATGAATCGTCTTTTCAAGTCCGGGCTGATGCTCGGCGTAGCCTTGTCCGGCACAGTCGTTTTCGCTGACGTCGTCAGCTACAGTGGCGATCTACCAATTGGCGGAGGCGAATTTTCGATTAATAACAGCGGGAGCATCGTCCTCACTCAGTTTGATTCTTCCCTCGGCACCCTTAACTCAATTTCGTTAACCCTTTCGGGTCACATCACGACCACTCAAAGGTTTGAAAACGGAGACGATAGCGGTGGAACCGTCTTCGTGCAAAGCACAGGAACGTTCACACTTAAACGCCCCGATACCAGTTCGCTCGTTGTAGTGCTCCCAACTATCACCCAAGGCGAAGCGGTTGGAGCTTTTGACGGTTTTAACGATTTTGCGGGTGTTTCTGGCCGTTCCTACGCTCCGGCATCGACTTCGCTGAGCAATTCGGTTCTCTACTCGGCAGGGACTACCCCGGGCACTTGGACGAGTGACGAGGCGCTTTTTACCGGCGTCGGGACTATTTCTCTCCCTGTATCGTCCAGCGGAAATTCGAATGGCGGTGTAGGGACAACGGTTGCAAATCTTACACTCGGTGTGATTAATTTTAAGGGTGGTGCCACTGCGCAGGTTACCTACGACTACACTCCGGCCGAAGTTCCCGAAGCTTCCACCTACGGTTCCATCGGTGCCGTGGCGATCGTTGGTTTCCTCGGATACCGCCGCTCCCGCAAGGGCGCGACGACGGCTGCCTGATCGGCAGTTGTTTTCCAAACAGGGTTTTAAAGGCCGCGTGTTTTCACGCGGCCTTTTTGTTTTTTGGACCGCCCTTCCGAGATGGGGCGGGCCTTCAGCCCTTTCAATTGGCGAGTTGCCCGAATCCCGGGGCGTTGCCCCGGGCTGGTATGGTGCCGCGCCGTTGGCGCTCCGGAGGGACGATCCGCGCGCCGACATCCGTTCGATGATTCGCCCATTCCGAAGCGGTGTTCGGTCAACACCGCGTCGCATCCAACCCTCCTTTGGAGGCCCCCATTTCCAGGGCTGAAGGCCTGCTCCATACCAGCCTGGGGCAACGCCCCAGGTGAATGACGTCGCGAATCCCCAAGGGCTGAAGGCCCGCGCCATCTCTCCGGTCGCTGTGCTCAATCCGCTCAAGTGTCACCCGCTGAATCCATGGCTACGATGGGTCTGCCATGCCGCAATCTCTCAGCCTCATCATTGTCCATCTGGTGTTCAGCACGAAGGACCGGTTTCCGTTTCTCGATGACGCGATTCGTCCGCAGTTGCACGCCTACGTCGCCACGGCGATCCGCACAATGGGATGCGAGCATTCTCGGGTGGGTGTGGTCGGTGACCACATTCACCTGGCGATCCGGCTTGCCCGAACGATCTCGATCTCCGAGTTGGTGGAAACGATCAAGACTGCGTTATCGAAATGGGTGAAGGGGCAACGCCCGAGCTTGGGGGCATTCGGTTGGCAGCGGGGTTATGGGGTTTTCTCGGTGGCACCCGAGGAATTGTCGACCGTTGTCGCCTACATCGATCAACAGGAGGAGCACCATCGGACGCGGACGTTTCAGGAGGAGTATCGTGAATAGCTCGGGCGTTACGGGATCGGGTTCGATGAACGATACGTTTGGGATTGATGGGGCGGGCCTTCAGCCCTCGAAGATTGGTACGGCGGTATTCCTGGGGCGATGCCCCAGGCTGGTATGGAGCGGGCCTTTGGCCCTAAGGATTGGTGGGAGCATTGATGTAATGGGCCTTCAGCCCTGCGCGGCCTTTTTGTTTTTCCGGGTTCGAATCTCGCGTACGGTGGGCGACAGATCCGTTCGGAATTCGTCCGGAGTTTGATGCGCACGCTTCACCTCTACATCGTTCGCCAGGTTTTGGCGTCCACGGCGGTCACTGTCACGGTGTTCACGCTGGTGTTGCTGCTGGGCACGGTGCTTCGTGATCTGCTGGAGTTCGTCGCCGCGGGGCATTCCTCACCGGGATTGCTCCTCCGGGCGCTGGCGCTGTTGATCCCCTTCGTGCTGGCGTTTTCACTGCCGATTGGCCTGCTGACCGCCTCGTTGCTGGTCTTCGGCCGGTTCAGCGCCGATCAGGAACTGACCGCGATCCGCTCGGCCGGAATCAGTCTGGTGGCGGTGGCGATGCCGGTGATCCTCCTTTCGATCGGAATGAGTGTTCTCTCCGGGATCATCACACTCGAAGTGGCCCCGGCCTGTCGGGTTTCCTTCAAGGCCCTCCGTGACTCGGTCTTTCAACAACCCCTGACGACCCTGATTCCCGAGGGCCGTTTTTTTGATTTGGGCAACGGCCTCACGCTCTACGCCCGTGAAGTTCGTGGAACGGGATTGCGCGACGTCCAGATTTCCGGAACCACGAACCGGATCCAGGGCACCAATACCGAGCGGATCATGAACCTCGATGTCTGGGCACCCGAGGCGGAGATCGTGGGTGGCACCAACGGCATCAAGCGCGAGCTCATCCTCCATCGGCTGCAGGGACTCTATTTGAATCCGCAGGGTTGGCAGGGATTTGTGGATGCGGAGTATCGGTACGATTTGACCCGTGTGGGCACCAGCGAACCGCATGCCCTGAAGTTCAACGAAATGACCTTCCGCCAGTTGATCCGGGAGCGTCGAATTCGTGCCGCGCAGGGGGTGGACCTCACCCCGATCAATGTTCAATTGCACCGTCAGGTGGCGTTTTCGTTCGCCTGCGTCGGGTTCACACTGGTGGGGATCCCGCTCGGCATCCGCGCTCATCGACGCGAGACGAACATCGGCGTTGGAATCGCGCTGCTGTTGCTGGTGATTTATTACTCGTTCGTCGTCCTCGGCCAGGCCATGGAGACGCGTCCGGGAATGCATCCCGAGCTGATCTTCTGGATTCCCAATTTTCTCTTCCAGGGAATCGGTGCCGCGCTGCTCTGGCGCGCCAATCGCGCGGCGTGATCAGCGCATGCGGAAGCACAAGTCCTCCCGATTTTCAGGGCCAAAGGCCCGCACCATACCAACCTGAGGCATCGCCTCAGGACCGGCGTCGGAACGTCCTTCTGAGGCCTGAAGGCCCGCTCCATTCCCGATTTCGGATTCCACCAACGGGCTCTTACGGCAACACGATGCGATAGAACCGCACGGGGCTGGTGGTGATGTGGTCCTGATACCTGCCATTCGCGGTGGTGGCGGTCACTTCGGTCAACAACTGCCAGGAGCCGGTGAGGGTGTCGCGGTATTCGACCCGGTATTTGGATCCCACTTCCGCCGGCCATCCAATTTCAACCAGGTCGGGGCTGATCACCGTGGCGTTGATCGCGAAGGCGTCGGACACGACCACCTGGATCGCGACCGTTGTTTCGTCCGAGAGCGGTGGAAGGCCGTCGTCGGTCGCACGGACGCGCAACGAGATGAGACCCACCTGAGCCGTGGTGGGAACCCAATGGAAACGTCCGGTGGCGGCGTCGAGTGTGGCTCCGGCGATGGGCGTTACCAGGGCGTAGCTGAGGGATTGACCAGCGTCGGGATCAGTGCCGGTGAACTGCAGATCGACCGGGATTCCGACCGTGGCGGTACGATCGGAGAGATGATTCAGAGTCGGGCGATGGTTGCCGGTGAGCAGACTGTTCGAGCCGCCGGGGGTCGCGGTGGCGAGGATTCCGGACGCCAGCGGGAAGTCATTGGGATCACGTCCAAACGACTGATTCGGAGTGGTGCCGGAGTAATCCAGATAATCCACCACGACGGGCTGGCCGAGTTGAGTCCGGCTGAGGGCGACGCTGCCCTGGCCCGGGGTCAATCGGAACCGGGTGTGGAGTTCGCCCGATGACGAATCGCCAGGATTGCCGTCGGCGAACAGAACCATGTACTGGCCGGCCGGAAGGATGGTTCCGGTTGGGAAGGCCCAATCCGACAGGTTAGTGTAGGTCGACGACAGGAACCAGCCATCCAGCGACACCGGGACGGCACCCGTGTTGACCAGTTCGATCCACGGTCCCTGGCGGCCTTTTGCATCGGCGATGCCGCTGGTGTTGTCCGGCAGGATTTCGCTGATCCACACCGGTGGGAACTCGGGCAGGGCGACGGCGGTGCTGTTGGTGGTTCCCGGAGTGAACCGGGCGATGGGCGTGGTCAGGGGCTTGAGATCGACCGTGGCCTTGATCGGTGCGGCGGCACCGATGGCACCCGACAGACGCAGCGTCAGGGTCCCGCCGTTGGTGTTGGGAAGATACCAGTAGCTCAACGTGTAGGTGGCATCGGTGGTCAGGGGATTCGATGCGGAGTTGTCCTGGAAGATCGACGAGGCGCGGGTGGATCCGATGGCGGTCGAGATCACGTGCAAGGCGTTCTTGCCGGAATGTTCAACCGTGGAGACCAGCGCCGAAGTTTTCAGATTGTCGGAGACGGTCCATGGACCCGGGAAGCCGGATTCGAAATCTCCGTCGGGAATCAGATTGGTGCCGGCATCGGGATCGGTGCCGGCCACCAGGCGGACGTCATCGATGTAGGCTTCGCCGATGTTTTCCAGGTAAAGATAAAGCACCGAACTCGTCGCCTTACCGGTGACGACCGCCCGTTGCCACGTGGAACCGGACGCGTTGCCGCCCGCGGCCCAGTTGCCGACGCGGGAAGCGTCGCGTGTGGCGTCCAGCACCTGAAGCGCGGCCCCGGAATCAGCGGCGGCGGGCCAGGGCAGGGTCGATCGGAAGAAGAGTTCCGTCAGCGCGCGGGACGAACCGGGGGTCGAGACATCGTAGATTCCCAGCCGGGTCCCGGTGGGGTCCAGTGCGCCGGTCCAATCTCCCATCACCGGCAGACCGGTTCCGTAGGTGCTCAGGAACACGGATTTGTTTTCGGCCACCACGATGAACTTCCCGGGTTTGAGGGATGTTCCGGCGGGGAAGATGAAATCCATTCCCGCTCCAGACAGGTGCAGACCGGAGAGGGGTTGGGCGGTGATCGCCGAAGGATTGAAGAGTTCCACGTAGCCGGCACCGGGAGTGGCCGGGTGATACATGATCTCGTTGATCACGGCATGGAACCGGGGCTGGGTGATGACAGTGAACGTCCCGGACTGGCTCAGGGTGCCGGGTCCGTCGTCGGTGACCTGGATGGTGATGCGGTTGGTGGTTGCGCCGGAATCAGGCGGAGTCTGCCAGGTGAAGTCGCCGGAAACGGAATCAATGCTGGCACCGGCCGGGGCACCCGCGCCGAGGCTGTAAGTCAAATGCTGCGCAGGGATGTCGAGATCGCTCGCGGTGGCGGTGAAGGCGATCGTCGCGCCTTCCTGCACCACGAAGTCCTTCAAGGCACCGAGAATGGGAGGCTGATTCACCTCGTTGACCGTGATCGAGAAGCTTTGAACTGCGGACAGGTGATCGGCGTTGTTCTCGGTGGCCCGGGCGATGATGATGTAGATTCCCGGGCCCTGGGCTTCGGTGGGTGTCCAGGTGAGCACGCCGGTGTTGGCGTCGACTGCGATGCCGTCGGGAAGATTCCCCTCCAGTGAATAACGAATGGTCGCCGGTGGCGAATCCGGGTCGGCCGCCGACAGTGTAAACTGCAGGAGATGTCCCTCGTCGATGGATTGGGGCGGGATCAGTGTGAGGCTCGGCGGATTGTTCACCTCGCGGACCGCGAGAGTGAAGGTCCGCGAATCGCTGAGCGGCGGGACGCCGTTGTCGGTCACCCGCACCGTGACCGAATAGCCGCCCGGTCCCTGAGCTTCGGTGGGTGTCCACGAAAACAGGCCGGTCGTCGGGTCAATGGCAGTGCCGGTCGGCGCGCCGGGATCGAGGCTGAAGGTCAATCCATTGGCCGGTCGATCGGGATCGGAAGCCACGGCGGTGAAGGTGAACAGGACGCCTTCATCGATCGACACGTCGGTGATCGGTTCGAGATGCGGCGGCAGGTTGGATTCGGTCACCGTCACCGGCACGCGCAGGGTCGAAACCCGCCGCGGAATTCCGTTGTCCGCCACGGTGAACGTCAGCAGGTAGCCTCCGGGACCCTGTTCCTCGGTCGGCGTCCAGGTGAAGACACCGGTGGCGGGATCAATGAAGGTCCCGGCCGGAGCGCCTGCTGCCAGCCCGAAGGTGAGGATCTGTCCGGCGTCGGGATCGGTGGCCTTGACAGTGAAGGTGAGCGGGGTTTGTTCGATCACGGTTTGTCCAGTGATCGCGGTGATGATCGGCGGACGATTGCCGCCGACCACGGAATTGGCGGCGTCCGGCGACGGCGGTTGCAGGGGGGTCAACGGACCGTCGGCACCGTCGGGGATGCGGCCGATGCTGACGTCATTGGTCTGGACCTCCCATGTCACGCTGTCGACGAGGGCGGCGTCCGGCCCAAACAGTGCGAGTTCTCCGCCGGTCTTGCTGAGCTTGAAGTTGGTGTGCAGGTCGATCGCCGGAATGGTGTTGGATTTCGATGACTTGTCGGCCCAGACGAGGAGGAAGGTTCCCGGTTGGAGGATGAATCCCGGCGGAATGGTGAACTGGCCCGGATCCGTGACGTCGCGGGTTAGGGTGTAGCCGGTCAGGTCCACCGAATTGGTCCCGCCATTGTAAAGTTCGAACCAATCCTCGAATTTCCCGGTGGCCGGATCGCTGATCGTTGAGGTGTTGGAGGCCATGAGTTCGTTGATCGACACCAGAATCTGCGGGAAGGTCGAGTCATTCGGCGCTCCGGGTGTCACGTGGAACAACGAGCGGCGGACACGGGGTTCGCCGTCGGGAACACAACCGTAGCTGCGTCCCTGCGGAACCTGGCTGTAATCGATGTAGTCGAGGACGGCGGTGGTATCCGTGGTGCGGGCGAGGGCGATCGAGCCGGTGGATGGACTGAGCCGGAAGCTCGCATGCAATTCGGTCGCGGTGGTTTGACCGGGCTGGCCATCGGCCCAGACCACCAGGAATTGTCCGGGCGCCAGCGACGTGCCGGCGGGGAACGGCCACCGGGTCAGGTCGTCGTAGCTGTTTGAAAGCGAGAACCCGTCCAGGCTGACCGCGGTGGTCCCGGCGTTGTAGAGCTCGATGTAGGGATCGTGTTCGCCGGCGTTGTCGACCGGGCCGCCGACATTCTCCGGCAGGACTTCATTGATCCACAGGGCGGGGAACGGTGTCAGCGCGGCGCGGACTCCGTTGATGCGTCCCGGCGTCACCCGACTGGCGGAGGCGGGGTCGGGGGTCGCCCAGTTTCCAACGCGCCAGGAACCCTGGGTGGGATCGATCAACTGGAGCGACGGGCCCGAACCGTTGGCATTGGTCGGCCACGGCGGACGGCTGAGGTAACGGACGTCGGAGATGATCAGATCGTTTGTTCCGCCCAGACCGGCGGGCACGACGAGCTTCAGATGTTCGCCGTTGTTGTCGAGTGACCCGGTGAATTCGCCGGCGACGGAGATGGTGGAGCCATACGCGGCGGCGAAGGCGGCGCGGTTTTTGGCGAAGACCAGATACCCGTTGGGTTGGATGAGCGTGCCGTCCGCGAGGGTGTAGCTGATGCCCTGGAACTTGACGCCCGACAGATCAAACGCCGTGGTGGTCGAGCGATTGAACAGCTCGATGAATGAGGCGTTGGGTTCGATCGGGTTGTAGTGGATTTCGTTGATGACCACGAAGTCCTTCGCCTGCGGGATGGCACCTGCGTAGGACACGTTGATCTGCTGCTGGAACCCCGGGATCGGGTTCCCGTTCTTGTCGAGTCCGGTCAGGCGGATGAGGTTCTTTGCGGCCGACAGCGGGACGGTGACCGAAAACGTGCTCTGGTCGGACCAGGTCACCGGATAGGGAGTGTCATTGACCGCGATTCCAACGATCGAGAAGGGAGCGGTGCCCCGCAAGGTGGTGGTCGCCGTGGGTGACGCGAAATCCGCACCATTGTTGCTGGTGATGGCGAACAGGGGCGCATCGGCGCTGAGCAACTGGCTGGAGATGTAGGTCCGCCGCTGGTTCATGTAGGCGATGGCTGGTGCCGGACTGGAGAGGCCGCCGACGGCATTTCGCGCGAGTGCCGTCTGGCGGGCGGTGAAGACCGGAGTGAAATTCTCCGGCTGCAGCGGTCCGTTGGCGGCGTCTCGGTAGGCGCGCCACATCATTCGGCGAATGGCCGGCACGGTAAACCAGCGGTTGATCACCGGATCCTGCCCGGAGTTCATGAGGCCATCGTTGGCCGCGTTGCCGAGGCCGAGGGTGAAGTCGATATCCCACGGCATGAGCACCCATGGACCGGCATCCTGCTTCAGGATGTACATGTTCTGACCCTCGCTAAACGTCCACGAATCCCAGTTTCCGAGAACCCGGTGATAGGCGAATACCCGCATCCATTCCTCGACATCGGCAACGGCCAGGAGGTTGGGAACGAAATTGGTGGAGGTGTCATTGGCGACCCCGACCAGGTTGAAGAGGTTGGTGTAGTTGTTCGCCGTGCCCCCAATCGTCCGGGTCTGCCAGTTCCAACGGTACCGCGCCAGTTTCTTGGCACCGCCGGTGGTCCGGAAATTCTCCAGGGTGGCACTCGTATTGTTGAAGGAGATATTGTCATCCTGGAAACTGAACCAGATCGCGATCTTGTAGAGATCACCCACGCCACTGTTGGGGAACCAACTTTTGGCATAGGACCCGCCCGGCGCTTCCTCGTCCTGGGTCAGGTTGTTGAACTGGCCGCCATTGCGGTAGAGTTGCATGTAGTGCGAATGCAGGTACGGAATCTGCATCTGCTTTCCGATCCAGGCGCAGACGACATTGCGGAGACCGGTCTCCTCGGTGCCGCCATTTCCTGTGGCCCGGAACACGCGGTCCGTCGTCCCCAGCAGGGGCTCATCGTCTGGTCCCGTGATGGCGAAGCTCCCGGCGCCGTTGTGGAATGGACTGCCCTTGTCGCGGAACCCGACGTTGTACATTACGCGGTGATTGCCGTAGACCAGCGTGGCATCGCGATAGGTGTTGTTGAGCGCGTTGCGCCGTTGGTTTTCCGACGCTTGGGAACTCCACAAGTGATAATGAGCAAAGCTGCCGACCGGTGGCGAATCATCCCAGCGGATGTAACATTCCGGATGGGGCAGACCCACCGGCACCATGTTGTCGGACGGAAATGTGCCGGTGGCTGGCGTCGCCGCCGCGTCGGTGGCGACGACCTGAAATCCGATCAGCGTGCCACTACCCCGTCCAACCAGCGTGCCCGAGTAAATTCCGTCACCGGCGACCGCGTCGCCGCCAGTGCCGTCGTCACGCAGGATGAGTTCCGTCAGTGCCGTCGCCGGATCAATTCGATACCGCACCGCGACTTTTGAGATGCCATCGGGATCGGAAACGCGGCAGGAGACCACGACCGGTTCGCTGGCCCGTGGTAATGCGGGTGAATGGTGTACCGCATAGACGGCCGGACCGGCGTTGTCGACCCGGCGGCTGTTGACCTGGCCCGGGGTTCCAAGACGGGTGGGTACCGCCAGTCGTACCGGCAGCTCAATGCCATTGCCGCGAATGCGGAGCAGAATCTCCGGCCAGCCCGCGACCCAGCGGGCGCTGCCCGAGAGGGTGAGGGTGTTGTTGTTGCCAACGGTCACAAGCAATGGCGTGCGGACGCTGTTGATGCCGGTGTCGCCATGGCTCTGGGCACGGAGATGAAGACAATTGGCTCCGGTGGCGGCTCCGGTGGAGTCGATGGTCGACAGACTGTGGTCACCGGAGAACAGCCAGCCGGTGTTTCCCAATTCGAATCCGCCGTTGGCGAGGAGGTTGGTCGAACCCGGGCGGGTGACCGAAAGGTCGTCCACCAGGCATTCGCCGAGTCCCTGGAGCAGGACGTAGAATCGGTTGAAAGGAACGCCGGTATCGGCGTTGTCCAACACCCCGGTGTAGGTGAACGGAGTCCATTGACCCTTGGCAGTTTCGTCGGAGTCGGCCCAGCTCGAGGGCTGGAGCGGATCCGCCCGCGGATCGATCAATTCCAGACTGGAACCGCCCCCGTCGGCGTACTTGCCCCAGCGTCCGCCGGTGGAATAGGTCACCTCGAATACCACGGGATGAAGGATGTTGTTTTGAAGATCGCCGAGGGCGTTGGTGAAGGTGAGGGGGTCCGCACCGGCGAGAGCCAGCCTGCCGCCGCCGGGAAGGGTCTTTGAAAAACCTCCAACCGTGTTGGCCGGATTGAGCTGCGGATAGTTGGCCAGGAGGTGGTCACGGTTGCGCGCCACCACGAGAAAACCGCCGGCGGGAATCACAGTGCCGGTGGGAATCTTGAAGTCGATGCCGTCGACAATCCGCCAGCCCTGCAGGTCGACGGGGTTCGCCGAACGATTGTGAAGCTCGATGTATTGATCATCGGGATCGCCGGAGATCGGCGCGTACATGATTTCATTGATGACCACATCCTCAACCCGCCAGGTCGCGTTCGGTGCCCCGGGGGTCGTTTGCGACAGGCGGCGCACTGTGGGGGACCCGTCCGGCGAACGTCCGGTGGATACGTCGGTCTGTTGGGCGTCAAACCGGAGGGCGTCGATCACCCGGGTGTTGTTGGGATTCACGAAGTACAACGTTCCGCCCGTCGGATCCGGGCTGAAGCCCAGTTGGGCGCTGGTGAACTGCAGATATCCCCGCGCGGGAATCGAGGTGCCGGCCGGAATTCGGAAGCGTCCAATCACCGGACTGTCGGAGATCTGACAGCCGTCGAGATCCACGGGAACGGCGTTCGGATTGTACAGTTCGACAAAGGCATCGGCCGGATGCGAGGGATGAGCGAGAAACTCATTCAGGACCACGCCGCGCTGGGGAAACGGCAGGACTGCATCGAGGCGGCCCGGCGATCCGCCGATGAGTTCGCTGGATTCCCAGGCCCGGGCATCGTCTTCACCATAGCTGGCGTGAGTGAGGATCAACGAATGGCCGGCACCGTCGGGAGCGACCGGCCAGGGTGCCGTCGATCCATAGGTCATCTTCAACTTCACCGCGCCGAACGTGTCGCTGAGAAGCAGGGTGTCGCCGGAATTGTTGAGGGATCCTGTGAACGGCCCGACGACGTTGGTGATGCTGTACACGCGTTGGAGCGCGGCGGGTTCCTTGGCGATGACCAGAACGCCCGCAGATGGCAGCACGGTTCCGGCTGGGAACGTGAAATCGATCCCGCCACCGATCTTCCAGCCGGAGATGTCCTCAAAAATGGAGTCGGCATTGTAGATCTCGATGTACTCCAGGTCGTTGGTGACGCCGGCCGGCGGCCGCGGATGGTACATGATTTCGGAAAAGACCAGGCCCGTCCGCCGGCTGGTGGGGCCGATGGGTTCACGATCGGTGGGCAGGGTGCTGGTGCCGAAGTTCACCGTGGTCCCGTAGTCGCTGAATTGCGCCATCGAGCCGCCGGTGGTGATGCCACTGCCGAGTGCCAGACCGAGATAGATCGAGGTCGGCAGCGGAACGGTGGTGGAGCCGATTTGATACCAGCCGATGCCGTCCTGACTGGCGTAGCCGGTAAATGTGGTTCCGACCCGCCGGAGTCGCAGCCAGGTTTGCGGATAGTTGACCGGATACCTGCCGACGGTGGTGGTCGGCTGTCCGGCAGACGGCCGATATTGAAAGGTGCAGCCCACCTGACCCGAGGCAGCCAGTGTCGCTGCAAACATCGAATTGGTGCCCAGATCGGCCCGGGCCATCAATCCCGCCGCACTGAACGGATCGACGATCCCCAAGTCCGCAATCCGGACCTGCACGTCGAAATTCCCACTGCGTTTTTCCCAGGCGAGTTCGAAGCGATCGGCCGTTCCGCCGACGTTGCCGGTTCCGCCGGTTAGATTGAAGGAACCCGGACCGATCCGTTGCAGGGTCGAGGGACTGGCACCGATGCCTTGCGCGACGAGCTCGAGGGCGAGAAAGGAGGTGGTACTGCCAGCGGCGATGGGATTGGGCGTGCGTGCCGTGTCGAGAATGCCGCTGACCGTCACGGTGTAGTTGGTGCCGGGAGTCAGGGTGGTGGTGGAAAGGATCACCGTCGATGGATTCGAACCCGGTGCCACGGCATTGACCGCCACGCCCGGGGCGATCTGAAAATGGGTGGCAATTCCCGCCGAGGCGGCATCGATGGGTTCGCTGAACGTCAACTGTACGCTGGTCAACCCGAGGTTGATGGCACCCAGCAATTGGGGCGCGATCTTGTCCGGCGTCACGTGCAGGACCGCCTCACCGGTCGTGTTGGTCCCGAGGGTATTCCAAAGCGTGGCGCTGTAACGCGAACCGTCGTCATCCAGCGACACCGCATTGAGTGTCAAGGTGCGGGTCGTTGCGCCCGGGATGGCGGTGCCGTTCTTCGACCACTGACAGGAGACGAGGTCCTTGTTGCGGATTTGCACGGTGAACACCGCCTGCTGGCCTTCGATTGCGGTGGTGTTCGCCGGGGGAACGGTGACCACCGGCGCGGACAATGCTGTGCCGTAGGCCAGCAGGTTGGTGGCGGAAATCGGTCCCTGATCGACGCCATCCGGACGTTTCCAGCGGACCGCGAGATTGTCACTGCCGCCGCCTTCCTTGTGCAGGGCCTGGATGTAGTAGTTCTTTCCGGCCTGAAGCAAAATCGGTGCGGATTGCTGGGCGGGATCGGAGGTCCAGGCCCGCGGTGAAGTGGCACCCGAAACGTAGGCGATCAACTGAACGTTGGCGGGATCATCGTCGGTGCTCAGGTACAGGGATCCGTTGTCGTCGGAGGCGATCCAAAAGGTGTAGTTGCCGGTGACGGGCGGGATGATGTACCCGTGCATCCGCTGTCCGTAGTTGTCGTCGATGTTCGACGGTGATTCGAAGAGCGTCGTGACCAGGTTGGTCTGCGACGGATGATCGGGGTAGGCGGGATTGTTGGTGAGATCACTGATCGCGGTGCCGGGGATGCCGCGGAACACCTCGCGAAGAATCGATCCGGCCTCCGCGGAACATCCGAACAGCAGGGCAAGACCCAAAGCGATGCCACGCAGGGCGGTCCAAACGTTACGAGCCTTTGAAACTAAAGGATGCCGGGACAAATGGCGGCGGTCGGACGGGACCCGGAGTGGCAATCTCATATTGGTAGGCAGCCACAGAAGCAAATTCCGGACCGTTAGCGAACCGGTTTTTTCCCGA
This sequence comes from uncultured Verrucomicrobiota bacterium, assembly GCA_903907925.1. GTDB lineage: Bacteria > Verrucomicrobiota > Verrucomicrobiia > Limisphaerales > UBA9464 > CAIVQB01. Next base: position 38,895 of record CAIVQB010000047.1, read on the forward strand.
AATCCCGGGGCGATGGCGGAAGGTTGTTTCCTGCCGGCTGATTGACTCCCGGGGTTGCGCAGGGACACTGTGGGCTGCGTTGCATGGCATTGCTTGAAATCAGCGACTTGCGAAAGTCGTACCGGGCACCCGACGGATCGGCTCATGAAGTGATCCGTATCCGGCGGTTTGAACTGGGGGAACGGACCCAGATGGCCCTCAGCGGACCGAGCGGTAGCGGGAAGACGACCTTCCTGCACTTGATCGCCGGCATTCTGACCGCCGACACCGGCCGCCTGACGTTGGATGGCATCGAGATGTCCACCTTGAAGGAATCCGAACGTGACCGGCTTCGGGCGAGATCCATCGGCTACATTTTTCAAACCTTCAATCTGCTGCAGGGATTTTCAGTCCTGGAAAATGTCCTGCTGGGAATGTCGTTTGGCGTGGGAGCGGATCGGGAACGCGCGGTGGCTCTGCTGCAACGCGTCGGATTGGGCGACCGGTTGCATCATCGGCCTCGCCAGCTCTCCACCGGTCAGCAGCAACGGGTCGCCGTGGCCCGGGCTCTGGCGCACCGGCCGAAGCTGGTCCTGGCCGACGAACCCACCGGCAATCTCGATGCGACGAATGCCGCCGAGGCGCTCGCCCTGATTCGCGGGGCGTGTGAGGAAAATGGCGCCGCGCTGCTGTTGGTGAGCCATGATCCGGGAATTCTGGCCCGGTTTCCTGAACGTCATTCGCTGGCGGAATTGAACCAGGCCGGCCGACCGGAGGTCCGGTCATGACCCTCTGGCTCCTGGTCCGCCGCAGCCTGCGTCAACACGCGCTTTCCACGGTGGTGACCTCCCTGGCCATCGCGCTCGCGGGCGGTTTGCTCATGTCGGTGTGGGCAGTGAAACGGCAGGCGCATGACACCTTCACCGGGCAGACCGGAGGCTGGGACGCCGTGTTGGGCGCACGCGGTTCGAAGCTGCAACTGGTGTTGAACGCCATCTTCCATCTGGAGGCGTCGCCGGGAAATGTGCCGTGGCAGGATTACCTCGATCTCTCGTCGAACCGCGCCGTCGCTCTCGCCGTGCCGATTGCGGTGGGTGACAATTATCAGGGCTATCGCCTGGTTGGGACTCTGACCAACCTGTTCACCGATGCCGCCTACGCGCCAGGCCGGAAGTTTTCAACGGAACACGGCGGACGCATCTTTGAGGACGGTTATCGCGAGGCGCTGGTGGGAAGTTTCGCCGCCCGACGACTGGGCTTGAAGGTCGGTGATTCCTTTCATCCGTACCACGGACTCAACTTCGATCCCAAGGCCCAGCATCAGGATACCTATGTCGTGGTCGGCGTCCTGGAACCGTCCAACACGCCCGCCGACCGGGTGATCTGGATCCCGCTGGCCGGGTTGCAAAACATGACCGGCCACAATCCGGACGCTGCGAATGACGTCAGTGCCGTCCTGGTGAAGCTGCGGTCCCCGGTAGCGGGAAAAACGTTGGAGCTGTTGTACAACCGGCAGGGCACCCGGCTGACCTTTGCCTGGCCGATTGCCGAGCAGGTGGCCTATCTGTTCGAACGCTTCGGCTGGTTCGATCAGGTGCTGGCCCTGGTGGCGTGGCTGGTGGCGCTGGTTGCCACTGGATCGGTCCTGGCCAGCATCTACAATTCAATGAGCGCCCGGAAACGGGACCTGGCCATTCTCCGCGCCCTCGGCGCCCGCCGCCGAACGGTGTTCAGTGCCATCATTCTCGAAGCGGTGGCCATCGCCGGGTTTGGAATGGTGATAGGATTCGGAGTGTACCTCGCGATTCTTGTTGGAGTCGCGTACGTGATCCGCGCGCAAACCGGGGTGGTCCTGGACCCGTTGGCGCCGGATTGGGTGCTGGTCTGGGCACCCGCTTCGATGGTTTGTCTCTCCGCCCTGGCCGGAATTGTTCCCGCCCTCAAGGCCTATCGCTCCGACGTTGCCGAAGGTTTGGCGCCGGAATCTTGAGGCATCCCGTCGAGGATGCTCCGGGTGTCGATCCTTGAATGTTTCCACCGATCGGTTCATCCAAGCATCACATGGTTCCTGAACCCCTCACTGCACTGGCCCGAACCGGATGGATTGTCCGGTGGCCGGCGCTGGTGGGCTTGATGGCGTTGGTTCTGGGCGGGTCAGGATGTGACCGGGCCACAGCACCGGCACCAGCGGTTTTGGTTTCCGGCCATCAACACGTGGCACCTCACGGTGGAACGGCGGTGGAGCTGGGCCATGAGGAATTTCATCTGGAGTTGGTTCTAGATCCCGCCGCAGGCCGGCTGACCGGCTATGTTCTCGACGGGGAACTCGAGAAGTTCATCCGGATCCCCGCGCCCTCGGTGCGGGTGGTGGCCCGGGTGAGGGATGTGGATCAATCCCTCGATCTGTTGGCGGTGGCAAATCCAGCCACGGGCGAAAAGGTGGGCGACACCGCGCAATTCGAGGTGACGGCCGACTGGTTGAAGACTACACCCCGCTTTGACGCACGGCTCACGGAGGTTACCATCCGGGGCAAGACCTACCGCGATGTCCCCTTCAATTTTCCGAAAGGCAACGAATGAAGACTTGGATTCAATTCTCTGAATTTTACCGGTCCGCCGGGAAGGGGTTCGCCATCACCGCGCTCCTGGCATTGGCCGGCGTCGGTTCGGTGCTGCGCGCGGCGGAACCCGCCAAGTCCGTCCGTGGCGAGCCGATTCAATCCGTCGCCGCACCGGCGCGTGGCGACCGGATTCAGCCCCTGACGGCCGGATCAAGCCCGGTGTCCGCAGCATCGGAAAAGGGCGCCGTACCTGCCGTGGAGAAAACCGACGGCGGTTTTCTCACCGTGGGTTTCGATCGACTGAGCGCCTTCAAGTACGAGGTGCCTGATGATCCGGGCGTGACCAATACCGTTGCGCTCAAGGATCCCGATCAACAAATTCCAGCCGAGGTGAAGGCCTTCAGCGGTCGGCGGGTGGCTCTCAAGGGTTTCATGCTGCCGCTCAAGGTGGAGGGCGGATTGGTCACCGAGTTGTTGATCATGCGCGATCAGTCGATGTGCTGTTACGGTGCCGTTCCCAAGATCAACGAATGGGTCTCGGTCAAGATGACCAGCAAGGGTGTGAAGCCGGTCATGGATCAGGCGGTCACGCTCCAGGGCACGCTCAAAGTCGGCGCGATTCGAGAAAACGGCTATCTGGTGGGCATCTACCAGATGGACGGCGAAAAAGTGAACGCGCCCGGTCTTTGAAGGCGGATTGACCGCTTCAAATTGACCGCATTGAATAGGTCAGAAACCGCCGCACGGGTCTTCCGTGTCGGTCGGGCTTTCAGGCCGGAACCGCTTCACGCCTGGCCTGCGGAGCCCGTTCCACCATCAGCGCCACGCAGCCGCCAGGTGAGACGAGTTCGTGGTGGTGGGTGCCGGGCTCGAAGTGGATGAAATCACCGGCCCGAAGGGTGTGACCTTCGGTGATCAGATCCCCGGAAATCATGTAGAGTTCCTCTGAGCTGGCATGGTCGTGTTCGGGAAAACGGGTTCCCGGGGCCAATTCCGCGAGGAACATCCAGTATCCCACGTCCCGGCTGATCGACAATGGCTTGATCCTCAAGCCGGGCGTAGGGGTTGTGACCCATTCGCCCTGATCGCGGCTGAGAAACCGCATGCCTGCCGCGGGCGAAATGGGCGCAGATGTCGGAACCGCCTGTGGGGTTCGCCGGATCGCTTCCAGAATCCGGGACCGGACCGCAGCCGACGGTTCGGACCGGGTTTCGGAGGTTCCGGCGACAAAGGCGGTCGTGGTGTCGTGAAGTCGGGCGAGTTCGTCCCGGACATCGGGATCGTGCGCCGCCAGCGCTTCGACGTGGGCGGCGTCGCCGCGGGACAGGGCACCGGCGGCGTGGGCCGCCGCGAGTTCCTGCAGATTGGTGCATTTCATAGGCTCTCTTCCAGTACGTCCCGCAACGCCAACATCCCCCGGCGGATCCGCGCCTTGATCGTGCCCAGGGGAACTCCGATCGCCGCAGCGATCTCGGTTTGTGTCATTCCGGAAAAAAAAGCGAGTTCGATTGCCCGGCGCTGATCGATGGGCAATGCGGCCAGAGCCGCGCGCACGGAACGCGCGGATTCCCCGGCGACGGCGTCCTCGAGCGCGTCCAGGGTTTCGGTCTGTTCGGCGGGGATCGAATTCTCGGCGGCGCGGTGCAGATCCGACTTCCTGCGGCGTGACCGAAGACGGTCGATCGATTTGTTTCGGGTCAGGGCCACCGCCCAACTGAGCGGCCGGCCGAACAGGGCGTCGTAAACCGGCGCCTTTTCCCAAAGCAGAACCGCTGATTCCTGCAGGACATCCTCCGCCTCGTGAACATCCCCCAGGATTCGCAGTGCCACCGAAAACAACAGGCGCGAATGCCGGTCGTAGAACGCTGCGAACGCCTCTTCGGATCCCGAGCGGATTCGCGCAAACAATTCGGCATCCAATTCGTCCGCGATATCGGTGGGTGGCGACATGGGATTAGCGGGACCGGCGGGTCTTGAACCCGTCCCGTTCCACAATTCCATCAAGCCGGTGCCTGCTACCATTGATGCTCATACGTCGCTGCTCGTCCACCGGATGCGTTTTTTCTGTCGATGACCTTCGGTAACGTCGCATTTCTCCGAAAAAAAGCGAGTCGCCAGCCTGTTTCAATCGCGCTCCCGGCCGACCCTTCAAAAAACACAGAGGACACTGATTCCACGAATTCACGCGAATTTCCCAGGGCGGATTAGATTCCGTTCAGATGGATGCCTGGGGCGTTGAAGTTGGGATTGGCTTCGACCCGTCTCCGGATGCATCCGATTCCCCTTGGCGCGCGTTTCATCGCTGCAATGCCCTCACACGGCACCTCCCACCTGATGAATCCCATGCCACCTATTGCAAAAAAACTCCTGATCCTGGCCCTGGCCGGAGTCGTCACGGCGCTCGACGCCAACGCCTCCAGCCATCGCGAGGCACCTGCCATCACCGGAACTCCCAAACTCGACGGGACGGACTTCTACGTCTTCAACAGTTACGAAACCGGCCGATCGAACTACGTCACCTTTGTCGCGGATTATCTCCCGCTCCAGAGTCCGTACGGCGGGCCCAACTACTTTCAGCTCGATCCCAATGCGGTGTACGAGATCCACGTGGACAACACCGGCGACGCGGTCGAGGACATCACCTTTCAGTTCAAGATCGCCAACGTGCTGCGCGGGATTGCGCTGACGATCGGTCCGGAAGGGAATCGCCGCACCAACTCCATTCCGCTGCTCGCCGCGGCACCGGTGACGGCAGCCGACACTTCGGGTCTTAACGTGGATCAGACCTATTCGCTCACTGTCATCAAGGGCCCGCGCCGCACCGGCAGCCAGATTCCGATCACCAATTCGGTGACCGCCAGCCTCCAGTTCACCAAGCCCCAGGACAATGCCGGCAACAAGACGTTCCCGGACTACGATGCCTACGCGAACCGCTACATCTATCAGTTCGCCCTGCCGGGAACCGACAAGAAGGGCCGGGTCTTCGTGGGTCAGCGAAAGGATCCGTTCGTCGTCAATCTCGGGGAGATCTTCGATCTGGTGAACCTCAATCCCCTCGGTCCGATCGACGGCGCCAAGGACCTGCTCTCGGACGCCAATGTCACGGCCTTTGTCCTCGAAGTGCCGACAGAGTTCCTGCTGGCCGGCGGCAACGGACCGGTCATTGGAGCCTGGACCACGGCCAGCTCGGTTCAGGGAACGACCTTCACTCAAGTGTCCCGTCTCTCATCGCCGCTGGTCAACGAAGTGGTGATCGGCGTGAAGGACAAGGACAAGTTCAACGGCTCCGAACCCAAGGATGACCTGGCCAACTTCGCTGACTATGTGACGCATCCGACACTCCCCGCGCTCCTCGAACTGCTGTTCAAAGTTCCGGCACCGACCCTGTTCCCCCGCACCGACCTCGTCGCCGCCTTCATCACCGGAGTGGATGGGTTGAACAAGAACGGCGGCGCGGGCGAAATGCTGCGTCTCAACACCGCCATTCCCGCCACGCCACGGGCTCAACAAAACAATCTCGGCGTCATCGCCGGAATCACCCAGGGCGTGCTCGATGCGACGAAGGCCGACCTGGCTGGTTTCCCCAATGGACGCCGACCCGGCGATGATGTCGTCGACATCGAACTCCGCGTTGTGATGGGCAAGCTGTTGAAGCCGGCCGACGCGCCGGTGGGTGACCCACCCCTGACCGACGGTGCCTACATTGATGCGCGGATGTTTCCCGATCATTTCCCGTATTTGAATTCACCGCTGAAGGGATCGCCCAACGATCCGACCATCACCATCACCCCGAAGACTTCAGCGACCGCGACCGGCGTTTTTCGTCCGGTGCAGGGAGTGTATGATCCGGCCTCGCGGACCTTGTCGGTGCCCGTCGCCGATTCGGCGCAAACCTTCCTCCAACTCGAAGCCGACGGAAAGGTCGCGCTGGATGGGGTGAAAACATCGGGTGGCACGTTGTCGGCCACAGTGAAGTGAACCGATTTGCGCTTCTTGAGTGAGGAGCGCCGGTGGGGTTCGCGGAGTTTCCCGTGTGCCCGCGAACCCCGCCGAAACGGTGCAAGACCCGACACCTGACAGCCGTCCCCGCGGTTCATGCGATTCCATTTTCCCGCATTTTGCCGAGGCTGTATCGCGTCGGGCAGCCTGGTCGTCCTGCTCGCCGGAGTTCGGTTGAACGCTGCGATCGGACGGATCCCGACCCTGGATGACGAAGTGGTGGCGGTAGTGAGGAGCGGCCGGAATTCATCGGCCGAGCGCGAATGGGCGGGGTTGCGGCAGGCGTTGGCTCAGACGCCCAACGATTCTTTCCAAGCGGCGACCGTTGCGCGGCGTTGTCTGGACCGCGCAAGGCAGGAATCCGATCCCCGCTGGCTGGGGCAGGCGTTGCTCGCCTTAAAGCCTTGGGAACAGGACGCAGCGCCGCCGATCGAGGTTCAGCTCGTCCGGGCGATTCTGCGGCAGCGGCTTCACGAGTTCGAATTGGCGCTCGACGATCTGAAAGCCGTGGTGGCCCGTGATCCGCGGTGCGCGGAAGGTTGGCTGGTCAAATCAACCGTTCATGGCGTTCGCGGCGAGTATGCCGATGCCCGCCGCGCCGCCGCAGCCCTGTGGCGTCTGACCGATCCGCTGACCGCCGCGACGGCCTCAGCCACGGTGGCCAGTCTGACCGGCGGTGGTGAACGAAGTTGTCAATTGTTGGAGCGTGTTCTGGGAACTTCGGAGAGCGCGCCGGTTGCATCGAAGGTGTGGGCGCATACCCAACTGGCGGAGGCGTGGGAACGCTTGGGAAACGCGCGGAGAGCCGAGGATCATTTTCGGGAAGGATTGAAGCTCGATCCGCGCGAGATCTATTTGCTCGGCAGCTACTCCGATTTCCTGATGCAGGAAGGCCGGGCTGCCGAAGTGATCTCGCTTCTGAGCGATCATGGCACGATCGACGGTCTGCTGCTACGATGGGTGGAAGCGAAATCGAAAACGGGCTCCACCGATGAGGGGTTCCGTTCGGCCGTGCAACGATTGCAATCGGGATTCGATCTTCAGCATGCCCGTGGCGAGCGGGTTCATCTTCGGGAAGAGGCCCGGTTTCAACTGAACGTCCGGAAGGATCCCCAATCAGCCCTCGCCCTCGCACGCGAGAATTGGACGGTGCAACGCGAGCCCGCCGACGTTCGCCTCCTGCTGGAAGCGGCGCGCGCCGGGGGTTCGGCCTCCGTTGAGTCCCAGGTCTGGGATTGGGTGGCTTCGATCCACTTCGAGGACGTTCGCCTTGGCCCGCGTCCGGTGGAGTTCGCCCGATGAGTCACCGGTTCAAATCGATTCCCGGCGGGAGATTCGGTGCGCTCCGATCGCTGCTGTTCGTTGGGCTTGTCTGCCGCGGGCTGTTCGCAGGTCATCCGTTAGCGGCACATACGGCGAGCACGGCATGGCTGTCGCTTTCGGTTTCGAATTCCATGGTGACCGGCTCGTGGGAGATTGCCCTGCGCGACCTTGATCTGCGACTCGGGCTGGACGCCAACGACGACGGACGACTGACCTGGGGCGAACTCAAGTCGCGTCGGACTGACATCGCGGCCTATGCGTTGGAACACCTCCTCTTGAACTCCGACGGAGACCGTCTGCGGTTGCGAATCGTGCAACAGGCGATCGCCACGGTGGGCGGACTGGATTGCCTGCAATTGCAGTTGGAGGGCCTGGCTCCCAAGGCCGTTCGAAACCTATCGGTGGACTATCGATTGCTGTTTGAAATGGATCCGCTCCATCGCGGACTGGTGAATGTATCCGGTGGGGGAGTCCTCCCGGGTTCGACCGCGGTGTTGGGACCGAATTCGCCGGTGGCGACGTTTTCCATCGAGCGTCCCGCGGTGTCGCCGATCGCGTTTGTGCGCGAAGGGATTCATCACATCGGCACCGGCTACGATCACCTGCTGTTCCTGCTGGCGCTGCTGCTGCCGGCGGTGGTGACCCGTGGCACCGACGGATGGCGGCCGGTCGCGTCCCTTCGTCCCGTGGTTCGACGCGTCCTTCAGGTCGTGACGGCCTTCACGATCGCCCATTCCCTCACGCTGGCGTTGGCGACGTTCGACGTGGTCCGGCTGCCGACTCGATGGGTGGAATGCACCATCGCCGTCAGCATCGCGGTGGCCGCTGTGGCGAATCTGCGCGGTCGAATGCCAGGGGCGGCGACGCCGGGTTGGCAATGGAGCCGACTGCTCGCCCTGTCCGAACGACGTCCGTGGCTGGTGCCGTTCGGATTTGGGTTGATCCACGGATTCGGTTTTGCGGACGCCCTCAAAGATCTTGGACTGGCCCGCGCCCAACTGGTGGTGCCGTTGCTGGGATTCAACGCCGGGGTGGAGCTGGGACAACTGGCCTGTGTCGCCTTGGTGCTGCCGCTGATCTTTTGGGTTCGCCGCACGTCGGTCTTCCGGAGTTGGGGACTGCCCCTTGGTTCCTGGGCCATCCTGATTGTTGCCAGCGGCTGGGTGGTGGACCGCGCCTTCGATTTCCGGTGGGTCCCGTTTTGACCGACCCTGGCAACTCACCTGATGGCCCTCGATCAACCCCGTTGACGGCGAGGGCCCGCAGATTCAAACTGGTCTTGTTGAAACGAGTCGTCCATTTCACCGCGGCCCTACTTCTCAGCGTGACGCTGGGAGTTCATTGGGTTGCGTTGCAGTCGGTGGCGTGGACAACGATGTTGGTGGAACGATCGCAGCACGCCTCGTTAACGTCGGCCCTCAAGACGACCTTTGACGGACAACATCCCTGCGAGATCTGCCAACTGGTCAAGTCGGCCAAGTCCGCTGAACGGCGCTCGGAACACACGTTTCAGCAGATCAAGCTGGAGGCCATGCCGGTCACGGGAGTGATCTTCCGGCCGGTCGTGCCGGAGACGGAAGTCGAGCGCGGCACCCTTGTTTCGGTTGTCTTCAGCCGATCCGAAGTTCCGCCTCTGCCGCCACCTCGAACGGTTTGATCTTCAGTCGTCGGACTCCGTCCGGAGTGCCGATGCACCGGGCTGCCCCACATGATTTGGGGCGTCCGAAGGCACCACCCGTCCGGGTCGTGCATTCCCGCAGCCGTTTCGCTCCCACGCGCACCGGCATTTGTCCCGCCACTGGTTTCAATTCCTTCATACGGCCGACGCTTGTTTTGGGCAAAACGTACATGTCGCGGAAACGTTCCATTCGTGGATTCACCCTGATCGAACTGCTGGTGGTCGTCGCCATCATCGCGGTGCTCGCGGGGTTGCTGCTGCCCGCGCTGGCGAAGGCCCGGAGCCGGGCAAATGCGACGGTCTGCCTTTCGAAACTGAAACAACTGGGCATGGGAGTCGCGATGTACGAGGGCGACAACCGTGACGTCCTGCCGCAGACCTCGCATCAGGCGGCGTCCTGGATCGGGATGCTGGCCGCCTACGGTCTGACCAATGTTTACCAGTGTCCCGTCGACACGAACCACCTGCGCATCACCAGCTACGCCATCAATGATTTCCTCACCCCGCACCCGTACGGCGCTCTCACGCTGGATTTCTCAAGACTGACCGCCGTACCGGCACCCTCCGAGACGTTGCACCTTGCCGAGGCGCGGGGTGACTACACCGGTGCGGATCACTTTCATTTTGCCGACGCCTCTGGCGGCGGGTTTACGCCCAATGCGTTTGCCGCCGATGTCGCCGTCCTGCGTCATCGCGGCGCGGCCAACTATCTTTTTGCCGATGCCCACGTGGAAGGACTCCAGTGGCTCCGGATCCAACTTCTCCTCGGGCCGCCGATCACCCGGTTCGTGCGTCCCGATGGAATGACCAACACTCCGTAAACTCCAGACCGTTCTGTTCCATGAATACGAATCGACTGATAGCCACCTCGGGCGCCCTAATCGCCCTACTGCTGCCTGAAATCTCCACCGCCCACGAACATCTGACCGCCGGGGCCGCATCCACGACGCCGGGATCGCCGCTGATTTTCTCCGACGCCTCCGATTACGCCGACACCACGGGCTATGTGTTCGGTCTCGACGCCGGCGATCCCGGCAGTCCGTATGAGGGTTACTTCTACACCGGCGATCTGGTGCTGGCCGCGCTGGCCGCGACGCCGCCCTTTGGTGGACCGGAGCCGCAGGCCGCCGCGCTGGGTTCGCACATTGAGGCCGTTCTGGAAACCGTTTCCGGTCCGGCCGGTGCCAGCTTTGGTTTCTGGGAAACGGAAGTGGACGATGTCGACGCCACCAGCCTGACCTGGAGTGTGGCGGCCGGACTGGTCAACGGAACCCGGCACATTCCCGTGAGCGAGAATGATGGATCACCCGGAGCCGATCCCTACGGCCACAAACACGGCCGCATCTACAGCGTCACGCTGCCCGGGTTCTATCAGGTTGGATTCCGCTTCGTGGATACTTCGACCAACGGTCCCGCTGGTGGCCCGATTCAGTCACCCTCCGATCGTTTTTACCTGAACCTGCAGGCGGGTCTGACCATTGCGAAGATCACCCGCGATGCCGGCGGAGTTCAGGTCGTGTTTGCCGCCCCCTCGAACCTTCCCGACACCGGAACCGCGCCCGCCACGAACTATCAGGTCGAGGCGTCCGCAACCTTGGGACCAAGCGCGGTCTGGCAGCCGGTGGGCGACGTGGTGGTGGGGGACGATCACATGCACACCAACGCACTCCCGGTGGGTCTATCGACCCGCTTCCTCCGGTTGAGTTCGCAATAGTTCGGGAGCGAGGGGCCGTGTAACAGTCCTGTGAAGTGCTGATTTCCGGTGTTTTTTGCCGATTTCTGGCGCTGTTCATCAGCGCAGACTGCTGTCAGAATATGTCTCCGATGAATTGGTTCTGCATCAATGCTCGCATCCAGCGGGTGGGGTTGGGCTTGGTTGTGCTTGCGGCAACGCTGGCTTGCGTGACCAACCACGCGAAGGCGGGCGCCGATCATGTCGTGGTCGTCGTGTTCGACGGCATGCGGCCGGATTTCGTCACGCCGCAATTCACGCCGAATCTTTACAGCCTGGCCACCAACGGGGTGTTCTTCCGACGCAACCACTGCGTCTATATCAGCACGACGATCGTCAATGGGGCCGCCCTCGCCACCGGCACCTATCCGGGTCACAGCGGTATTCTCGCCAACAGTGATTTTCGCGATGAACTGAACAGTCAATCGCCGGTGGCTTCCGAGGTCCTCGACACTCTGCGGCGGGGTGACCGCATCAGTGGTGGAAAATACATCGCAGTGGACACGCTCGCCGAGATCATCCAGGACGCGGGTCATGCCACCTACATCGCCGGTACCAAGAGCGTCACCTTGCTGCATGACCGTCAACTGCGCCGGACCGACACCGCCGCCCACAGCAATTCGGTGACCCTGGGGCGGGGACTCGTGCTGCCGCGGGCGCGCCTGGACGGCTTGAAGGCGGTCAATGATGACAAGGTGTTTCCCGACACCTTCACCGCTCCCAACATTGCCTCCGACGATTGGACCACGCATGCCCTGGTACGCGGGTTGTGGAAAAAGGGCGTCCCCAAGTATTCGCTGCTGTGGTTGAGCGATCCCGACCTGACCCAGCATTCGAAAGGTGTCGGCGCTCCCGAATCGCTCACTGCCATCGAAGCGAGCGACAAGCATCTGGGCGAGGTGATTGCCGCGTTGAAGGAGAAGAAAATCTTTGAGACAACCGATCTATTCGTCGTTTCGGATCATGGATTCTCCACAATCTCGCGCGGCGCGGAGATTACCGACGCGCTCAAAAAGCGGGGCCTGAAGGCGTTCACCAAACTGGAGAATCCCGAACCCGGTGACGTCATGGTCGTCCCGCTCGGCGGATCCGCCCTGGTGTACGTGGTCGACCAGAAGGAAGAGGTGATCCGGACGGCGGCGGAGGCTCTGCAAACCTCGGATTTCACCGGTGTTCTTTTTTCCAGACTGCCGATTCCTGGAACGTTTCCAGTCAGCACCATCCACTACCCCACCAACGGCCACGGACCCGATCTGGTTGTAGCCATGCGCTGGTCACCGGACCGCAACGATCATGGGGCACCGGGACTGATCGTGGGAACCGGCGGAACCCGCGGCGGCGGAACTCATGGATCGTTGAGCCGTTACGACATGAACAACACGCTGGTAGTCAGTGGACCCGATTTCAAACGCGGCCTGTTGAGCGAGATTCCCTCTGGCAACATCGATCTTGCACCGACCGTCCTGCACGTGTTGGGCATCAAATCCCGCGAACCGATGGATGGCCGCGTTCTGCGGGAGGGATTGGCATCGGAGAGTGGACCGGCACCAAAGGTTGAGGAAAAGCGATTGGAGGCGGAGCGTCAGGTGGGCTTCCAACATTGGAGTCAGTATCTGAAAACCTTGGAGGTCGACGGTGCCCTCTACTTCGATGAGGGCGGTGGGGAGTTGCAGTTGCAGAAATAGCATTCCCACGTCGGCGAGGATTTCGTGCGTCCAATCGTCGCCCGTGGACGTTGAAGCAATACCGGATCGTTCTACCGACTCAGCGGCGGCTTTGATCGTTGACACTCCTGTTTGCGGACGGGTAGATGATCCCAGCCACTCGGGGGTAGCGATGGCGGAGGCTCTGCTTCCGTAGCTGCCGGCCCGGGTGGCTCTTTTGTTGTGGGTCATCCGGATTGCAGCAACCCGCGTTGCCGGTCCGCTTGTGAACGACCGGCTCTGTCCCGATGAACACACAACGTCATTCCGCAGTCTTCGCCGGAGTCTTTGGATTCTCCAGCTTCCTGCTTCCATCGCTCATCGTTGCCCATGAACCGGAGGTGATGAGCAAATCGGTCGTCACCGGCCGATCCGATTCGCTGGTGGGTCTGGCGGACGCGGCCAGCGAGGGATACATCGGATTGGATCACCTGGAGTTTCGACCTCTCCTGCGCGCGGGCGAAGTCCTCGAAACCGTCCCGGGCGTCATCGTCACCCAGCACAGCGGGTCCGGTAAGGCCAACCAGTACTTCTCGCGCGGCTTCAATCTCGATCACGGCACGGACTTCGCCACCAGTGTTGATGGCGTTCCGGTCAATCTGCCCACCCATGCTCACGGACAGGGCTACACCGATCTCAATTTCCTCATCCCCGAACTGATCCAGACGGTTCACTACCGCAAGGGTCCGTATTACGCCGACGTCGGGGATTTCGGCTCCGCCGGTGCCGCCGACATTGGCTATGTGGATCGCCTGGATCGCGGACTGTTCCAGATGACCGGCGGATCCTCGGGCTACGGCCGCATTCTGGCGGCGGGTTCTCCAACGGTGGGATCGGGCTCACTGCTGTATGCGATCGAGGCCTCGCATGATGACGGTCCATGGGAACACCGGCAGGACTATCAAAAGATCAACGGCCTGTTGCGCTACACTCGCCAGGACGGGGATTCCACCTTTCACCTGACCGCGCAGGCCTATGGCGGACGTTGGAATTCCACCGACCAGATTCCGTTGCGATCGGTAGGCTCTCTCGCCGGTGGTCGATTCGGAGCGGTGGATCCGACCGATGGCGGCGATTCACACCGCGCGAGTCTCAGTGCCGATTGGCAACGAGAGACGGATGCCGGCCACACCGAGGTGCAGGTGTACGGGGTTTACTACGACCTCGATCTGTTTTCGAACTTCACTTATTTCCTCGACGATCCGGTTCACGGCGATCAGTTCGAGCAACACGACCGCCGCGGTTTTGGCGGATTGAAGGCGCATCACACCTGGCACTACGACCTGTTGGAATTGGATTCCGAAAGCACGATCGGGCTCCAGACCCGCGGCGATCTCATCGACAACGGCATCAATCACACCGAGGGCCGGCAATTCCTGTCGGTGACCCGCGCCGACACGGTGGGGCAGGTCAGCGTCTCGCCCTACGCCGAGCAGAAGACCAAATGGAACGACTGGCTGCGCAGCACGCTCGGCGTGCGGGGTGACATTTATCATTTCGATGTTGCCAGCAACCTGGCCCAAAACAGCGGCACTGCGGATCGGGCGCTGTTCAGTCCCAAGGCGGGATTGGTGTTCGGGCCGTGGGCTCACACCGAGTTGTATCTGAGCGGCGGACTCGGGTTTCACAGCAACGACGGGCGGGGTTCAACGACCCACGTTGATCCAAAGGACCCCACGTCGCCGCTGGATCCGGTCAGTCCATTGGTCCGCACGTACGGCGCGGAGGTCGGAATCCGGACTGTCGCACTGCCTCACCTGCAATCGACCCTCTCGATTTGGTGGCTCGATCTGGATTCTGAATTGGTGTTCTCGGGCGATGCCGGCGATACCGAAATCAGCCGACCGAGCCGTCGTTTTGGCGTCGAGTTCGCCAACTATTACACGCCGACACCGTGGCTGACGTTGGATGCCGACCTCAGTTGGTCGCACGCCCGGTTCCGGGAATATGATTCCGTCGGTCCATTCATTCCGGGCAGCATCGAGACCGTTTTGGCGGCGGGAATCAGCGTGCACGATCCGGATCCCAACCGCGGATTCTTCGCCAGTCTTCGCCTTCGCTATTTCGGCCCGCGCGCCCTGGTGGAGGATGATTCGGCGCGCAGCCGCGAAACCGTTCTGTTGAATGCCGAAGCCGGGTATCGTTTCAATCCCACGTGGACTCTGGCCGTGGGCGTTTTCAATCTTCTGAATCGTCGCGACAGCGACATCGATTATCTCTACGCCTCGCGATTGCCGGGCGAAGCCTCAGGCGGAGTGAACGACATTCATTTTCACCCGGTGGAACCCCTCAGTGTCCGCGCGACCGTCACCGCTCGGTTCTGAAGGGAAGGGCGAAAGAGGAGTGATTGGAATCGATGTTTGACCCAGGGAAGGCGAGAAATCGACGTCCGGGACGTACTGCCGACGGACGTGAATCCCGATGTGTTTGCTGCCAACCTGTTGTCCGTTGTCCATCCGGTACACCGGATAATACCCGGTCGCGACGATTTCAGATGATGGCCAAATGCGACCGGAAACTTTGCCAGTCCCTTACCGGCGCCGCGCCAAATCGGCTTTACCCTTGGACTGGGACAATCCGCGATCATCCTTCCATTGGGACGAAGGCCAACGTCCGCAACGAGGATGGCGACTCCGGCATCGAAGCACGCTGGATAACGTTTCTAGAACGCATCGGTGTTCAGTCGAACGGTGAGGTTCCCGAGATGTGAACATGGCTTTGGGGTCGTAGGTGGTCAGCCAGCGTGTCGAACCCCCAAGGGTCATTTGATGGCTATTATTGCAGGGAAAGGCCCCATAAAGGGGTGGTAGAGTAGGCAAGTGGGTTGCCGGAAACTAATAATCGTTTGACACCGCGAATCCAGCCATTGCATTAATAGTGTCTGTTGAAGCGGTGTTTTGCCATTACGACTGCGGTGCTGCTCAGCCTGACCATCGGGCTGCATTGGGCCGTCCTGCAATCCGTGGCGTGGACGACCATGCTGGTCGAGCGCACGCACGAAGGCTCGTTGATCACCGCCCTGACGACCACCTTCGACGGTCAGCACCCCTGTAAGCTCTGTCGGTTGGTACGGGCGGGGAAGGGGTCCGAGCAGAAGTCCGAGGCCGTGGTCAAGCTGGCCAAGCTCGACTCGTTACTCCCGTCCCGGTCAACGCTTCTGCCGACACCGCCGGCCACCGAATCGTTTCCCCTTCTTCCGGCGATGATTCTCATCGTCCGCTCCGAAGCTCCGCCGCTACCACCGCCGCGAGCCTGATTCGCTGCGTGACCTAACACGCTTGGGCGGCATTGGCCTTTGTGCCGCGCGCCGCATTCTCATCAGTCTTCCGTGACGACTCACGGTCGTCATTTCCGCAGTGCCCAAGCGTCGAGGCATTCCTTCCGTCGGTCTTGGTGCGTCCGGTCGATGCCGGTCACCCGAGCGGCAATATCACCAACAAAATATCAGCCAGTTATGGAAAAAACCACAGCCACGTGGGCGGTGCTGCTTGCCCTGAGTCCGCTCGCTGCGCACGCCGGGGACAAGCCGGAATTCACGGTCAAGGAAGTTATGAAGGCCCTGAACGAGGGTAAGACCGACGCCCTCAACCAATACAAACAGGCCATGAACTGCAAGGCAGTCATAGCGTCCACAAACCCGATTAAGTACGCACAACTTTGACGGGGGCTCGGCCAAGGCTGCCGGATACCGAAATGGTTTCATGGACATTCAGTCTTGCCTGCAAAAACCAGCAGCTCCCCCGTTTTCCCTTCACTTCAGACACACAACTTATGCAAGCACACTTCGCAACCCTTTTCCTGTTCGCTCTTTCGCTGCCGTCCGGTGCCGCTTTGGCCGCCGATGGCGACCCACAATCGGCCACCGATGCCGCGCCGAAGGTGCTGCCCAAAGTGGTAATCAAAGGCAAAGCCGAAGATCCGACCACCTATGTTGCGGCTGAAGCAGGCTCGGCTACCAAGACCGATACTCCGTTGATCGAGACGCCGCTGTCGGTTTCCGTTATTGGCCAGGCTCAAATCGAAGCGCAGCAGGCACAGAGCATGAATCAAGCGTTGCGCTACACGCCCGGTGTGCAGACCGAGCAATTTGGCGTTGATAACGTATTCGATTTCTTCCAGATACGCGGATTCTCAGCCAATCAGAATGGCATTTTCCGCGATGGGCTCCAATTGAATACCCCCAACGGATTTGGTGCCTTCCGCCTCGAACCTTATGGTGCCGAGCGCATCGAAGTGGTGCGCGGACCCGGCTCCGTGCTCTTTGGTCAAAGCAATCCCGGTGGCATCGTGAACTATGTCAGCAAGCTGCCAGCGCGGGAGCGGTTTCAGGAGTTGGAGTTTGAAGCCGGAAGTTTCAACCTGTGGCAGGGCAAATTCGATCTTACCGGCCCTGTCGCGCAAACGGGGCCGTTCAGCTCGTTGGATTACCGACTGATCGGCCTGGTTCGCGACAGTGGCACGCAGGTGGATTACAAGCCGAACGATCGCCGCTTCCTCGCACCGGCGTTGACCTGGCACTTGGGCGAGAACACGTCCATCACGCTGTTGGGCCAATATCAGGATGATCATGTCGCGCATCTGGCATTTCTGCCCAAAGAGGGAACCGCGCTATACAATCCTAACGGAAGAATCCCAATCAACCGTTTCGATGGCGAACCAACGTTTGATCACTTCTACCGAATGCAGTATTCGGCGGGCTATATCATCGATCACCAATTCAGCGATGAGTGGTCGGTGAGTCAGCATTTGCGCCTCGATCACGTGAACACCGATTTCCAGAGCGTTTTCGGAACGGGCATCGAACCTGCCGACCCGACCCAGCGCTTACTCGATCGCTCTTCCTTTGCATCCAGATCCTCGACGGATGCGTTTTCGGTCGACACCCACCTGCAGGGCAAGTTTGCGACCGGTCCCCTGAATCATACGCTTCTTCTTGGCTTCGATTATCAACATAATGACTTCGACGAGAGAGAGGGCCTTGGGACGGCTGCGTCCCTTGATATTTACGCTCCAGTCTATGGTGGATCGGTGGGCACGCCGGTGACCTATCTTGATAGCGATAGCTTGCAGCAGCAGGCTGGGTTGTACCTGCAGGAACAGGTGAAGCTGTATGATCACCTCGTAGCGGTTGTGGGCGGCCGCGAGGATTTTGTTTGGTCAGATACTCCTGATCGACTGGCGGCGACGACAAGCGCGCAGCACAACAACCAATTCAGCGGGCGGGCGGGCTTGGCCTATCTCTTCGACATTGGCCTCACTCCATACTTTAACTACTCGGAATCGTTTCTGCCGGTGCTTGGAACTGACACCTCTGGACAGCCGTTCAAGCCGGAAACCGGCAGGCAGTTCGAAGGCGGCCTGAAATTCCAGCCACCCGGTTGGAATGCCTTGTTGACTCTAGCCGGCTTTAACACAGTCCGGCAAAACGTCCTCACGCCCGATCTCGACCCCAGCCACCCCTTCAATCAGGTGCAAACGGGAGAAATTCGGTCGCGCGGGATCGAGGTAGGGGGAACTGCCAGCCCGTTTCGGGGATTGAACCTCATCGCAGCTTACACGTTGCAGGATGTGGAGGTGACCGCAAGCAACGCAGGCGACGTGGGAAAACGACCGGTGGCAACACCGAAATACCTCGCCTCATTCTGGGCTGACTACACCTTGCCTTCCGGACGCTTGAACGGTTTTGGGTGTGGCGGCGGTATCCGCTACCAGGGTGCGAGCTACGGTGACGCTGCCAACACCCTCAAGAGCGGCGATTTCACGGTGTTTGACGCAGCCCTGCACTACCAATGGCATGGCCTGCGCTTTGCCATCAACGTCCAAAACCTATTTGACAATCATTACATCGCGGCCATCTCCGGTGCGAATGCCTTCTACGGAGCGGGTCGCACGGTAATCGGCAGTGTTCGTTACAAGTTTTGAAAACGAGCCGGATAAGAGACACATCTCCAACCAGGAAAGGACGAACAAAATGATCAACTCTCGACAAAAAATCAAAGGCGTGATTCCGAAGGTCAGCGTTGCCATAACTCTCATGGCAGCAACAGGTGTTTTGCTCGGCACGGGGACACTCCGTGCCGCGCCTCCTGCCAAGGAGAATAAACACTCTGTGCAAAGCTCCCGTCCATTCACTATTCCGTCGAAGGGTGAAATCCCAGTCGCGATCGTCATCTCCGCGCATGCCGAAGTGCTGGACTTCTGTGGGCCACTCGAAGTCTTTGCCAACGCGTTGACGCCGGATGGGCATTCTTTGTTCAAGCCTTATATCGTTGCTGCCAGTATCGAGCCGGTGACCGTTGGCGGTGGGATGCGCGTTCTTCCGGATTACACTTTCACTAATGCGCCTGCGCCAAAGGTTGTCGTGATTCCGGCCATGGGTGAGTCGCCCGTCGAGATGACCGACTGGATACGCCGTGTCTCTGATACCACCGATATTACCATGTCGGTCTGCACCGGAGCATTCGTGCTTGCCCAGACCGGACTTCTGGACGGCAGACCCGCGACCACGCATCACGGCGGTTATTTCCGTCTTGCCGGAGCATTTCCCAAGGTTCAGCTGCGTCGTGGGGCGCGCTATGTCGAAACGGGCAACCTCGCGACGGCGGGCGGGGTTTCCTCAGGCATCGACCTGGCGCTCCGCGTCGTCGAGCGATACGCCGGACGCGAGCAGGCGCAGACCGTCGCGGACCTGATGGAATATCAAGGCCAGGGATGGCTTAATCCCGATTCCAACGACACTTACGCACGCGTTCCTCAATCAACCGAGCAGAAGCCGAAATGTCCGGTCTGTGGAATGTTGGCAGATAGGTCGATCCACTTAGATTACGATGGCAAGACCTACTACTTTTGCTCCGAGGCGGAGAAGGTGTTTTTTCATGCGCATCCAGCCGTAGCGAAACGATTTCTTGCGGAGGATGCGGCCTTGCGTGCGAAAAAGAGTCCCTAGCCGGCATCTTTGCACCCAGGGATTTACAGCCAACGGCCCCAAAATGAAATGTTACGAGGCGCGCCCAATCTGCGGGTCGGAAATGGACTCACGGCCCGTCTCGATCCGTCCGGCCAGGCGCATTTCGAACGACGAGTTCCCCACAACTGCTACCGTGAAATCGTGCCAGCCGAGCGTGGCGGCAGTATCGACCGACACCGTGCATTTGCCTCCGGCAGGAATCGTCTTCGTCCGTTTCGGCGCTCCATACCCCTTGTCCACGATTTCAATGACTTTGTCGTGCTTTGCGGTGGTGTTGATGACGTCAAGAAGCACGTTGGATTGGCGGTATCCGCTCCGAATGGTCACGGGTGGATTGCTGTCGCTACGAAACTCCCGGAAGAACCCATTGGGACCATAAACGCGGAGCAAAACATTTCCGTCAGCGAAGTCCTCCGGATTCCAAGCATACTTCAATGTCGATCCGGATGGCACGGCGAAGTTCCACGAGCGGCACATTTCCATGGCACTGCCGTCGGTCAGTGACCTGTGACCTCGCGGCGCATACACGTTGAACGCGGCTCCGGCGGAACGTTTGCCAAAGCGGTCGGTCTTGGCCGCAAAGGTGATCTCAAAACGATTGGTTTTCGGATGGATGGCGGCGTTCACCGACAATTCGTAAGGCAGCGGGCAAGAAGGCCGGGTTCCCGGCTCTTGCCGGATGCCAAACGGTCCCAGAGTTCCCTCCCGCAGTCGCCGAAGATGGTCTTCAGACAACGCATTGAAATCGGTCGGGAGGGGTTTGAACTGGGCTCGGTGAATGCTTTCGACAAACGGCTCCCGCTTTAGGAAGGGTGGAAGGGGGATTGCTTCTCCGTGGTAAGGTCGAAAGCTGGATGTCAAGTCACCGCAGACTGTCCGACGCCAGTCGCTGATGTTGGGCTCCCGGACCGCTTTGCCGAGCTTGTGGGAGAGCAGCTTCTCCAGGAATTGCAGCGACGAGGTGTGATCGAAAACTTCGGAACAGACGTATCCACCCCGGCTCCATGGCGAGGCGATCACCAAGGGAACCCGAAAGCCCAGGCCGATGGAGCTTTCACGGGCCGCATGTGTCGTTTTGGTCTTTAGCTCCTCCTCCATTGTTACGAAATCTTCATCCGACTTGACGCCTCCAGCGATGGCTCCGGTTTCTGGTTTGTGAGGATGCGGTGCGACAAACGGTGGTACATGGTCGAAATAGCCGTCATTTTCGTCGTAGGTCAGGATGAAGACCGTTTTGCGCCAGACCTCCGGGTTCTGCGTCAGGATGTTCATCAATTCCGACACATACCACGCCCCGTACCACGCCGAGCTGGGGTGATCGGATAGGTTTTCCGGCGCGACAATCCAGGAGACCGTCGGCAGCTTGCCTGTGGTGACGTCCTGTCGGAACTGATGAAGGACATCGCCCTTGGGGATCCTCATCGTGCGCTGGCTGGGGCCATCTTGATAGCGCAGTTCGGCCAATTTCCGGTAATCAGGATCGCCGCTGTTCGTGGAAAGAGCCTTCGAGAAAAGGGCCTTCTCCCAGGCGGTGAGTTTCGCGAATTTCTCCTCCGTGAACCGGAAGCGGCGTTCCGTCACCGTTTTCAGCAACGTCTCCTTTTTTTTGAGCCGCTTTTTCAGATCGACGGATGCAGGCTCCGTTTCCACTTCCGTCCTCAACTTCGCGATCTCGGCCGGAAGCGTGGCGGCCAGATGGTCCAGTTGTGCCCTATGCGTCGTGGAGAAACCCACGTTGAACTGCGGAAACCACTCCAAAGGGTTGTCGCCGTAATTGGCCAGCCAAGCCGCCTCCCCGGACGTCAGTCCAACATCCACCGCGCTGATCTCGTTCTGGTAGACCTTCCAGGACACGCCCAGTTCCTCCAGACGTTCGGGGAAGGTTTTCCAGGTGCAGGAATTCTCGTATTCGATGTCCTCGTTGTTCACCCGGGCACGGGCACTTGCGTCGCGGACACCGCGGATGGTTCCAGACCAAAGGTAAAGCCGGTTGGGCATGGTCCCGGTAAGGGACGAGCAAAAATGCTGGTCGCAAACGGTGAACGCGTCGGCGAGATCGTAGTAGAACGGGACATCCTCACGGGTGTAGGCGCCCATGGTGAACGGCATGCCGACACACTCCTTGTGGCCTGATCGCTTTGCCTCCAGCCAGCCGTCGTGCTTGCCATGGTTGCGCGCGTCCGTCTGGTTGGTCCACGAATGCGGCAGTGAACCCAGCCAGGTGACCTTGGTGTTTTTGATGTCGAGCCGGAACGGGGCGAACGTCTCGCCTTGTTTGTTGGACTGGAACCAGACCGGATTGCCATTGGGCAATTGCAGCGCGCGCGGGTCGTCAAAGCCACGAATTCCCCGCAGGGATCCGTAAAGGTGGTCGAACGATCGGTTTTCCTGCATCAGGATGACGACGTGCTCGGCGTCCATGAACGTGGTGCCGGGCGCAGGCTCGATGGCGAAGGCGCGCTCAATGGATTCGGAAAGCATGAACCCACTGGCGCCTGTGGTGATCGCCACTTGCTTGAAAAACTCTCGTCGAGTCATTTGACTGGAAGCAGTAAACGGAACGGCGTCTGTCCCTCAAGTCTTGTTTCCTGCCATGGATTCGCTGCCATGATGGCACCATCCAAGAAATAGTCCGCGTGCCGGGGTGACTTGAAACGGCTCTACAAAACCGCTTCAAGATCGCACCGATGTGGATTCGGCAATGCACGGCCGACCAGCACGAGTCAATTGACACTGAGCAGAACACGAACCTCCGGCTCGCCGCGCACCACGCGCTTCGTCCATCGCGAAGCCTGGGAGGCTGGTCCACTGGCCGAGGATCGAAAGCAACTCGCGGAATGGATTCTTGGCTACCGTTGGGATGCGATTCTCGCCGAATAGCATCGATACCCGAGAGTTGGAGTGAACCGCCAATCGCCCATTCGGAATGGGGACATTTCGGTCGGTCACCATCGGAGAGAAGTTCCGAGTCGTTCGGGCCGGCTAGCATTTCCCCCCGGAAGGTGTCCTCACCCTCACCTCATTGGCATGGTGACCCTCTCCTCTACCTTCGAGGTTGGAATCCTGCCTTCAAGGCGAGTTGATACACCAATGTACCCTGGTGCTCGGGGTCTTCGCGAAGCGGCTTTGCACCTTCACCACGGCCGTCTTTGGACTCATCTCTCTCAGAACTTGAAGATCGTCATGACGTAAACGTAGTCGGCATCGACGACCCCGCCGTTGGCCGCAACGCTGTCCACGGACTGCCGGATGTAGCTCCCGGGAAAGAAATGGCCGTAGCCCGTCTGTACAGTCAGATACGAAGTCACCGCGTAGTTGGCTGAAAGATCGACTTCATTGCCGATGAAACTGCTGAACTGCGGATTAAGCCCGTAGCCATTGCCGCTCCTCCCTTTCCCGACCTCCGCGTAGAAGAAATCACCGGTCTCGGCCAGCCAGTAGGAGAAGAACTCCAGCTTCATCACCAGTCCCCTGGCCGGCTTCAAAGAAAAACTGATGCTGGGACTGTGCAGGTTCCGAATTCCAGTCACGTCGGTCATCCCATAGTATCTATGGATGGCACCAAACAGCAGGTCGAAGGTGCCGTTTTTGCCGTCGTTGGGATTGCTGTCGCCAGAACCAAACGTATAGCCAACCCCGACCCGCGGTGAACCGGAGGCATTCGTCCAAGTGTGGCCGCCCTGGATGTCTGCTGCGAATGCCTCCTGCCGCAGCCGCCGTCCGCCTAAATTGACGCTCCCCAATTGCAGCGCGACTTCCGTGCTGTAGTCCCATCCACCGAACCGTCCGGGCAACGACTTCATGCGCGCACCCACGGTGTAGACGTCCCGTGCAGTGGGTCCGGTGCCCGCGGTGTTAACGATGGTGGCCGAGGCCGCGCTCACGTTGTGGGAGAAAACAAACAGGTCAGTCTCCTGCTTCGGAATCAGCGTTCTGGTGGAGGCATACACACCGGAAAACAGGTCGTACCCGTTCCCCTCGTTGAAGGTGCCGTTGTTGGGGATGATCGGATGGCTGGCGAAGGCGTCCACCCAGAGGGCGTCGTTCTCGAACCGAAGCTTGGCGGCATCAAAGGTGCGGTTGAGATTACCCCAGTCCCCTTTCTCAACGAACCGCTCGTCGCCGTAGCTCATCTGCTGCCGGCCGACCTTCAGCATCAGGGGAAACTGCTTCGGATTACCCACGGAAAGATAGGCCTGGTGCAGATCGAACTGATCCGCCTCCGGGTTGGGATTTCGGTCGTCGCCCGTCGTTGAGCTGTCGCGGGCCTCGACAAACAGGCTGAACCAATCTTGACGATAACCGATATGGAACTTTTCCTGGAAGAGCAGGTAGTCGTTGTCGTTGTCCTGCCCGGTCCGGATAAAATCGCGGTTGGGAAACGACCCGGCATCACTCCGGACGTCGTAGCGCAGGCGCAACTGTCCGCCGAAATCCCAATCCTGCGTCTCCGGATACTCTTTCCACAGCCACCGATTCAGCAAGGTGGCGTCATTCGATGCAGGCTGGGCACAAGCGGCTTGATCCAAAAGGGTCACCGATGCCAGTAGGGCGGCGAGCCGGGAAACGTGCAAAACGCACGCTGTGATTTTTCCAAAAATCAAGCGAGCCTTCGCCACTCTGTGGCAAAAACTAGCCTTCGTAAGGGGCTGAGGTCGCATGTGGCCGGGCAGCCAAAGACAGATTCTACGGTCTAACAATGTGCGAGGGGCGGACGGAGGCATTGCTGGGGCGACTTGGATTGTGGGTTGATTCATTGGCCTCAGGTGGCATTTCAGTTCAGGCGGGCACCGGAGCCCCTGGCAGGGCTCTCACGAAGAAACCGTTCCACCGCGCCATCCAACGCGCGGACAGCCCGAGACCAACGCCGAAAATCAAATGCGCGATCAGTGTCACCATGACGAAACGCGGGGTGACGTGGATACCGAACGTCTGCGGATACGGCGTGAGGAGCATCCCGAGTTCGAGTCCCACGGCCATCAGTACGGCCCAACCCCAATGGCGGCGCAGGCCGTTCCCCACCATCGCGAGATACATTACGCCAAAGGTGCAGCCGTTGCTGAAGTGATACGCCCAACCGAGGAGGTGCGCGGCCAGCGAGTAGGACGGCTGCTCAATGGGTTGGCCGAGAATCATCGCGCCGAAGCGGGGGAAAACCTTGAAGAGGTTCATCGGCGGCACCACGCCATCAAGGCCCCATTCCTTCGCAAACACAAACGGCAGCCGGAACACGTCGTAGGCAATGGCCGCGATGAAACCACCGAGCACGCCGATGAGCACGGCATTCCACAACTGGCGGTCGCCCCTCAACCGATCGGCTACTGCCAGTAGCCCCAACACCACGAGCGCGGGCACGAAGAGGTAGAGCGTGAACGCCCGCATCGGACAGATGCTTGTAGAAATCACACAAGAGGCAGGCGATGGAGGAAAACGCGAGACCGAACACGACCAGGCGTCCAGCGGGAGTCCACCAACTGCGGGGCACGGCTTCGAGGGGACTATTGACCATCCGTGAGTTTGATTCGTGCGCCGCCCTGTCTGACAAGAATTATGTGGCTCCCGGCAACGGCGCTGCGGCTGGCACCAAGGTCAAACGAGGCGTTGTGGGTGGTGAGGTTGTTTTGGATCGCCGCCTTCGGGGCGCATCTCGACACTGCCCCCGATTGGAGTTCCGCCATTCAGGCGGTCTGGGCTTGGGTGCACGCTGGCCTCGTAAACGCGGAACTCCATGCCTCCGGCTCACGGCGTTCAGGGGCAGTCTCAAGATGTGCCCCCGCCTTCGTTCGGATACGAAACCGGGTTGATTCCGGTCGCCGGAGCGCGATGGATTGGGGCGCGAGTGGAACCTCGCCCTCCAAGGCGTGATCGCTCGCGGCCGCGATTTTGTTCCGCCGCAAATCACCGTCTTTGCCCGTGGGGGTGGTTGAGGTATCGTTCGGCCGTGATTTCGTTCGGGCCGCTGGCCCTGCGCTCCAATCTCTTTCTGTCGCCGCTCGCGGGCTATACCAATCTGCCGTTCCGGCTCGTTGTCCGGGAGATCGGCGGCGTCGATCTGTGCACCACTGACCTGGTCAATGCCCGCTCATTAATCGAGCGCAATCGGAAGGCGCTGAAGCTGATCGAATCCAACGCGCAGGACCGGCCGTTGGCGGTGCAGTTGTTTGGATCGGTGCCGGAGGAGATGCGCGATGCGGCCCTGTACCTCGAATCGCTTGGGGTCAGCTCCATCGACATCAACATGGGCTGCCCGGTGAAGAAGGTCTGCAAAGTCGGCGGTGGCTCGGCGATGATGACCGAACTCGACAAGACCGCGCATCTGGTCCGGACGATGGTGAACGCGTTGAAGATCCCGGTGACCGCCAAGATGCGGCTTGGCTGGGACGAGGAGAATCTCACCGCACCCGACCTGGCCCGTTCGCTGGAGGATGCCGGCATTGCCGCGGTGTTCGTCCACGGACGCACCCGCGAGCAGGGATTTACCGGGACGGTGAATCTCGATGGAATCGCCGCGGTGGTGCGCGCGGTCCGCGGAATCCCGGTGATCGGAAACGGCGACGTGACCACGCCCGCCGGCGCGAAGGTGATGCGCGAGCGTACCGGTTGCGCCGGGGTCAGCATCGGACGTGGGGCGTTTTATGATCCCTGGATCTTTGTGCGGACGCGGCGGTTGTTGGAGACCGGTGAGTTGATGCCGGAGACGCCGTTTGCCGAGCGGGTGCGGGTGATGAGCCGGCACCTGGATTTGATGGTGGAGGTGTTCGGTGAAGATCTGGGGTGCGTGATGTTCCGCAAAGTGGCGCCGTGGTATGCCAAGCGGTTCGGGCCGGTGGCGGAGTTCAACAAGAAGGTGGTGATGGTGTCCACCCGCGCGCAATTCCACGAAATCCTCGCGAACTATCTCCGCTGGCGCACGCAATTCTGTGATGACGCCGGCGAACTGCTGCCGCGCTTCCAGCAGGCGGAAATGGTACCGTCATTCATGGTGGAACCCGCTGCCGGGGCGGCGACGACCCGCACCGCCATTCCCGTTCCGCGAGGCCCGGTCGAGGTGTGGTGAGGCCGGCGGGAAAATGGACACTGATTTCACGGATTCACACGAATTGGGACGGAATGAAACAGAATACCAATCTGATCGCCTTTTCCGGAATCTGTGTGAATCCGTGAAATCAGTGTCCTGTCTTTGAATTCATTCGAATCTCGTCTCACTCAGCCACCGCGTCGGTGATCCATTTCAGATAGCGGGCGTTGCCGGCGGCGAGGGCGACGGTCACGAATTCCGGGGTGTCGTAGGGGTGCAGTGCGATCACGAGGGCCTCCAGCGCGCGCAGGCGGGCGCGGGTGGTTTTCATCATGAGCAGGATTTCACGGGTGCATTCTCGTTTCCCCTTCCAGACGTAGTGGGACTCGATGCCGGGAATGAAGTTGGCGCAGGCCACCAGTCGCGCGTCGAGAACCGCGCCGGCCAGTTTCCGGGCGGTCCGCAGGTTCGGTGCGGTGACCATGACCGCGACATGCCGGGCGGTGGATTTCATCGCCGGAGAGCCAATCAGGGATCGGTCCGGAAAACAAACGTGTTGCGGGTTGTGAGCGGGCGGAGGAACCGCTACCATCGGCGGCATGTCCGAGATTGCCAATTTCGTGAATCACGGTGCGGCGCAGGTGACGCCCGCCCTGGTCGAAAAGGTGCTGCGCAGCCTTCCCATGTGGAAGGTCGAGTTCGCCCAGATCCATGCGCCGCAGTTTCCCCACCTGGTGGACCAGTTGGAACTCATCGCGGACGCCGTCGAGGACGTCGCCGAGGGTGCCTACAAGGAATTGCCGTATCACGCCCTGGCGGCCGCCGTTTTTGCACTGACCTACGCTCATCGGAAAATGGACCTGATCCCCGATGCGCTGGGAACGATGGGACGGGCGGATGATTCCAGCGTGGTCCGCGCGGTGTTGATTCTCCACGAACGAGCCTTCGCCACCTACGCGGAGCATATCGACTTCGACTGGGAAAAAGTCACCAGCCGACCTTGAACCCGTGGGATTTGGACACGAATTTCACGGATTCACACGGATTCACACGGATTCCTGAAGGTGAGATTGGATTGAGTTTGCTCTGTCTCAATCCGTGACAATCCGTGAAATCCGTGTCGAAAACCTGCGCTCGCCCGGGCGGTCAGAGTTTGTCGAGTGAATCGCGGATCGGTGCGAGGTCGGGATCGCTGGCGGCCATGGCGCGGATTTCGCCGATGCCCCGCAGTTGGGCCGCTTTCTTCAGCCATTCACGCGCCGCAACCAGGTCACCCATCTGGCAGGCATAACAGGCCAGGTTGTAGGGGATGATCGAATCCCGTGGGAACTGCGCCACCTTGTCCAGCAGCAGATCCCAAGCCTCGCGCGTGCGCTTGAGTTCGTGCAGGCAGTAGGACTGATGAATCCAGCCGGACGGGCGATCCGGCGCCGCCGCGGTCACTTGTTCGGCCACGGTCAGGGCATCGTCCCACTGGCCTTTCATGGCGTGGAGCCTCCAGCCGAGTTCGAGGACGTCGGGATGACCAGCGGCTTCGCGGGAGACCAGCCGCAGTTCGCGGGCGGCCTCGGCGGAATCGCCCAGTTCAAGCCAGCCCTCGGCGGCCCGGACGAAATGGCGGTCTGGATAGTCCAATGCGTGCACCGGCGATTCCTGTATTGCGATCCGGCCGGATTAGCAAAATCCTTTTCCCGTGCCGCCACTTTACCGCCGGATCCTCGGACTGCTTTTTTCCACGGTTCTGATGGTTGGACCTGTGGTGGGCGAAGTGGGAGGACTCACCCTCGAACAACTTCAGTCCCGTCTGGCTTTCCAAATCGCCCACACCCGGTCACCGGGCGCGACCTGGGGCATTGAGGTGGTTTCAGTGGCTTCGGGGAAGACTCTGTTTTCGACCAATGCCAACCGGTTGTTCATCCCGGCCTCGAATACCAAATTGTTCACCGCCGCCCTGGCGTTGGATGGGCTGGGATCGACGCAACGCGTTTCCACCCGCCTGCTGGCCGCCGGTCTTCCGGACGCTGACGGTCGATTGAAAGGCGGTCTGTGGATTCGCGGAGAGGGCGACAGTACTCTCAGCGGCCGGTTTCAAGGCGGCGGATGGAAGGGTGGAATCGAGCCCGTGGTGGCCGCGATTCGCACCGCCGGGGTGAAGCGGATTGAGGGCGATCTGATTGCTTTTGGAGCGGTGTTTCGCGGGCCGCCCTACGGCAAAGGTTGGAATTGGGACGATCTTTCCGGATCCGATGCGCCGGCCGTTTCGGCGCTGACCTTCAACAACAACTGTTTCCGGATCACCCTCGTTCCGGGTGCCCAGTCTGGTCAGCCGGCGATCCTGCGCGCGGATCCGCCCTGGATCGTTCAATCCACGCCCGCCGGCGATCCACCGCTGGTTTCGTTGGTCAACCACGCCACAACCGCCATGACCAACCGTGAAACCATCCTGCAGTTGGACCGGCCGCCCGGGTCGCATCGAGTCGAGGTGACCGGTTCCATCGCCGCGGATGACGGGCCTGAGACGTTCGATATCACGGTACCCTCGCCGCCCGCGTATTTTCTGCGCGCAGTGCGCGAAGGACTCGCGGCGGCGGGCATTGAAGTGGCCGGGCGTCTGCGGGTTCCCGGCGAGGAATCGGAGTCGCCGGGTGCGGAGGACGGATCTGGGTTGATCCGACCCGCATTGCAGGAGCTGGCCGTGGTTCCTTCGCCGCCGGTTTCGGTCCGGGTGCGTGAGATGATGAAGTCGTCCGACAATCTGCACGCGCAATTGTTGTTGCTGTGTGTGGGGTCCCGCACCAGGGCGTCGAAGGAAGGTCTGCCGACCGAGACCACCGATGCCGCCGGATTGCGGGCGATGGACCAATTTCTGGCCCGGGTGGGGTTGCGTCGCACCGAGTATTATTTCGAGGAGGGTTCCGGACTCTCCCGGAAGAACGTCATCACCCCGCACGCGGTGGTTCAGCTGTTGATCGAAATGAACCACCATCGCGCAGCGAAGGAATGGAAGGAGTCCCTTCCGGTGGGCGGGGTGGATGGCACCCTGAAGTCCCGCTTCACCGGCCCACCGACGAATGGCAACGTGCGGGCCAAGACCGGTTCTTTGAGCCACGTTGCTGCGTTATCGGGCTATTTGACCACCGTGACTGGCGAGCCGCTGGCCTTCAGCATTCTCGTCAACCAGTACATCCCCGACGGGCAGGGATCCGCTCGCCGTGAGATTGATGAACTGGTCGAACTGCTCGCAGAATTTCACCCGCGCCCGGAGTGAGCCGGGCTCCGGTCCGCCCAGTTTCCCCTTCGCAGCGCTGCCGATCCACGCCAACCTTTCCCCAACCAATCCCCACATGAAACAGCGCACCTGGAAGATCGCCGGCATCAATTTCGACCATTTCCACATGGGCGACCTGCTCCGGTACGCCCACGAACATCGGAACGCCGAGATCGTCGGCATCAGCGATGAACAACCGGCCCGGATGGAGGAGGCGGTCCGCAAGGGTCTGGTGTCCCGCGATCGCGCCTTCACCGACTACCGGAAGTGCCTGGAAACGACGCGACCGGACGTGGTGATTCTTTGTCCCGCGGCCTCCAAGCACGGCGAGTGGGTGAAAAAAGTGGCCCCGTATGGCCCGCACTTGTTGGTGGAAAAGCCATTCGCGGCGTCGTTGAAGGAGGCCGATGCGATGGCGGCGGCGGTCAAGGGGGATCAACGTTTGATGATCAACTGGCCGTTGCAATGGGTCGCCTCGCATCGCAAGTCGCATGAGATCGTTTCCTCGGGGGCGATCGGCGAGGTGCTCAACGTGTGGCACATCGGCGGCAACCGCGGGCCGTTGTTCCACGGGGCTGACAAGGACGAAAAGACGCCGGCCCAGGTGGCCAAGGAAAAGCCGAACTCCTGGTTCTACAAGAAAGCGCACGGTGGTGGATCGTTGCTGGATTATCTCGGCTACGGCACGACGCTGGGAACCTGGTATCAGGGCGGTCGACGTCCGATCGAGGTCACCGCCGTTGTCGATGAACCGGCCGGTCTCGAGGTCGACGAACACAGCATCGTGGTGGCCCGGTACGCGCATGGATTGTCGAAGTTCGAGACCCGCTGGGGAACCTTCACCGATCCCTGGATCATCCAGCCGCAGCCGAAATGCGGATTCGTGATCCTCGGAACCGAGGGTTCGGTCAGCAGCTACGATTACGACGATTACGTGACGATGCAGACCCGCCGGAAACCGGTGCCGCATCCGATCGCCGCGCCGGCCACCAAGGCCCCGCATCAGAATCCGGTCCAGTATCTCCTGCACTGTTTGCAACGGGAAATTCCGCTGGAAGGACCGGTCAGTCTCCCGATCAGCCGCATCGGCCAGGAAATCGTCGATGCCGCGGTTCGCAGTGCCCGGCTGAAGCGGGCGGTAAAGCTGAAGCCGTGAACTCCGTGCAATCAGGAGCCGGTCGAACCGACCTCTCGGTGAACCCCGGTGCAACCTCGTTCCTGGCTTGGTATTGGAGCGCCATTCTCCTGGTGGTTCGGTGGATCTTCGCGGCAGAAGGATCCAACTCGCCGGCAGGATGCCAGCGCTCCGGTAGCGTCATCGAGCGTCCCAACCTGCGACCACTCGTCCGGCTTGGCGCGGGTCGCGCTCCTCGAGCTGGAGTCGAATGCAGGAGGGGGAATCGATGGGTTCTCTGGCTGGCGGCGCTGTTGGGTTTGCAGGCGTCGCTGCGGGCGGAATGGATCTGGATCGAGGGCGAACAGGCGACGGCCAGTCGGATGAACGCTCATCCGTGGTACGACTCGATCCAAAAGGACGGTCTGTCGGGAGGCGCGTTGGCCTCCAATTTCCACGCCACCCGCGACGGCGAAGCGGACTATCGATTCGAGGTGGCCGTCGCCGGTGACTTCGACTTGTGGATCCGGGCCAATCCGGTGGCCTCCCGACTTTCCTTTGTGCTGAACGGCGGTCCGGAAACCGCGGTGGATTTTCAATCCGGAGTTCGCGATTCGATCAACATTGCCGCGGACGGAAAACCGGATCTCCGATTCCTGGGCTGGGTTCGAGCCGGGCGTCATCACCTCGCGGCGGGCGCGAATCGCGTGACCTTTCGGATGACGAGCGCGAACAGCCATCATGGCTACCTGGATTGCTTCGTGTGGGTGAATGAACCATTCGAACCGCGGGGAGCGTTGAAACCGGATCAGCTCGCCGCGGAATTGAAACGGGTGTCGGCCGACAACGCTGGATGGTTTCCGTTTGCTCCGCCCGTCGATGGATTTGATCCACGCAGCGCCATTGATCTCCGTTCCCTCAACGAAAAGGTCGCCGGGGAGCATGGATTCATCGCGACTCGTGACGGTCATTTCATTCGTTCCGGCGACGGAGAAGCCGTGCGGTTCTGGGCAGTGAACGGTCCGCCGAACGAGGTGCGTTCCGGTGCGGATCTTTCGCGGTTGGCGCGGCGTCTCGCCAAGTACGGCGTCAATCTCGTCCGGGCCCACGGCGCCGTGTTTGATCGCAAGGGTGAACTGGATACGGCACGGGTCCGACGCCTGCGCGACATCGTTGCCGCGATGAAGTCAGAGGGCATCTACACTCATTTCTCGGTCTATTTTCCGCTGTGGCTGGATCCACCGCCGGGGACTCCGTGGTTGGAAGGATACGACGGTAAGAAACACGCCTTCGCGGCCCTGTTGTTCAATCCAGAGTTTCAAGATCACTACCGCCGTTGGTGGCAGGCGCTGCTGCTGTCGCCCGGACCGGATGGCCGGCGACTGGTGGATGAACCGGCGGTGTTCGGCCTGGAACTCCAAAACGAGGACTCACTCTTTTTCTGGACCTTCAGCCAACAGAATCTGCCGGCCGAACAATGGGCGCGGATCGAGACCCAGTTCGGCGCCTGGCTGACAAAGAAGTATGGATCGATCGAGGCGGGACTCGGCAAGTGGGGCGGAGCGCGGCTTCCGTCCGATCATCCCGAGTCGGGTCGGGTCGGATTTCGCCCGCTGTGGAACATTGCCCACGAGCGGACCGCGCGCGATCGCGACACCGCGGCGTTCTTGTTGGAGGTCCAAACGGGGTTCTACCGCGATACTGTGGCCTATCTTCGCAAACTCGGGTTCAAGGGCGTCATCACCGCCTCGAACTGGACCACTGCTGACAACCAAGCGTTGGGTCCGCTGGAGAAATGGAGCTACACCACCGGCGATTTCATCGATCGCCACGGCTATTTCGCCGGCACAGTGAAGGGAGACTCGTCGGAATGGTCGATTCGCGAAGGGCACGTGTTTTCGAGCCGGAGCGCGTTGCGATTCGAGGGCGAGAAACCCGGCGGTGTCCGTTCGTTTGTTCATCCCGCGGCCGATGTGAAATACAACGGCCTGCCGTCGATGATTTCCGAAACCACGTGGAATCGGCCCAACCGGTTTCGTGGAGAAGCGCCGTTGTTCTTTGCCGCCTACGGTGCGCTTCAGGATTCGGACGCGATCGTGCACTTCGCCCTCGATGGCACCGAATGGTCGGTGAAACCGGGTTTCTTCATGCAGCCCTGGACGTTGATGGCACCGACCCAGTTCGGTCAGTTTCCGGCGGCGGCATTGATCTATCGGCGCGGATTGATCCGGACCGGCGACATGCTCGCGGACATTCGATTGTCGACGGCGGACCTTCTCGAATTGAAGGGAACACCGCTGCCACAGGATGCTGCCTTCGACGAATTGCGGCTCAAGGACGTTCCGGACGGCGCCGCACCCGCGCGGCCGGGATTGCAAATCGATCCGTTGATCCATTTTGCCGGCCGCACGCAGGTCGAACTTGGCGGGGAAGCCAGCCAGGCCACTGTCAAACCGCTGGCGGCGTTCATTGATCGGGCCGGCAAACGGGTGAAGAGCAGCACCGACGAGTTGCGTTTGGACTATGATGCCGGCGTGTTGGAACTGCGCGCCCCGTCAGCGCAGGGCGCACTCGGCAATCTGGGCGCGCGAGGCATGCTGAATCTGCCGGATCTGCGCCTGCAGTCGCCGATGGACCTCGTCCAGATCGTGGTGGTGTCGCTCGACGGACTCCCGATCGCGACTTCGCACCGGATGTTGCTCCAGGTGATGACCGAGGAGAAACCGACGGGCTGGAGTACGACACCCGCCGGTGATGGATTGGAACGCATCACGTCCATCGGTCACGATCCCTGGCTGATGCGACAGGTACGGGGAACCGTGGAGTTCAGGCGAATGGATGCAGGGACGTTGAAAGTGAGCCCGCTGGACTTGAACGGTATTCCGCGGCCGCCGACCGGTGACGCCCGCCGGATTGAACTGGTACCGGACGGTGTTTATTACCTGATCAATAAGTGAAATCGGTCACGCCCTGCCGATGGATACGGCCCCCCGGAGGAGTTGGCGCGATCTCTCGTGCGGAAATGGAACGGGCCTTCAGCCCTGGGATTCGAATGGGGGAGAAATGGGTCCTGGGGCGATGCCCCAGGCTGGTATGAATCGGGCCTTTGGCCCTGGGAAACGGGACCGTATTGAATGGGTTGAGGGTTTTGGATCCCGAGCGCCAACGGTGCGGTCCTATACCAGCCCGGGGCATCGCCCCGGGGTTCGATTCACATCATTTCGATAGGGCTGAAGGCCCGTCCCATCAACCCCGATGGTGGGTGCAATACGCTGGCGTTGGTCCACGTTGCACCTAATCCAATCCGTGTCCTCCCCCTTCCGAATCGAACCGCCTCAATCCTTCCGATCGCCCGGCAACCGCGAGCGGATCGCATCGCGTCCGCCTTCGACGATTTCACCGCCGACATCGCCCAATCGCTTCGCATGACGGCGGAGGGATCGCACCGAGTCGCGGGTGATGCCGACCAGGGCGCGGGGGGTGAGGACGAGTTGGGCGGCGGTGGTGACGCTGAGCAACGGATTGAAGGTTCGCATGCCGCGCATCGTTCGCCAGACGGCTTCCGGCCCGTGCGCCGCCTCCTCGCGAACCCGGTCGAGCACGTGGATGCTCAGCAGGCACCCGAGCATTGAGAGGGCGAAGACGACGTGGAAGTTGTGGAGATCCTGTCCGAGAAAACTGCCCATTGTCTCCGGCAACCAACGGAGCAGGGCACCTCCCACCAATGGTCCCAACGCGGTCAGGAAACTCGTCAATGCGACAAACACCGAGACATGCGGCGCTTTGTTGGCCGGGGCCAGCTTGAGCATGAGATTGAACTGGCAGAGTTGAAAACCCGCCGTCGTTCCACCGACGAGCAAATAACAAAGGGCGACGTGCATCTGAAAGCGCGTCCCGGCGAGGCTCCACGAAACCAGGCCGATGAGCCCCCAGAACAGGGAACACACGTACAGGACCGGCTTCACTCCGAATCGATCGCTCAGGCGTCCCCATCCCCGCAGGGTCAGCAACGCACCGACGCCGGCGATGGCCGTGAGCCATCCGACATCGCCGACCGGCCGGTGCAGGATCTTTAACAGGAAAACCGGATAGAACGGTTGACCGAGGTTGAGGAAGAATCCCCACATCCCGATGAAGGCCGCGAGCACGAGATAGTTCCGATCGCGGAAGGGCGTTGCGAGGTCGATCCAATTGGGCGGGGTCGGCGAGCGTTCGAGGACGGTTCGCGGAAAAGTCATCCGCGTGAAAAAGAAGAACCCGATCATGCGCGCCGCAGCGGCGGCCACGAAGATCCAGCCGAAGACCATCAACGTTCCGCCGCCGCGTTGGGCGATCTGGCTCGCCGCGATCACCACCAGCAGGGTCCAGAATCCGAAGATCAGATTGCGCCGGCCGAAGTAGGTGCCGCTGATCCGCGCCGGCACCATTTCGGCAATGCTCGTCGACCACGCCACGGCGCAGATGCAGTTGGCCAGAGTGCCGAGCGTGAGGATGAAACTGAATCCGACCGATCGAAGTCCTGGCGATGCCAATGGAAGTGCCGAGACGAACGCCCACGGAAGTGCGTTAAGGATGAAGGCGACGGATATGATCTGGTGCAGCGAAAAACGTCCTCGCAACCAGACGGTCAGCGCCGGTTGCACCAGGTTGCAAAGATGTGGAAGTGCCGCCATGAGGCCGACTGCGGCCGGTCCCCATCCAAGCGCGGACACCGCGAAGGCGATCACGAAGGGAAAACTCGGCATGGTCAGGTTCAGCATCGGCACGCTGAAGCTGGCCTCGATCGTCGAGTACTTGAGGGAGAGCAGGAGTTCCCGATGCCGCAGGCGGATCATCGCAGGAATTGGCTCAGGACTCCGTACGCCACGATCAACAACAGGACCGCGCCGGTCGCGATCCAGATCCACGGAAGTCTCCGCCGCTGGCCGCCGCCGAATTCCTCCTCGGCAAAGGCATCGGCATCGAACGGTTCATCGTCATCAGGAATTCCGAGGTTCTGCGCCCGGGCACGATCGCTCCATCCGGTCTCGGCATCCGCGCCGCAGTGGGGACACACGATTGCGCCTTCCGGCACCAGGGTGTCGCAGACGGGGCAGACGTCGGGGGTTTCAGATTCAGCGGAGGCCATGAAAGTTGGCGGACCTGACCCGGCGAACATGGACCGAAACCGGCCGACTCTCAACGCTGTTTGGAACGGGACTCGGTCTCTCCCCGTCGCAACCTCCCGGAAGCAAGGTGGTTGTATGTTGAACTTGGATCAATGGGAGGCACGGCTCCAGATTCGCGTGATTGCGTAGGATCCCTGATTTCGTTCAGGCTCAACCGGAGTTGAACAATCAGACCGGTCCATCGGTCTGAGTTGACCTTCTAAACATGCAACGACGAGACATGCGGATCTGGATGGGGTTGTTTCTGGCGCTGGCCAACGCACTGATCGGTGCGGCAGCGGCACCGACGACGGGAGAAGTGGGAGTCCTGACGCCCGAGGTCCCCAACTTCGCGCTGCTCGATCTTCAGGGGCGCATGCATGAACTCCGGCGTGCCCAGGGAAAGGCGGTGGTTCTGTTTTTTGTCGCCAACGATTGCCCGGTCGTTCGCCAGAATGTTTCCAAGATCCGCGATCTCCGCGAACGGCTCGCTCGCAAGGGCGTGGAATTCCTGCTCGTCAATGCGAGTCCGGCCGATGATTCGCGGGCGATCCAAAAGCAAATGATGGAACTCGGCGTCTGGCATCTGCCATTGCTCAAGGACGAGGTCCAGGGAATCACTCGCAAGCTCGGTGTCCGTCGCACCGCCGAGGTGGTCGCCATCAGCACCCACGATTGGTCTGTCTTCTATCGCGGTGCCATCGACGATCAGGTGGTGGAAGGTGCCGGCAAACCGCAGCCGACCGAGCGTTATCTCGAAACCGCGTTGAACCAGTTTCTCGACGGCAAACCGGTGACCTTGTCCCGGACGGCGACCCGTGGATGTCTGCTCACCTTCGAAGGCGGCGACGTGGCGGAGAACACGCCCGTCTCGTATTCCCGTGAAATCGCGCCGCTGCTTCAGCGCAAGTGCGTCGGCTGCCACAGCCCCGGGAACATCGGCGATGGCGCGATGGTCAGCTATCGCAAGGTGAAGGGGATGTCGGCGACCATCGAGGAAGTGGTCCTCGGTCATCGCATGCCGCCGTGGGATGCGGACCCGCATTTCGGTTCGTTCACCAACAACACCAGCCTGGCCGTGACCGAAGCGCAGACGTTGCTGCGCTGGATCCGCCAGGGTGCACCGCGCGGTGAGGGTGAGGATATTCTCGAAACGACACCGCCGCCCGCGCCCGCCGCTGAATGGCCGCTCGGCACGCCCGACATCGTCCTGCGGTTGCCGGCCACTCAGAAGATTCCCGCCACCGGCGTTCTCGACTACCGCCATATCGAAGTCCG
This sequence comes from uncultured Verrucomicrobiota bacterium, assembly GCA_903907925.1. GTDB lineage: Bacteria > Verrucomicrobiota > Verrucomicrobiia > Limisphaerales > UBA9464 > CAIVQB01. The sequence continues at coordinate 76,662 of CAIVQB010000047.1, forward strand.
CGCGGGCAACACCAACGAAGGATGGGTCGGCGCGATCTGGGTCAAACCCGGCAATCGAAAAGTCGTCCATCACGTCATCGCCCGGGTCAAAAACGGCGGGAACAAGGATCATCTTGGCGAACGCGAAATGTACGCCGGATGGGCGCCGGGATCGTCGCAGGGCTGGTTTCCCAAGGGCAGCGGCAAGAGGCTTCCGGCCAACGCGGTGTTCGATCTGGAACTCCACTACACCACCAACGGATCCGAACAGACCGACGATTCCGAGATCGGTCTCTATCTGGTGCGCGAACCGGTTCAGCAGCGTTATGAATCAGTGCCGGTGGTGAACGCTCAATTCGAGATCCAGCCGGGTGATCCGGATTCGCAGGTGGAAGGGATGTATTGTTTCAAAAAGGCGGCGCTGCTCCACAGCGTCACTCCCCATATGCATCTGCGCGGACGTTGGATGAAGTTTGAGATTCTCTACCCCGATGGTCGCCGAGAAACCGTGTGCTCCGTTCCGCGCTACGATTTCAACTGGCAGTTGACCTACGCCTTGATCAAGCCCCTTCGGATTCCGGCGGGCACCTGGGTACGACTCTCGGGTGGGTACGATAACTCCGCCCGGAACCCCGCCAATCCCGGGCCGGACCGAATGATTCACTGGGGCGAGCAATCGTGGGATGAAATGTTCCTCGGCTGGTACAACGTCACCTGGGATTTGCCCCCCGAAAAGACGACTGCCTCCGCGCGGTGACTTCAGGATCACCAACACCTTCAACCGCCCCAGCCGTTGTCGATCGACGGCGATGGTGGTTGAAGGTGACGGTGGGCCTGGTGGTGCTGCTCTTCGTGACGGGTTGGATCTGGAACGCGTGGCGGGGTCCGCGCGAGCCGGTTTATTCGGGGAAATACCTCTCAGAATGGTTGCTGCCGACGGATCCCGGCTTCGTCTGGTTGCCCACCGATGTCTACGGTCATATCCACGACGAGATGTGGGACAAGTTGATCGCGTTGGGAAAGCCGCAACCCGCTGCCATCGTCCCATCTCCGACTTCATCGCCGACTCCCAATCCACCGGAACCACGACTCGGTCCGGAAGCCATTCCCTGGCTGGTCCGTTGGATGGCGGCTCAACCCACGGCGATGGATCATCTGGTGACCCACGTGGCTCCCTGGCTGCCACTTTCGGCCCGCCAATTCTTGTCGCGGTTTGATGATCGTCCGTGGACCGGCCGGGCCGGACGCTGGCAGGTGGCGGCGTATGAAGGCTTCGTCATTCTGCGAACCAACGCCGTTTCGGCCGTCCCGGCGTTGGCGCGATTAGTGGAACGGGAGGATGCAGAACTGCCGCTGGCACTCAGCCTTGTCAGTCTTGGATCGGCAGGTGTCGAGGTCGTCGTTCACGCCCTCGAGGGTCCGTCATCGTCCCGGCGCGATACCGCGGCGCTGGCCCTGGGAATGACGGAATCGCGGGAGGCCATTCCTGCGTTGCTGCGTTGCGTGGAGAACGGTCACGCGAGTTATCATGTCCTCGGTGCCATCGGCCGCATAGAGCCGTTTCAACCCCGACTGGTGGCGCCTCTGATCCGGGTGTTGGAGACGCCTTCGACCCCGCCGGTGCGGGAAAATGATCAAATGATGGCAATTCTCCTTCTCGGATTGCAGGGAGCCACCGCGTCAAATGCCCTGCCGGTCCTGACCCGCCTGCACGCAGCGCTTTCATCGGAAGAAGCGGATGCCGAACGTCGGCTATTGCGACGAGTGATCCGCTCCATCTCGCCCGAGGTCGAGCGTCGACTTCCTCCGCCGGGCCCCCGGGACGACAGCGACGAATGGCCGTGAGACGAAGGGGTGGCGACGACCGTCTTGCCTTCGGAAGGTGGAGCTGCATATTCCCTACAGGATGTCGCCCCGGTTTTTTCTGCCACTCTTGGCCCTCATGGGTTTTCCGTTTCTTGGTTCAGCCCAAGGCTTGATTCGTTTGCAATCTGGCGATGGTCCCAGCGGCGGATTCTACATCTTTTCGGCGGATCTCTATTCGCCTCAAGTAGCGCCGCTCCAGTTCCAACTGTTTGCCGGTCCGCCGGGAACGGCCGCCGGCGACCTGACTCCCGTTGGCCCCGTGCTCACCGGCACTCGGCTCAGCACGAAGGGCGGAACCAACGCCATCGCCATTCCGGGAGTTGCAGCCCACTCGACGCCTTCGTTGCAACTGCGCTTCTGGGATGACGAAACGGGTCGGTTCGCGAGTTATGCGGAGGCCCGCCGGCGTGGAAGTTCTCCGCTCGTCACCACGGTCTCCTTGTCGGCCCCGGGCGACAAACTCACCAACACGCTGCCGTTCTTCTACGCGGTGATGGAACAACCGATTCTGCCACCGACGGACCTGCCTCCGATCACGACCGTGGACTCGGCGCCGGGGGCGGCCGTCAGCCTGGTGGCTTCTGTGCCGACGCGGGATCCGTTTCAACCCTATTTCGGCAGCGTCACTCCGCTGGCACTGGCCGGGGACGGGTCTGCGGTCTTGCTGAGTGAAACCTCCTACGGTCCCAACGAGGCAGGCCCGACTGCCTCTCTTCAGACCTGGCGGCTCGGATCGACGGCCGGATATCTCGCCTACTCGCCGCTCTTTCAATCGGTGGGCTATTCCCCGGGCCCATTTTTTCCGCCCGTGCTTTCGTTCATCGGAACCACCAGCGATTGCGGCTTGATCCTGTGGAATCGCAACGGAGCCGGCGTCAACACCTACAACTCCCATAACCCACCGGTGCCGATCCTCGGAGCACCCGAGCCGCGATGGCGGCTTCCGGATCTCCAGGCGCTCGCACTCAGCGGCGACGGACGGTTCGTGCTGGGTTCGACGGCCGACGGTCTGGTCCAAGTGCGGTTGTCCGATTTTCAAACAGTGAAGACCTATCGATCAGTCACCCGTTGGATGGGCGCTTCACCCGATGGCACCCGCGTGGTAATGAGGTCCGGTGAGGGATTGCTCGCCCTGTGGTTGCGCATCGAATTCCAGGGCACGCGTCCGGTTCTGCAGCGATTGAATCTCCCGCCTGATTTCGAGCCCACACTGATCTCGGGCGACACGTTTGTCCTCGGCACCGCGAATCGCCTGTGGTCGGACCGCTTCGGTACCACCAACACGGTTGCTGTCCCGCCCGGTGTGGATCTCGCCTATCTCTCCGGCGATGGATCGGTGGCGGCCGGCAACACAACCAACGGACCGGTCCTGGTGTTGCTCGATGGATCGGTTCATCCCATCGCGGAATTCCTGCCGGGCGTGACAATGCCCGCGGGGAAAATCGGAACCGCTCAAGGCCTGAGCTTCGATGGACGAACGGCGTTGTTCACGCTGAACTCCACCAACATCGTGCCGAACATCCCCTTCGACGTGTTGTATCACGCCCGGATGGTCGTCCCCGATCTGCGTCCTGCGGTCGCCGCTTCCCGGGCAGGCGACACCATCAAACTCCGCTTCCCCACTCGCAACGGACTCTCCTACCGCATCGAGCAGGCCAGCGATCTGCAGACCTGGGCCGAAGCCGCGAGCTGGCAGAACGGCGACGGGGCGGATCGTGAGGTCGCCTTGCCGATCCGTGGCGGATCAGGATTCACTGCCTTCTTCCGCGTCGCCGCCCGCCCATCCTCCGCCCATTGATCCCTATGGAGTGCGCCGGCAGAGCGAAGCGTCGACGGCGCTATGGAGCCGGGCCTCCGATCAACACCGCCCGGATACCGTGGAATCTCGGCCGCAGTGGAACATCCGCCGCTCGGGGACGAAGGGAGGTGTTTCATAGCGGCGTGGCGCTTCGCTTCCCGCCGCAGTCCATAAGCTACCACTCTGCGGCAACGTCTTCAAAATCGACAACCCTCAGCCGGTCGGTCTTGAATCCGTAGATCGTTTTCACCTGCGCCGCAGTAGCTGTCCGCTCGAACCAGGATGCCGAACACCACGGGTACTGATTGGCAACGGTCACCAGTCCGTGTTTTACCGCATTCTGGTGGACGTAGTTCAAACGTGCCCGATAAGCACCCTCATACGTCAAAAGCGTTTCCCAGTAGTTGTGCCAAACCGATCGACCCGGGGTCCGATCGAGTCGATTGATCCATTTGGCCGTCTTCTCGTGGAGCAGGCCGAGCATTTCTCGAAGGCTTTCCGCTCCAGCCTCTCCATGCGGCGAATGTCCCACCCAATGGTAGTGATTGGAGAACACGGCCCACGCTTCAAGGTTCCACCCGAAGTCTGACGCCATTGCCAGCAAGCCCCGGTTCAATACCTGAAGTCGTGCAGCACCGCAGAAGTGATGGCGTCGACCGTAGGTGCTGCAGGTCACCATGAATGTTCCGCCTACTTTGAGCTGATGTGTCGGGGCATGCGGCCACGGCGTTCCTTGTTCCAACATACCCGATGCCCGTACCGAGCTATGTAGGTCGGTGCAACTGTGCACATTGATTCGTACACCCGCACATGGAGTGCGCCGGCAAAGCGCGGCGACGACGGCGCTATGGAGCCGGGCCTCGGATTAGCACCGCCCGTATATCGTGGAATCTTGGCCGTAGTGCAATATCCGCCGCTCGGGGCGAAGGAACGTGTTTCATAGCGGCGTGGCGCTTCGCTTCCCGCCGCAGTCCATAGTGTGGAGTGCGCCGGCAGAGCGCAGCGTCGACGGCGCTATGGAGCCGTGCCTCCGATTAACACCGCCCGGATACCGTGGAATCTATTTGGCAGTGAAATATCCGCCGCTCGGGGCG